>NZ_VAHC01000014.1:0-777 GCF_006386525.1 Flavobacterium sp. GSA192 | reverse complement strand
TAGATTTAATGTTTGTCAGTATTTTAAAGAACGTCTGCGCTGTTGCGGGTGCAAAAGTAGAACCTTTATTCGTTTTGACAATAACTTTTCGAAACTATTTTGAAAGTATTTTTTAATCAACTGAAAATCTTATCTTTATAAATAGAGTTTTTTAAGTAATTTACGATTAATAGAGCAATCTCAATCCTTTTATCACTCCAAACATGCTTTTCCAAGAACAAAAAAAAAACTTTTAATTTCGATTTTTAACTTAAAACCCAACACAAAATCCAAAAAACACTTCTTTAAAACAACATTAATACACATTAACTCACTTATACAGAAATCATCTTAAAGATACATTATAAGAAAGCTAAACTAATTACGAAGTCTTAATAATCAACCATGACTGACCTTCATGTTCTCCGGGTAGTTCCAAGAATCGGAATAATTAATCCAACAAAAGACGGATTAAAAGCAGAAAAACAATTAATGGCTGTTTTACCAAAAGAAATTTGGAACGAAATCGGCATGGTAATTTCATTCTTAGGAAGAGAAATATGCAGACCGAAGCCCAAATGTTCAGAATGCCCGATAAATTCAGTTTGTAAATATCCCAAAAAATCCATTTAAAGTAATTATAGTCAACATTCTGTATCAGGACGGGACAGTATAAAAACAAAAAACCCTATCTGATTAGGATAGGGTTTTCAAAGAAAGGCGACGACATACTCTCCCACAAAACTGCAGTACCATCTGCGCAGGCGGGCTTAACTACTCTGTTCGGGATGGGAAGAG
>NZ_VAHC01000013.1:0-1441 GCF_006386525.1 Flavobacterium sp. GSA192 | reverse complement strand
CAATGTCATTAAGTTAAGCCGAAATCAAATAGTATCCTTTTGATTCTTAGTTGTTTTAGGTTTTATTCTAGATCTGTATTTACCTGATTTTCTCTCAAATGACCGATTTGGTCTTATTGGAACGAGATGTGATTTGAATAATTCTTTTAATTCATCTAATATAGTTTCTTGACACGAATCTTGATTTAAAAAAAGCTCAACAATTCGATTTTTTAAAAAACCATAGGATAAGTTATTGTTTACTTTATAAGTGTATATTTTAGTGCTTTTCTCATTGATTTCATCTTCTAATTCACTCACAATCAAAGTTTGTACATTACTAATAAATAAAGCGGCATAAAAATCTTGTTGTATGGTTTGATTCGAATAACCCGAAAAGTGTTCAATTTTTAATTTATTCTTTAGTTCGTCGTAAAACGTTTCGATTTTCCATCGTTTGGCGTACAATTTTTTAAAGAGATTTGAAGGAAATTCTTGAGAGTCTAACAATGAAGTAATAAGGATTTCAACTTTATCATTAGGTAATTCTACACGAACCAATCGTACTTCAATTGGAGTGTTTTTACCATAAGGTTTATCGGAGAGTTTTGTGTTTTTGCCCGGAAAAATTTCTACTATTTGTGACGCTTTTTTACTTTCAACAAAATCCATTACCGTTTGGCTAAAAGTAGTTTTTACACGCATTAAAAAGTTGATATTCTTTTCAATATGTTGGTGTATAAAATTGTATGAAGGATAACCCCTATCATAAATGAGTAAATCTTTTGGATTGCAACAATGTAGATGCACAAGGGCTAAATCTCTTTCGCCAATTTCTGGAGTAGCCAAAACTCCATCTAAAACATATTTATTTAAAACATCAAATAAAACGGAACAACGAGCTTGTACAATATGCGAATCTGTTTGATTTTTAGTAACGCCGTATATCGCTTTTAGTTCTGTTGTTATGGGCAAGGTAATTCGGGTGCTATCAACCGCTAATAGTCGAAAACCTTTCCATAGATGTATTGCATCATCGTTATCGGTATAAAACTCTTCCAATAGCATAGAAGACAAGTGTTTAAAAACTTCAGGTTTAATTTTTCTTCTAGCTTGAACAAAGGCACTTTTGGTAAATTTAGGAAAAGACTGCTGTTTAAAAAACGAAACAAAATTTTCGATTTCAAGTGATAAACTTTTTCTCAGAAGGTTTAACATAAAGAGTAAAATGATTGGAAAATGTTGCTTTCTGTTTCTAATGAAATACTTATCAGATATTCTAAAATGCGACTTAAACTCTTCTGAAAAAATTTCATTTTTAATTTTATTGAAGATAAAAGTACTCGTTTTTTTTCAAAATTCAGGTGTTATTATTTGATAATAAAAATACGAAAAATAGTATTAAAAAACAATTAAAAACACTTGCTAATTCAGCAAAAAACTCTTAACTTAATGACATTGT
>NZ_VAHC01000012.1:0-2074 GCF_006386525.1 Flavobacterium sp. GSA192 | reverse complement strand
AATTATCAGTAGCAGTTAAAGTAACAGCCTGAGGAATTTCAGAACATTCTACAGTTACATTAGCAGGTAAAGCTTCTACAAAAACAGGTTTAGTTTTGTCTTCAACAGTAATTATTTGAGATTTAGAAGATTCATTACCACAAGCATCTTTAGCCGTCCATGTTCTGGTCAAAGTATAGTTACTTGCACAAGTTTCACTGATATTAGATTTTACTTCATTGTAGGTTACTACCGGATTTACATCACAATTATCAGTTGCAGTTAAAGTAGCAGCAGTTGGAACAGCTGAGCATTCAACAGTTATATCAGCAGGAGCTTCACTCAATACAGGAGCAGTAACATCCTGGATTTTTATAGTTTGTGTAGCAGAAGCAGCATTTCCACATTGGTCAGTTACTGTCCAAGTTCTGGTTATTACTTTGTTGCTTGTACAAGCAGTAGCCGGAGTTAAACAAATACTGTTGAATTGAATACTTCCATTTACGCTGGCTTGTTTTTTAGAGTATATAAACCAGGTTCCATTCATCGAACCTGTTAAGTTTTCAAAACTAGAGACATAACTTGTAACTCCAGTAATTACATTTGGAGAAGACAATGCGCCATTTGGTGTAAAGTTTTGAGGAATATCCTGAGAAATTACATCGTTGTTATTCCATTGTGGGTTTCCTGAACTATTTGGATAGAATACAGGTAAGTACAATTCTTGGTCATTTGAATTAGCATCTTCACAAGCACCACCTGTACAATAAGGCCCAACTAAGACAACAGCTTGTCCACTAGGTGCAACCAAAGTAAATTCAGCTCTTCCTTTTCCTTGATTGGTCTCAAATGCAAGGGCAACTTTTTCAATATCTTTTGCAGTTAAGTTGTCAAAACCATTTACATTAAAGTAGAAATAGTTACCGTTTCCAGCATTAATATTAGTCTTAGCATCATTTCCAAAACAATTTGAGTCAATATAAGTAACAGTAGGGTTTTGATCACAAGCATCAGAAATATTAGTTACAGCACCTGTTGTAGTAGGATCTAAATTAGAAACACAATTTGCACCAGCATTAACAGTAATATCAGCAGGAACTGTAAAAGTAGGAGCAGTGATATCCTGAACATTAATTTTTTGTGATTTTGTTGCAGTGTTGCCACAATCGTCAATAGCTGTCCAAGTTCTTGTTACAGAATAAGATCCTGCACATTGACCTGGAGTTGTTACATCTTCAAAAGTCAAAGAAACAGATGTGTCTACATTGTCTGTAGCAGTTGCTTGAGCAAACTCAGGTTTTGAAGGACAATTAATTGTCGTTTCACTAGGTAATTGACTAATTACAGGAGGAGTACCATCACCATCAAGAATTGTTACATCAATAGTTGTAGTACAACCTTTAGCATCCGTTACCGTGAAAGTATGTAAACCAGCAGCAAGCCCTGTTTGAGCAGGAGTGATTGTATATCCGGCAGTCCCACCAGCAGGCGTAATAACTACCGAACCATCGTTACCACCTTTACAAGAAACATTTACTTGAGATCCTGCAGTTGCAGATAAAGCGTTAGTTGGTTCCGTGATTGTTACATCAATAGTTGTAGTACAACCTTTAGCATCCGTTACCGTGAAAGTATGTAAACCAGCAGCAAGTCCTGTTTGAGCAGGAGTGATTGTGTATCCGGCAGTTCCACCAGCAGGCGTAATAACTACCGAACCATCGTTACCACCTTTACAAGAAACATTTACTTGGTTAGAAGCAGAAGCAGATAAAGCGTTAGTAGGTTCTGTTATAGTTACATCAATAGATGTAGTACAACCTTTAGCATCCGTTACCGTGAAAGTATGTAAACCAGCAGCAAGCCCTGTTTGAGCAGGAGTGATTGTATATCCGGCAGTCCCACCAGCAGGCGTAATAACTACCGAACCATCGTTACCACCTTTACAAGAAACATTTACTTGATTAGAAGCAGAAGCAGATAAAGCGTTTGTTGGTTCCGTGATTGTTACATCAATAGTTGTAGTACAACCTTTAGCATCCGTTACCGTGAAAGTATGTAAACCAGCAGCAAGCCCTGTTTGAGCAGGAGTGATTGT
>NZ_VAHC01000011.1:0-5539 GCF_006386525.1 Flavobacterium sp. GSA192 | reverse complement strand
TGTACATAAGCTTACAGGTTATTAGTACTACTCGGCTATGACATTACTGCCTTTACACCTATAGCCTATCAACGTGGTCATCTCCCACGACCTTTAAAAGAAATCTCATCTTGTGGTGGGTTTCGCGCTTATATGCTTTCAGCGCTTATCCCTTCCCAACGTAGCTACTCTGCAGTGCCACTGGCGTGACAACAGATACACTAGAGGTTAGTCCAATTCGGTCCTCTCGTACTAGAATCAGATCCACTCAAATTTCTTGCGCCCACAGTAGATAGAGACCGAACTGTCTCACGACGTTCTGAACCCAGCTCGCGTGCCACTTTAATGGGCGAACAGCCCAACCCTTGGGACCTTCTCCAGCCCCAGGATGTGACGAGCCGACATCGAGGTGCCAAACCCCCCCGTCGATATGAGCTCTTGGGGGAGATCAGCCTGTTATCCCCGGCGTACCTTTTATCCTTTGAGCGATGGCCCTTCCATGCGGAACCACCGGATCACTATGCTCTACTTTCGTACCTGATCGACCTGTATGTCTCTCAGTCAAGCTCCCTTATGCCATTGCACTCTTCGCACGGTTACCAAGCGTACTGAGGGAACCTTTAGAAGCCTCCGTTACTCTTTTGGAGGCGACCACCCCAGTCAAACTACCCACCAAGCAATGTCCCCCCGGTTGGGGGTTAGGCCTCAGATAAACAAAGGGTTGTATTTCAACAATGACTCCACAACGCCTGGCGACGCCACTTCACAGTCTCCAACCTATCCTACACATCATTTATCCAAGGTCAATACTAAGCTATAGTAAAGGTGCACAGGGTCTTTTCGTCCCACTGCGGGTAAACGGCATCTTCACCGTTACTACAATTTCACCGAGCTCATGGCTGAGACAGTGTCCAGATCGTTACACCATTCGTGCAGGTCGGAACTTACCCGACAAGGAATTTCGCTACCTTAGGACCGTTATAGTTACGGCCGCCGTTTACTGGGGCTTCAATTCAATGCTTCTCCGAAGATAACATCTCCTCTTAACCTTCCAGCACCGGGCAGGTGTCAGGCCCTATACTTCATCTTACGATTTTGCAGAGCCCTGTGTTTTTGATAAACAGTCGCCTGGACCTCTTCACTGCGGCCCGCCTTACGGCGGGCGACCCTTCTCCCGAAGTTACGGGTCTATTTTGCCTAATTCCTTAGCCATGAATCTCTCGAGCACCTTAGAATTCTCATCTCGACTACCTGTGTCGGTTTGCGGTACGGGTACTATTAACCTGAAGTTTAGAGGTTTTTCTTGGAAGCCCTTAGGCGCACTATCACTTCAACCGAAGTCTCCGTGTACTATCGTATTTCACCATTCTCTACGGATTTGCCTATAGAGAATATAGCTAGGTACTTTAACGAACTATTCCGTCAGTTCGCGGCGCTTTCATCACTCCGTCACCCCATCACAGTTAACAGTAGTACGGGAATATTAACCCGTGGTCCATCGACTGTCCCTTTCGGGTTCGCCTTAGGTCCCGACTAACCCACAGCTGATTAGCATAGCTGTGGAAACCTTAGTCTTTCGGTGTGCGGGTTTCTCGCCCGCATTATCGTTACTTATGCCTACATTTTCTTTTCCAGCCAGTCCAGCATACCTTACGATACACCTTCAACCCTGCTGGAATGCTCCCCTACCACTTTGCTTGCGCAAAATCCATAGCTTCGGTAATATGTTTATGCCCGATTATTATCCATGCTCGTCCGCTCGACTAGTGAGCTGTTACGCACTCTTTAAATGAATGGCTGCTTCCAAGCCAACATCCTAGCTGTCTGGGCAGACAAACCGCGTTCTTTCAACTTAACATATATTTGGGGACCTTAGCTGATGGTCTGGGTTCTTTCCCTCTCGGACTTGGACCTTAGCACCCAAGCCCTCACTGCTAGAGAACATTATATAGCATTCGGAGTTTGTCAGGAATTGGTAGGCGGTGAAGCCCCCGCATCCAATCAGTAGCTCTACCTCTATATAACTTATATCTAGCGCTGCACCTAAATGCATTTCGGGGAGTACGAGCTATTTCCGAGTTTGATTGGCCTTTCACCCCTACCCACAGGTCATCCGAAGACTTTTCAACGTCAACCGGTTCGGTCCTCCACTGTGTGTTACCACAGCTTCAACCTGCCCATGGGTAGATCACACGGTTTCGCGTCTAACACTACTGACTAAAGCGCCCTATTCAGACTCGCTTTCGCTACGGATCCATACCTGAAGTACTTATCCTTGCCAGCAACGTTAACTCGTAGGCTCATTATGCAAAAGGCACGCCGTCACCCCACAAAAGGGCTCCGACCGCTTGTAAGCGTATGGTTTCAGGATCTATTTCACTCCGTTATTCACGGTTCTTTTCACCTTTCCTTCACAGTACTGGTTCACTATCGGTCTCTCAGGAGTATTTAGCCTTAGCGGATGGTCCCGCCAAATTCAGACAGGGTTTCACGTGCCCCGCCCTACTCAGGATACCACTATCTATTACAATCATTACTTATACGAGGCTATCACTCTCTTTGGCTCTACTTTCCAGTAGATTCTAATTCTTCATGCATAAAATGTCGTGGTCCTACAACCCCAACATTGCCGTAACAACATTGGTTTGGGCTAATCCGCGTTCGCTCGCCACTACTTACGGAATCACTTTTGTTTTCTTCTCCTCCGCCTACTTAGATGTTTCAGTTCAGCGGGTTTGCCCACCTATCGGTGTACTATGTCTTCAACATAGTGGGTTGCCCCATTCAGGTATCTACGGATCAAATCTTGTGTGCAGATCCCCGTAGCTTTTCGCAGCTTATCACGCCTTTCATCGCCTCTGAGAGCCTAGGCATCCCCCATACGCCCTTATTTTGCTTATTGTACCAATCTTGTTAATTAAAACAAGACCGTTTTATTTGTTTCCTATTATAAATAATAGAAAACGCTTTCTACTTTTTAATATTTTTTATCTCAATATGTCAATGAACTTTAATAAGTATTAAGATTTTTGTATTAAGTATTAAGACATTGTCTTGATACTTTGTACTTATATCTTTGTACTTTTTTGTGGAGAATAACGGAGTCGAACCGTTGACCTCCTGCGTGCAAGGCAGGCGCTCTAGCCAGCTGAGCTAATCCCCCAATTTCAATTTTAGATTTTTGAATTCAGATTTTAGATTTCTAAATCGAATTTCTAATTTCTTTTGGTGAATTCCAACTTCTAGAATTTCCTTCTTATTTAAGTTTTTCAGTTTTTTTTTCTTAATTCTAAAATCTAAATCCTAAAATCTTGAATTTTGTAGTCCCGGGCAGACTCGAACTGCCGACCCCTACATTATCAGTGTAGTACTCTAACCAGCTGAGCTACGAGACTCTGTTTTTTACTTAAATTCTTATTCTTTTTTTTTAAATTAACAGCAAGAGTAATAAAATGTCAATATTAATGACCAATAGTTCTTTTCGTCTTTTTCCTTAGCGTGCATATAGCTAACACTAAGGCTCTAGAAAGGAGGTGTTCCAGCCGCACCTTCCGGTACGGCTACCTTGTTACGACTTAGCCCTAGTTACCAGTTTTACCCTAGGCAGCTCCTTGCGGTCACCGACTTCAGGCACCCCCAGCTTCCATGGCTTGACGGGCGGTGTGTACAAGGCCCGGGAACGTATTCACCGGATCATGGCTGATATCCGATTACTAGCGATTCCAGCTTCACGGAGTCGAGTTGCAGACTCCGATCCGAACTGTGACCGGCTTTGTAGATTCGCTCCTGGTCACCCAGTGGCTGCTCTCTGTACCGGCCATTGTAGCACGTGTGTAGCCCAAGGCGTAAGGGCCGTGATGATTTGACGTCATCCCCACCTTCCTCACAGTTTGCACTGGCAGTCTCGTTAGAGTTCCCGACATGACTCGATGGCAACTAACAACAGGGGTTGCGCTCGTTATAGGACTTAACCTGACACCTCACGGCACGAGCTGACGACAACCATGCAGCACCTTGTAAATTGTCTTGCGAAAAGTCTGTTTCCAAACCGGTCAATCTACATTTAAGCCTTGGTAAGGTTCCTCGCGTATCATCGAATTAAACCACATGCTCCACCGCTTGTGCGGGCCCCCGTCAATTCCTTTGAGTTTCAGGCTTGCGCCCGTACTCCCCAGGTGGGATACTTATCACTTTCGCTTAGCCACTGAAATTGCTCCCAACAGCTAGTATCCATCGTTTACGGCGTGGACTACCAGGGTATCTAATCCTGTTCGCTACCCACGCTTTCGTCCATCAGCGTCAATAAACTAGTAGTAACCTGCCTTCGCAATTGGTATTCCATGTAATCTCTAAGCATTTCACCGCTACACTACATATTCTAGTTACTTCCTAGTAATTCAAGTCTAGCAGTATCAATGGCCGTTCCACCGTTGAGCGATGGGCTTTCACCACTGACTTACTAAACCGCCTACGGACCCTTTAAACCCAATGATTCCGGATAACGCTTGGATCCTCCGTATTACCGCGGCTGCTGGCACGGAGTTAGCCGATCCTTATTCTTACAGTACCGTCAAGTTCCTTCACGAAGGAGTGTTTCTTCCTGTACAAAAGCAGTTTACAATCCATAGGACCGTCATCCTGCACGCGGCATGGCTGGTTCAGACTTGCGTCCATTGACCAATATTCCTCACTGCTGCCTCCCGTAGGAGTCTGGTCCGTGTCTCAGTACCAGTGTGGGGGATCTCCCTCTCAGGACCCCTACCCATCGTTGCCATGGTAAGCCGTTACCTTACCATCTAGCTAATGGGACGCATGCTCATCTTTCACCGTTGGAACTTTAATAGTGGTTTCATGCGAAACTGCTATACTATGAGGTATTAATCCAAATTTCTCTGGGCTATCCCTCTGTGAAAGGTAGATTGCATACGCGTTACGCACCCGTGCGCCGGTCTCTTGGTCCGAAAACCAATACCCCTCGACTTGCATGTGTTAAGCCTGCCGCTAGCGTTCATCCTGAGCCAGGATCAAACTCTTCATCGTATATTGTTTGTCCGCCGTGGCGGACTATTTATTATTTGACTGAAGTTCTAGTGGTTTTATTCTAATCTCTCGATTCTATTACTCTTATTCTTTTGTCCCGATTAATCGGGACGGCTGTCAATTCAATATGTCTAGGAACGTGTTCTTCTTATTTTTTCTCTTCGTTATTCACACCGTAGCATGTCTCTCGAAGCGGGTGCAAAAGTACAACTTCTTTTTAATCTCGCAAGAAATTTTTAAAGTTTTTTTTAGAAAATCTTACTCTTCTTTTCTTCTCAATTTCTTACCAGCTTTTCAAATAACTTGTCGCTTTTGCGGGGTGCAAATGTAACATCTGTTTTTAAATCTCACAAACTTTTTTAAACCTTTTTTTTTAGAAATAAATCTATAATTTAGATTTAATGTTTGTCAGTATTTTAAAGAACGTCTGCGCTGTTGCGGGTGCAAAAGTAGAACCTTTATTCGTTTTGACAATAACTTTTCGAAACTATTTTGAAAGTATTTTTTAATCAACTGAAAA
>NZ_VAHC01000010.1:0-6429 GCF_006386525.1 Flavobacterium sp. GSA192 | reverse complement strand
ATTTGCTGAAGTGAAAACTGATGGTGCTTGTGCCGGAGCTTATACTCTGACTCGTACTTGGACCGCAACTGATTTATGTAATAATGTTACAACTCATGTACAGACTATTAGTGTTGAAGACAAAACTGCTCCAATATTGAGCGAAGCACCTGCTAATATAACAGTAGAATGTTCAAACGTACCTGTGGCAGCCATTTTAACTGCTACCGATAATTGTAATGCTACTCCGGTAGTAGTAACATACAACGAAATAAAATCTGGTATTAGTGAAGTTTTTGCTAGTAACTATACGTTGACCAGAACTTGGACAGCTAAAGATGCTTGTGGTAACGAATCTTCTAAATCTCAAATAATTACTGTAAAAGACTCTACTGCACCTCTAACACCTACTTTGGCTGATGTAACTATCAATGGTTGTAACGGAACTCCAGTAGCTCCAACTACAACAGACAATTGTGCAGGAACGATCACTGGAACAACAACCACGGTATTCCCTATCACAACTCAGGGAACAACTATAGTAACATGGACTTTCAATGATGGTAATGGTAATACAACAACTGCTAATCAAAATGTAATTATAAAAGATGTAACTGCTCCTGTAACTCCTGTTTTAGCAGATGTAATTGGACAATGTATTGCTACGGCAACTATTCCAACTACAACAGACAATTGTTCAGGAACTATAACAGGAACAACTAATGATCCTTTAACTTACAATACACAGGGTACTCATATCATTACTTGGTCTTTCAATGATGGAAATGGAAATACAACTACTACAACTCAGAAAGTAATTGTAAATATTGTTCCAGATATTACAACAATTAATGTTCCTGATTTTATCAATAGTGTAAATGGCACTCCAGTAGATTTAACTACTTATTTACCTCAAGACGCTCCATCGAACGGAACTTGGGTTGATGTAAATAATTCAGGGGCTTTAAACGGAAGTATTTTAGATCCTAACAACGTAGCTTCTGGTGATTATAGTTTCCAATACAATATTGAAACAGAAACTTGTCCAATTAACTATGTCATCAATATCAAAATTGATCAAAGTTTTGTATTAGGCTGTGGAACCATTGAAGTTCATAATGCATTTACTCCAAATGGTGATAATTTCAACGAAATCTTCAAAATTGACAACATTGAAGATACTCTTTGTTACCCTGAAAACACTATAGAAATCTACAACAGATGGGGTGTACTAGTTTATGAAGCAAAAGGATATAACAACCAAGATGTATCATTCAAAGGTATTTCTGAGGGAAGAGTTACAGTTGACAAATCGGCTGGATTACCTACCGGAACTTATTTCTACATATTAAACTATACATCAGTTGGTTTACAAAATGAAATAATAGCTAACAAAAAACAAGGATACCTATACCTTTCCAGATAAAAAACTCAAATCTAATACCAGAGGTTTTAATAAAACCTCTGGTCATAAAACCAAGTCAGATGAAAACAAAATTACTACTAATCAGTTTGATGTTTACAGCAGTGGTAAGTTATGCGCAACAAGATGCACAATTTACACAGTATATGTACAACACTATAAATGTAAATCCTGCTTATGCCGGTTCGAGAGGTGCAATGAGTATATTTGCCCTGCATCGTACCCAGTGGGTTGGATTAGACGGAGCTCCTACAACTAATGCGGTTTCTATCAATACTCCTTTTAACAATAGCAGATTAGGTTTAGGTGTAACAATTATAAATGATAAAATTGGTCCAACTACTGAAAACACATTATCTACCGACCTGTCTTACACCATACCTACTTCTGAAACTGTAAAACTATCTTTTGGTATTAAAGCTACAGCCAATTTATTTGATTTAAACCCTAATAAACTTACTCCAGAACATAGTGGAGATCCTAAATTACAGGGCTTCAATAATAGATTTACACCTAATATTGGTGCTGGAGTATATCTTCATTCTGATAAAGCTTATGTAGGATTCTCGATACCTAACTTCATAGAATCAAATCGCTATGATGATAATGATGTGGCACTCTTTAAAGAAAAAATGACTTACTATTTAATTGCCGGTTATGTTATGGATTTAAGTTACAATCTTAAATTCAAACCTGCTTTGTTAACTAAAATGGTTCAGGGTGCTCCTTTGCAAGTAGATATGTCCGGAAACTTTATGTTTAATGATAAACTTACTTTAGGACTTGCTTACCGATGGAGTGCTTCTGCAAGTGCCATGGTTGGTTTTCAGGTTTCAGAAGCAATGTATATCGGTTATGGATATGATTTAGAAACAACCAAATTAGACAATTACAATTCCGGTTCACATGAAATTTTCTTGAGATACGAAATTTTCAAAAACAACAAAAAAATTACAACTCCAAGATTCTTCTAAATACTATTATCATGAAAAAAAAGATACTCCTTTGCGTGGCTATAGTAAGTGTTTTTTCATTTAACATTTATTCCCAAAAAGCTAAGTTGGCCAATGCCGATAAAAACTATGATAACTATGCTTATATAGATGCCATTAAAACCTATGAGAAAGTAGCAGAGAAAGGATATAAATCGGCTCCTATGTTTCAAAAATTAGGTAATGCTTATTATTTTAATGGAGAATTAGACAAAGCCGTTAAATGGTATGCCGAACTTTTTGCCATGCCAGAAACTGAAATCGAACCTACTTATTATTATCGTTATGCTCAATCATTACGTGCCGTTAACGAAAACAAAAAAGCTGATCAAATTTTAGAACAATTTGATAAAATTTCAAATAATGATAGTAGAGCCAAGCTTTTCAAAAAAAACACAAACTATTTAGATGAGATAAAAGCCAATTCGGGAAGATACAAAATAGAGAATGCAGCCATCAACTCGCAATATTCTGATTATGGTTCCAGTTTTTACAACAATAAAATTGTCTTTACTTCGGCAAGAGATACCGGAAGTTTAGGACAAAGAAAACACACTTGGACAGACCAGCATTTTACAAACTTATACAGTGCTGATTTAGGTGAGGAAATGTCTCCGGCCAATCCTGTAAAATTTAACAAATCGTTAAATTCAAAATTCAACGAAGCAACTCCCGTTTTTACTAAAGACGGAAAAACAGTTTATTTTACCAGAAACAACTATGTAGATGGTAAAAAAGGTAAAAACGAAAACGGAATTACATTAGTTAAATTATATAAAGCAACCTTAGAGGCTGACAAATGGACTAATATACAAGCCCTGCCTTTCACAAGTGATAGCTACAGTACAGCCCACCCTACCCTAAGTCCCGACGAAAAAACATTATACTTTGCCTCTGATATGCCGGGAACATTAGGTCTATCGGATCTTTTCAAAGTACAGATTAATGATGATGGTTCGTTTACCACTCCTGTAAATTTAGGCTCTTCGATAAATACTGAAGGAAGAGAAACATTCCCGTTTGTTAGTCAGGAAAACGAACTTTACTTTGCCTCTGATGGACATCCCGGTGTAGGTGGATTAGATATTTTCATGTCTCGAATTAATGATGATGGTTCGCTTAATAAAGTAGAAAACATAGGTATGGAGGCTAACTCTCCAAAAGATGATTTTGCCTACATTATTGATACAAAATCCCGAAAAGGATTCTTTTCTTCCAATAGAGATGGAGGTCAAGGATATGATGACATCTATCAATTTTTAGAAACCCGAAAATTAATTTGCGAACAAGAATTATATGGAAAAATTACTGATGCCGAATCAAATATCGCCATCCCTAATGCCAAAGTAACTTTGTTTGACAATAAAATGAGTATTTTGAAGAATGTAGAAGCCGATGTAAATGGAGACTACAACTTCCTTGTAGAATGTGGAAAACTATATACTGTCAGAGCTGAAAAAGAAAATTACAGCAGTAATGAAAAACAGATTACTGTCCCTAAAACTAATGGAAAAACTTACTTGCCTATTGCTCTGGAAAAAGACCAATGTAAAGTAACCATTGGTGATGATTTAGGTAAATGTTTTGGTATAAAAATGATTTATTTTGACCTGGATAAATCCAATATTAGAACAGAGGCTGCAATGGATTTAGAAAAAATATTAGATGTTTTAAATCAGTATCCAAAAATGAAATTAGATATTCGTTCTCATACTGATAGTCGTGCTTCTTTCAAATACAATGAAGCACTATCTGACCGAAGAGCCAAATCAACTATTGCCTGGTTAGTTAAAAACGGTATTGATGCTAATCGATTAACCGGAAAAGGTTATGGTGAAAATCAATTGGTAAATAAATGCGCTGACGGTGTAAAATGTACCGAAGAAGAGCACCAAATGAATCGTAGAAGTGAATTTATCATTACTGATTTATAACAAATTAAAATTCTAAAAAATACCAAAAGAACCCCGAATGATTTATTTTCATTCGGGGTTCTTTTTTATATCTAAATTAAGCTACAATTTAAAATAACAACAGCCGAATTTATTTACAATTAAAAAAATTACATTTAAACGACTTTTTAGGTTATTTATAGACTAAAAAAATCCCTTTCATTAATTCTTCTTAAATTTAATCATAAGTTTTTCACTAAAGAAAATTTAACATTTAAAATAGCCTCACTTTTTTATCATAAGAAACTGATGCTATTTAAAAATAAAAATATTCGAGCCCTAAATGTTGTTTCTATCCCCAATACAAACAACATATACTACATTCTTTTAAAATTATTCCAATCACAATAATTTTAATTCACTAGTTTTCAAATTATTATTTTTAATTACAAAACAGATTTTAGATATTTTTATTATCATTATTAATATCCAATTTGTGTTATCTTATTTTTAATTTAAAATAAACATTTTAAAGCCCCATCCTTTAATCTACTTCTTATTTACCATATTCTTAACCTACTACATTTTGAAAATAGGGCATTCAAGCATAGTTTAGATTATTCACTATTCTTGCCCTTAATCTAAATATTGCCTTACTATTTCTATTGTCAACTATTTAAATAATTAGAATATGGAAACAAATCTACCTTCTCAAAAGTTGAAACAAACCATTCTATTTTTTTTCTCGCTAATCATTTTTAGCATCACAAATGGTTTCGCTCAAGATACCTTTGATGGTAAATACTGTCCTGGTCCAGGAGCTGTGGGAGACGAATACGCCACAGGAATTGTATTTAGTGAACAAATTTTAGCAAGCCCCTCCTCCACCTGTCAAATTGGAACAATTCGAGCAAAAGTTGATACGCAGAATCAAGTCTTAAGATTAGGAATGAATATTGGTAATTCAGGTGCAGCGCTTTTTAGACTGTACTTAGACACCGATAACAACCCTTTAACCGGATTAACTTTAGATAGCTTTGGAGGGTCGTTAACCGTAGCCGGTGCTGAATATATTATCGAAATAAATTCGAATGCATCTACTTTTAATTTATATTCCGGAAATGGAAGTACCAAAACGCTGCTTCCTATTAGTAACGGACTAGCTGCTCTTAATGGAAGCGCCACAGGATGTGCCGGTGGTGGAGGTTCCTTCTTAGAATTTAATATTCCTTTTGGAAGTATCGATTTTAATATATGCGATATTAATAATCCTGGATTAATCAATATTACCAAACTTGCTTCCGTTAGTGGTAATTCAGACAACTCCAGTAGATGTACCGATACTCCTCTTACTTTCGGAATCCCTCTAACAGGATCTGTTACTCCGGATGCAACAGTATGTTCAGGTGTTAACAGTACTCTACTATCTGTTAGCGGACTTGCCAATGGTTCTACAATTGTTAAATGGCAATCCTCTGTAAGTCCTTTTTCAATTTGGACAGATATAACTAACACAACTACAAGCTATACTGCCACAAATATTACGCAAACAACCAAATACAGAGCTGTATTTTCAAACACAGGATTATGTAGTGGAAGTAATATTGCTACGAGTGAAGCAACAATAACAGTATCGTCTACACCAATTGCTGCTATCAATATTTCAACTAATGTACCTTGCTTTGGTGGAAATAATGGTCAAGCAACGGCATCTGCAACAGGAGGAACTGCCAATTATTCCTTTAGCTGGAACACAACTCCTGTTCAAAATACAGCTACAGCTTCCGGATTAACTGCAGGAACTTATACCGTTACCGTAACTGATTCTAAAGGATGTACTGATACCGAGTCTATAACCATAACACAACCTAATGCAGCTCTTGCTGCTTCTATCTCTTCTCAATCTAATGTAGATTGTTATGGAAATAGCACTGGTAGTGTAACCGTAGCTGGTGCTAATGGTACGGCTCCTTATACTTATGCCATTGATGGCACAACTTTTGGTAGCAGCGGAATTTTCAATAATCTTGCAGCGGGTGCTTATACTGTAACGGTTAAAGATGCTAATGGATGTACTACTACTCAGGCTGTAACAATCACTCAGCCGAATGCAGCTCTTGCTGCTTCTATCTCTTCTCAATCT
>NZ_VAHC01000001.1:0-978325 GCF_006386525.1 Flavobacterium sp. GSA192 | reverse complement strand
CAAGTGGCTATTATAAATGGAAAAGCAGGGTTGTTTCAGAAAGACTACTAAAAAAGAATATGCTGAAAGAAAAAATAAAAGCTCTTTATTTTGAATTTAAGCAACGTTATGGTAGTCCAAGAATAATATCTGAGCTACATGCTTTAGGATATCGAATATCACGATTTACTGTCGCAAAATACATGAGACAACTTGGCTTACGGAGTAAAGTAAGTAAGAAATTTAAAGTTACAACCAATTCAAAACATAATTATCTAATTGTTGATAATGTGCTCAATAGAAACTTTATGGTAACTAAACCTTCAGAAGTATGGGTGTCCGATATTACCTATATTCAAACAAAAGAAGGTTTTTTGTATTTAACAACTGTAATTGATTTATATGACCGAAAATTAATTGGCTGGAGTTTGAGCAATACAATGAGCACGAATGACACATCACTAGCTGCTTGGCGAATGGCAATAAAAAACAGAGCTATCAAAAAAGGATTAATATTTCATTCCGATCAAGGTGTACAATATGCTACTAAGAGATTTGCTAATACTATTAAGTCTTATGGAGTAATCCGGAGTATGAGTAGAAAAGGGAATTGCTGGGATAATGCAGTGGCTGAAAGTTTCTTTAAATCTCTCAAAACAGAACTTATCTACGGAAATAAGTTACTATCAAAAGAACAAATGAAACTTGAAATATTTGAATATATTGAAATATGGTACAACAGAAAAAGAAGACATCGTGCTTTGAATTATAAAACAATAGAGGAGTTCAATTATCAAAACGATATTTACAAAAATGTAGCTTAACTTAAACTGTAATTTTTATTTGCATATCCAGACAGGTCTGTGTACCATTTTTACTCCAAACTCAAAAAAGCTGCACCAAGATGGTCAATAATATCCGAAGCGACGAAAGATTGAAATCCGGTTTTAGGCACAGCAATATCAGCCGTTAATCCATGTAAATAGACTCCCAAAATAGCTGCTTGGAGCGGTTCGTAGCCTTGTGCTAATAAACTCGTAATGATTCCTGTCAAGACATCGCCACTTCCGGCAGTTGCTAAGGCGGGATTTCCGGTTGTATTTTTATAAATAGTTTGACCATCAATAATATGTGTTGGTGCGCCTTTCATTACAACTACTACATGATATTGCATCGAAAAAGAAATGGTTTTTTCAAATTTCTCTTCTTCCGAATTCCATTCTCCAATCAATCGTTCCAATTCTTTGGGATGAGGAGTTAGTATGCTTCTGGATGGCAAAAGCAGAAACCAAGCTTTGTTTTTAGATAAAATATTCAAAGCATCGGCATCAATAACTAAAGGGGCTTTATTGTTTTTTAGAAATTTCAAAAAAGTCTTTTGAGTCAGTTCGTCCTGCCCTATTCCCGGGCCAATTCCGATAGCATCGGGCTGAATATCAAAACTGATATTGGAGATACATTTTTTCTTCACATCAGTCAAAACCATCACTTCGGGAATGGCAATTTGAACTATTTCATAACCACAGCGAGGTACAAAAGCAGTTACTAATCCACAGCCCGCTTTCAGAGCTGCTTTCGATGATAAACACACTGCACCTATTTTACCATAGCTCCCCCCAATAATCAACGCATGTCCCTGAATCCCTTTGTGCGTATCTATAGCTATTGGCTTATAATACTTTAGCATTTCGTTCTTATCAATAGGAATAGAAGGTATCATGATAGCTGTTTTTTGAATATATTCCTCTAATTTAGTGGTATTTCGGCGAATAAAATGAATTTCTAAAGTATTTTTCATTGGCATTTATTCCCGATAAACTTTGACTCTCACGCCTTTGCTACTCAAAATAAAAGCAATAAATTAGCGCCATCAAAATTTACACAGAAATCATAATGAAAAATACTGCGCTAACGCACATACACGAAGCCTTGGGAGCAAAAATGCTACCATTTGCCGGATACAATATGCCTATAACTTATGAAGGAATAAACGCTGAACATGAAACAGTTCGTACCGCTGTTGGTGTTTTTGATGTGTCTCACATGGGAGAGTTTTTACTTTCGGGACCAAATGCTTTAGCCTTGATTCAAAAAGTAACTTCTAATGATGCTGCTACATTAACAGACGGAAGAGTGCAATATTCTTGTTTACCTAATAATGAGGGAGGAATCGTTGATGATTTGCTGGTTTATAAAATCAAAGACGAGCAGTATTTGTTAGTGGTTAACGCATCCAATATTGATAAGGACTGGGACTGGATTTCGGCTCACAATGATTTAGGCGTTGAAATGAAAAACCTTTCTGACGACTATTCTCTATTGGCAATCCAGGGACCAAAAGCAATTGAAGCTTTACAATCTCTAACTTCAGTAGATTTATCAGCAATAAAATACTATCATTTTGAAGTGGGTGATTTTGCAGGAATCGAACATGTGATTATTTCGGCTACTGGATATACCGGTGCCGGAGGTTTTGAAATTTACTGTAAAAATGAGGAAGTAGAACAAATTTGGAATAAAGTTTTTGAAGCTGGAGCTGCTTTTGGAATTCAACCAATTGGTTTAGCTGCCCGCGATACTTTACGCCTTGAAATGGGATTCTGTCTTTACGGAAATGATATCAACGATACTACATCGCCAATAGAAGCAGGATTAGGTTGGATTACAAAATTCAACAAGGAATTTAGTAATTCGGATAATTTAAAAAAACAAAAAGAAGCTGGAGTAACTAAAAAACTAATCGGCTTTGAAATGCAGGAACGCGCTGTACCAAGACACGATTACGAAATTGTTGACGCCAATGGAAACAACATCGGAATTGTAACTTCGGGAACCATGTCGCCTTCATTGAACAAAGGAATCGGAATGGGATATGTAACTGTTGACAATAGCGCAATTGACAGCGAAATCTTTATTCGAATCAGAAAAAAAGATGTTCCTGCTAAGGTGGTAAAAATGCCATTTTATAAAAACTAATACTTAAAAAAATGCAGAATAATTGTAATTTTGCATCGTTAAAAAAATAATCAGAAATGGGAAGAGCATTCGAATTTAGAAAAGGAAGAAAAATGAAACGTTGGGCTGCAATGGCCAAAACATTTACCAGAATTGGAAAGGATATTGTTATGGCCGTAAAAGAAGGCGGACCAAATCCTGACGCTAACTCCAGATTGAGGGCGGTAATGCAAAATGCAAAGGCAGCTAATATGCCTAAAGACAACGTAGAGCGCGCCATTAAAAATGCAACGAACAAAGATACTGCCAACTATAAAGAAATTTTATTCGAAGGATATGCTCCTCACGGAATTGCCATCCTGATTGAAACTGCTTCTGATAATAACAACAGAACGGTAGCTAATATTCGTAGTTATTTCAACAAATGCAACGGAACTTTAGGAACTCAGGGTTCAGTAGAATTCATGTTTGACCATACTTGTAACTTCCGAATTCCAAAAGAAGGTTTGGATGCTGAAGAATTAGAATTAGAATTAATTGATTTTGGTGCCGAGGAAGTTTTTGAAGACGAAGATGGTATCTTAATCTACGCACCTTTCAACAGTTTTGGAACTATCCAAAAAGAGTTAGAAAGCAGAAATATTGAAATCCTTTCTTCTGGTTTCGAAAGAATTCCTCAAATCACGAAACAACTGACTCCTGCTCAGGTTGCCGATGTGGAAAAACTAATTGAGAAAATTGAAGAAGATGATGACGTAATGAACGTTTATCACACAATGGAAGAACAGGAAGAAGCTTAATTCTTCAACTATTCATAAAAAAAGAGAGTTTAGCATTACGTTAAACTCTCTTTTTTATTTAGGAATTTACGAAGTTATTTATTTTAACTTCTCAGCAAAATATTTCCTCACTTTCTCTATTTTTGGTGTAATTACAAAAGCACAATATCCCTGAGTTTTATTTTGATTGTAATAATTTTGATGATACTCTTCGGCAGGATAAAAAATGGTCGCAGCTGAAACTTTGGTAACTATTGGTTTTTCAAAAACAGCTTCCTGAGTCAAAAACCGAATAAAATCTTCTGCAATTTCTTTTTGCTCTTCGTTATGATAAAAAATTTCGCTGCGGTATTGCGTTCCCACATCATTTCCCTGACGGTTTAAAGTGGTAGGATCGTGTGTAGCAAAAAACAATTCTAATAATTCTCCAAACGAAATCGCATTAGCATCAAAACTAATCTCAATTGCCTCAGCATGTCCTGTATCTCCCTGACAAATTTCCTTGTATGTGGGATTTACCGTTTTACCTGCAATATAGCCCGAAACGACAGCTTCTACCCCTTTTAATTCTAAAAAAACAGCTTCGGTACACCAGAAACAACCACCTGCAAAAGTTGCCAATTCCATTTTCATTTCTTTTTCCATAACAGTCTTTGTCTATTTTTACACAACAGCTCAATTGGTTTCTAAAAAACGTTTGCTTTTTATTAACCCAAATTTATGACTTTATACTCTAAAAAAATAGCTATTCCCATTTTATAATCCTTAAAATCTTTGTTTCTTTGTACAAACTGCAAACCATGATACAAGCCAAAAACTTACATAAATATTACGACCAACTCCATGTTTTAAAAGGTGTTGATTTGCATATTCAAAAGGGCGAAATTGTTTCAATTGTAGGAGCTTCAGGAGCAGGAAAAACAACACTTTTACAAATTTTAGGCACACTCGACAGACCTAACACCTCAGACGATAAAGGAGACAAAAATCTTAAAAACGATATTGAACTCCGAATTAATAATGAAGATATTTTGTCTATGAACGACAAAAATTTATCCCGATTTAGAAATTTGAATTTGGGATTTATTTTTCAATTCCATCAATTGCTACCTGAATTTACAGCTCTGGAAAATGTTTGCATTCCGGCTTACATTGCTAAAAAATCCAAAAATGAAACCGAAGCGGAAGCCATAAAACTACTTACTTATTTAGGACTTTCGCATCGAATCAACCACAAACCCAGCGAACTTTCGGGTGGAGAGCAACAGCGTGTGGCGGTGGCCAGAGCATTGATTAACAAGCCTGCAGTAATTTTTGCCGATGAACCTTCGGGAAATTTAGATACCCATTCAGCAGAAAATTTACATCAATTATTTTTTAAACTAAGAGATGAATTTGGACAAACTTTTGTCATTGTAACCCATAACGAAGAATTAGCCAACATGGCTGATAGAAAACTGGTGATGGTGGACGGAATGATTAGTGACCATTAATCCATCTGTTTTATATGAATTTTGACGAACTCAAAGATTTTCTGGACGAAAAAGTACTGCAATATAACACCTTAGATTTTATCGAAAGTGACCCGGTGCAAATTCCGCATTTATTTACCCAAAAAGAAGATATTGAAATTGCGGGATTCCTGAGCGCTACCATAGCCTGGGGAAATCGCAAAATGATTATTAAAAATTCGCATCGCATGATGGAACTCATGGGGAACACTCCTTATGATTTTGTGATGTCCCATAATGAAACTGATTTAGAAAGATTAACATCATTTGTACATCGCACCTTTAATGGTCAGGATTTCATCGGTTTTATCCAATCACTACAAAACATCTATAAAAATCACGGCGGACTGGAAGCTGTCTTTTCAAAAAACCAGGAAGTGAATTCGATGCAAAAAAGCATCTCTGAATTCAAAAAAATCTTTTTTGAAATTCCTCATTTGGCCCGTACCCAAAAACACATTTCGGATCCTTTAAATAATTCGGCAGCAAAACGCATCAACATGTACTTGCGTTGGATGTGCCGTCAGGACAACAAAGGAGTCGATTTAGGGATTTGGAAAAGCATTTCCCCTGCTCTGCTTTCTTGTCCGTTGGATGTCCATTCCGGAAAAGTAGCCCGAAAATTAGGCTTATTGGAACGTAAACAAAATGACGGCAAAGCACTTTTTGAATTAGATTCTAAACTTCGGGAGTTTGATCCAAAAGATCCTGTCAAATACGATTTCGCACTTTTTGGCCTTGGTGTTTTTGAAGGTTTTTAAATATCAATTTTATAATATTCATTATTGGCAATTCTAGTTAATTCAATTATATTAAAATTGACTATATAAGTGAAATTTTCTTCGAAATTTATTATATAAAATTTTAAACAGCCCAAAACATTATTTACAATATTATCGACATTATCAGTTGGCAGAGTAATTAAACTACTATCACCTATTTTCAAATCTTTTTTAATAGTCAATAATGTAGCTATATTCCAAGTTGCTCTGGCTCCATCAGAATTCCAAACAGCATCATTTGTCCCATCAATTTCAATTCTATTTTTCATTTTGTTTCCTAATTAAATTTAAGATATGAGACAAAGTTACGAGAGATATTTAAATAATAAAAAGTATTAAACTCCAGATTCAAATCTTAAATTTCCTGACAACAAAAACTTGGTAAGATACTTTTTTGCTCTTTTAGAACTTGGAGCATTTGAATATTTTTAGACAGATTTACCATAGATTATTGTTAGTCTCAATTTAAGTAAATTAAAAAGTATAGCACTAGCCAATAAGTTTTTTTGGGAAAAAACTTTTTTTGTCAATTTACCTCTGTTTTAGCACCAAATTGTGATTTGACCCTGCTTTAAAAGCAATTTTTACCCCTAATTTGTTTTTTGTATATCTAATTTTATCCAGTATAAAATATTTATTAAAAGTTTTTTTATTACTTCATGTAAACGTTTACAAAAAAAACAAACAAGAAAATTATGAATGAAAAATTTTAAACAATAAATCGAATTATTAACCCAAAAACCAACCTTAAAATGTTAAAAAATTACATGAAACCGTCATTGGTCAAGGCGATAGTCTGTCTCACAATGACAACAACCGCAATGCTTGCACAGAATCCAGTAGTAAAAATTGATTTTGACCAATCAGGAAGACAATCAGCCGAAGTAAGTGAACCAGGATATACTCCCTGGGTAGTTACAACAAATACAGCCACTAAAATCCAAAATGGAGTTACATTCACAGTAACCAGAGTTGGAGACAAAGGAGATAATTTAGGAACCAACTGGGAAAAAGTAGGTATTCAAGCCCCCTATTATGCTAAATTAGTATGCGATGGACTCACTGTAAAAGGAACAACTGCCAATCAAGGTGGACAAATAGAACTTCGAATAAAAGGATTAGAAACTGGAACTCATACTATAATGGCTTTTTTAAATGCCGTAGACAGTCCTGTTTTTACTTTTAGTCCCATTGATATTTCTGTAGATGGAAATTTAGTTTTTGATAATGTAATTCCGACTATCAGAGCTCACAAAACAGCCGATGCAAAATCAGTTTATCTAACTTTTCAAGCCACAGCAGGAAACGATGTGGTCATCCTTTTTGCGGCAGAAAGATCAGGTTCTGAAGTTTATAAAAATGTAATGCTAAACGGAATCGAGTTAAATACCCCTAACATTTTCAACCAGGCCACCAATCCGACTCCTGGTAACAATGACGAACACGTAGAATTAAAATCCGGAGGTACAGTTTTGAGTTGGACAGCTGCCATAAATGCGGTATCACACAATATTTATTTTGGAACAGATTTAGCATCGATTGAGACAGCAAATACTTCTTCTTCGTTATATAAAGGAAACCAGCCTAAAGCAAATAGCACTTATACAGTAAATGGGCTATATACTGAAGAAACCTACTATTGGAGAGTTGACGAAGTTTTAGCCAACGGCGAAGTAGTAAAAGGAAATATTTGGCGTTTGCGACCAGCTCAACTAGCTTTTCCGGGTGCTGAAGGATACGGTCGTTTTGCCCGCGGAGGAAGAGGCGGAAAAGTAGTAGCTGTAACAAATTTGAATGACAGTGGTCCTGGAAGTTTGCGTGAAGCGGTTACTAATGATATCGGTCCAAGAACGATTGTTTTTAATACTTCAGGAATTATCCAATTGAATTCCCGTTTGGTTTTAAACCAGCCTTATGTGACTGTTGCGGGACAAACTGCACCCGGAAAGGGAATCTGTATTCGTTCTGCTCCTTTCGGTATTACAGGAAATGATGTAATCGTCCAAAATATAAGAGTCCGATTAGGTGCAGGTCCTACTTATGACGGAATGGGATTAACCGGAGCCAATCATAGTATCATAGACCATTGTTCAATCAGTTGGACAATTGATGAAGCATTTAGTTCACGCTCAGGTAAAAACATTACTTTGCAAAGAACATTAATTTCAGAAGCCTTAAATGCAGCAGGGCATCAAAATTATCCGGCAGGAACTGAACATGGTTATGCAGGAACAATAAGTGGAGATATTGGAAGTTTTCACCATAATTTATTAGCACACAATTACGGACGCAATTGGAGTCTGGGTGGTGGATTAGATGGTAGTGGAGCTTATTCCGGCAGAATGGATATCACTAACAATGTAGTTTACAATTGGGGAGGCAGAACTACAGACGGAGGAACGAAAGAAGTCAATTTTGTAAATAATTATTACAAGCCTGGTGCTGGTTCTAAAATATTTGTTGCATTTAGTGCAGATAATGAAAATGTAGGAACTGGAACACAACGTTGTTATTTTAACGGAAATGTAATGCCTGGTTACTTTGATGAAACCAATCAAACTATTGGTAGAAGAGCTACTTTTAGAAATGGAGCTACATATCAATACGATAACTTTGTGAACACTCCATTTTTTCCTTCTTATGTAACAACTCAAACGGCTGGTCATGCCTATAAAATTGTACTTTCTGATGTAGGTTGTGTTCAGCCAGAATTTGACGAACACGATCAAAGAATCATTACAGAGACATTAGAAGGAACTTATACATACACAGGAAGTGTAACCGGAAAACCTGGATTTCCTGACAATGAATCAGATGTAGGGGGTTATGAAAACTATCCTGTAGTTAACAGAGATGTTGATTGGGATACCGATCAGGATGGATTACCTAACTGGTGGGAAGCCATCAAAGGAACTAATCTGAATTCTGCAATTGGAGATTTTTCAGACACTAATGCCGACGATGATTTAGACGGTTACACTAATTTGGATGAATATTTACAATGGATGTCTCTACCTCATTACGAATCTCCAAAAGGACATAAATTAAGTATTGATATCAAAAAACTTTCGAGAGGATTTACCGATGGAGCTAGTTACTCCCTATCTAATGTTGAAAAAGGAAATGCTACTTTAGTTTCTAACATAGTAGAATACAGACCAACAGCCAACGGCTTAGGTTCATTCGATTTTACCGTTACTGACAATACCGGAGCAACAATGACACGCAGAGTAAATATAGTTAACGGATATTCTTTGTCAGCAACAAAAAAAAATCCAGAAATCTCTACTCAAGTTAATGTTTGGCCTATTCCAAATAATGGTTCATTTTCTATACTAATGACCAATGACAGTGATCAAGCTGAAACAAATACTAATTTTAGCTCTAATGCAGAATACAAAATCTATGATATTTTTGGAAAAGAAGTCAAAAAAGGAATTCTTAAAGAAAGTCGTCAGGAAAATGCTAACCTACAATTAAAAGGAGTTTTTATACTAAATGTTTCAAATATTTCAACTAAAAAAATAATACATTCACAAAAAATCATCATACAATAACTTTTACTTAGCTTTTAGACAAATGGCAACTTTTTTAAGTTGCCATTTTTTTTATACCAGATTCCAAATCTAAAACCTTAATTTTCTGACTACTTCACTACAATCCAAAACTATTCTGTAAATACTATTTTGCACTTTTAATCTTGGTGTTTTTGAAGGCTTTTAATTTCGGGTATACAAAAAAGCTTTATCGTTTTATAAAAAATATAAACAAAAAACTACAAAACACACAAAATATGTATTTAATCGATGTTTTTATACACTTTATCGATGTTATTAACATTTATTTATTACATTTATACCGTAAAAAGCCCCCATTACAAACTAATAACCTACAAAAGATGAATCTTACAAAAAAAATTGTTCTAGCTGAGGATAATTCAATCCTTTCTAAATTGTTGCAATTCAAATTAGAAAAAGAAGGTTATCAACTCTTAATAGCTGTCAATGGTAAAGAAGCTGTTGATTTAATTGAAGATCACAACCCTGATATGATACTTACCGATATTATGATGCCTTTCATCAGCGGATTAGAGGTTATCAGTCACGTAAGAAACAAACTGGAAATGCAAACTCCTATAGTTGTTTTTTCTTCTGCCGGTCAGGAAGAAATGGTTCTGAATGCTTTTAATTTAGGTGCTACTGATTTCATGAGTAAACCTTTTAGTCCAAACGAATTAATTATTCGTATTAAAAGATTATTACAATAATTCTATAAAACAGCTATTATGTTAGAATTACTTAAAAATAGCGTTGACACATTAAATAATTCACATCCAATTATTCAATTGTGTATTTATGGGACTATCATTTTGACAATCTCTATTGTAATACTCCTTTTTTACTTAAAAAACCTTAGGTATAAATTAAGAATAAAAGGCAGAATTGAAGCAACGTATCAAAAAAAATACGAATCTGACCTTATCGAATATTTATATGCTGGTGATGAACAAGAAATAAATGAACAACAAAAGCAAATAGTTCGATACTTAAAAAAGTGTGCTGAAAACAGCTTAAAAAGAAAAATTATCATTAAAACTTTTTTAAAACTAAAGGATGATATTTCGGGTGAAACAGCTGATGCAATTCAAAATTTATATTATCAAACAGGACTAATTGACTCGGCTACCGGAAGATTAAAAAGTAAAAAGTGGGATACTGTAGCACGCGCCATAAGAGAATTAACGCAATTTGAAATTAAAGAAGCACATGACGAAATTATCTTATTGATTAATCATCCTAAAAAAGAAGTTCGTAATGAAATTCAAAAGTATTTAGTTAAACTATTTCGTTTTGAAGGTCTTGAATTTTTAAATGTTCTGGAAAATGAACTATCAGAATGGGATCAGATTCAATTATTAGAAATTTTAAATAAATTCAACAATCTTCATATCCCTGATATTGGAAATTGGCTGCGTTCTGCTAATCAATCAGTAGTTTCATTTGCTTTAAAACTAGCTAAAATATACAAGCAATTTGATGCTAAAGACGATATAATAACGCTATTTAATCATTCCAATGCCGATATTAGAATCGAAGCTATTAATCTTGTAACTCATTTAGGCATTTTTGAAGCTGTAACTATCTTAAAAAAAGATTTATTTGACAGAACTTTAGACGAACAAATTGCTTTTTTTAAAATGATGGAAGAGATGGCTATGCCTGAAGACATTCCGTTTGTTGAAGAACACATACAGCATGAAAATTTCTTTATTCGAATTTCGGTAATGAAAATCATGAACCTGATTACAGTAGAAGATAACAATACATTCAAAATCAATAATGCCGACCAGTACTACATTATAGACAAAAAATTAACCAAAGCCAGTTAGTTATGTTTCAAAATCTACCCCAACAATTAATTGAAATTTTTGATTTTATTTTTTTCGGCTTTGCATTTGCAGCAATATCCTCTTATATTATTTTAGCAATAATATCAGCTTTTGAAACGGTAAATTACATGAAGAAAAATAGTTTTGTAAACTATACCGAAATATTATCTTCTTCAATTTCACCTTCCATCTCCATTATTGCTCCTGCGTATAACGAAAGTTTAAATATTGTTGAAAATGTTCGCTCTTTGCTCTCAAACCATTATGTAAACTATGATGTAATTATAATCAATGACGGTAGTAAAGACGACACTTTAGAAAAATTAATTACAGCATATAACTTAGTAAAAGTAGATTATTTAATCAATAATCAAATTGCAACAAAACCGCTTCGAAAAGGCGTTTTTAAATCTACTAATCCGGCTTTCGAAAAATTAATTGTAGTTGATAAAGAAAATGGAGGAAAAGCAGATGCACTTAATCTAGGTTTAAATATCAGTACTAACAAATACGTTGCCTGTATTGATGTGGATTGCTTATTGCTGGAGGATGCTTTACAAAAAATGATAAAACCATTCCTTGAATCAACCAATGAAAAAGTAATTGCTGCGGGTGGTGTAATTAGAATTGCAAATTCATGTAAAATACAAGACGGAAAATTATTAGATATTAATTTTCCTAAAAACCGAATTGTCAGAGGCCAAATTTTAGAATATTTAAGGGCTTTTCTTTTAGGACGAATGGCCTGGAGTAAACTCAACGGATTATTAGTTATCTCGGGAGCATTTGGTTTATTTGACAAAAAAATTGCTCTTGAAGTGGGTGGTTATGACACTAAAACGGTGGGTGAAGATATGGAAATCATTGTGAGAATGAGAGCCTATATGGAAGAGCAAAAAGTAAAATACCGAGTGGCTTACATCCCTGATCCGTTATGTTGGACAGAAGCTCCGGATAGTTATAAAATTTTCATTTCACAAAGAAACCGTTGGACACGAGGTACTATTGAAACCCTTAAAAAACACAGAAAAATTGGATTTAATCGAAAATACAATTCATTAGGAACACTTAGTTATCCTTATTGGTTTTTCTTTGAAAGATTAGCGCCAATAATAGAAATACTTGGATTGGTTTACTTTACCATACTTATTGTAACCAATAATGTAGTTTGGACGTATGCCATACTATTTATGATTGTTGCCTATCTTTTTACCGTATTGTTCTCAATTATTACTATTATTGCCGAAGAACTTACTTACCACCAATACACCAAAAAAGGCATGGGATTACAGCTCATAAAAACGGCTTTTACAGAGCCGATACTTAATCATCCTTTTATTTTGTATGCGGCACTAAAAGGGAATTTTGACTACTATTTTAACAAATCAATTAAATGGGGCGAAATGACCCGAAAAGGTATGAGTAGTAATTAATTTAGTAAAACAACACAACTTATTAATAATGGATAACAATCAACAATTAAAAAATCACTTTAGTTACGGCTTCGCTTGTCTTTCTTTAGTAATTTCTTTTTGGTTCATTAGCATTTTTGAAATCATTGCTAAAATTTACACAGGAATTAAAGTTCCTGCTATTGGACTTAGTTTATTTTACAAAATAGTAAACGACTTTAACACCGTTCTTGTTATTAGTCTTGTTGCTTTGCCTGTATATCTTATATTATATTTTAGCAAACAAAACTGGAAAGATACCTTTATAAAAATTATTTTTACATTAATTGTTATTATCCAATTTGGATTAACCAAATACCATTTGACTACTTTGGTCAATCTGGGAGCTGACTTTTTAGGATATTCAACTGAGGATATGTACATCACAGTTACAGCATCCGAAACTTTCTCTGTTTTATATTTTATTCCTTTTATTGCTTTTCCTTTATTATTTTGGGGAATTAACCACTTTATTTCAAAAAAAATAAAGCAAAAAAATGCACTTATAATTGCTGCTACTATAAGCATCATTAGCCTGGGAACCCGATTTTTAATCACCGAGACCAGCGATTCACAATTTCAAAATAAACTGGCCTATTTTAGCAATCAAATTATCCAATTTCAGGAAAATAAAAAACAATTTAACGCTGCCAATCTAAGCTATAAAAAAGAATATCCTTTATTAAAACCCTTCTCTGCAACACCAGATGTTTTAAGTCCTTTTTTTGAAATAAAAGGAGAAAAACCCAACATCGTTATGATAATTGTTGAAGGTTTAGGGGATGAATTTATTGGTAAAAACGAATACCGAGGTTTTACTCCTTACTTAGATTCTATGATTCCAAAATCTTTATATTGGGAAAACTTTGTTAGTAATGCCGGACGTACTTTTGGTGCTTTACCTTCAATTTTAGGTTCTTTGCCCTATGGCGAGAAAGGTTTTTTAGAACTAAAACCTTTGCCAGCTCACAGCTCATTAATTAGTATTTTAAAATCTAATGGATACAATACCTCTTTTTATTGCGGTGACGAATCGAGTTTTGACCAAAGAATCAATTTCTTAGAATACAACAATATTGATAATGTGACAGACATTAACAAATTTGGTTCTAACTATAAAATGACAAATAAAAACGCCGAAGGCTTTAGCTGGGGTTATCCTGATGCCGAAATTTTTAGAAAAACCCTTAGTGAAATTGACACAAAAAAAGGCCCTCGTTTAGACATTGTTATGACATTAACTAATCATGAACCTTTTGATTTTCCTGAAAAAGCAGCCTATTTAAAAAAAGTAGATCAGATTATTAATACCAATAAAAGTTTACAACTTACCAAATCAGAAATAGAACCCTACAAGAACATCTATGCCAGCTTGTTATATACCGATCATTCTATTCAAACTTTTATGGAATCTTATGCAAAAAGACCCGATTATAAGAACACCATCTTTATAATTACCGGTGATCACCGTTTGATTCCAATTGAGCAAAAAGACAAATTATGTCGTTTTCACGTTCCTTTGTACATCTACAGTCCAATGCTGAAAAAAGCAGAATCTTTCAAATCAGTTTCTTCACATTGGGATATTACTCCAAGCTTACTTTCATTTTTAATGAATAATTATAAAATGAATAAAATAGAAAAAACAGCCTGGATGAGTAGCGGATTAGATACTTACAAAGGTTTTAGAAATATTCACACCATTCCAATAATGCAAAATAAAGGTGTAATCAACGAACTGATTTATAAAGATTATTTATATTCAAATGGTGAATTATTTAAAATTGATCAAAATTTTTCTACCTCAAAAATTTATGACAGTGAAATATTAAAAACAATTGAAGACAGCTTACAAGAAGTGAAAAAACTCAATGCTTATTTGACACAAAGAAATAAAATTATTCCAAAATCCTTACTTATATACAGCAAAGCTTCCTTTGAATTTTCAAAAGAAGAACTGGCTACCATAAAAAAACATACCAAAGGATTAGATAATGATCAAATATTCTTTAAAGCCAGAGAATTAGCATTTAACGGTCAAAGAAAAGAAGCCCGCTTATTATGCAATTACGTTCTAAACGAATTGCCGAATTATGCCGATGTAAGAACACTAAAAGGAAGAACCTTAGCTTGGGACAAAGACTATATAAACGCTGAGAAAGAATTGTTGGAAGTAATAAAAAGAACCCCTTTTTACTACGATAGCTACCTTGCTCTAATGGACATGTACTGGTGGACTAATCAAGATAAAAAAGGAATTGCTATTGCAAAAAAAGCTTTAGGAAACGATGTTAAAAACCCCGAATTATCAGTTAAATTAGCTAAAGCATACCAAAGAACCAGACTGCTTGCTATGGCTAATAAAACCATAGATAGTATGCTTAAAAAATATCCAAATAATACCGAATACTTACAACTCAAAAAAGAATTGAAATAATGATAAACAAATCAATTTTCAAAGTAACACTACTTTTTATTCTTTTCAGTTTTTTTCAAATGCAAGGACAAATTGCATATAATGGAAATCCTGATACCTCCTTTGAAACCGCCCGTAAACTAGCCTTCAATCAACAGCGAAAACAGGCTCAGGACACCCTAATCAATATATTAACAAAGTATCCCAATTACCATGAAATTCGTTCATTTTTAGCAACTACTTATGCCTGGGACGGCGATTATAAAAAAGCACGTAAAGAATTTGCTTATGTTATCGAAAAAGCTCCTGAAAATAAAGAGAACTGGATTGCAGCCATAAAAAATGAATCCTGGAGTGAAGCTCCTTATGAAGCATTAGAAATGAGTAAGAAAGCATTAAAAATCTTTCCAAATGATTCCGATTTAACTATTTTAAAAGCAACTGCTCTTAAAAACACCAACAACTCATTAGAAGCTCAAAATACAATCAAAGAATTTGTAACTAAAAATCCTGACGATCAAAAATCAAAAGAATTTCTGGACGATTTAAACAGTACTCTAAGAACAAATACTATTGGAATAAGGGCTGCTGTGGATTTATACTCTAAAACATTTGACCCGATGCAGTATTATACTTTGAGTTATGGCAAACAAACCAAATATGGAAGTATCATTGGAAAATATAATTTTAACCGCCGTTTTAATGAAAATGGTTCTCAGATAGAATTTGATTTATACCCTAAAATTACCAAGGGACTATATGCCTATTTAAATGTAGGTTTTGCCAATACTTTTCTTTTCCCTGACTTAAGATATGGTGCTGAATTGTACAAATCATTGCCACATAGTTTAGAAATTTCGGCAGGTTTTAGAACCTTAAAATACAGTACAACTACCAATATATATACAGGTTCTATTGGTTGGTACACAGGGAACAGCTATTGGTCTTTACGCCCTTACTTTACCCCTGGAGAAGGAGGAACCAGTACATCAGCAGCTTTAAACTATAGAAAATACCGCAGCAATGCCGATAATTATATCAGTTTTATGTACAGTATGGGAGTTTCTCCTGAAGTGAACCAATTCCTGTTTGATACTAATGACTCTCCAATTGTTAACTTAAAAACACAACGTTTCAATATTAGTTATTTCTTTTCGACTTCTAAAAATAAAAATGCCTGGGGAGCACAATTTGACATAGCCCATCAGGAAATAAGTTTTGACCCGGGTAATTATTTTTGGATTTACTCACTTACCCTTTCATGGGATTTGAGATTCAAGTAAGGATATATTGACCGCATTACTCTCAAAAAGACTATCTTTGCAGAAAATATACGTTTTATGGCTACTTTCGAGCAATTCAATCTTCCTAAATCATTACAAAAAGCAATAGATACGTTAGGATTTACAACTCCTACTCCTATTCAGGAAAAATCTTTTTCTGTAATTATGTCGGGAAGAGATATGATGGGAATTGCACAAACAGGTACGGGTAAAACCTTTGCCTATTTATTACCCTTACTAAAACAGTACAAATTTAGCACAACACATACACCTAAAATTGTCATTTTAGTTCCTACCAGAGAACTTGTAGTTCAGGTTGTTGAAGAAATAGAAAAGCTAACCCAGTTTATGTCTATTAGAACCATCGGAATTTTTGGTGGTGTTAATATCAATACCCAGAAAAAAACGGTTTACGAAGGTTCAGATATTCTTGTGGGAACTCCAGGTAGAACCATGGATTTAGCTCTTGACAATGTGGTTCGTTTTGAAGATATGCAAAAGCTGGTAATTGACGAATTTGACGAAATGTTGAATTTAGGTTTTAGAGTTCAACTTACAGCCTTATTAGCGATGATGCCTAAAAAACGTCAAAATATCTTATTTTCGGCGACAATGACAGACGAAGTTGATGCTGTTTTGAACGATTATTTTGATTATCCTGAAGAAGTAACGCTTTCAGCATCGGGAACTCCATTAGAAAACATTAAACAAATTACTTATAATGTTCCTAATTTTAATACCAAAGTCAATTTGCTCAAACATTTACTAAATACTAACGAAGACATGAGTCGCGTTTTGATTTTTGTAAATAACAAAAAGATTTCTGATATGCTTCACGAATGCATTGAAGAAGATTTTGAAGGACAATTTGGTGTTATTCACTCTAATAAATCGCAAAATTACCGATTGAATACTATGGCTGCTTTTCAGGAAGGCGAACTTCGCGGATTAATCACTACGGATATTATGGCGAGAGGTTTAGATATTTCGAATATTACCCATGTTATCAATTTTGAAATGCCCGAATTTGCCGAGTTGTATATGCACCGTATTGGGCGTACCGGTCGTGCCGATGCAACAGGAACTGCTATTAGTTTCATTTCGCCACGCGAAGAAGAAGCTAAAGTAGAAGCCGAAGTATTAATGGATATGGAATTAGAAATTGAAGAATTCCCAGAAGAAGTCGAAATTTCCATCAAACTGATTGGGCCTGAAAAAGACAGACAACCCGTTAAGTTTTTAATGAAAAAACCAAAAACCGATGGTGATGGTGCTTTTCACGAAAAAGCCAAAAAAAATCAAAAAGTAAATCTTGGAGGTCCCTCAAAAACAAAGAAAAAAACACATGGTTCTGTCAATAGAAACATGCTGAAAAATCAAGCTGCCAAAAAGAAGAAAAAGAAATAATCAAAAAAATCCTAAAGATGAAATTTCATTTTTAGGATTTTTATTTTGAGTTTTACTAAACAATACAAACAAAATTAGATTAAAAAATTCTATAAAAAAACTACGATCTAAAAATTAGAATCGTAGTTCTTTTGTTATTGCTATTGACTTATACTATTGTTCTAATCAATATTCTCCGTATACTTATAAGCATCAATTACTTTTTTAACTAATCGGTGACGCACAATATCTTTATCGTCCAGATAAATAATCCCAATACCTTCAATATCTTTCAAAACCAATAAGGCTTCTTTTAATCCTGAAATGGTTCTTCGGGGCAAATCGACTTGTCCCGGATCACCCGTTACCATGAATTTAGCATTTTTCCCCATACGGGTTAAAAACATTTTCATCTGTGAGTGGGTGGTGTTTTGAGCTTCATCCAGAATCACAAAAGCATTATCCAGTGTTCGTCCGCGCATGAATGCCAATGGTGCAATTTGTATAATTCCTTTTGCAATATGATCTTCTAATTTTTCATTCGGAATCATATCTCGCAAAGCATCATAAAGCGGTTGCATATAAGGATCCAGTTTTTCTTTCATATCTCCCGGAAGAAAACCTAAATTTTCCCCGGCTTCTACTGCCGGACGCGTCAAAATAATGCGTTTTACCTGTTTTTCTTTCAATGCTTTGACAGCCATTGCTACTCCGGTATAAGTCTTTCCTGTACCTGCCGGTCCTACAGCAAAAACCATATCATTCTTATTTATGGTATCGACCAATAACTGTTGATTAGGAGTCATTGCTTTAATGATTTTCCCTCCTACTCCATGTACTAAAATTTTGTCATTAGGACTCATTTTTCGGTCGTCCTGAACATCTCCTAAAATTACACGTTCAATCACATTATCGTCAATATTGTTATAACGTGTAAAATGAAGCATCAATCTTTGAAAACGCCTTTCGAACTCGTCCAGAATGTCTTTTTCTCCAAATGCTTTTAAAGTTGTCCCTCTGGCAACTATTTTTAATTTTGGATAGTATTTTTTAATGGTTTCAAGATGAGTGTCTTGAGCACCCCAAAACTCTTTTGGAGCGATGTCTATGAGCTCGATGATTCTTTCGTTCAAAGGGTATAGTTTTAGAATATTACTAAATCAATTAAAAATCTAATCCAAAAGGCTCTTAGACCTTAGGTTTTATTTGGTTACTATTTAGAATTTGTTTTGCTTTTTTGCTTTTTTGAATTTACTATTATTAGCTTTGCATATCTCAAATTTAATGAAAATTAATTTTAGATTTCACCAATAGTTATAAACAAAAATATGTCAATAATTACCCTTACTACCGATTACGGCTTGAAAGATCACTTTGTTGGTGCATTAAAAGGGAAAATTTTATCTGAGTATCCGGAAGCTCAAATTATTGATATTTCGCATGATATAGACCCGTTTAACACTGTTGAAGCCAGTTACATCATTGGTGCAGCCTACCCTAGTTTTCCTAAAGGAACCATTCACCTGATTGGTGTGGATATGGAATTAAATAAGGAAAACCAGCACATTGTAATGCAATGGAACGATTCTTACTTTATTGCTGCAGATAATGGAATTTTAAGCATGCTTTCGCAAAAGATTGTTCCTCAAAAAATTGTAGCCATCAACATACATGACCGTTTACCAAGCGATGCTTCAGGACTAGATGTTTTTGTCACAGTGGCTTGCCATATTGCCCGTGGTGGTTTACTGAATGTTGTTGGAAAAGAAATCAATGCGGTCAAAGAAGTAACCGAAATGAAAGCCGTAGCCTCCAATGACAACAACAGCCTGAAAGGACATGTTATTTATATAGATCATTTTGGAAATGTGGTGACCAATATCAGCAAAAAACAATTTCTGGAAGTGGCTAAAGGCCGACCGTATGAAATTCAGATGAAGACCAAAAACATCAAAACCATATTGCCTAATTATTCGGCAATTGCCATTTCAGACAAATACCCAATCAAAAATTATGAAGGAGAACAACTCGCCATTTTTAACGAAGCGGGGTTTCTGGAAATTGCCATTTTTAGAAGCAATCCTTCTAAAGTAGGTTCAGCAAACAGCTTACTGGGATTGAATTACCGCGATGTGGTAACCATAGAATTTAAGAATTAAGTCCCGATAGCTATCGGGATAGATTTCAGATTAACGATTTTTGATTTTTGAAGTAGAAAAAAAATGTTTACAAAGCTTATAACTCATAACTATTAACTCATAAAGAATGAAAGCCCTATTATTACGTGAAATTAAATCCTTTTTTGGTTCGCCCATAGGTTATTTAGTTATCGCCATTTTTCTAATCACCAATGGATTATTTCTGTGGGTTTTTGAAGGAGATTACAATATTCCTAACTCAGGTTTTGCCGATATGTCTCCGTTTTTTACGCTTGCGCCTTGGATTTTAATTTTCCTGATTCCGGCAGTAACCATGCGCTCTTTCTCTGACGAAAGAAAACAGGGAACATTGGAATTATTACTAACTAAACCTCTGTCTGTTTGGCAAATAACCAACGGTAAATTTCTGGGTGCTGTACTTTTAATAATCATAGCCATTATCCCAACATTTATTTATGTCAAAGTAATTTCAACTTTAGGAATGCCCGAAGGCAATATCGATATGGGAAGCACTATTGGTTCTTATTTTGGACTTTTATTCTTAATTGGAGCTTATTCTGCAATAGGAATCTTCACTTCTACCCTTTCTGATAACCAAATTGTAGCTTTTATACTTTCGGTGTTTTTGTGTTTCTTTTTCTATTTTGGATTTGACGGTTTTTCGAGCATCATTCCTTCTTTTTCTTCGATTATTTCAGCCATAGGAATGCAGGCTCATTTTAAAAGTATGAGCCGTGGCGTGATTGACACCAGAGACATTATTTACTTTATAAGTGTAATGACAGCGTTTTTGTCATTTACTGTTTACCAACTTAAATCTTTTAAATTGTAATGATAGCTGCAAAAAAAAGAAATCTTAAATCAGTCGTAATTACAATTGCAATTCTGTTAGTATTAAATATTGTTGGTAATTACTTTTTTCATCGTTTTGATTTAACCAAAGACAAAAGATATACCTTATCTCAAACTTCTTTAAATATTATCAAAGAGGTCAAAGAACCGCTTTCGATAAAAATTTATATGGAAGGTGATTTACCTGCCGAATTCAAAAGATTACAACAGGAAACCAAGGAATTACTAGAAGAATTCCAGGCTTACAATTCGAATATTGTTTTCGAATTTGTGAATCCTTTAGAAAATGAAGACGAAAGCATGAACAACATCAAAGCGTTGTACATGAAAGGTATGACTCCTGTAAACATTACCGTTGACGACAAAGGAAAACAATCGCAGGCAATGGTTTTTCCATGGGCAATTGCTGTATATCACAATAAGGAAGTGAATATTCCGCTCTTAAAAAACATTATGGGTGCTTCCACCACCGAAAAAGTAATTGGCTCCGTTCAGCATTTAGAATATTCGATAGCCGATGCTCTGAATAAAATTACCAAAGAGAAACAAAAAAAGATTGCGGTAATCAAAGGAAACGGAGAAATTCAGGATGTTTTAATTGCTAAATTCTTGTTGCAAATAAGAGAAAGTTACCACATTGGCCCATTTACTTTGGATTCAGTTGCCAAGAATCCTGTTGGCAGTTTAGAAGCCTTGCAAAAATACGATTTGGCTATTATTACCAAACCTACTGAGACTTTCTCTGATAGTGAAAAACAAGTTTTAGACCAATTCATCATCAATGGTGGAAAAACTATGTGGCTGATAGATCAGGTAGCTGTAGAAATGGATAGTTTGTACAACGATGCCGGAGCAACTTTAGCTTTTCCAAGAGATTTGAATTTGAACGATATGTTCTTTAAATACGGTATCAGAATCAATCCTGATATTGTAAAAGACGAACAAGGAAGTCCTATAAAACTAGCCACAGGAGAACAAGGAAGTGCTACCCAATACCAGACCTTCAACTGGAAATTTGCTCCTTTGGTTTATCCGGCAAGCAAGCATCCTATTGTGAAAAACCTGGGCGGAATCAAATTTGATTTTGCAAATCCAATTGACACTTTGAAAAACGGAATCAAGAAAACGGTTTTATTACAATCGTCTCAATATTCTAAAAAAACAGGAACACCTACAGAAGTCAATTTGAATATTGTAGCAGAAGAAACCAGCCCCAATCATTACATCAATACCGGAAATATTCCTATGGCGGTGTTACTCGAAGGAAAATTCCATTCGGCATTTGAAAACAGAGTTCTAGCTTTCAAACAAAACGATTTTGAATCCACAGGAAAAAGCAACAAAATGATTGTGATATCGGATGGCGATATTATCAAAAACCAATTGGATAAAAACTTTGCTCCTGTTGAATTAGGATTTGATCAACGCTCGGGAAATTTATACGACAATAAAGATTTCCTGCTTAACTGCGTCAATTACCTGCTTGATGACAGCGGACTTATTAACATTCGAAGCAAAGATTTAGATTTGCCTTTATTAGACAAAGAGAAAGTTTTCGAAAACTACACTCAGACGCAAGTCATAACTATCGGGCTTCCAATTCTAATTTTAACACTTTTTGGAGCCGTATTTAGCTTTTTAAGAAAGCGCAAATACAGCAGATAGATGTTAATAAAAAATTTTCAAAACTAGATTTGTTTACGATATATTTGTAAAAATGTATCTTTTGCAAATTCTAATAAAAGATACCATTTTACAATAAAAAACAAATATAATCTTCATATGAAATTTATAGTATCGAGTTCCTACTTATTAAAGCAATTACAGGTTTTAGGAAGCGTTATCAACAGCAGCAATACTTTGCCTATTTTGGATAACTTCTTATTCGAATTAGACAATAACGAATTAACTGTTTCTTCTTCTGATTTAGAGACAACAATGTCGGCTACTTTGTCAATCGACTCTACCAGTAAAGGAAGTGTTGCCGTACCTGCTAAATTGCTTTTGGAAATTTTAAAAACTTTCCCGGAACAACCTTTGACTTTTACTGTAGAAGAAAATAGCACGATAGAAATTAGTTCTAACTCTGGAAAATATGCCTTAGCCTATGCTCCTGGAGAAGAATTCCCTAAAGCAATCAACTTAGATGATCCATCAGTAACTTTAGTTCCTGCCGATGTTTTGGCAACTGCAGTTAGTAAAACTATTTTTGCTGCCGGAAACGACGATTTGCGTCCGGTAATGTCAGGAGTATTCTTCCAGTTTTCACCTCAAGGTTTGACTTTTGTTGCTACTGATGCTCATAAATTAGTAAAATACGCTCGTACTGATGTTACTGCATCTCACGTTGCTGATTTTATTATGCCTAAAAAACCATTGACTATTTTAAAAAATATTCTTTCTACATCAGACGCTGAAGTAAAAATTGAATACAACGATTCGAATGCTACTTTTTCTTTTGACAACTACGTGTTAATGTGTCGTTTGATTGATGGAAAATATCCAAATTACGAGGCTGTTATTCCAAAGGAAAATCCAAACAAATTAATGATTGACCGTTCTCAGTTTTTAAGTTCTGTACGTCGTGTGGCTATCTTTTCGAATAAAACAACACACCAAATTCGTTTGAAAATTGCCGGTGCTGAATTGAATGTTTCTGCCGAAGATATTGATTATTCCAACAAAGCCGAAGAAAGATTGACTTGTGATTACCAAGGTGATGATATGCAAATAGGTTACAACTCTCGTTTCCTTACAGAAATGCTAACTAACTTACAATCAGACATGATTATGCTTGAAATGTCATTACCAAATCGTGCCGGAATTTTAACTCCAATTGACGGATTAGAAGAAGGTGAAACAGTAACTATGCTTGTTATGCCGGTAATGCTAAATAGTTAAAATAAAATTAAGAAAATGTTAAGTTTTATTTTTGATATTCAAATATAATACTTATCATTGTGCCTCTATTAACCAACCATTTTTTATATTTAAAAAACCGCGATTCCTCCTAGAAAAGCGGTTTTTTTTTCGTTTTAAAATTCTTGTTCAGAATTAGATAACCTCCATTTTCTTCATTAAAAAAGTAGCACTTTTATTTTTACAAATACCTTCTCTTAATTTGTAATCAAAATGCAAATCATTGTCTTTAATTTCAACTTCAAAACAATTATTGCTTAAAATTCCCGGATAATCATTGGTAGTCAAACAAACTTCAATATCGTGTGTCGCAATAGCACCAATGGCTTTTTTAGCAATTACTTTTTTTAGCACTTCGATAGTTCCGTTGCGTTTATCATCCGAATTAGTACCTCTTAAAATTTCGTCAAGCAAAACAAAAGCTGGTTCCACTTCCAAACAATCCATAATTTGCTTTAAGCGTTTTATTTCAGCAAAGAAATACGATTCACTATCAGACAAAGAATCAGATAATCGCATGGAAACTAAAACCGGCAAAGGATGAATTGTAGCTTCGGAAGCACAAACTACACAACCCATACCGCCCAAGACCATATTAATCCCTAAGCTTCTCAAAAAAGTACTTTTTCCGGACATATTAGAACCCGTTAAAATCATAAATGATTGCGGATAAAAATGAGTATGATTACCTACTCTCGTTTTTGGATTCAACAAAGGATGACTCAAATTAGAAAAACCAATCTTATAATCGGAATTAATAGTTGGGAAAACAAAATCCGGATTGTTATACGAAAAATTAGCCAGACTATTGAGTTTTTCGAATTCGCCAATTACAATTAACCAATCTTCAATAGCTTCAGAATGCTCTTTTTTCCACTTTAATAATGCTTTTAAAACATGAAAATTAAAGAGAAACGTACCATTAAAAACTGTAGCTGTAACTAAATTTGCAATAGTATCCATTCTTGAAAACAACTCTGATAATTTTTTAAAATGTGTACTTGCATTGGCTGATTTGAATTGAAGTCTTTTTTGCAAATCAATTAACTTTTGAGAATGAAATTTTTCATCTTCAATTTTTTTTACCAACAAACCATATTGGGCAATAATTTTATCAATGTTATCGGCATTTGCAATTTCGCTTTGAATTCGTTTAAAAAATTTTCCCAGAAAAATTAAATTAATAACAAACACATACGACATACAACTCAAAAATACAATGCTGTTAGTAATCAAATACGCAATCAATGTTCCTAAAAACAAAGCAGGAAAAACATAAGAAAGAACAATTGCCGTTTTTGATAAATCCGAACGGGAACTTTTACTCCATTTCAACAAAGCTTCATAACTACTTTGATTATCCTGACTTACTTTGGCAAAAGCCAAAAACTCCTGACGCCAATCTAACTTTTCAGTTAATTCTTTTACGGCTTGCTGATTAGCTATAATCTCATCATTAGTCACCTTATGCAATAAAGATGTTGCAAATATTTTTTTACCAATAAAAGTAGCGGTTCTGTTTAGATTCTGAAACAAGGAATGTTCTCCGAAAATATCCAAATCATAGGCATAAGGATGGTGAAAATCCTGAAATTCCACACCGTTTTCAAAAGGGATTTTTTCTCTTTTTAAAAACGAAATTTCATCTTCATTAATTTGCAACAATGCCTTTGTTAAAAGTCTTTGAAAAGACAATCGGGAATGAATTCGCATTAAAAACAAAAAGGAAGTAAAAAATATCACTGCCAAAAGAATCCAAAATCCTTCTGATTTTTGAATGTAAAAATAGATTGAAGCTAGAAACAGAAAAATGCTCAACAATCGAAACAAACTGATTGTATTGTATTTTTTGTTGATTTTGTTTAATTCACCAGTAAAAAAAGTAAGCTTAGATTTATAAATATCCATAATATAACAAATGAGATACAAATATAAACCAGCTAAACCTCAAATTGACAAAATTTACAACTTAATATACAAATTACCTCAATACTACTAAAGAGAAACCCGCAGATTGAAATTAAAAAAATACCGCAGATTCGTAGATTTATTATATTTAAAAAAATCTGCGAATCTGCGGTTAAATATTCTGGAATTTAATTTATAATAATCCTTTATTATCTGTTAGATCTATATTTCATCTTTTTCAAAAATAAATTACTCTATTGGAATTGCCAGAATAGGAATATCTAAATGAGCAGCACAATTTTCGGTTAAACTATGATGGAATAAATTTTCGAAAAAATTGCGTTTGTAGGTCAACATAACCAAAACATTGACATCCTTAAACATGATAAAATCCAAAATACTTTCTTTGACTTCTTCGCTAAAAATCACATTAAAATCAATCGGTTCATTAGCAAATTCGGTTTCCCATTCTTTGATAGTTTCTTTTGTTACATCCGAACTGTCTTTTTTCACATAAAGACATTTAATTTTTGCCTTCATTTTTTTAGCAATTACTAAAACTTCTTTCAATGCTATTTTATCTTTGGGTCTAAATCGGGTTGTAAAAACAATATTTTTTATAGGTTTAAATACTGCTTTAGCAGGAATGCTAAAAACAGGAATACTTACATCAGAGATTACCGCTGTAGTTTGCGTACCGAGCAGTAAATCTGACCAATTTTTAGCTCCTTCGGTTCCCATAACGATATAATCAATTTGATCTTCTTTGATGGCTCTTTCTATGGTGTGCAATAAATCGCCGTCCATCAATCGATGCGTCATTTTAATATGACTCAAATTGCGTTTTTGAGCAATTGCGTGCAATTTAGGCAACTCATCTTTAAAAACCTCAAATTCAGCCAATTCTACTGATTCATATATCAACATGTAATTTTCCGGAAAATACTGACTGTCAAAAACAGGCAAATCAAAGGCGTGCAGCAACACTAACTCTCCGTCAACACTTTTGGCAAACTCTAAAGCATGTACAAAAGCGTTGGTTGCAGCTTCAGAAAAATCGGTAGGAAATAAGATGCGTTTCATTTTTAATTACTTAAAAGTTAAAGATCAACTAATAGAATAAAGATACAATTTTAACGCTTTAATTCCCAACAAAATATTCTTTTATATTGAGCTGTTCAACAATACTTCATTAGATTTAGTACCTTTGCAACCAATAATTAAGAAAATGCTAAACAACGATTCTATAGTAGCACTAGCCACAGCTTCAGGTGCCGGAGCCATTGCCGTTATCCGTATTTCAGGTCAGGATGCCATCAGCATCGCTAATTCAGTTTTTAAATCAATTAAGGAAAAAGACTTAACTAAGCAAAAAACGCATACGCTGCATTTAGGGCATATTGTTGATGGTGCAAAAACTTTGGATCAGGTACTGGTTTCTATTTTCAAAGGACCTAATTCTTATACTGGCGAAAATACTGTTGAAATTTCCTGTCACGGCTCTACTTATATTCAGCAGCAAATTATTCAGTTATTGCTTCGAAATGGCTGTCGAATGGCCGATGCAGGAGAATTTACATTACGTGCTTTCTTGAACGGAAAACTCGATTTATCGCAAGCCGAAGCCGTAGCCGATTTAATTGCGTCTGACAACGAAGCTTCACACCAAATTGCGATGCAGCAAATGCGTGGCGGATTTTCGAATGAAATTGCCAAATTGCGTGAAGAATTATTGAATTTTGCTTCTTTAATTGAACTCGAATTAGACTTTGCCGAAGAAGATGTAGAATTTGCCGACAGAACTCAATTTAACGAATTGATTAACCGAATCGAATTTGTCTTAAAACGTTTGATTGATTCTTTTGCCGTTGGAAATGTTATCAAAAACGGAATTCCGGTAGCCATTGTAGGCGAACCTAATGTTGGAAAATCAACCCTTTTAAATGCTTTGTTGAATGAAGAGCGTGCCATTGTTTCAGACATTGCTGGAACAACCCGTGACACCATCGAAGATGAATTAGTCATTGGCGGAATTGGCTTCCGTTTTATAGATACAGCCGGGATTCGTGAAACTCAGGATTATGTAGAAAGCATTGGAATCAAAAAAACTTTCGAAAAAATAGAACAGGCACAAGTGGTTCTTTATTTAGTTGACAGTTATGAGTTATCGGTTGTGAGTTTAGAAGCTCTAAAAATTGAGATTGAAAAAGTTAAAAATCAATTTCCTTTAAAACCACTTTTGATTGTTATCAATAAAATGGATTTACTTTCAGAAGAAAAAATCAAGTTAATTGAAACACAACTCACAACACACAACACACAACTTCAATTTATTTCCGCTAAAAACAAAGTAGGAATTGATGAATTAAAAAATAAATTATTGTCGTTTGTCAACACTGGAGCCTTGCGCAACAACGAAACAATTGTAACCAACACCAGACATTACGATTCGTTGTTAAAAGCGCTGGAAGAAATTCAAAAAGTAAAATATGGCCTAGAAACCAATCTTTCCAGCGACCTGATGGCTCTGGACATAAAAGAAGCTTTATATCAATTTGGGATGATTACCGGACAGGTTACAAACGACGAATTATTAGGTAATATTTTTGCTAATTTTTGTATCGGAAAGTAACTATCCGAAACATCTAAACTCACAACTTTTTTAAAGTTTTAGCACAACAAACACAAATGATAACAATTAACCCAAACCATAAATATTCGCTTGATAATGTTCTTTTTGTATTTGCTTTAGAAATGGAAGCAGGCGAAATTTTTCATGCTCAGAATAAATTGTTCACCGGAATAGGCAAACTGAATGCCACCTACGAATTAACAAAGGCAATCCACGAGAAAAAACCTGAACTAATTATCAATTTAGGTTCTGCCGGAAGCAGTCAGTTTAATAAAGGAGATGTAGTTTGTTGCACGCAGTTTGTACAACGCGATATGGATGTAAGAGGTTTGGGCTACGAACTGTATAAAACTCCTTTTTCTAATATTCCAACAATATTGCAATACGGTTTACCTATGGAAAGTCTTCCTGCCGGAATTTGTGGTACAGGAGATAGTTTTGAAATGGGACATACCGAAACAAAATATGATGTTGTCGATATGGAGGCTTATGCCCTCGCAACTATAGCCATGAAAGAAGAGATTCCCTTTTTATGCCTGAAATACATCTCAGACGGCGCTGATGACAACGCAGCCGATGACTGGACGGTTTTAGTGCACAAAGCTGCTGTTGCTTTTGGTGAAATTCTTCAAATTAATCGCTAATAAATCATAGAAAAATAGCTTTTTTTACAATACTATACCATTAAACCGTTTCAATACTCCTTTTGAAACGGCTTAATGGTAAAAACGGTTTGTGGTTCATAACTCCTGATGATTTCTCTTTATTCCCAATTTCAAAAGTCTTAATTTGCAGCCTCAAATAAGGAAGATAAAATGAAGGTCTGTATTGCCGAAAAACCAAGTGTAGCACGTGAAATTGCATCCGTTTTAGGAGCGAATACCAAACATGATGGCTATTACGAAGGCAATGGTTATGCCGTAACCTACACCTTTGGACATTTATGCACCTTAAAAGAACCCAACGATTACAGACCGTATTGGAAAAGTTGGGATTTGAATAACCTTCCGATGCTTCCCGAAAAATTTGAAACTAAGGTAGTGGAGAATGCGGGTATTCAGAAGCAATTTAAAATTGTAAAAAGTTTATTTGATAAAGCTGAATTGGTCATCAACTGCGGGGATGCCGGGCAGGAAGGAGAGCTGATTCAGCGTTGGGTAATGAATGAGGCCAATTATAAAGGAGAAGTGAAACGCCTGTGGATTTCCTCCTTAACTGCCGAAGCTATTAAAGAAGGTTTTGAAAACCTCAAACCATCCGCTAACTACGATAATCTATATTACGCCGGTTTTTCCAGAGCTATTGGCGACTGGTTATTGGGCATGAATGCCACCCGTTTGTACACCGTAAAACACGGCGGTTACAAACAGATATTATCTATTGGTCGCGTGCAAACGCCAACATTGGCTATGGTGGTAGAACGCTTTAAAGAGATTGAAAATTTTGTACCACAACCTTATTGGGAATTGCAGACTTTATACAGAGAAACCCTTTTTAGTTATGAAGAAGGACGTTTTCTAAAAAAGGAAGACGGAGAAATTTTAGCCGATAAAGTCAAAGAAAGTGATTTCGAAATTGTTGCTGTCGAAAAAAAGAACGGAAATGAATATGCACCAAAACTTTTTGACTTAACAGGATTGCAGGTGTATTGCAATACCAAGTTTGGATTTTCTGCAGATGAAACGCTTAAAATAGTTCAGACTTTGTACGAACAAAAAGTAGTTACTTATCCCAGAGTGGATACTACTTTTTTACCAAGCGATATTTACCCAAAAGTGCCTGGGATTCTTCAAAATTTGACTAATTACGCAACGTTGACGGAACCTCTTTTAGGAAAGAAGATTAAAAAATCTCCTAAGGTTTTTAATGATAAAAAAGTAACCGATCACCATGCAATTATCCCAACTGGAGTACAAAATAATCTACCCTACAACCAGCAACAGGTGTATGATATTATTGTAAAGCGTTTTATAGCCGTTTTTTATGATGATTGCCTAGTTGCCAATACGACAGTAATTGGTAAAGCTGCCGATGTAACTTTTAAAACCACCGGAAAAGAGATTTTAAAAAAGGGATTCCGAGTGGTTTTCGAAGACCCAAATACTAAGGAAAAAGAACCTGATTTATTGCCGAGTTTTATAGTAGGCGAAAAAGGGCCACACCAACCTTCGTTTTTAGAAAAAGAAACCAAAGCACCCAATCATTTTACGGAAGCATCTTTATTGCGAGCGATGGAGACTGCCGGAAAACAAGTGGATGATGAAGATTTACGCGAATTGATGAAAGAAAATGGTATTGGACGACCATCTACAAGAGCCAATATTATTGAAACGCTGTTTAAACGCCAATACATTGTTCGAAACAAAAAACAAGTTTTACCAACACCAACAGGAATTCAGCTTATTGATATTATCCAGAATGATTTATTAAAATCGGCGGAGCTAACCGGTTCCTGGGAAAAACAGTTGAAAGATATTGAAAAAGGAACTTTTACCGCAGCTGCGTTTATCAATAATATGAAGCGCATGGTAGATGCTCTGGTGTATGAAGTTCGAAGTGAAGCTACCCGCGCCAATATTTCGCATGCCGGAAGTATTCAAAAACAGGAAGCGACTGTAGAGAAAAAAAAAGCTGCCGGAATTGCTGCTGAATCTTGTCCGAAATGCAAAAAAGGAAACCTGATAAAAGGAAAATCGGCTTATGGCTGTAGTGATTATAAATCAGGTTGTGATTTTGTATTGCCATTTGTTTTTGGAACCAAAAAAATATCCGAAAATCAATATTTGCGATTACTTCAAAAAGGATCAACAGTCAATTTAAAAGATTTTAAAATAGACGACAATGTTGTTGAAGGTTTATTGCGTTTTGATGAAAATTTCAAACTCAAATTAGAACCTAAAAAAACTTCTCCGAAAGTAACAACAGCAACTTCAGATGAATTAGCCTGTCCAAAATGTCAACAAGGAACCATTATCAAAGGCAATACAGCTTATGGTTGCAGCCATTATAAATCAGGCTGTAATTTTAAAGTTCCTTTTGAAACCATTAGAGAAAAACTAAATAATGAAAAAGCGACTAAGGAATTGGTCTATGCTATTTTGTGTCAAGAGGTCTAAAGAACAACACAAAATAGCAATAATACCTTTCCTTTTCTGAATCTTTCCTTTTTACCAATCCAATTTAACCAATGCCACTGCCTGACGCATTAATTGTAAAGGCACATTAACTTTTCCTGAACGGATTTCTACTTTTTTAGTCGTCACACATTTTAATTTCCCTGATTTTTCTAAAAGAGCTATTTGCTCAGAAGTTGGATTTTGTGGCGAACCCATTTTTTTCCAAACTTCGTATGAATTACTATTATCCCTGTCGATAAGATAAACGTTTAAAGTCGCTTTCTTAGCAGGAATGCTATTCAAAGTTACATCTACTGCTTCCGCTGAACCTTGTTCGTCTTTATCATGATAGTTCCAAACCATCACAGCCGTAGATTTAGAATCAGCACTGGCTAATACCCCAATATCCGATTGACTGTCACGAATACTTTTTTCAAGTACCGCTTCTAAAGGATACATTCGGTTACTCACCGCTTCCACTCGACTTCCTTTCATCATTCCAAACATTCTAAAAACATTCAACACCGGTTTGTCAACTCCGTTTGTTGCCAAATCCCTGAAACCATAGAACCAAGGTTGATTTTCAAATTCGAAAGACCAGGAAACAGCCCCCAGAAAATTAGCTTTGGTCTTATCTGCCAATAAATATTTACGGGCAAAAGAAGCCGCTGTATAACTGGAATACATGGTTCCGTTTCGATACGCATTTTCAGGATTAGTTGCCATACCGCAAGCGGCGCAACCTTCAGGATCTGATTCTCCAATGATAACCGGCAAATCCTTAGTTTCAGGATAAGACATCGTAATTTTAAAACCAGTTTGAATGTCCCTCAACTGAGGAGCCATATCCATTATAACAGTTCCGTCCATTAATCTTGGACGGCCTTTAGCGTGAAAAAGTATTGCGTCTAAAGGAGAACCTATTTTTCCGGTAGCATAATTAGTACCCGAAATACAATGCTTTATAAAATTATTCATCCAGCTGCTTGCTCCTTTTCCGGAAGTTCCCGCAACGTTCAAACCACCTATTTTGGCTGTTGGTAATGCTTTTTTCACTCCATCGGCTGCATAATCGTATAATTTAAAAAATTCTTCCTGAGTTCCTTTCCAGTAATGTCCGTTAGCCTCATTCCAAACTTCCCAATACCAACTCTCCACTTCGTTTTTTCCATAACGTTCAACTGAATGTTTTACCCATTCGTAAACCAGATTACGCCACTTATCATAATCCTTTGGCGGATAAGCCCAACCCGTGATAATATCGGTATAAGGATCGCCCGGTTTCCAATAATGTCTGTACGGACTGGGATGAGTTGATAAAGCTTCGGGCATAAAGCCAATTTGTGCCAAAGGCTTCATTCCTCTCTTTACATAAGTATCAAAAATACTATCTACAATTTTCCAGTTGTAAATTGGATTTCCATTAGTATCTTCGGTATAAGCATTGGTAGAACCCCATTTTAAGGCTGCCACACCATCACCGCTTACTAATAAACTATGTGTACGTACATAAACCGGAACAGGGCTTAAATCAGCAATTTCAGAAAGCAGCTTTTTACCGTCTTTCATATAGGTATAATTAGGCTCGTCGTAGCCAAACCAAGCCCAAACAGGTTTCATTGGAGCTATTTCTTTTTTTAAATCAACAGTGATTAAAGCTTTTTTTTCTTGTAAAACCTGCGCACGAACAGATACAAACGAAAAAAAGAACACAGCCCCCAAGAAGCAATTGGATAATTTTAGCATAGTTAAATTGGTTTTGGTAGAATAGAAAACTAAAATAGTACTTTTTAACTTAACTCTTAAAACATTTGAATATTAATCTATTACAAAATTAATTTCTTTAGAAAAAGAGCAAAAAAAACTCCAGATTGCTCTGGAGTTTGCTATAATCGAAAATAGAAAAATCTATTTTATCATTTCAATTTTTTGTACTTCTTCTTCATTGATACTATCAAAGAATCCTTGTTCATTCATCCAGTCATCGCTGAAAACTTTACTCATATAACGGGAACCATGATCAGGGAAAATAGCAATTACATTACTATTAGCATCAAACTCACCTTCTTCGGCATATTGCTTTATTGCCTGCAAAACAGCTCCTGATGTATAACCTACAAACATCCCTTCTTTTCTGGTGATTTCTCTTGCTGAATGAGCACTTTCCTCATCTGTTACCTTCATAAATTTATCGATAACATCAAAATCTGTTGCTGATGGAATTAAATTTTTCCCTAAACCTTCAATACGGTAAGGATAAATTTCTTCAGTATCAAATTCTCTTGTTTCGTGGTATTTTTTCAATACAGAACCAAAAGCATCTACACCAAGAACTTTAATATTGGGATTTTGTTCTTTTAAGAATTTAGCTGTTCCTGAAATTGTCCCTCCTGTTCCGCTACAGGCAACTAAGTGGGTAATTTTACCATTGGTTTGTTTCCAAATTTCCGGCCCTGTAGTATTGTAATGGGCATCGATATTTAATTGATTAAAATATTGATTGATATAAACGGAGCCTTTTGTTTCTTCGTGTAATCGCTTAGCAACACTGTAATAAGAACGCTCATCATCAGCCGAAACGTGTGCAGGACAAACATAAACCTTAGCTCCTAAACTACGTAGCATATCGATTTTATCTCTTGATGATTTAGAGCTTACCGCTAATATGCAATTATATCCTTTTATGATACTCACCATGGCTAAACTAAAACCTGTATTACCGGATGTAGTTTCGATTATGGTGTCTCCAGGAGATAATATCCCTTTTTTTTCTGCTTCTTCAATAATGTATAAAGCGATCCTATCTTTTGAGGAATGTCCCGGATTAAAAGCTTCTACCTTAGCATAGAAATTACCTTCTAAATTTTCGGTGACTTTGTTTATCTTGATAAGAGGTGTATTTCCTATCAATTCTAAAACATTATTATAAGCATTTATTTCTTCTTTCATAAAAAAATAGTTAATCAAGATTAAGTTTTATTTAACCTGGATACGCAGCAAATTTAACAAAAAAAAACTAATTAGATTTTAATTTTTTCCAAATCTAGTAAAAAACTAAATTCTTTAGCTAATTCTTTTAATGCTTCAAACCTTCCCGAAGCTCCTCCATGACCTGCATCCATGTTTGTATCCAAATACAAAATAGTATCATCTGTTTTATATTCTCTTAGCTTAGCCACCCATTTAGCTGGTTCCCAATACTGTACTTGCGAATCGTGCAAACCTGTAGAAACATACATATTAGGATATTTTTGTTTTTTAACATTATCATAAGGAGAATACGATCTCATGTATTGATAGTATTTTTTAACATTTGGATTTCCCCATTCGTCATACTCACCCGTAGTTAACGGTATCGTATCGTCCAGCATTGTAGTCATCACATCCACAAAAGGAACCTGCGCAATTACCCCATTATATAACTCCGGAGCTTCATTAATAATCACTCCCATAAGCAATCCTCCTGCCGAACCGCCTTCGGCATACAAATGTGCTGCTGAAGTGTATTTTTGTTCAATTACATACTTAGAACAATCAATAAAATCAGTAAATGTATTCTTTTTATGAAGCAATTTGCCGTCTTCATACCAATGTCTTCCTAAGTCTTCTCCTCCACGAATGTGAGCAATAGCATAAATAAACCCTCTGTCTAACAATGACAAACGTGTCGATGAAAAATAAGCATCCATTGAATGACCGTAAGAACCATAAGCATAAAGCAATAACGGATTTTTTCCGTCTTTATTTAGTTCTTTTCTATAAACCATCGAAATAGGAATCTTAGTTCCGTCTTTGGCTGTTGCCCAAATACGTTCTTCGGTATAATTATTTTTATCGAATTTGCCTCCTAAAACCTCTTGCTCTTTTTTGACTTCTTTCTCTTTGGTACGCATATTAAAATCAATCACCGATGATGGCGTTGCCATCGACTGGTAACTGTAACGCAAAATTTCAGTTTCAAAATCAACATTTGTCGATGTGTAAGCCGTATAAGTTTCGCTGCCAAAAGGCAAATAATATTCTTCTTTTCCATCCCAGCTCATGATTCGGATTTTATTCAATCCTCCTTGGCGTTCATCGATAACTAAATAATTGGCAAAAATTTCAATATCTTCCAATAAAACATCTTCACGATGCTCGATAATTTCAACCCAATTTTCTGCGGAAGTAGCATCTTCAGGGGTTTTCATCAATTTAAAATTCTCAGCATCGTCTTTATTCGTAAGAATGTAGAAACTATCTTTATAGTGATTAATGCTGTACTCTACTCCTCTTTTTCGCTTTTGAAAAATTTTAAATTTCCCATCCGGATTATCAGCATTTAAAATACGAAATTCAGAAGTCAATGTACTTCCCGATTCAATTGATAAATATTTTCTGGACTTTGATTTGGCTATATCAACATTAAAAGTGTCGTCTTTTTCGAAATAAACTAATACATCATCTTCCTGTTTTGTACCCAATTTATGCTTGAAAATCTTATCCGAACGCAAAGTAACCTCATCTTGTTTCGAATAAAAAATCGTTTTATTATCATTAGCCCAAACTGCTGAACCCGTTACTTTTTCGATTTTATCTTCCAGAATCTCATCAGTTTCTAAATTCTTAACCTGAATGGTATAAATTCTTCTGCCAATAACGTCAGTACTAAAAATAGCTAACTTATTATCAGGACTGATACTCATTCCGCCTAATTTGAAGTAAGCCTGACCTTCGGCCAACACATTACAGTCAAAAAGAATTTCTTCTTTTGCTGAAAGACTGCCTTTTTTTCGGGAATAAATAGGATAGTTTTTGGCCGTTTCATATCGGGTGATGTAATAATAGCCATTGTACAAATATGGAACCGACTCATCGTCTTCCTTAATTCTGGCCTTCATTTCCTCATACAATTGCGTTTGAAAATCCTGCGTATGAGCCGTCATCTGTTGGTAATATTCGTTTTCCTTGTTGAGATAATCGATAACCTCCGGATTTTCGCGATCTTTTAACCAAAAATAATTATCGATTCGTACATCACCAAACTTTTCAAATTCGGTAGCTATCTTTTTAGCAACAGGCGGTTGTAATTTTTCTATCATCTGGTAAATCTTCACATTTATGTAAAAGCTCGCACAAAAATAGTTGAAACAACTTCTTATGCAAAAACCTTTTTCATCAATTTTAACATTCTAATCAGCGTAAAAATAGTAATTTCGTAAACTAATTTTTAAAAAATCAAAAAATGGATTTAATGGGAATGATGGGTAAATTAAAAGAAACCCAAAATAAAATTGAAGAAACTAAAAAACGTCTGGATACCGTTCTTGTTGACGAGCAAAGTACAGATGGTTTATTAAAAGTAACCATTACTGCCAATAGAAAAATAAAATCCATCACTATTGCCGATGAATTATTGGAAGACAAAGAACAACTGGAAGATTATATGATTTTGGTTATCAATAAAGCTATCGAAAAAGCAACTAAAGTAAACGAAGCCGAACTGGATGCAGTTGCCAAAATGGATATGCCAATGATTCCTGGAATGGACAATCTTTTTAAGTAAAGAAATTAGAAGTTAGAGGTTAGAAGTTGAGACACTTTGTAAAACTTCTAATCTCTAACTTCTAACTTCAATCTACATTTTCGCCAAGGTTTCAATCACATAGGTGTGCATTACCTCGCGATAATCCAAATGCGTCACCATTCTTAATTTTCTATTTCCAACAGCGCTAATCGAAATATTTTTTTGCTTTAATTTCTCAATCAAATCATCGTCTTTATATTCAGGAACTAAAGAAAAAATCAAAATATTGGTTTCTACAGGCTCCACCGAGGCTACCCAAGTTTTTTTCTTCAAAATATTTGCCAATTCCTTAGCTCTTCGGTGATCTTCGGTTAACAATTTGATATTATTTTCCAAAGCATAAATTGCACCTGCCGCCAAATATCCCGATTGACGCATAGCACCTCCCAATACTTTTCGGATTCTCAAAGCACGCTGAATTGTTTTTTTATCGCCTAACAAAACCGAACCTACCGGCGCTCCCAATCCTTTTGAGAAACAAACCGAAATAGTATCGAATAGTTTTCCAAAATCTTTCGGATTCTGTCTTTTGGCAACCAAAGCATTCCAGATTCGGGCACCATCCAGGTGTAATTTCAAATTGTTAGCCTCGCAAACCGCTTTTATTTTTTGCAAATCCTCCATTTCATAACAGGCACCACCGCCAATATTGGTTGTGTTTTCAAGACAAACCAAACTCGTTAACGGACTGTGGTAAAAATCGGGTTCATTGATTGCGGCGGCAACCTGCTCAGCGGAAATCATTCCGCGATTTCCTTCAACTAAGCAGCAGGAAACCCCACTGTTAAAAGAAACGCCACCGGCTTCAAAATGAAAAATATGCGAATGTTTATCGGCTATTAATTGTTCACCCGGTTGGGTATGCAGTTTTATGGCCGTTTGATTTGCCATAGTCCCCGAAGGAAAAAACAAGCCCGCTTCCATCCCAAAAATAGCCGCCACTCTTTCTTCCAGTTCAACAACGCTAGGGTCTTGTTTATAAACATCATCCCCTACATCAGCGTTAAACATGTATTGTAACATTTCGTAGGACGGTTTTGTAACCGTATCACTAACTAAATTTATTTGCATTTTTATATTTTTAATAGAGATACAGTCTCTGTAATCCCTACGTGATTTTTTTTACTATTTTTGCGCAACAAAATTACACATTTTATGACAACTACCGAACAAATAAAAGGTATTGTGGAGCGCCTTGGTGCGTTGAGGAGGTATCTTTGACGTCGATGCTAAACTTATCGAAATTTCTAACGAAGAAGAGAAAACCTTTGCTCCGGATTTTTGGAACAACGCCAAAGAAGCCGAACTTATTGTAAAGAATCTTCGAAACAAAAAAAAGTGGATTGAAGACTACGACAAAGCCGTTGCCTTAACAGAGGAATTACAGCTCGCCTACGAATTTTACAAAGAAGGCGAACTCACATCAGACGAACTTGACGAACAATACCAACTGACTCAAAATCATATCGAAGGCATCGAATTTAAAAATATGCTTTCGGATGAAGGAGACACTTTGAGTGCTGTTTTGCAAATTACAGCCGGTGCCGGTGGAACCGAAAGTTGCGATTGGGCTTCAATGCTGATGCGTATGTACATGATGTGGGGTGAAAAATACGGTTTCAAAATAAAAGAACTGAACTATCAGGAAGGCGACGTTGCGGGAATCAAAACCGTGACCTTAGAATTTGAAGGCGATTATTCTTTTGGCTATCTAAAAGGCGAAAATGGAGTGCATCGATTGGTGCGTATTTCTCCGTTTGACAGTAATGCCAAGCGTCACACCTCGTTTGCTTCTGTTTATGTGTATCCATTGGTGGATGACAGTATCGAAATCGACATTAATCCTGCCGATATCGAAATTACAACTTCCCGCTCCAGTGGTGCCGGAGGACAGAACGTAAATAAGGTAGAAACCAAAGTACAGCTGTATCACAAGCCTACAGGAATCCAAATTCAGTGTTCTGAAACCCGTTCGCAGCAAGACAACAGACAGCGTGCCATGCAAATGCTTCGCTCTCAATTGTACGAAATCGAATTGAAAAAGAAACAGGCACAGCGCGCCGATATCGAAGCCGGAAAGATGAAAATCGAATGGGGTTCGCAAATACGCAATTACGTGATGCAACCTTATAAATTAGTCAAAGACGTCCGCACAGGATGTGAAACCAGCAATGTCGATGGCGTAATGAACGGCGAAATTGACGAATTCCTGAAAGCTTATCTGATGATGATGGGACAGAAAGAAGAAGAATAGATTGCAGATTTTTGGAAACGTCAGTTCGAGTGTTTTTTGTGTAGTGAAACGAAACAAAAAATGTATCGAGAACCTTTAATAAATTTTACATATCAGAAAGCAGAAGGCAGATTTTAGAATGCAGAACGCAATTTTCTAAAATCTGCCTACTTCTAACTTCCCACTTCTAACTTCTAACTTCTAACTTCTAACTTAAAAAAATGACTGAGTATTTCTTTGACCAACACTACAACCGCATCCATTATGGTCTGGAAACGCTCAACCTCAAAGAATTTGAAAGCTGCACATTTACCAATTGCAATTTTTCTGAATGTAATCTCATAGGCGTCACTTTTATAGATTGCCAGTTCAACCACTGCATTTTTGACAATGCAAAAATCAATCACACTGCTTTTAGAACTGTATTCTTTAATAATTGCCAAATCAAAGAAGTCAATTTTGCCATGAGTGACAAACTCATCTTCGAAATTCACTTTAACAACTGCACCTTGGATTTCTCTAAATTCTACGCCTTGAAACTAAAAGGTATCTCGTTTAACAATTCTAGCCTGATTGCCGTTGACTTCATGGCGACCGATTTAACCGGAGCACAATTCTACAACTGCGATTTGTACCGCTCCGAATTTGAAAAAGCCATCGCCAACAAAGTCGATTTTAGAAGCAGTTACAACTACACTATCGATCCTTCTAAAACCAAATTAAAAAAAGCACAATTCGCTCTGGAAGGACTAAAAGGCTTGCTGTGTAAGCATGGGATCATTGTGGAATAATATATTCTTTTTCAGCAATTCAACTATTAGCAACCCTGTCAGAGTTTAAAAGACTAACAGGGTTTTATCGTTCAAAAACATTTATTTCTAAAATACATTTTGTAAGAATATTTTAATATATTTGAAAAGAAAAAAATCTCATAACCTATATCAATCAAAGCTAGTTTAAACTGAAATACAATGAAAAACTTAAACCTACTATTATTATTTAGTTTAATAACATTCAATAATTATTCACAAGAAATAAAAACCAATCAAGGTTTTATTGAGAAAAAAACTAAAATTAATTCACAAGAAACTACATCAAAAATAATTTCGCTAGATAAGGTAATACAAGGAATTGGTCCTACTGGAATAAGTAGTCATGGAATAGCTTCCAGAGACAGGATCGGTGCAGAAGAACTCAAAGCTTACCCTGCAATGAAAAATTTACCCGATACACTTACAAATGTAAAAGAGTATCTTTTTATTCTAAATAACTTTCAGTTTTACTATCAAAATTATAAACAAGGTATTTATAGTAAAGAAATTTTTCTAAAAAAAGCAGAAGGGAATAAAATGATTCTTAAAGACACCATCCTTTTAAGCAATAAAAAAGTAAAAAACACTATATCAATAATAACAGGTTACACACCTAACAATACAGTTGTATATATAGTTGATGCAAATAATAATGACGATTACTCAGATGATGAACCTAAGACTTTATTATCAAATTTGAATAACCAAGATAATATACTTGAAAATGCTGTATCTGTTGATATAGAATATTTTGATGGTACATCCATAAAAAAAGACAAACAATTAATAGTTGTTGAAAAAGACAGATATAACAAGGACTTATCTCTAATGTTTAAATTTCCCCAATATCGTTATGGAAAAGTACAATTAGGCTATGATAATTATTTAATAGTTGCAGAAACTTATAATAGTGAACAATCTATTTATCTCGTAAAAGACCAGCCCTATTTTGACAGACTTGATAAAAAGCACAGAATTAATCCTTCTCAATATTTAAAAATAGAAGATAATTATGTTCAATATTCTCCAATAACACAAAATTTCGATAAAATAAAATTAACCATTAGTCCTAATGAAATAGAGAATAAGACAACCCCAACAGCAAATCAGGTAGGAATGATGGCACCAAATATAAGTGGTGTAAATATTCTTAATGAAATTAAAATTTCACTAGATAAGTATAAAGGAAAATATGTATTTCTCGATTTTTGGAGTACTACATGCGCACCCTGTATTAAAGAATTTCCTAAAATAAAAGAGGTTTATGATAAATTTAGTCAAAAAGATATTGAAATTATTGGAATAGTAGATATTAGAGGTGAAATTGATATAAAAAAGTTTATCAATGACAAGAATGTTACTTGGAAAAATATTGACGAAAAAAATCCATTAACAGTAACTAAAGGTTACAATATTAATTCGTGGCCTACATCTTATTTAATTGACCCCAACGGAAAAATTATCGCTACTGATATGAGAGGAGATGAGCTAAATAATAAATTAGAATCATTGAAATTAGCAAAAAAATGACATAGTTCAATAACCATAAGTTCACATGTCTAACAGTCACTTTCTAAATTAATAATAAAACATGAAACAGAAAATTTTAATTTTATTCATTATTTTATCCTCATTCAAAGTTCAAGCAAAAAAAATGATTTTACCTTTAAGTATAATTGCAGGGATCTCAGATTTAATTGTTATGGGAGAAATTGATATTGTAAAAAACGATACCTATATATTCAAAATAAGTGAAACTCTAAAAGGAAAAGCGTATAAGACAATATCTGTACAAATGTTTGAAGAGTGGACTTGTGATAATAGATTTGAAAAAGCTAAAAAAGGACAGAAACTTTGCTTATTTTTAAAGAAAGGACAAAGCCAGTGGAAAATAATCAACGGAAGTTCAGGTGAACTTTTTATTTCTAATAAATCAATCTATTTAGGTGGAGAGGATGCTATAAAAATAGTAAATAATAAAATCTCTCGAAATTCTGTATCCTTAATAGAATTTAAAAATGCAGTCAGAGATTTCTGCAAATGCTATATATTCATCGGAGATGGTGATTATCATAACAATAATCCTCCGTATTTCAAACAAATAGGTAGTAACAAACAAATTTCTGAATTCAAAAACCGCAGTAAATTTTCAACAAAATTATTTGAAGAAACAACAAGGTATTCAGTAAAGAAAAATTAAATTTTCCCACGCTAGCACAAACGTCCCACTTGTACCTACAAAAGAGAAGCTTTAATTATCTATACATAAAAAGCAATACAAATAACGATATTCATACTACTTGAAAATTGATAACGAATTAATGCCTTGTCCTAAAATAGTTTTACTCAAAAGAGAAAAATTGATGGAAGCTCTAGAAAACTATTATCTAAACAAAACCGAACCCAACCAGAGTTGCTTGCTGGCGTTGCGGAGTATTATCTTAAATCAGGACAAAGACATAAACGAAACACAAAAATGGGTAATGCCCTGTTTTTGCTATAAAAAGAAGATATTCTGTTATTTATGGACCAATAAAAAAACAAACGAACCTTATATTCTTATGGTAGAAGGAAAACTCCTTGACTTTCCCGAATTAAAAGAAGGAGACCGAAAAAAAATGAAAGTTTTAACAGTCAACCCAAACCAGGATTTACCCATAAAAACAATTGAAACCATTTTACAGAAAGCTTTGGAATTCTATAGAATATAGCTTTTTAACAAAACTAAATTTGACTTTACTATAGTTTACAACCTGAAAAATTGACATTTCTTTCTTAAAATTTATTAAAATTTTCAGAAACAAAAAAGCCTAACAAAAGCAAACAACTTACTTATTGTCAGTTTATTGCAAATGGCATTTTCTTTGTTATTTCAAATAAAAAAGCAATGTTTAACTTAAAAAATTATTTATTATGACAATTGTTAAGTATCAAAACCAATGGCCTAGTTTATTTGACAAATTTTTTAATAATGATTTTGAAGGTTGGAATAGAGACAATTTTTCAAAAACCAACACCACTCTACCTTCTTTAAATATCAAAGAAAACAAAGATTCTTTCTTTGTAGAGGTTGCGGCTCCCGGTTTTGAAAAATCAGATTTCAAAATTGAACTGGATAATGATTTATTGACTATTTCTTCAGAAAAAAAACTAAGCAATGAAGTTAAGGATGGAGAAAGAATTACCAAACAAGAATTCAGCTACCAGTCCTTTAGAAGATCTTTCAGTCTTCCTGAATTAGTGAATGATGAAAAAATTTCGGCAAAATATGAAAATGGAATTTTATCCATCACAATCCCTAAAAAAGAAGAGGCAAAGCCCAAAGCTGCAAAAGTTATCGACATCAAGTAAAATCAGATTTAAAAAATGAGTTAGGAAAACACTAACTCATTTCTTTTTTTATACTAAATTACTACCATAACAGACGCTTCTTGTTTTTACTTATTTTAAAACCGAATATAGTACCAGTCTAATTGCTGTTCTTTTTATAAATTTGAAAAACGAGTTTTTTTCTTAATTTTACCCTATGATTAAAGTAAGTATTATTGGCTCTGGAAATGTAGCCCAACATCTTATCACTACATTTCAAAACCTTGAAAAATCGGGCAGTGAAATGGAGTTGGCGCAGGTATTTTCGAGAAAAAGAGAAACATTAGTGACCTTACTTCGCCCGGAACAAATCATTACCGACTATTCTGATTTACAAGAAGCTGATTTGTATATCATTGCCGTTTCTGACGATGCAATCGAAACTGTTTCTAAGCAACTTCCGTTTAAAAATCGTTTGGTAGTGCATACTTCCGGCAGCATGCCTTTGACTACTTTGCATAACAACAACCGAAAAGGTGTTTTTTATCCTTTACAAACATTCACCAAAGGAAAAACAGTCGATTTTAAGACAATTCCTATTTGCTTAGAAGCCGAAAATGCGCCTGATTTTCAGGTTTTGGACAAAATTGCCAAAAGCATTTCAGATAAAGTACACGCAATCAATTCAGAACAACGAAAAGCACTCCATGTTGCAGCCGTTTTTGTCAATAATTTTACCAATCACCTCTACTCAATTGGAAATGATATTTGTCAGGAAAACCAAATCCCTTTTGATATTCTAAAACCTTTGATACAGGAAACGGTGGAAAAACTGGCAACTCTTTCTCCTAACGAGGCACAAACAGGACCGGCAATTCGCAATGACCAGAAAACCATTGCAGCGCATGAAGCCTTTTTAACCAATGAAAATCAATTAACTATATATAAAATCCTAACCCAATCGATTCAAGATAATGGCAAAAAGTTATAAAGAAATAATGAACGACATCACTACTTTTATTTTTGATGTTGATGGTGTACTTACTGATGGCTCCGTATTTGTAAACCCTGATGGCGAAATGCTAAGAACCATGAACATTCGCGATGGTTATGCCTTGAAAGCAGCGGTTGACAGCGGCTACAATGTTTGTATTATTTCAGGCGGAAGCAACGAAGGCGTGCGTGTGCGTTTGCGAAATCTGGGTATCACCAACATTCATTTAGGAACACCGGACAAGGTTGAAACCTTTGATGAATACATCGATATTCACCAAATCAAACAGGAAAACATTCTATACATGGGTGACGATATCCCTGATTATCATGTGATGAAATTAGTAGCTTTACCAACTTGCCCTCAGGATGCCTCACCGGAAATCAAAGAGATTTCCAAATACATTTCGCACAAAAATGGTGGAAAAGGCGCTGTTCGGGATGTTATTGAACAAGTAATGAAAGTACAAGGGAAATGGATGGAAAGTTTTAACGCAAAATACGATTAAAAGTGGGAAGCTAGAAGTTGGAAGCCAGAAGTTTTTTAAAATCTGCATTACGCCTCCAGCTTTCTGCTTTCTGCTTTCTGCTTTCTGCTTTCTGCTTTCTGAAATCTTCCAACTTCTAGCTTCTAGCTTCCAACTCCCTACTCCTAACTTCTAACTTCTAACCCATGTCCTTCCTAAATCTCATTAGATATAAAAACCTGTTGATGCTTGCCTTGATGCAAATCATTTTCAGATATGGTTTTTTGAAATTACAAAAAATTGATTTGGCCCTGGCTGATTGGCAATACGGTCTATTGGTTTTAAGTACAGTTTTAATCGCGGCGGCGGGTTATGTAATCAATGATATTTTTGATCAGGAAACCGACAAAGAAAACAAACCGAATAAGGTCATTGTAGGTAAATTTATTTCGGAAAACCAGGCTTATAATATTTATGCCTTATTAAATATTAGTGGAGTTGCTATTGGATTTTATTTATCCAATGTAATCATGCGACCTAATTTTGCAGCGATTTTTGTTCTAATTGCTGCAACTTTATATATTTATGCTACCAGTTTAAAACAAATGCCACTTTTGGGCAATATAGTTGTGGCTTTGTTATTGTCATTAAGTGTTATTATCATTGGGATTTTCGACATTTTTCCGGCAACTGATACTACCAATAAGGAAATAATGGCTAGTATGTTTTCAATTCTTTTAGACTATGCTATTTTTGCTTTTATCATCAATTTATTACGTGAAATTGTTAAAGATTTAGAAGATTTCGACGGCGATTCTAAACAAGGAATGCGCACCTTAGCAATTGTTTTGGGCGTTCAAAAAACAACAAAATTAGTTTTTGCTTTAAGCTTTATTCCTGCAATTATCCTGCTTATTTACATCAATAACTATTTGGTGACTAATAATTTGATTGCAGCCACCATTTATAGTTTGTTATTTGTTTTAGGACCTATTCTCTATTTCAGCATTAAAATTTGGAATTCACAATCAAAAACCGACTTTCAGAAATTGAGTAAAGTCCTGAAATGGATCTTATTTTTCGGAATTTTATCTATTCTGTTTATCACTTTAAATATACAATACCATGCTTCGAAATAAATTAAAAAACTATCAAATCATATTAGCTTCGGGTTCACCCAGAAGACAACAATTTTTCAAAGATTTAGATTTGGATTTTGAAATTCGATTAAAAGAAATTGAAGAAATATTTCCTCCGGAATTAAAAAGAGAGGCGATCACTAATTATCTGGCCGAATTAAAAGCCGCTGCTTTTGATGGTGAACTAAAAGACAACGAAGTTTTGGTTACCAGCGATACTCTTGTTTGGCACAACGAAAAAGCCTTGGGTAAACCAAAAGACAAAGAAGACGCTTTTGAAATTTTAAAATCATTATCAAATGCTACTCACGAAGTAATTACCTCGGTTTGTTTTAAAACCAATACAAAAACAGAAGTTATATACGAAATAACCAAAGTTACTTTCAATGAATTAAGCGATGAAGCAATTAGGTATTATATCGAAAATTACAAACCTTTTGATAAAGCTGGTGCTTACGGAATTCAGGAATGGATTGGTTTTGTGGGAGTTGCAAAAATAGAGGGGTCTTATGCCAATGTTATTGGACTTCCGGTAGATAAAGTATATCAATATTTGAGTAATTTAGCTTAAAAACGAAACAAATGAATTTTCTAAATAATTTTACAACCGAGTCAATTGCCAGCGGTATAGTAGTATTAATTCTGATAATTTTACGAATTACATCCACAAAATTAGTCCGCAAATTTGCTAAAAGCACTCATATCATTGAAAACAGAACTAATTTAGTTATTAAATACATTCACTTACTGATAAATATTCTGGCAGCTATTGCATTTATTATTATTTGGGGAGTAAGTTCAAAAGAAATTATTTCAGGAATTGCTTCGGTCGCAACAGTTATAGGGGTGGCCGGTGTTGTTATGATTGCCCAATGGTCTATTTTGAGCAATATTACCGCAGGTGTCATCTTATTCTTTTCTTTTCCCTTTAAAATTGGCGATGTAATTCAAATTTTAGACAAAGATTTTCCTATTATAGGCGAAATTGAAGATATTGGGGCTTTTCATGTAACCATAAAAAACAAAGATGGAGAAATAGTTATTTACCCCAACAATTTGTTTTTTCAAAAAGGAGTTTCTATACTTCCTAATCTACATGAGGAGAAAGAATTTACAGATTAATTGCTTAAAAAACAGTTTATAAGGTATTTATAAGTAACTTTATAGGAAAGGTAATTTATAAAACCTTTTAAACAATCCTATCATGCTATTTAATCATAAAATAACTGTTTATGTTATAATTTTCCTTTGTCACCAATTTTTATTTTCGCAAGACAAACTAATACCAAAAGACAGTAGTACTGTACTTAGTGGCATTGTAACTCCACCGAAAAACAAAACGGCTAAATTTTTTCATCGCTTAGTATTCAAGCCTGCAAAGTCTCAAAAGATCAAAAAAAAGATTATTGTTCCAAAGCATTTAAAAGTAGAGGGCAAAATCATTCGAAATATTATTATTACTACACTTGATCCATTTGGATATTCAGATAGTGATATTGACAAAATACCGAAAAACTGGTCCGAGAGAACAGGAAACCGGGCGCATCTGAAATCAAAAAAAATAGCGATAAAAAACTTATTGCTTTTTTCAAAAAACAAGCGTTACAGCTTACTTGAAATAAAAGAATCCGAACGTATTTTAAGAGCTCAAAACTTTATAAACAGGGTAACTATTACCGAGAAATTAGCAGCTCCAAAATCAGATTCTGTAGATGTTTTTGTTCGCGTTCTGGACTCCTGGAGTTCAATACCTAAATTCAATATTTCAAATTCAAAAACAGGATTGGGACTCAAAGAACGTAATTTTTTCGGATTGGGACATCAATTAGATTATTACTACTCCAATCGAAAAAGTGATGGAAAAGAGGCCAATAATATTAGTTATCTGACCTAATATCAAAAATTCATTCATTAGAACCGAAGTAAAATATAATGTCGATTTTGATCGTTATTATTCTAAAGGCATTACTATCGAACGTCCTTTTTATTCTCCATTATCTAAATGGGCAGCCGGAATTGCACTTAATCAAAATTACCTAAAAGACAGTATTCAGGATGTAGAGGAAAACTATATCTCCCAAAATTTCAAATACAACAATCATATTTTTTGGGCTGGAAGAGCTTTTCGTATTATCAAAGCAGACACCATTACAGAACGTACAACCAATTTGATTATTGCCGCCTGTTTTTCAAACTTAAATTATCTAATTGAACCTTCAGAAACATTAGATCCAACAGATTTTTATGACTCTGAAAAATTACTTTTAACGGGAATAGGAATCAACACCAGACAATTTATTGAAGACCGTTACATTTTTAAAAACGGACAAACGGAAGACGTACCTGTAGGACGAATATACGGAATAACGGGTGGTTATCGGTAAAAAATTCAAAATGGAGTCCTTATTTAGGAGCTCAGATATCTTTTGGCAATTACCATTCATGGGGATTTTTAAGTACCAATTTTGAGGTAGGCAGTTTTTTTAAACAAGCTAAAAAGGAACAGAGTGCCATCAGTTTTCAAGCTAATTATTTCACTAATATCATCGAAATTGGAAATTGGAAATTCAGACAATTTATCAAACCTCAAATAATCATTGGTATCAATAGAGAAAAAAGCTTAGGCGATTTACTAACTATAAACGAAAATAATGGTATTCAAGGATTTAACAGTCCTGTTTACGGTACTCAAAAACTAATATTTACTTTACAAACTCAATCTTACTCCCCAAAGTCAATTTGGGGATTTCGTTTCAATCCCTATTTTAATTATTCCATCGCAGTATTGGGCAATAAGAACAATCCAATTCACACTAACAAAACCTATTCAAAAATTGGGATAGGAGCCATTATTAACAATGATTATTTAGTATTTAGTGCCTTTCAATTATCTATAGCTTATTATCCTAATATTCCGTTTCAGGGAGATAATATTTTCAAAACAAATGCGTTTGAAACTACTGATTTTGGATTTCAAAATTTTGAATTGGCAAAACCAAAAACAATATCTTTCAAATAAAAGAAAAGAAAACCTTATTAATTGATTACCAATTAATTAATCAGTATCTTTATAGAAAGAAATATCAATTTTAATCTAATTTTTTTAAATATGAAAAAACTAAACTTTTATTTGATGGTAATGATACTGTCAATATGCGTACTACCTACCGGCACCTATGCAACAGAAAAAAACGCTTCTGATACGCCAAAAGAAATTCCCGCAGAAGTTAGAACGATGCTCAATCGATTAAATGAAATCAAAGAAATGGATAAGTCAAACTTATCTTCTTCTGAAAAAAAAGAATTAAGAACAGAAGTTAAAACCATTAAAAACAATTTAAAAGCATCCGGTCATGGTGTTTATTTATCTGTTGGTGCTATAATTATTATCATTCTGCTATTAATCCTATTGCTTTAATAATCAACAAAATACAAGCTTAAAACAGCTCATTCCAAAAGGATGAGCTGTTTTGTTAAACTCAAATTTAAACATTCAATAGCTTTTTTGGCACAATAATTGGCTTTTGGAATCTAAAGAATTGAATAACCCTAAAAAATAGAATTATGAAAACTTTAAAATTAATCGCAGCAGGAATTATATTATTAGTAACGAGTGCCACACAGGCTCAGGTTTCAGTCAATGTAAACATTGGAGCTCCGCCAGCTTGGGGACCTGCAGGATATTCGAATGTAAATTTCTATTATATTCCGGACATTCAGGCTTATTATGACATTCGTCTTTCGCAATTTATTTATTTTGGAAACGGAAGATGGATTCGTTCAAGACAGCTTCCTGTACACTACCGAAATTATGACTTGTATCGAGGTTACAAAGTAGTCTTAACGGATTATCACGGAAAAAAACCTTATATTCATTATAAAGCTCACAAAGCAAAATATTATAAAGGATATAAAGGTAAACCACAAAAAAATATAGGGAAGCACTACGATTACAAACACGACAACAAACGTGATTTTAATTATAGCAAAGGAAACCACCCTAACAAAAATAATTCCGGGAACAACAAACAGAATCAGGGTGGAGGTCACGGAAATAATAAACGTTAAATTTTAACTCCTCAAATACTAAAGAAACGCTAACTGCGTTTCTTTTTTTTAAGCTATTTTAAAAAGTTAAAATTATGTTAACAAAAACAATATTGGCACGCAAATTGAATTAAATACTAAAAAAAACTATTCTATAAAAAGAAAGAAAAAAATTGACAAAACATTTCGATACTGATATAATAAAGTGAAAGGAAAAAATCCGAAAAGACTTTAATTGCATACTAAAAAACAAAATATATTAGTTTTTTAGGAAATATTAATCGTAGAAAAAAGTTTTATAGCAACGAATGTTTTGGAATACTTTTTTTCAATCTAAGATTTAAAAAGTTAAAACTAAGTTAACAAAATATTTTTGGCACAGTAATTGAAATACAACTAACATAAGTAGAAAATAAATCACAAACCCCAAGTAACTTTAAAATATAGAAATCATGAGAACTTTAAAATTAATCGCAACAGGAATCATTTTATTTGCAGCAAGTACTTCACAAGCACAAGTTTCAATTAATGTAAACATAGGAGCACCGGCAGTAGTTGTTAGACCAGCCTGGGTACCTCAAAACCATGTAAATGTAGATTTTTATTACATCCCTGAAATTGAAGCTTACTACGATGTAAATGCCTCTTTGTATGTTTATTTAAACAATGGAAATTGGGTTCGCACCAGATACGTTCCGGTACAATACAGAGGCTGTGATTTGAATCGTGCCCATCGAATTGCCTTAAGAGGTTACCACGGAAATCGTCCTTATGCTTATTTCAACAATCACAATGTTAGATATCATGATAATAGAAATTATCACCCTAGATATGTAGAAGGTCGCCGTTATAATGACAACCGCTATGCCGATAACTATAAATCAAAAAATCGATACGATCGATACGATAGAGATGACAGAGACGACAGACGCGATAGAGGAAATCACTACGGACACAGAAACCGTTAATCAAATCATACAAAAAATTAAAGGCGAATTTCAAATTGGAATTCGCCTTTCTGTTTGTTAAGCATTGGACAAAGCCCCCGATAATGATTTTATTCCAAAAAAATAATTACTACATTTGAGCTTATTGAGAAAAATTATGCAAAAAACACTAGAAAATAGATTTTTAATTATTCTGCTATCCTTATTATTCTTTCAATTTACATCAGCTCAAAAACCACAAAAATGGAATGCAGTTGAAATTTACAACCAAATCCAAAAACTGAATTTTCTAGGGAGCGTTCTCTACATTGCAGCACATCCCGATGACGAAAACACCCGATTAATTTCTTATCTATCGAATGATAAAAAAGCAAGAACTGCTTATTTATCATTAACCCGCGGCGATGGAGGACAAAATTTAATAGGACCTGAATTAAGAGAATTATTAGGTGTAATTCGCACTCAGGAATTGATTGAAGCCCGAAAAATTGATGGTGGAGAACAATTTTTTTCCCGTGCCAATGATTTTGGTTTTTCTAAAAACTCGAATGAGACTTTCGAAATTTGGGATCGTGAAAAAGTTTTGGCCGATGTGGTTTGGACAATTCGAAAATTCCAACCCGATGTTATCATCAATCGTTTTGACCATCGCACCTCAGGAACGACCCACGGCCATCATACCGCTTCGGCAATTTTAAGTGTTGAAAGTTTTAAACTAGCCAATAACCCAAAACGTTTCCCAGAGCAGCTAAAATGGTTTAGTACCTGGCAACCCAAACGTTTATTCTTTAATCCTTCCATTTGGTTTTACGGAAATCAGGAAAAATTTGACCAGGCTGATAAATCCAAATTTATTAGTATGGAAACCGGTGTTTATTATGCCGAAACAGGAAAATCCAATCAGGAAATTGCAGCTTTAAGCAGAAGCAGCCATAAATCTCAGGGTTTTGGAAGTACAGGCAGTCGTGGTCAAGATACCGAATATTTGGAACTAATTAACGGCGAAAAATTAAACAATAAATCGAATATTTTTGACGGCATTGACACGAGCTGGAATCGCGTAAAAGGCGGAAAAGCAATTGGAGAATTACTTAACCAAATTGAATCGAAATTCGATTTTTCTAATCCTTCGGCATCACTTCCTGATTTAATTAAAACCTACCAAATGATAGCTTCTTTAGACGAAAATCATTGGAAATCCATAAAATTAGAAGAACTAAAAAATATTATTGCCGGCTGTAGTGGTTTGTATCTGGAAGCCGTTTCCAACGTACAACAAGCCACTCCCGGAAGTACTGTCAAATTAAAACTGGAAGCCATTAACCGAAGTGCTATCCCAATGGAATTAAGTGGCATCAGTCTTTTTCCTAATCAAAAAAACATTATTTTAAATACAAAATTAAGCACCAATATTGCCGAAAAAACTACTATTGATTTAGAATTAGACGAAAATTTAGAATACAGCCAACCTTATTGGCTCAAAAACAAAGGAACAACCGGAATGTATGAGGTTACTGAGCAACAAAACATTGGAATTCCGGATATTATAAGAGAGGTTAAAATTCAATTTAACATTAAAATAAATGATATTATCATTCCATTTGAGCGTGATGTTGTCTATAAATACAATGACAAAGTAAAAGGAGAAATGTATAATTATCTCGACATTATACCTGATGCCAGCACTAAAATACTAGATCAGGTTTCTTTTTTTAACGACGGAAAAACTAAAAAAATGGCCGTTCAGGTTAAGGCCGGAAAAGACAATATCGAAGGAAATGTACAACTGGAATTAGCTGATAACTGGCAGGTAACCCCAGCTACAATTGCTTTCAGTCTGGAAAAAAAAGAGATGGAAAAAACATTGTATTTTGATGTTACTCCACCGGAAAATCCTTCGGAAGTAATAGCAAAAAGCAGTGTAACCATCAACAATAAAAAGCTGGAAAAAGAGCAAATTATCATCAATTACGATCATATTTCCAAACAGCAGGTTTTATTGCCGGCTGAAGCCAAATTTAAAAAACTCGATTTAAAAACCACCAATGAAAGAATTGGCTACATCATGGGTGCCGGTGATGAAGTTCCTGAATGCTTAAGCCAAATGGGATATAGTGTTAGCTTACTAAGTCCTGAAGAAATTAATTCCCGAAGCTTAACCAATTTTGATGTTATCATAACTGGAATTCGCGCTTATAATACTTTATCAGGATTAAAAATCAGACAACATCTATTGTTGGAATTTGTAAAAAAAGGAAAAACATTAATTGTACAATACAATACTCCCGATTCGAATATCCCTCATAACATTGCACCTTATCCACTAACAATATCCCAAGACCGGGTTACCGATGAAAATGCCACAGTGGAATTCCTTGCTCCAAACCATCCGATTTTGAATTATCCTAATCAAATTACACAAAAAGATTTTAAAGGCTGGACACAGGAACAGGGGTTGTATTATCCAAATGAATTCGACGCAGCCTTCACCCCTATTCTATCATCACATGACAAAGGAGAAACGCCTAAAAAAGGAGCTTTATTAGTGGCTACTTACGGAAAAGGACAATATATCTATACCGGTTTAAGTTTGTTTAGAGAATTGCCAATGGGAGTTTCCGGAGCGTATCGATTACTGGCTAATATGATTGCGTTAAAAACACCTGAATCAGAAATTTTTAACCTCAAAGAATAAAAACACATAAAATGGAACAACCAAAAGAGAAAAACTGGAAAACAAATTATACCTGGGTACTCGTTGCCAATGTAATATACATCTTGTTCTTTTATTCAATAATGAAATTATACTCTTAAACTATGCAATTATTTGACTGGATTGTATTAATTATCACCCTGCTCTTCATTGTATTTTATGGAGCCTGGAAAACCAAAGGAAGTAAAAACGTAGAAGACTTTATTCTGGGGAGTAACGAAACACCCTGGTACACCGTAGGTCTTTCGGTAATGGCTACTCAGGCCAGTGCTATTACTTTTTTATCCACACCGGGACAGGCTTACCATGACGGAATGGGTTTTGTGCAATTTTATTTTGGTTTACCCATAGCCATGATTGTCATTTGTTTGACATTTATTCCCATTTATCATAAATTCAAAGTTTTTACTGCTTATGAGTACCTAGAAAAACGATTTGACTTAAAAACCCGTTCCTTAGCAGCTATTCTTTTTTTGTTCCAAAGAGGACTCGGAACAGGATTAACCATCTATGCACCAGCCATTATTTTATCGGCATTACTGGGTTGGAATCTTAGTTATATGAATATTGTTATTGGTATTCTGGTTATCATTTACACCTTTTCAGGAGGAACTAAGGCGGTAAACGTAACCCAAAAACAACAGATGTTTGTAATTATGTCGGGGATGTTCATTACTTTTTTTCTAATACTTCATTTCCTTCCTAACGACATGACTTTTAGCAATGCCCTTCATATTGCCGGAGCTAATGACAAAATGGATATTGTTGATTTTTCTACCGATCCTGAAGAAAAATACACACTTTGGAGCGGAATAACAGGTGGTTTTTTTCTGGCTTTGGCTTATTTTGGAACCGATCAATCGCAAGTAGGACGGTATTTATCCGGAAAATCGGTTCGAGAAAGCCAGATGGGATTAATCATGAATGGTTTTTTAAAAGTACCTATGCAGTTTTTTATATTGCTGACCGGGGTTATGGTTTTTGTATTTTTCCAATTCAATCCTGTTCCTTTAAATTTCAATCCAAATAATAAAGCTGCAATTGAAAAATCCAAATACAAAGACGAATACCATGCTTTAGAAAAGCAATTAGAAGTTCTTTCAGAAGATAAAAAAGTTATCAATCTGCTGTATATCGACCAATTGAATCAGGATTATGACAATCCGATTCTTAGAAAAGAATTAGTAGCTATTTCGACCAAAGAAAAAGACCTTAGAGATCATGCCAAAGAAATTATTCTAAAAGCCGACAAAGGTAGTGAAACCAACGATAAAGATTATGTTTTCTTCCATTTCATTCTTCATTATTTGCCCAAAGGTTTAATTGGATTATTACTTGCGGTAATTATCTCGGCCGCCATGTCATCCACAGCTTCCGGACTTACCGCCTTAGCATCTACAACGGCTATAGATATTTACAAAAGAAATTTAAAAGAACCCAAAACCGAAAAACATTATTTGAATGCTACTAAATTTTTCACCTTATTTTGGGGAATCATAGCGATACTTTTTGCCTGTGTAGGAACACTGTTTGAAAATTTAATCCAATTAGTAAATATTGTAGGTTCTATATTTTACGGAACCGTATTAGGGATTTTCTTAGTGGGTTTTTACATCAAATTTGTAAAGGCAAAAGCTATTTTTTACAGTGCTTTATTTAGTCAGTTAACCATTTTTATTATCTACTATTTTGCTATTTACATCTATCCAAGTGGCGAAGAAAAACTGGGGTATTTGTGGCTGAATTTTATTGGAGCCATGATGACGATTGTTCTTTCTTCTTTGTTACAAGCCACAATTTTTAAGCATAGAAAAGTCTAATCCAAAAAAAATCCCATTCGTACAATTTTGCTCGAATGGGATTTTTTCTTTAATGACTATCCTATTATTATATCAATTATTGAGAATGCATACAAATCTGTCTGCCGACAGGCAGGTGAAACTGATTTTAACTGATTTTTTTTTGCAGATTGTAATTTACAAAAAGCTTAAAAAATCTGTTTTAATCTGTTTAATCAGTCCCGATCGATAGCTATCGGGATTGTGGCCTCTTTTTCATTTGGTCCGCTTAGTGGACAGCCATTTTTTCTTTTATTAAAGAGCTGAAATAATTACCTACTCCATTCGTCTATACTGGCTTTGTTCATTTCAACATATTCTTTATTTCCGGCAGCCTCTGAAGCCGAAATAGACCATTTTGCCGTTTCTATAGCACCTTTTTTATCTCCTTGCTTCGCCTGAATTAACGATTTTAATCTCAAATAATAAAAAGGAACCGATTTAGACAATTCAACGGCTTTATCAATATAAGTTCTTCCTTTTTCAATATCACCATTAGACTGATAATAATATTGAGCAGCAGTATAAAATTCTTCCGGTGTAGGACCGGCTAATGTTTTTTCGATACTGGCAATCGCTTTTTTTTGCGTAGGCACTTCAAACTTTAAAGAAACAAATGAATTCTCCCAGGCAATATCCAAAGTAGCCGAATTAGCATCTAAATTTCCAATTGCCAATGTAAATGTTTCAACCGGTTTAATCAAGGCTTCTTCGTTAACAGTAGTTTTCAAAGCCACTTTTGCTTCATCAAATTCCTTAGGTGTACCCCAATTATTGGTTTCGGTATAAAATAATACGTCCCAACTTTGGATATTAGGAATCGTATATAAAGCATATTTACCTTTCTTTAAAGTCTTACCGTTAATCACTACATCATCACTAAAAGATATTGTTGAATTATCATTAGCTCCAGTTCGCCATAATTTACCCAAAGGAACTAAATTTCCTAAAACCGATCTTCCTCTGGCCGAAGGACGTGAATATACAATCTCTACATCAGTTAAACCCACTACTTGTTTTACAACCGATTTTGGGCTTGTTTCAGGGATTTTCACCTGAGCTTCAACAACATAATGAGAAATAATAAGGAATAAAACAACCAATAATCTTTTCATAATTTTGTATTTTTCTTTAATTTCAAATTTACAACTTCCTCTAAAACAAGATGTTAATAATTACATAATTTAGAATCCATTTCTTTAACTCTGGCATAATCCAACTCATCAAAGTGGTTAACAACATAATCCGCCAATGATAAATCCTGATTTTTAGAATGCAAACTATTGTAACCTATACACAAAATCCCTGCCGCTTTTCCTGCAATAATTCCATTAGTACTGTCTTCAATTATAATACAATTCTCTTTTGGAGCTATGGACAAGCTCGCAGCGTGCTCAAAAATAGCCGGATGTGGTTTTGATTTTGGAAAATCTTCTCCACTTACCTTATATGTAAAATATTGATGCAAATCAAAACGATTAAAAATACGCTCGATAGTAACTTTTGAAGCAGAAGAAGCTAAGATTAACTGCACCCCATTTTGATGTAAATCCTCAATTAAATTGCGAACTCCAGCTAATAATTCCAAATCTTTTTTAGTATCAAAAGCATCATTAAAAATACTTCTTTTTCTTTGAATCAAATCTTCAACTTCGTTTTCAAGTTTGAAAATATCTTTTAACTTTTGGAAAATATTTCGAGTAGAATTTCCCGTAAAAGAAGTGTATAATTCTTCACTTACTTCAATGTTTAATTCGGCAAATTGTTTGTAATATGCATAACGGTGTACCGGTTCAGTATCCACAATTACACCATCCATGTCAAAAATTACTGTTTGTATCATCTTTTTTAGTTTGTTGTTTTTAGTTTATTGTTTTTAGTTTATTGTTTTTAGTTTATTGTTTTTAGTTTTTTTCTACACCCTAATTCCAGCTTACCGCTTCCAACCTCTCACTTTTAAGAATATAACGAATTACGGTTTCGGCTGCATGCAAACCAAATAAACACGGCATATAACTGTTCGTCCCGTAAAAAGATTTTTTAAAGTTAGTTCCATCCGTTCTTTTCACACTGCCTTCGTCTGGTTTTTCGACAGAAAATACCGCTTTTACTCCACGGCTCACTCCCATTTTCTTAAGACGTTTTCGAACCACTTTGGCTAACGGACAAACATCGGTTTTACTAATATCTTTTACAACCACTTTACCAGCTTGCATCTTTCCACCGGCTCCCATGTTTGAAATAATTTTCACTCCTTTTTTCTTAGCACCTACAATCAGGTTCAATTTTGGAGTAATACTGTCAATACAATCTAAAACGTAATCAAAATCGGGAGTTACAATTTCGAAAGCACGTTCCGGAGACAAAAATTCCTGTACGCAGGTCAATTGCAATTCAGGATTAATATCCATCAATCGATCCCCAACAATGGTAATTTTAGGTTCTCCTACAGTTGAATGTAATGCTGGCAATTGTCTGTTAATATTGGTAATATCCACCACATCACCATCAACAATAGTCATTTTGCCCACTCCTGCTCTTGCTAAAAATTCAGCCGCAAAAGAGCCCACACCACCTAATCCTACCACAAGAACGTGTGCATTTTGTAATTTTTCTAATCCTTCTTTTCTAAATAATAATTCCGCTCTTTCTGTCCATTCAGCCATAATAAAGTATTCGTTAATTTGGTAATTTATTTATTAAAAACGGTATTGAAATTATTCGAAATAATTTGCTGCAATCCCGTTACAGTTATTTTTTTATATTTTGCTGCCAAGGCATACACTTCTTCGATAGTGTAATCCGAAGTATCGGTTTCCAGAAAAACCCGATTCTCAGGAATACTGTTAAAAACCGATTCCAATTCGGGATTCATCAGTAAATATTTTCCAAAGGAAAGATAAAATCCGTTATTCAATAATTGGGTAGCCAACTGTTGATTTTTAGAAAAACCATGAATTACAATGGGAACGGTTATTTGTAATTGATTCTTGATTTCTACCAATTCCTGAAAAGCAGCCACACAATGAATCACCACCGGTTTCTTATATTTTTCGGCCAAAAGCAGTTGTTTTTCAAAAACGGCTTTTTGTAAATCCATCGAAATTTCGATGCGTTTGTCCAATCCGCATTCGCCCAGCGCGAGACAATTTTGCAAAGGCAATTTACTTTCAATAATCGCTAAATCACTGTGAATTCTGGCTTCAACAATATGCCAGGGATGAATTCCTATCGAATAATTAGTAATCGAATCATCAAATTCCCAAGGATATTGATTGACTAATTCCAGGATAGCTTCCTGATTTTTAAACTGATGTGTATGTAGATTGAAATACTGCATTAATCATGAAATTTCTTTACACCCGCACGAATAGCTACTTTTAAATCGTTTTCTAAAGGTACTTTTGGACAAGAATAATGATAATTATAAGCACAATACGGATTGTATGAAGTATTAAAATCAATGGCGATGGTATTGCCTTTTGGGATTTTTAAATCAATGTATTTCCCGCCTATGTAACTTTCTTTTCCAGATGTTTTATCAAAAAAAGGTAAAAACAAATCGTCCTTGTATTCTGGATTTCTAGCCGAAACCACATCCTGATAAAGATTTAGTTTGCATTTTTGCCCGTCGATTTCAAAATGTACTTCACCATATTTCACATAAACAGGCGTTCTGTTTGTAGTGGTTTTCATTTGGAATGGCTTCTCTTTTGAAGTTCTCACAAAATGAGCGTTAACAAAAAACTTTTTATTGACAGGATAGAAATCTAAACCTTTAAATCCCCTTAAATCTTCAACTTCCAACGGACTCGTTTTCGGGTCAGTATATTCTTTATTCAGTTCTTGTTGGTACTTTTTGGCAGCAGCCGCATCAAATTTTTTCTGGCTAAAGCCAAAACTACATTGAACTAAAAAAACAAATAACAGAATATACCTCATCTTCAAAATTTTAAGCAAAAATAGTTTAAAACTTAGAAAGGCACAAAGTCTTAAGCAGATAATATTTATCAGTAAAACCGTTTAAAAACTAAAATTTTAGTTAAATAACTAAAAAAATAGTTTTAAAACTAAAAATATAGTTGTAATATTGATTTAAAATTAAACAACCATGGAAAAGTTAACCAATAAAGAAGAAGAAATCATGCAAATTTTATGGAAGCTCGAAAAAGCTTTTGTAAAAGAAGTAATGGCTGAAATTACAGATGAAAAGCCACATTATAACACCCTTTCCACCATTATCAGGAATCTGGAAGAAAAAGGATATGTTTCTTATAATGCTTTTGGAAAAACACATCAATATTTTCCAATTGTAAAAATGGAAGACTACCGAAAAAAGTTCATGAACACTGCCATTGAAACCTATTTTAATAATTCCTATAAAAATATGGTTAGCTTTTTTGCAAAAGAAGAGAAAATATCTGCCGAAGAATTACGTGAAATTTTAGCTATGATCGAAAAAAAGGAATAGTTATGGAAAATCTCTTTATTTACCTCATCAAAACCAGCGGCTTAATTGGTGTTTTTTATCTGGCTTATACCTTACTTTTAAGAAAAGAAACTTTCTTTTCAGGAAATCGTTGGTTTTTACTATTGGGATTAATTACATCAGCAATTCTGCCTTTATTTTTTATCACAAAAACAATCTGGGTAGAACCAACGCCAACCAACATAGACTGGTCGCAAATTCCAGTGACAACTTCAGTAACTATTCCCGAACCGGAAACCATCGACTGGTATGCAATTGCAGCTTATGTTTATTTGACAGGGATAGGCATTTTATTCCTAAAACTACTTTTTGATTTTAAAAGTTTATTCGACTTATTAAAAGGAAAAACAATTCAACTGCAAGGAAACTTCAAGCTGGTCGATATTACCGAAAACATTGCTCCTTTCTCCTATTTTAATTACATCGTGTACAATTCGACCTTATACAGCGCTACCGAATTGGAAAACATTTTAGAACACGAGAAAGTCCACAGTTCACAAAAGCACAGCCTTGACGTATTATTTTCAAGATTGTTTTGTGTCATTTTTTGGTTCAACCCACTGATTTGGCTGTATAAAAAAGTAATTGCTCAAAATCTGGAATTCATTGCCGACAGCGAAGCCGCTAAAAAAATAACCGATAAAAAAGCCTATCAATTTACCTTACTAAAAATAACCACTCAGGAAAATTGTGTTGCTATTACCAATCATTTTTACCAATCCTTAATCAAAAAACGAATTATTATGTTAAACCAAAACCAATCTAAAAAATGGAATTCCTGGAAGTACATTAGCGTATTTCCTGCACTTGTTGCCTTTGTGTTTTTATTTCAAATTGAAGTTGTTGCACAGGAAAGGCCTATTAAAAATGAAGTAAAAGAAACTAAAAAAGATTCAACTGAATTAAAATCTTTTAAAATTGAAAAAGATTTATCTAATTTATCAAAAGACAAAGACATTTACATCAATGGAGAAAAATCAACTCAGGAAGAGTTAGACAAATTAAACCCTAATGATATTGAAAAAATTGATGTTGCCAAAATAAAAGGTAAAGAAGCTATTTTAGTTACTCCAAAACACTTAATAAAACCTGTTAAAATCACAGATAAAGATATTTACATTGATGGTGTAAAATCGACCAATGATGATTTTAACCAATTAGATCAAAGCACTGTTGACAAAGTTGATGTTAATACTTTTGAAAATACAATCAGAATAACAACCAAAAAAGTAAATAAAAATGATAATCAAAATAATGACCCAAATAAAGAAACTGAAAAAATCAATGAAAATCCCAACAAGAAAATAATTAAATCTTATCTTAAAGAATTTTATATTGATGAAAAAAAATCGACTGCTACAGAATACAGTAAACTAGATATAAATAATATTGAAAAAGTAGAAACAGATCCTTTTGAAAATAAAGTGATAATCACTACAAAAAAATCCAACACGAGAAATTCTAATCAAATTTTAAAAAAAGATATAAAAACAAATTTAAAAAACGTTAGCAAAGCGATAGATTCTATAGAATCTCGTAAACTTTTTAAAAATGCTTTGGTTATAATTGATGGAAAAAAAACTGATTATGAAAGTTTACTAAAAATAAAAGATAAGAATATCAAATTTACACATGCTGTTATTTTTGAAAGATCCACAGATGAATCCAAAAAAATTGCTTTAGCAACATACGGAGAAAAAGCCCGTAATGGAGTTCTAGTTGTTGAAACCTCTCCCCTTGAAAAAGAAAAATAATTAAACAAAAAAAGACGGTTTCAATCAAAACCGTCTTTTTTGTATCTTTAAATAAAAAAACTGATGTTTAAAATCTTAGCCAAAATCAACAAACTCCTTTTGCCTAGTTTTACTAAGCAAGGGCTTGATTTGGCTAAAGCCAAAAAATGGCAGCTGGCAATAATTGGCTATCGCTATTATGTTACAACCAGAGCCGTTGACTAATAAGCTACCGCAGCAAAAATATCATAACTGTTTAATTTTTCCCTTCCGTTTAGGAAAGTCAGCTCCATCAGGAAATTCAACTGTACAATTTCGCCTCCCAGTTTTTCAACCAATTCGCAAACCGCCTTAGCCGTTCCTCCTGTAGCCAGCACATCATCGTGAATCAATACTTTATCTCCTTTTTGAATGGCATCTTTATGGATTTCTAAAGTATCCGTTCCGTATTCCAAATCGTAAGAAGCCGAAATGGTTTCATACGGCAATTTATTTGGCTTTCTAACGGGTACAAAACCTGCATTTAATTCCTGTGCCAATAACATTCCAAACAAAAAACCTCTGCTTTCAGCTCCCACAACCTTATTTATTTTTTGTCCTTTCAAGGATTCCGCCAAAATTTTAAGACATTCCTTAGTCGCATCAGCATCATTTAACAGTGGAGTTATATCTTTAAACAAAATTCCTTCTTTTGGAAAACCCTGAATATCACGGATGTAATTTTCTAACTTCATTTTTTTTAGTATTTATTGAAATTTATGCTTGCAAGTTACACATTTATCCCTATATTTGCACCCGCAATCACGCTTACAAAGCGACTGCAAAATGGCCTCGTGGCGCAACTGAATAGCGCATCTGATTACGGCTCAGAAGGTTACTGGTTTGAATCCAGTCGAGGTCACAAATAAAATCCTTAAACATACTGTAATTCAGTATTTTAAGGATTTTTTTTTGTTTTATGCTTTTTTTTATTTATAATTAATCTAAATTAATTTAAAAATAAATTTTACATTTGCACTTCTTTGTTAACAACATATAAAATCCTGAATTATGAAATCAAACTTATTCAAAACCGTTTTAGTTACCCTTTTGTTAATTTCAGCACCTGCTGTATTTGCTCACGCCTTATGGATTGAAACTAAAACTACCGGTACTAAAGGAAAACCACAGGAAATCTCGGTTTATTTTGGCGAATTTTCAGAAAACGACATCACAAAAGCCGACAAATGGTTCTCGGATTTAAAAGATTTTACACTGACGGTAATCAGTCCGTCTAAAAAAGAAATTAAATTACAATCGACCGCACTGGAAAACAAATACCAGGCTTTCTTTACCCCTGATGAAGATGGCGTTTACACTGTAGTGATGCAGCATACTGTAAAAGACGTATATGGGACGATGGTACTGGATTACAATTCGAGTGCTAACATCGTAGTCGGAAATAAATTAAATGGTAATTCCGGCACTAACAACACAAACAAAATAGGTGTATTTAGCGAAAACACTACTTCACTAGCAAAAAACACAAAAATTACTGCTGTTGCTCTTTATAACAATGCTATTGCAAAACAACAAAAAGTAAAAGTAATTGCTCCAAATGGCTGGGAAAAAGAATTATGGACAAATGAAAACGGTGAAATTTCGTTTACCCCAATTTGGTCAGGAAATTATATGATTGAATTTTCTCAAACAGAAAAAAAATCCGGAGAACACCACGGTAAGAAATATGACGAAATATGGAAAATGGCAACTTACCAACTGGTTGTAAACTAACCCAAAGTTAATTTTACACAAAAAGGTCTTTAACGCAAATAAGCATTAAAGACCTTTTTTATTTATTATTGTTATTTACTATTGCTTTTAGCCGCTTTTTCAGCCTTAATTTTTTTGGTATAATCGGCATACATTTGACGCCAGTTACGGCCGTTATTGTTTAAATACTGCTCGGCTTGTGTTTTATAAATTTCAAAAATTGCCGAAATCTGCTTCATGCTTTTAAAATCTACAGCCTGTTCACGTGCTTTTTCTAATAATTTTTGAATCTCGGCAGTTTCAGCAGCCGTCATTTGAGGAACAATAGCCTGATAACCTTTCATAGTAAAAGCCACTTTTCCAATGGTGTATTTATCCAAAACCAAAGCTACCTGGTCTTCGCTCAAATCTTTTCTTAAACCGGACATCAAATCCTGATGAATGGTTGATGGCATAGCCGAATCGGCAATAATTTGACGATGCAATTCCGAAAGCGGTTTTCCGTCTAAAGGATTGATTCCGGCCGGAACTGTAGAAGCTGGATGACTATTGTGCCAGTCTTTTATCAGTGAAAGATGTGTTGCAACCACTTGTACTAATCGGTCTTCTTTTGCATCATCCTTCAACGCTAAAGTACTAATCCACTCTTTGGCTTTTTTAACTTCTTCATCCGCTGCCTGAACCGATTGCGCTTTTGCCAAGGTACCCAAAGTCATCAACCCGATAAGCAGTAGTACTTTAATCTTTTTTACTTTCATTTGTAACTATTTTTTAGTTTTAATTAGGAATATAAAATTATGTGTTAAAAACACAATTGCATTAATTATCAAAAAACAAGCCAAAAAGGTTTTTTAAAAATTTATTGGAATAAATTCGGTCATTTGTATCAAAACAATTTTCAATTGCTTATTTTTAACCATCCCTTAAACAAAAAACCTACTCTATGAAAAAACTACTTTTATTTTCTTTTCTTACTCTATCAACCCTAGGCTGGAGCCAAACTGCCGAAAACTATTTTGATCAGGCAATGAAAAAATCAAATGCCGGAAATACCCAAGGTGCAATAGCCGATTATAACAAAGCCATCAAAATGAAACCTGATTTTGTGGTGGCTTATTTAAACCGCGGCATGGAAAAAATAAAACTCAACGATCTTCAGGGAGCATTAACTGATGTGAATAAAACAATAGAAATGCACGATGACAACACCTATGCTTACACAACCAGAGCCAATATTTATTACAAATTAAAAGACTACAAGGCAGCTTTGAACGACTGTAATGTGGCTATCAAATTCAATTCGGGAGATTATATCACTTACAATTTAAGAGGACTTACCTACATTCATCTGGAAGACAAAAAGAGTGCCTGCGCCGATTTTATCAAAGCCCAACAACTGGGAAGCCAGAGCGCAACTAAAAATCTAAAGATGTTTTGCAAATAAAACTCAAAACACAATAGTCTTATAAACTAAAAAAGCGATTTCAAAATTTGAAATCGCTTTTTTGTTATTCAATCAAAAAATTATTTTTGGGTTAATTTCTTAAGTTCAGTTCCGCCGGGAATTTGCATTTTATCCGTTAAAATAGCAATATCACTCAAACTAAAAACTCCGGTTAACGACATTAAAACAGAACGATTAATTCCGTTAGCATCGTCTTCAATAAACATTAAGAACTCTCTTAATTGATTAGTTCCTGTGCGTTTCACATCTATTGTAACTTGTTTTCCATTCTCGTTTACTTTTTTTAATTCTTCCAAATCAGCCGATTTAATGTAACTATCGGCAACTTCTTTCATTTTTCGGGCAGCCAGAGTATTAGTGGTCGAAAAGACTTTTAAATTTTCTAAATTCTGAATTAATTTCAAATATTGCTGTGTTTCCTTGTCCGAAGGATCTACTTTTACCTTACTCATCAATTCAAACATTTTTTTGTTTACTATTACCGAAACAATTTCTTCTTGCCCATCAAACTGATCAAAAACAGCTTGTCCGTAAAAAAAATTCGAAGCAAAGGCAACTACCAATGTAATCAGTACTTTTTTCATTTTCATATCTTTATATTAAAATTATGTTCTTGTTTACAACTACACTTACCATTTCTATGCCAAAAAAAAATGAACCACTTTTGCATTGGTTACAATCATAGAAAATTCAATTTTAGGTAAAAACAGTTGTATTTATTCTAAAAAAACGATTTATAAAATTAAAGATAGTATTTTTACGTCAATAGCCCTAATAGTTAACAAATATGAAAAGCCTATTCAACTATTTACTGCTGATATTCATCCCTCTTTTGCTATTACAAAGCTGTCAAGATCAGGATGATGCCCTGGCAATACCGACTGATCTTGATATTCCTAAATTTATTTGGAGAGGAATGAACCAAATGTATTTATGGCAGGCCGAAGTACCTGATTTAGCTAACAAACGATTTTCTTCGAATGCTGAATATGATTTTTTTTTAAGAAGTTATGCCACTCCGGAAGAACTATTTCAAAATTTACTATTCAAACCTCCCATTCCCGATGATGAATCGGCTGAAGTTGTGGATCAATACAGCTGGATAGTTAGTGATTACCTTACACTGGAACAACAACTGGGCGGAACCTCAAAAAACAATGGAGTAGATTTTGGCTTAAGTACTTTTAATAATAGCGACCAGATTATTGGTTATGTTCGTTATATCATTCCAAATTCGGATGCTGCTGCAAAAGATATCCAGCGGGGCGAGATATTTTATGCTGTCAACGGAATTAGTTTAACCCTGTCCAACTACCGAAGTTTGTTATTTAGTTCAAACGAAAATTATACTTTAAATTTTGCTAATCTCACTTATGACAGCAATAATAATCCTGTGATTACTCCTAATGGAAAATCTCTGGCGTTAACAAAAACAATCCTTGCCGAAAATCCTATTTTTATTAAAAAAGTCATTCCTAGCGGTGCCCATAAAATTGGCTACCTTATGTATAATGGTTTTTTTCCAAGTTATGATTCGAAGTTAAGTGAGGCTTTTGGTTACTTCAAATCAGAGGGAATTACTGATTTACTCGTTGATTTAAGGTACAATAGCGGAGGTTCTGTCCTTAGTGCAGCACGATTAGCCAGCATGATTACCGGACAATTTAGAGGACAGGTTTTTAGTGAATTAGCTTACAATAAAAAAAAATCATACCTCAACAGAAAATACAATTTCACCAGTACTATCAACGGGACAAGCATCAACAGCCTGAATCTTAACCGAGTTTATGTTTTAACAACAAAAAATACCGCTTCGGCAAGTGAACTCATCATTAACGGACTCGATCCTTATATTAATGTTGTACAAATAGGCGATGCAACTTATGGAAAAAATGTAGCTTCGGTTACACTTTATGATTCTCCGAATATGACAAAAGCCAATGCAAATCCTTCCCACCGCTATGCCATGCAATTAATAGTAGCGCAATCTGTAAATTCAGTAGGTTTTGGTGATTATTTAGATGGCTTAGTTCCTGATTACAAATTAACCGAAAGAATTAGAACCTTAGGGGTACTTGGAGACCCCAGCGAACCACTATTAAGCACTGCAATAGGGAAAATAACAGGAACGGCACGATTTATACCGGCAGAAAAACCAAGCGATAATTTTAAATATATCAATGATTCTAAAACTTTAAGAGGACAAAATCAAATGTATATGGAATAAACAAAAAGTCCCTTCTCGTTACAAAAACAAGATGGGACTTTTTTTTTCAAAGCTAGATTAAATCAGCTCTCATTATTCATTTTCTTCAATATGGTGCGATTTAGAATAATTTCGCCATTTTTCGATACAATCCTTAAAATCATCCGGAAGTTCGGTATCAAAACGCATCATTTTACCCGTATTAGGATGCACAAATCCAAGCGTTTTAGCATGTAAAGCCTGTCTTGGCAAAGCCTTAAAACAGTTTTCTATAAACTGCTTGTACTTAGTAAAAGTAGTTCCTTTCAAAATCAAATGACCACCGTAACGCTCATCATTAAACAACGGATGACCTATGTGTTTCATGTGAGCTCTAATTTGATGTGTTCTTCCGGTTTCTAAAATACAGGAAACCAAAGTTACATAACCAAAACGCTCCAAAACCTTATAATGTGTAATAGCAGGTTTTCCAATTTCAGGGTCGGCAAAAACAGCCATTTGCATGCGGTCTTTTAGGTGTCTTGCTAAATTCCCTTCGATGGTTCCGCTATCATCAGCTACATTTCCCCATACCAGAGCCACATACTCTCTTTCGGTAGTTTTAGCTTCAAATTGTTTAGCCAGATGTGTCATCGCAGCTTCGGTTTTAGCAATTACTAACAAGCCCGAAGTATCCTTATCAATTCGATGTACCAGTCCAGGACGTTCGCTGCTGTTCATTGGTAAATTCTCAAAATGAAACGCCAAAGCATTCACTAAGGTTCCGGTGTAATTTCCATGTCCCGGATGCACCACTAATCCCGGTTCTTTATTTACCAATAATAAAGCATCATCTTCATAAACAATATTCAACGGAATATTCTCCGGAAGCACATGATTTTCAAACGGTGGATGCGATAACATTACCGTTACTATATCAAAAGGTTTTACTTTATAATTAGATTTTACCGTAGCATTATTTACAAAAATATTACCATCGGTAGCGGCATTTTGTATTTTATTTCGGGTGGCATTAGGGATTAAACCCATTAAATATTTATCAATTCGCAATAATGCCTGCCCTTTGGGAACTTCAAATTTATAATGCTCAAATAATTCCTCTTCCTCTAATTCAATCGACTCAATATTATTGTTCATTTGGCAATTCTTCTGTTGGTTCAGCAACTACAGTACTATCTGTTTCACTGGTAATATCTTCTTCGTAACTCGCTTTTCCGTCTCCTAAAACCAAGTCAATTTTAGATGACTTCAACACTCTGTCACCTGGTTTTATATTTCTTCCTTTGTAACGCATTTCAAGAACCATATCTTTTCCAAGGTTAGGAATATAAGTAATTGTACCTTCTTCCAATCCTAATGCTCTTAATGTTGGCAGGGCCTCACGATAGGTCTTTTCGATTAAATTAGGAACTTTAACCGATGAAAAACCCGAACTATTAATCTTAATATATACTTTTCTACCCTCTTTTACCTTAGCACCCGGAATTGGATCCTGCTGAACAACACTGTATTTTGGATAATCACCTCTGTAATCTACACTATCAAGTAATACATAATCCAAATCCAATTCGTCCAATTTCTCTTCCACCTGTTCTTCGGTCAATTTTCTCAAATCAGGTACTGTGATTTCATTTCCATGATCGGTGGTAAAAGTCAACCAGTGCATAAAAAGATAACCCAAAACGGCAATGATTAAAGCAGCAAGAAAAACCTGTGTAAAAAACACACGACTAGTAAGGTATTTACGTAAACTCATAAATTTAATTTTTTCAAAGGTCACAAAGATAAAGCTATTTCGTTTCAAAAAAAATGATAATTTTGTTTAATCTAGCTTCTGTTCTGGCATATTTTATTTCAGGAGCTTTTACCCGCTATTCGTTACAATCTTTTTATCCCTAAAAAATCGGGATAAAAAGGATTTTCACTTCTATCGGGGCTAAAAAACATTTTTTACAATACATAACGAGATTACATGAAAAACATTGCCATCATCATGGGCGGCTATTCCAGTGAGTACAAAATTTCACTTATTAGCGGTAACGTAGTTTACAAATTCTTAGACAAATCAAAATACAATGCGTTTCGCATCCATATTTTCAAAGAAAAATGGGTTTATGTTGACGATGCTGATGTTGAATTCCCAATTGACAAAAATGACTTTTCGGTAACGGTAAACGAAAACAAAATTAGCTTTGACTGTGTTTTCAACGCAATACACGGAACTCCGGGCGAAGATGGTTTAATGCAGGCTTATTTTGAACTATTAGGTATTCCGCAAACCTCTTGCGATTATTACCAATCGGCATTGACATTCAATAAAAGAGACTTACTTTCGGTATTAAAACCATACGGAATTAAAACTGCCATTTCTTATTACCTAAACAAAGGCGATGTTATCAATACTACCGAAATCATCAACAAAGTAGGATTGCCTTGTTTTGTAAAACCCAATAAAGCGGGATCCAGTTTCGGAATTTCGAAAGTAAAAACCGAAGTCGAATTGCCTACAGCCATCGAAACCGCTTACAAAGAAGACAACGAAATTATCATTGAAAGTTTCCTTGACGGAACCGAAGTTTCAGTAGGTGTTATCAATTACAAAGGTGAAATCATTGTGTTGCCAATTACCGAAATCGTTTCTGAAAATGATTTCTTTGATTACGAAGCCAAATACCAAGGAAAATCACAGGAAATTACCCCGGCGAGACTTTCTGACGAAATGACCCAAAAAGTCGGTGCTATTGCTAAACGTGCTTACGAGGTTCTAAAAATGAAAGGATTCTCACGTTCTGAATTTATCATTGTTAACAACGAACCGCACATGCTCGAAATGAATACAATTCCGGGATTAACCACCGAAAGTTTAATTCCACAACAAGCTGCTGCAGCCGGAATTTCACTAGAAGACTTGTTTACTAATGCGATTGAGTTGGCTTTGGCCAATTAAAAACATACATAATTATTTTTGCCACAGCTTTAAAAGATTAGCACAGATTAATCTTTTAAAGCTGTGGCTTTATTTTTTAACACCTCAATATGTCATTGCGAGCGATAACGTAGCAATCTCATCCAGTAACTCGACAAAGTATTCAAGCTTTTTACTCATCTTTGTGGACACAATTTATGTATCGTCCCTACAGGACTTTAAAATACCCCCTTATTATTTTCTCCGAAATAAATTTCGGAGCTACAAAATAGCCCGTTCCTACGGAACTTCATTATAGGTCTGAGTAAAATCTGGTGTATCCTTACCACAATTTACTTCCTCAATCTTGTCATTCCGACGCAAGAGGAATCTCATCCAGTAACTCTACAAAGTATTAAAGCTGTTTACTCATTTTGTAGGTAAAAATTGTAAAACTTCGTTATCGGGTTATGTAATATTCACCTATCTTTTTTGTAGTCGCTTTTTACTTTTTGAATTTCATCATTCATTTTTGCTTCCCAATTTTTACCATTTCTTTTTTCTAAATAAGGCTTTACGATAATTTCATACTTTTTTTGAGCTTCTATTGCTTTATAATCAACTATACAACCAGTATTAAAATAAATTATTCCGTATTTTTTTCTAATACTATCAATTTTATCATAAGTGTTCTTATCATATTCAGGTACAGGTAAACCTCCTGCAAATTTGAAAGTTACTTTGTCATTTTTTACATCTTTTTTTGCTTGCTCAATATATTCGTTTTCAATTTTTCTCAATTCAGACTTGTTTTTTGCAAATGTTGAAATTGTATAGCAAAAAGTATAAAGTAAAATCAGGACATTTAGAACCAAAAGGATTTTTTGAAATTTATTTCCATAACTCATTTTTTTGAGTGGAAACAAAGTAAAAATTAGTGAAAGAATAACCATCCCTAAAAATAAGAAAAACATTTTTTCCCATTCAAGTATATATTATGACTTCCCATATATCAATTATCATTGGATAGTTTATAAAATAAACTCCAAAAAAACTGACTAATAAAATTAAAGTCAAAGTGATTAAATTCCAAAATGTGATTTTATTTAACATTCTTTCGTATATATTAAAAAATATTCGTTCCTTTTCCAAAGTTTTACAACTTGTCTAAACGCTATTTTTGCTATCAAATATATAAAATTTATCTTTCAAAAAACATTTTATTCCTAGTCACTAACAGCTCCAAAACATACCCCCAACTCCTAAAAAACTTTGTAACTTAGCAACTCAACACCTTAGAAACTTAAATATTTTAAAAAAATCCCCAATAGTTCGTCTATTTTCGAAACAAATAGCCATTTATTATGAACTTAACACAACTTCTAATTTCAATATTCTTCCTTTCTGGTTCAATACATGCCCAAAATCCCGATAATAAAGAATTCAACATTCTAAACCAATCAAAACAATGGCAACTGCAATTTAAAGACAGCGGAACTAAAGACTGGCAATCCAAATGGTTTCTGGACGGGCTCGAAGCCACTATCAAAAACACTAAAGCAGGAATGCTTTTTAATGCCGGAACTAAAGCCGGAACTGATACTGACCATGCCGTATTATGGACTAAGGATTCTTTTAAGGGAAATGTAAAAATGGAATTCAGCTTTAGCAGAAAAGATACCGAAACCAAATGGGCTATTATTTTATATCTCCAGGCAACCGGTACAGGCCTTGCCCCTTACGTTGAAGACATTTCAAAATGGAATAATCTAAGAGCAATTCCGGCAATGAAAACCTATTTTACTAATATGAAAACTTTGCATATTAGTTATGCTTCTTTTGAAAATGATAATACTGACAGCAAAAATGATTACATCAGAGTGCGTCAATATCCAGTAATTATAGGACAAAATTTCAACACCACAACCGAAATCCCAAATCCTTATTTTGAAACCGAATTATTTAAAACGGACCAAACTTATAAAATTATATTAATTAAAACCAAAGCAAAACTCTATTTCAAGGTTGCTGGAAAAAACAGTTCCAAATTATTCTCATGGGATCTTAGCAAAAAACCTGAACTTCTGGAAGGTCGAATTGGTTTCAGACAGATGGCAACCCGATCAGCCTTGTACAAAGACATTTTGATTTACACAATTAAGTAGTGTTCAGAAATTAATATCGTATTTTAATAAAGTCTTAAATATCAATTTTTACCACAGATTTCACAGATTTACACAGATTATTTTTAGAAATCTTTTTAATCCTTCAAATCTGTGGTAAAAAGGATTCTTAATAATTGTTGGTGTATTTTTATATTTCGACAATATATCTTTCTAATTAAGTGAGAAAATTACACTTTATAACTAAAAAAACTTAGATTTGTAATTCACTATTACCAAACCATTATATTATGAATTATAAGATTACTAAATGCTTTCTGGCATTACTACTACTATTTAATACAGCTACTTTTGCCCAAAAAATCGAACAATTTTTTCCTTCTAAAGATTTGACTTCAGTGGGAGTGTATTATTATCCTGAACATTGGGATCCGGCGCAATGGGAGCGCGATTTCCAAAACATGGAAAAAATGGGATTTGAATTTACTCATTTTGGCGAATTTGCATGGGCACAACTCGAACCCGAAGAAGGCAAATATGATTTTAAATGGCTGGACAAATCATTAGAACTGGCTAAAAAATACCATCTAAAAGTCATTCTTTGTACTTCTACCGCTACGCCTCCGGTTTGGTTGGTTCGCAAGCATCCTGATGTTTTAGCCACTATGGAAGATGGCTCTAAAATGGATCATGGTACACGCCAGCATGCCACTTTCTCCAGCAATTATTATCGTTCTTATTCGATGAAAATGATTGCCGAATTAGCCAAAAGATATGGTAATGATAAAAATGTAATCGGATGGCAGGTGGATAATGAACCTCGTCGTTTTCTGGATTACGGACAAGATGCACACGAACGTTTTCGCAATTGGTTAAAAGAAAAATACAAAACCATCGATGTACTTAACGAAGCCTGGGGGAACAATTTCTGGAGCGGTACTTACAGCAGCTTTGACGAAATTAATATTCCGAAACATGCCATTTGGGGAATGAATTTACACTCCCAATTGGATCACTATCGTTTTGCTGATGATGAAACAGCGACTTTCCTGGACGAACAGGCTAAAGAAATCCGTAAATATTCGAATCCAAATCAATGGGTAACTTCTAATTACATTCCAATGTACGATGTGGGTTATGTAGGAGCCAGTAAAGAACTGGACTTTGTTTCTTATACCCGTTATATGGTTTATGGCAGCGATTTGGGCATTGGACCAAAAGGCTACCGCGTAGGCGATTATTCCCGAATTGCAATGTCTAATGATTTCTTTCGTCCTCTAAAAGGTGTTTATGGTGTAATGGAACTACAACCTGGACAAGTAAACTGGGGAAGTATTAATCCGCAACCTTTACCGGGAGCCATGCGACTTTGGTTGTGGCATGTTTTTGCCGGTGGCAGTAAATTTACCTGTACCTATCGCTATCGTGCGCCTTTGTACGGCTATGAGCAATACCACTACGGAATTGTAGGTACCGATGGAGTGACTCCTACAACTGGCGGATTAGAATTCAGCCAGTTTATCAAAGACATCAATACTTTGCGAAAAAAATACAATCCTAAAGCCCAATTGCCAAAGGAATATTTGCAACGCAAAACCGGAATTCTGTTCAATACCGATAACGTAATGGGAATTGACTTGAATAAACAAACCAATCAATGGAACACGGAGAATCATTTCTTAAAGTATTACAAAGCAGTGAAATCTTTTGGAGCAGCTGTAGATTTTGTTCGTGATACGACTGATTTTTCTAAATATCCGGTATTGATTGCACCTGCTTATCAAATGATTGACCAGCAAATGATTGATAAATTAACTGCTTATGCTCAAAACGGAGGAAACTTAGTATTGAGCTGCCGTTCAGGAATTCAAAACCGAAAAGGGCATCTTTGGGAAGCTAAATTCTACGAGCCGATGTGGAAATTAATTGGCTCCGAAATTGAATCCTATGATTTGTTAATGCCGCAATCACCTGACAAAATTAAATTTAACAATCAGGATTTTGATTGGGTTTCTTGGGGTGATTTATTAAAACCAAACAAAGGAACCGAAATATGGGGAACTTACCAAGGTGATTTCTATGCCGGAACTGCTGCTGTAATTTCGCGTAAATTAGGTAAAGGAACCGTAACTTATATTGGTGTTGATTCGAAAAAAGGAGATTTGGAAAAACAGGTTTTGACCAAATTATACCAACAACAAAATATCCCGATTGAAAATTATCCAGAAGGAATATTAGTAGAATACCGTGATGGTTTTGGAATCGCTGTAAACTATTCGGATAAAATTTACGAGATGAAACTTCCTGCGAATGCTGAGATTATCATTGGAACAAAATCCATGAAGACTGCTGATGTATTGGTTTGGAAACTATAAATACAATCTCAAATAAATACTAATAAATAAGGCTTCGTTATAAAAATCGAAGCCTTATTCTTTTATTACTCTATTACGTTTATTTCGCAAATAGTGAGATTATTTCCTTTTTCAATAGCTGATTTGGCTATAAATTTTATATACCTGGCATTAACTGCCGAAAAAAGTTTAATCTGTTCTATTGGATTATTTTTAATATTCGAAAACTCACCTTCAGATTGCCTGCTCCAATGTACATTATCCAAACTGGTAAAAAACTCATAATTAGCAATTAAATTAAGATGATGTCCCTGCTGTTTTGGCACATAAGAGAAACCTTTTATACTCATGATTGCTCCCATATCAATTATGACTTCTTGTGGTAGTAGATGGGTTTCATTACCAAAACTCCAATCGGTCATTGGGTCTCCGTCTATAATTCGCTGTACATTAGTCATATCTCCACTGGAAACGGAAACTACTTTCCAATTTTCTTTTGACATGCCATACTTAGCTATTTCAATAGCACTACTCCTCTTTTCTAAGGTATCTATAGCTATGGCTTGTATTTTTACCGCTTTAGGGTATCGAAAAGGGGTTGTGTACAAAACACTCTTTGTTGATGGAACTGAGCCGTCAAGAGTATAGTAAATTCGGCTGCCTTGTTCGGATTCCATACGTACTACGCCATTTTTATCTCTACTTATTTCAGGCATACGAACAAAAACAGCTGCATCAAAAGCCTGAATATTGGATAGCAGAATACTGGCTTTTGAGTCGGTAATATTCACTCGCAGTGCCGAAGCTACAACTCTGTCAAATCTTAAAATTCGTTTGTAACCAATAGTGGTTTGGCTTGCAATTGTTTTCCATTTTCCATCAATCTTAGCCTCAACGGTAAATGCTTTTACTCTTTGCCCCAGCTGTATGTACTCCTGAAGTAATAGTCTGTTAACCGCTGTTGGTTTTTTAAATTCAAATGCAATACTGGCCGTTTTCACTTCATCATCGGTAGCCCAGTAAGTGTTTTTATTGCCATCAATTGCGTTTTGAGGAGCATATTTATCATTGTTCCCTCTGTAATTATTAGCTGTTACTCTGGTTTTTGCCAGAACTTCGGTTCTAAAATCGGCTTTGATAGTTGCGGTAAATTCTTTTAATCTTCGAATATCATTCTCATTAATTAATCCTCTTTTATCAGGTGGTAAATTCAACAAAAGCGTAGCATTGCGACCTATGGATTTATAATAAATATCGACCATTTGGTCTAATGATTTCACTTTGTCATCTTCGGAAGCATGATAAAACCAACCTGGTCTAATGGAAACATCGGCTTCGCCCGGCACCCATTTTTCACCATCTTCATGCCCTGATGTGTATTCAGAATAATGTACTTTGCCTGCTAAATCGTCTTTTTGACGTAACAAACTCCAATTGGTTTCATTAGCAAAACCGTCCTCATTCCCTATCCATCTGGCTTCCGAAGGTCCTATCCCCCACACTAATGTTTTAGGAGCTATTTTATAAATCAATTGATAAGTTTCTTCCCAATCGTAATAGTCTAAAGTGTTTATTTTTCTGATTTCATTGGCACCACCATAATAGCCATCGCCACCATTGGCACCGTCAAACCACATTTCGAAAACCTCTCCGTAATTTGTCAATAACTCTTTTAGTTGGTTTCTAAAATAGCTTATGTATGCCGGTTTACCATAATCGGCATGATTTCTATCCCAGGGAGAAAGATACAAGCCTAATTTTAGACCGTACTCTTTACAGGCAGCGGCTAATTCTTTAACAACATCCCCTTTTCCGTTCTTCCAGGGAGCATTTTTTACAGAACGCTCAGTATATGCCGATGGCCACAAACAAAATCCATCGTGGTGTTTGGCTACTAAAATAATTCCTTTCATTCCGGCTTCTTTTGCCACTCTCGCCCATTGGCGTACATCTAGGTCTGAGGGATTAAATAACTGAGGCGATTCGTCCCCAAAACCCCATTCTTTATTAGTAAAAGTGTTTAGCGAAAAATGGATAAAAGCATAGAATTCCATTTGCTGCCAGTCCATTTGTTTCTGAGTGGGCACAGCGGCAAAAGGCTGTGGAGCATTGAATAATTCCTGAGCACTGATAGTCGATAATACTCCAAAAAAACTCAGTAAAAAAAGAAACTGTTTCATTAAAATCGTCATTTATAGGGTATGAATAAATATTGGAAAGATAAATTTAACCCAAAACCGTTGCATGGCTAACACTATTTCGACCAATAACATTTTTAAACATATTTAGGTTAAACAAAGGAGTTCCTTTGCCAATCAATCCAGCCCGAAACCTTAAGATAAATAATACGGAAACAACAAAACCATGTACTAATTTGTAAGATTTATTTATATATTAGCAAAAAATAAGCACTGACGTATATCAGATAAAACTAACCTGTTTTTTTTGGTAGATTGGAGTCATTTTGTAGCTTGTATGAACGATTTAACAGCTATGCCAAGACGATAATTTAAACATCAAAAACAATAAGTAAAAACAACAAACAAGACAAATGAAAAAACTATTAACAATCGTAATGACAGTTCTGACAGCAACTGTTTTCGGACAAAATTTTCAAGGTCAAATCGTTTACCAAAACACTTACACAAGTAAACTTCCAAACGTAACGTCCGAACAATTTTCAACAATGATGGGTTCAACACAAAACTACATCATCAAAGATGGCGACTACAAATCAAGTACTAACGGAACAATGTTTCAATGGCAACTTTATATCAACAAAGACAACAAACTTTACAACAAAATGTCAAACTCTGAAACTGTTTTCTGGAATGATGGTGCGACAAATCCTGATGGAATTTTAAAAATTGAAGTAAACAAAGGCGTTACAGAAGTTCTTGGTCACAAATGTGACGAAATTGTTTTTACTTGTAAAAGTGGAATACAGAAATATTATTTCAACTCTAAAATTAGCGTTGAACCTTCGATTTTTACAGGACATTTGTTTGGAAATTGGTATGATTATTTAAAAGTCGCAAAAGCATTACCATTAAAAATGGTTATTGAAAATGCCCAATTTACCTTGACAAGCATTGCTACAGAAATAAAAGAAATGAAACTTGATGCCAAAGAATTTCAACTATCTAAAAATACAAAGACAGTGAAAAGCCCATACTAACAAAAAAGAAAAAGACGCAAGCTGCTAACTCATTTTTTACATCAGGCAAACTAACGTGCAGAAATGGAGTTTTGTTATTCTACTCATAATTCAGTACTGGTTGGCAGTTTTGTGTTCCAATACCAATCAGAACGAAAATTCGGAAACATTAGCAATAAATAAAATATTATGGAATCATTAGCAACTGTAGAAATAATTTTAATTGTAGCAATAACAGTTTTGCCAATAGTTATTATCTTGATAATTAAGAAAAGAAAAAAACAATAATTATGACACAAAACGACCTAAAACTTGCAAATCAAGGACAACGAATTTTAAATGCCATTATCGATATGGTTACATTTTTAGTCATTTGGTTTTTACTTTCAATCGGACTTATGCTTTTAGAGCTTAATCAAACATACACAGACGAAACGCACAAACAATTACCAATAATCCCAATTATCATTTTACTTCCGACTTTTTGGGGTTATTATCTTTTGACTGAGTATAAATTTCAAAGAACATTAGGAAAAGTATTAACCAAAACAAAAGTAGTTTCATCATCGGGTGACAAACCTACTTTAAAACAACTAATCTTTAGAACATTGAGCAGGAGCATCCCGCTTGAGTATTTTTCATATATAGTAACAGTTAAAGGAATACATGATAAGCTTTCTAGCACAAGAGTGATTAAAAACTGACAAAACAGAGACCGCTTTAGTAGCAGAAAGAAAACCTGCAACTAATAATTAGAATTTTACTGTCTTCAAAAAACTAAGAAGGAAAAACCTCTTGAATCGACCGCAGCGGACTAGTGGAATCAATGCAATACAACGACTATGAATTTTTCGATAAACTATTTTTAAAACTCAAGAATTCCTTGTCCTCATTTTTATTCTAAACCGTTAAAAGCCTGCTAAAATTGGGTAATTGTTGTTTGTCTTTTTACTAAGTTCCTACCTTTGCCTGCTCATTTAGTTTACAAATCAGATAGCATAGTATGAAATTTAAAATTGACAAATTCGTCCTTTCGATCATTTTGGTAGTGCTTCTGGCCTATATTTTTCCACAATTAGGTAGTACATCAAGTTCAATTCCTTTAGATAGTATTGCCAGTTTGGGCGTTTCGTTGATTTTCTTTTTCTACGGTCTCAAACTTAGCCCTGAAAAAATAAAATCAGGATTGAAAAACTGGAAATTACATCTTTTAGTACAAGTCTGCACTTTCTTGATATTTCCTGTCATTATTCTGTGTTTTTACCCTTTAATCCACTCTGAATACGATAAAAATATTTGGCTTGCCTTTCTATTTTTAGCTTCCCTGCCTTCAACGGTTTCTTCATCGGTAGTAATGGTTTCCATAGCCAAAGGCAACATTCCTGCCGCCATTTTTAATGCCAGTATTTCGGGTTTAATCGGGATTATTGTTACCCCACTTTGGTTGGGACTGTTCCTGAATACTACAACAAACAGTTATAATTTAGGAGACATTTATACCAAATTGATTATAGAAGTGGTAGTTCCGGTTATTTTGGGCTTGTTTTTACATCGTTTTTGGGGTAATTTGGCTCAAAAACACAATAACTACCTGACCTTATTTGACAAATCCATCATCCTATTAATTATCTACAAAAGTTTTGCCCACTCTTTTGAAGAAAATGTCTTTAGCGAAATTGATGCTTTTGCCATTATGACTATTGCAATAGCGGTCACTGTTTTATTTTATTTAGTTTATTTCCTTACGGGTTTTATAAGCAACAAACTTGGATTTAGTGCCGAAGATAAAATTACAGCTCAATTTTGTGGTACTAAAAAATCATTAGTCCACGGAACCGTATTTGCTAAAATATTGTTTCCAAATCCAAGTGTCATGGGGATTGTTCTTCTTCCCATCATGCTTTTTCATGCTTTACAAATTTTCATCATCAGCTTTATAGCCACTCATGCCGCTAATCGAAAAGAGGAAAATCCGATTTATTTAAACCTAAAATAACTCTTTGTTTTTCAAAGAAGTAAAACCCCAAACCAATAGTATTATTTCTTAACTTTATAAGTACAAAAACATTTGTTTAACTTCTAATTTTTGTACTCATGTATATTGTTCGAGAAATTTTTTATCTGCAATTTGGCCGTTATAAAGAAGCCAAAGTTTTGATTGATGAGGCCACCCAGGGTGGATTGTTTCCTCAAACAACCGGAAACAGAGTTTTAACTGATTTTACCGGAGAAAGCTACCGACTTATTTTTGAATCGTCTTATGCCACACTTGCTGATTTTGAACAAGAATTAGCAAGAGATATGGGAGTTGCAGACTGGAAGCCCTGGTACGAAAAATTCAAAGTCCTGGTTCGTCATTCTGAAAGAGAAATTCTCAAACAAATTGATATTAAAAAATTAATCAGTTGAATTGGAATGAAATCAGTATTTCTCTTTTGGATTATAAACAAGATTAAAACAACTTAACTATTGGAAAATTTAGCCTTATTTATTCTCTTAGCACTATTGGCAGAAATTCTGGGTACTGTGGGCGGATTTGGCTCTTCGCTGTTTTTTGTTCCTATTGCCAGTTATTTTTTAGATTTTCATTCGGTATTAGGAATCACAGCCTTGTTTCATGTATCGAGTAATATTAGTAAAATTGCTTTTTTCAGAAAGGGCTTTGATAAAAAACTGCTCATCTCCATAGGAATTCCGGCAGTAATCTTTGTAATTACCGGAGCTTTTATTAGCCGGTTTATTAATCCCAAAACGCTTGAAACAGCACTGGCAATCTTCCTGATTGGGACTAGTTTAGTTTTTTTATTTTTTAAAAACCTGAGTATCAAACCCACTACAACAAATTCAATTTTAGGTGGAACTTTCTCAGGATTAATTGCAGGTTTATTAGGTACAGGAGGTGCCATTCGGGGAATGACTCTGGCAGCTTATAATCTTAAAATGGAAGTTTTTATTGCAACTTCGGCCATCATTGATTTAGCCATCGATTCCAGCAGAAGTATTGTGTATAGCTACAACGGCTATGTTCATAAACACGACATCTACCTCATCCCTATTCTGCTTTTGGTAAGCATAGCAGGTACTTTTATTGGAAAAAAAATATTAGACCGTATTTCGGAAACGCAATTCAAATCGATTGTACTGATTTTAATTTTGATTACAGGAATTGTAACGCTTTCTAAAGTGCTATTCAACTAAAAAAATTGCAAATTAGATTGGCATTCGTATTAAAAAATTTTCACCATAAATTACACAAATAAACACAAATTAAACCCGTTATAATTACACGAATCTGCCAAAGGCAGATAGAAATTTGTGTTATTCAATTTTAATTTTATCAGAATTAGTGACAATTGGTGTAATTTATGTTCAACTTTTTTTAAAAACCAAAAAAAATCGCAAATTAGACACTCAAAAGTTAATGCTAATTTGCGATTTTATTTGAATAGAATCAGCACTATACCGTTTCTTCCTCTTCAGTAACAAATTCCATGTGGTCTTCTACCTCTGAAACAATTTCTGGCTTAGAAGCTTTAAGTGCATTGAACTTTTCTAATTGTTCCAACTCGTCTTCAGCACCACTGAAATAAGGGAAAACATCCAAAACAGCTGATTCAGAAATTGCAGGAATGGTATAATCGCCCATCGTACCTTTCATCGTATGTACCGTATTGTCATAAGCTTCTTTTACATCATTAGCCTGAACTAAAAAATACATATTGGTCTTGCGCTCTTTACCGCTTTCTTCATCATAAGCCAATAATGAAATTTTGGATTTAAACCAGCGATCGGCATTTTCAAAAGGATGAATTTCGGCATAATTAGCCACTTTAATATTGGCTATTTTAAACTCTTCACTCACATAAGCTTTCATCTCTTCATTGATTCTGCTCTCGGCCTCTGTGAAGGAAATTGCGTCAACCAAATAAATTTCGCCTACCATTTTTTGATTTCCTGTCTCGTCAGTTTTTCTATATTTTACTTTGCATTCGTACCAAATTGCGCTCATAATTTCTTTTTTTAAGGATGCCAAAGATAGATTTTAGAGCAAAATAAACATCAAATAAACAAAAATAGATATTCACAATTTTGAATCAAAAAAGCTATCCATTTTACTACGAAGCATTTAGCTTTTATTAAAATAAGCTGCTGAAAAAATCCTTAATTTTGTATTTCACAATAACTTTTCATGGATTTAGTTGCTCATTACAATCAATTGTTTACCGAATCGGCAGAGGCAATTTCGAATAATAATTATGTAATAGACCCTAAAATTGATGCAGAAAACGACAATCGTTTTGGGATTACTTTACTCATTCGCCCCCCGGAATCAATAAAAAATAAGATTCAGTCGTTTTTAAACGAACTTAAGAAAGAGGATACTGCTCAATATTATTATCCCAATTCGGATATGCACATCACCGTTTTATCTATCATTTCCTGTCATGACGGTTTTTCTTTAAGTCAAATCAATCCTTCTGCATATATTGCTGTCATCCATGAAAATTTAATTCACTTGAAGAATTTGGAAATTAATCTAAACGGAATTACAGCTTCCAATTCGACCATTATGATTCAAGGATTTCCAACGAATGAGAGTCTAAATTCATTTCGGGATTCGCTTAGAAAAGCATTCAAAAAAACTAATTTGGAACAAAGTATCGATAGTCGTTATACCTTATTTACTGCTCACATTAGTGTTTGTCGCTTTAGAAAACCTATTACCGATACGACAAAACTCGTTTCTTTATTGGAAAAATACCGCAACGAGGATTTTGGAAAATTTGCAGTAAACCAACTCGAATTAGTCTATAATGACTGGTACCAAAGAAAAGAAAAAACGCAACTTTTGCATCAGTTTAGGATTCAAAAATAAAGGTCTTTGTTAGTTTAATGTTTCCTTCCATAATTCTATTTCTCCATAAAATCCAAGCAACAAAACCAAACAAGCACAACAGAACCAACAACTTACCACATTAAAAACCTCTCAAAAAGACCGAATCAACTTTGTTAATATTACGTTAAAAAATAATTAAACAGCTGTTTAAATTAAACAGTTGTTTAATTTTGTACTGTAATTAAAAACAAATCCAATTGAAAACTGATTTTAACGAAAAGCAAATTCAAATTCTTCTGATAGCAGAAACGCTATTTGCCGAGAATGGATTCGAGGGAACTTCGATTAGAACGATAGCTAAGGAGGCCGAGATTAATGTCGCGATGGTTTCCTATTATTTTGGTTCGAAAGAAAAATTATTAGAAGCATTGATTGTTTATCGAACTTCTGATTTAAAAATTCAAATAGAAAATCTATCTGTTGAAGATTTAGACCCTATTGAAAAAATTGACAAACTGATTGAACTGTACGTCAACCGTATTAGATGCAATAAAGGGATTTACAGAATCTTACATTTTGAATTTGCAACAGAAGAAAAAGAGGATAAATTGAAAGTTCTTAACGAAGTAAGGGATCGAAATTTAAAATCATTGGAAACTATAATTCGGGAAGGACAACAAAAAGGTATTTTTAGAAAAGACGTCATTATTCCACTGATTCCTCCCACAATTATGGGTACGTTTTTCCACTTTAGTATGAATAAAGCTTATTTCAAAAAACTGTTGGCTTTAGAAACCGACGAAGATTTCGAAAATTATATCCAAACAAAATTTAAAACGCACATCCAACAAACAATAAAAGCACTTCTAATATATGAAAGCTAGACAATTAATGCTTTTAGGGATTTTATTTCTAGGGATAAGCTCCACAGAAGCACAACAAAGAAAGAGTTTATCACTCAACGATGCCGTTCACTTGGCCTGGGAAAAGAGTAACGAAGTCAACTTAGCTAATGCCAAAGTAGCAACTAAAAAACACGAATTGCAATCGGTAAAAAACAACTTATATCCCGATTTAAAAGCTTCGGCACAATACCAACGATTGACAAAAGCTTCAGTTAATATAAAAAGCAATAGTAGCGACAGCGAATCAGCTAATAAAGCACCAAACGTTGACCAATTGGTTTTGGGACAAATTAATGCCACTTTGCCTATTTTCTCAGGCTTTAAATTAAAGAATAGCATTAAGGTTTCGGATAATTTGTATCAGGCTGAAACGGCTAATGCTTTGCAAACCAAAGAAGAAACAGCAATGAAAGTCATCAACTACTATGCAGCCTTGTACAAAGCACAAAAAACAGTTGAATTGCTGAACGAAAATTACAAAAGTGCCGAACAACGTGTTAAGGATTTTACAGAATTAGAAAAAAACGAAATTGTTCCTAAAAACGATTTGCTAAAAACACAATTACAACTTTCTAAAGTACAACTGTCTTTAGACCAGGCCAAAAGTAATTTAAGTGTTATAAATTATGAATTGACCAATTTCCTGAAACTGGATCCTAAAACTGCAATTGAAATTAAAGAAAGTGATTTCTACAATTTTGAAACAAATAACATTCCCATAGATGAAAATCCGGCATTGGAAAACCGTAAGGATTTAGAAGCAATCCGCCTTCAGGAAAAAGCAAGTCAGGCCAATATTAAAGTAGCTAAAAGTGGCTACTACCCTTCCCTTTCATTAATTGGCGGATACACTACACTTGATTTAAAAAATGTTGTAACGATTCAAAACGCAATGAATTTTGGAGTGGGAATTTCGTATAATTTGAGTGGTATTTTTAAAAATGCAACTGAGGTAAAAGTAGCAAAAAGTCAGGCCGAAGAATTACAGGCTTCGGAAATGATGCTTACCGATTACATCAAAATTGAGGTACAAAAAGCAATTGAAGATTATGATTTGGCAATGAAACAAAAAAATGTTTACGCCCAGGCTGTAGAACAGGCAACTGAAAATTATAGAATTTTAAAAGACAAATACGACAACGGTCTTGCAGACACGAATGATTTACTGGAAGCCGATGTAGAACAACTCAGTGCAAAAATCAACAATACTGTAGCTAAGGCTGATGTAACTCAAAAATATTACAGGCTCCTGGCCGCAACAGGACAACTAAACCAAACCTTCAAGCTTTCTAAAATATAATCGATACCTAAAATGGAAAAGAAAAAAACAAACAAAAAATTTATCGTTATAATAGGTTCCTTAATTCTATTAGGCGTTGTATATGGTTCCTACAAATACATTCACTCTCTATCGCACGAAGGAACAGATGATGCGCAGATAGAAAAATACATGACACCAATAATCCCGAGAGTTTCGGGTTATGTAAAAAAAGTCTATATCAAAGACAATGATTTTGTAAAAAAAGGAGATACGCTGTTTACCATTGATCAGAGAGATTACCAATTAAAGATTGACGAAGCTACAGCTGCATTGGCAGCCGCCGAAGGAAATTTTGAAGTTTCAAAAGCAGATGTGAGTAGTATTCTGGCTAATATTTCGGTATCGGATGCCAATGTAAAATCGGCAGGCGGAAATATTCAATCCGCTAAAATCAAATTAGGTTTGGCAACCAATGATTTCAACCGCTACAGCAATTTATATAAAAACCATACGATTACCAAACAGCAATACGAGCAAGCTTTGGCCGCTAAACAGGAAGCCGAAAATCAGGTGCGTATTTTACAACAACAAGAAAGAGCAAGTGCTTTTCAAAAATCGGTTATTCAGGCAAAATCAGTTGTTTCCAACAAAGAAACCGATGTGGCTGCTGCCAATATCAAAAGAGCACAAGCCTTATTAGAATCGGCTAAATTAAACTTAAGCTATACCGTAATTACAGCAGCTATTGACGGACAGGTTTCTAAAATTGATATTCAACCGGGACAATTGGTACAACCGGGACAATCTTTGTTTTACATTATCAACAACAACGAAGCATGGGTAATTGCTAATTTCAAAGAAACGCAGTTAAACAAAATGGTAGCTGGTCAAAAAGTAGCCCTAAAAGTAGATGCTTATCCTGATTATGAATTTACAGGAACCATTACTTCATTTTCTCCGGCAACAGGATCTCGTTTTTCAATTTTACCTCCGGATAATGCAACCGGAAATTTTGTAAAAACAATCCAACGTTTGCCTGTAAAAATTAGTATTGATGCTGGCAACGACATTGAAAAAGTGAAACTATTACGTCCGGGAATGAATGTGGATGTAGATGTACATATAAAGTAATATGATACTAGCAGATGACGATTTAGTAGAATATGGCTTTAGAAGAGTTATCATAACAATTACAGCGGTACTTTGTGCACTGCTGGAAATTGTAGATACCACTATTGTCAATGTGGCTTTGACCAATATGCGAGGAAGCCTTGGAGCCACTTTAACGGATGTTGCCTGGGTGATTACGGCCTATGCCATTGCAAACGTTATTATCATCCCAATGACAAGCTGGCTTTCGCAGCAATTTGGAAGACGTAATTATTTTGCTGTTTCGATTGTAATATTTACGGTTGCTTCTTTTTTATGTGGAAATGCAACGAATATTTGGGAATTAGTAGCCTTTCGATTTGTTCAGGGCTTAGGTGGTGGTGCTTTGCTGGTAACAGCACAAACCATCATTACCGAAAGTTATCCTATTGCCAAACGTGGAATGGCACAGGCTATTTACGGAATGGGTGTAATTGTAGGCCCTACCCTTGGCCCACCATTAGGAGGTTATTTAGTAGATAATTTTTCATGGCCCTATATTTTTTATATCAATATTCCTCTGGGAATTATTGCTACGCTTTTAACTTTGAGCTTTGTGAGAAGTCCAAAATATGGTGAAAAATTAAAATCGAATCAGGTCGATTGGTACGGAATCATTCTTTTGGCAACTTTTATTGGTTCGTTACAATTTGTTTTGGAACACGGCCAACAGGATGATTGGTTTAACAATAATCTGATTTTAAGCTTAAGTATTATTTCATTATTTGGATTAATCCTTTTTATCTGGCGACAATTGGTTTACAAATATCCAATTGTGAATTTAAGTGTATTAAAAGACAGTAATTTAAGAATTGGAACCATTATGAGTTTTATTCTTGGATTTGGGCTCTATGGTTCTACGTTAATTATTCCTATCTATACCCAATCTCTTTTGGGATGGACTGCTACCGATGCCGGTTTATTATTAATTCCGGGATCGATAACTACAGCCATTATGATGCCGTTTGTGGGTAAAATGATTCAGAAAGGTGTTCCGCAAGGTTATATGGTGGCTGCCGGTTTCTTTGCTTTCTTTATTTTTACCTTGATGATGTATTATAACATGACTCCGGATACAGGAGTAGAACACATGTACTGGCCTTTAATATTGAGAGGAATTGGATTAGGACTACTTTTTGTACCTATTACCACTTTATCACTCTCTACTCTAAAAGGAAAAAACATTGGCGAAGGAGCGGCTTTTACCGGAATGATGCGACAACTGGGAGGATCTTTTGGTATTGCTATTATTACCACTTTTATCACCCGATTAACACAAACACATCGTGTAAATCTTGTTGCTAATTTGGATGGCAGTAAATTAGAAGTACAACAACGTCTGAACCAGTTACAGCAAGGTTTTATGGCTAAAGGCTATTCGATTAACGAATCTTTGAAAAAAGCATACGAAGTACTTGATTTTTCGGTTATCAAACAAAGTACGGTATTGGCTTATATGGATATTTTTCTATATCTCGGATTACTGTTTTTGTGCTGTATTCCTTTTATTTTATTAATTAAAAAAGGAAAAAACAAAATTAATGCAGCCGATGCAATGCACTAAAAAAAACTGATACAAAAACAAAACTGCCCCCAAAAAGTCATCACTTATTGGGGGCAGTTTTAATTTAAAGTATTTTATTATAAATTGATATTTAATCCTAATTTAAAGTTTCTTCCTCTAGTACTGAAACCTCTGGCTTCAACAAAATCCTTATTCAAAATATTTTCTGCAGATGCAAAAACATTAAGTCTGTTTTTAATAACAACATAACGAATATTTGCATTTACCAATTGGTAATCTTTCAATATTTCTGAATTAATAATTGTTTCATAATCAGGTGCCGGACCATAAGTACTGTATTCAGTATATCTATCCGAAACAAATTGATAAGTTGCACTAAAAGCTAAACGTTCAGTTGCCTGAATATCCAATCCTGTATTTACTTTGTGTTTAGGATTTAAAATTCTGGACTGTCTTTCCATTTCTGTAAAAGTATAGTTAGCATTCCATTTTATTCTACTATTTAATTGATACGAAAACATAGTTTCAATTCCTCTTGCCTTATTCACACCAGAAACACTAAAATATTTATATGTAACTAAGTCAAAACCTATGGCATCTACTTCATCTCTCAAAAATGCAATTGAAGTAAGTGTTAATTTTTTATTGAATAATTCAGCTTCAAAACCAGCTTCCAGTGTTTTATCTTTCTCTGGAGATAAATTTACGTCTCCATAAGAAGAATACAATTGGTACAAACTAGGTGCAATAAAAGCAGTACTGTAAGAGGCTAATAATTTTATTGGCGTATTAGGTATTGAATACGATGGATTCAAATTAAAAACCCAATTATTCCCAAACTTACTATGAATAGTATAACGCAGACCTGCATTAAAATTAAACCCAAAATCAGAATTATAAACCACCGTTGTATAAGGATCAATCATATTAAATTTAGCCAATTCTTTAGGCAAATCAACATAATCACTCTTATTAGACATTTCATGAAATTGAAATTGAGCACCTGTTACAACAAACAGTTCCGGTAGAATACTATATTTATTAAATAAATCAGCATTAATACTTCTGGATTTGTAATACGAAAAACTTCCATAATTAAACAATGCCCTATCCATCACATTCGCACTGGAGTTAAGCACAATTTCGCCATTTGTATATTTATATTTTGGAGAAAAGCCTACTCTATATTGTTCAGAAGTTGCAAAATTATCCGGATTATCTGCAAATGAGCCTGAATCGAATTCATTTTTTATTTTATCATAATTAGCAAAGAAATCCAATGCTAATTTTTTATTTGGTGTAAAACCAAACTTCACAACAGAATTGATTCTGGAAAAACTATCCGCTTCAAAATTTTCTGTATCCAAAGCAGGTTTTGCTTCCGAAATCCCTGATGTCTCTGTACTATTCAAAGAAGCAAAATAATTGAACTTATCTGATTTCCCATTAAATGAAAATCCCTGATTAAAATCCTGAGCCGAATAATCCTTGTCTTTGGCAGCTGTTTGTGTACCCACATTCATATAAACGTTTCCTGCAATAGCATTCTTTGCTGCTTTTTTCAAAGTAATATTGATTACTCCAGTTGCAGCTCCCGAGCCATAAAGTGTACTCGCAGCCCCTTTCATTACCTCAATGCTTTGTACCTGATCAGCAGCAAGTAAACGCAAATCATAAGACAAACTAATTCCTGAGGCATCAGTAACAGGAACACCATCAATTAAAATTAAAACCTGATGTCCTCGTCCACCTCTAATAAAAACACCTAAATCTTTTCCGTTTCGGCTTTGATTTCCGTTAATTTCGACTCCGGCTACAGTACTTAAAACCTGAGCTATGGATTGCCCTGGTCTTTTTTTCAAATCATCGGCTGTAATTTTTACAATTACTTTTCCTGATTTTTCCTTAGGCAATGCAAATTTAGAATCCGAAATAACTACCTCATCCAATTCATTAACAACAGGAAGTACAACCCCTTTTTTTTGCGCAAAAGCACAAGCACTTATTAATGCAAAAAATACACTAATACGAACGACTTTTTTGTTCATTTTAAACAAATTTAATAACAGCTTTTTTTTAACCGTTACATGACTAATAAATGGGAGAAAAGCATAGAATTACCCATACCCAAACCTTTTTTCCCGAAAGTTTGATACTCGATGTAGTAGGCAGGTCTCCTGGCTTGCGTCTTGTTGTTGACCTTCTCATCCGCCGCGGCGAACAATGGTTTTGTAGATAACAACAAGCTTTATAGCTTACAGTTGCGGGTACAGCTCAGGTATTTAACCTGATTCCCTTTTAATGTTATTTTTCGAATAGAAAAACAGCAACCTCAATACGGCGGCAAAGATAAAACTTAATTCAGCTAAAAATCAAATTTATTTATAGAACCATTCAAAAGAAAACAAAACAACTAAAAACCAGACAATTAAACTGTTTTTATTGAAGTTATAATTCCAGTTTTATAACATCTCCAAAATCGACTTTATTAGTAAAAGCATCTTTTAAAGGTAAATTAGAAATGGTACATAAGATACTTCTAATTACTCCGGCATGAGTAACAAGCACTATTGGTTTTGAGGTATTTTTAATAAAATCAGCAGTTAAAAAATCACTTACGCGATGATGTAAATCCACGAACGATTCGCCATTGGGAACGGCTACATTTACAAAATCGGTCATCCAGGGTGTAAAATCAACTTCGGGAATAGCATCCCATTTTTTCATTTCCCAATCGCCAAAATGCATCTCCATCAATCGGGAATCGGTAATTATCGATGGGGCTAAATAATTTGCCAATTGAACACAGCGCAATAACGGACTCGAATAAACAATCGCATCAACAGGAATTTGGCTTTTAATATATTCAAACTGCTCCAAATAAGGTTCTTTCAAAGCCACATCGGTTTGTCCGTAGCAAATGCCTTTTTCAAAAACCGTTTCGGTATGACGCACTAAATAAACTTCCATAATGCAAAACTTGACAAATAAAAAACTACTTCACATACTTGCTGTGTTGCACCAAGACAATCCCCGGTATAGCCGCCTATCCATTTTTGAAAATAACGAGCCAGAAAAAATCGGAATAAGAAAACAGTAATTACAGCATACAGTATTTGCCAGCAAAAAATGGCAAGTATCAAAAGCGGTAACAATCCGAAAAAGAAAGCACCAAATACTTCTCTCCAGGTATAACTTTGAGCTATAGGCTTGCTTTTGCTGGTTGCATCTTCTCTTGAATATTGATGTGTAAAAACAATTGATATTGCAGCTAGACGGCTTACAGAATGAGCAGAAACAAAAAGTAAAAAACCGATTGCTATTGAATTTGTCTCTTCAACCAATTGAACCAAACCTTGAAATTTCAACAAAAACAGCAAAACTAAACCAATCGCACCATAAGCCCCAATGGCACTATCTTTCATAATCAAAAGAATCTTTTCTTTGGTCCATCCGCCTCCAAAACCATCACAAACATCGGCAAAACCATCTTCATGAAAAGCTCCGGTAACAAGAATACTGGCAATCATCGAAAGTACAATTGCAATTTCGTTCGAAAAAACAAAAGTTGAAAGATAAAAAACCATAAAACTAATACTACCTACTAACCAGCCAATTACAGGGAAATATCTCGAAGCTTTATTTAAGTAATCTGGATGGTGATCTATAGTTGCAGGACAGGGAATCCGGGTGTAAAACATCAATGCCGTAAAAAATATATGGAGTTCTTTTTTCATTATTTTCTAATAAATACTTTAATTAATTCTAAAATCTGACTTATAACTTCCCACCTCTAACCTCTAACCTCTAACCTCTAACCTCTAACTTCTAACTTCTATTCTCACTCACTCCGGCACTTTCAAAACTGGCCATCTCATTTAAAAAAGCCACAGCCGATTCTATTATTGGAAACACAAGTGCGCAACCCGTTCCTTCGCCCAAGCGCAAATCTAATTGTAAAACAGCCGACACTCCAAGATAATCCAACAATTTTTTATGTGCTTTTTCAGCCGATTGATGGCTAAAAATAGCGTTGTCAATTATAGCAGGATTTTTTTTGAAAGCGATTAAAAAAGCAACACTACAGATAAAACCATCTACCAGAAAAATCATATTCTGTCTGTAAGCCTCCAGCATTCCACCAGCCATTTGCAAAATTTCAAAGCCTCCAAAATAAGTCAAATAACTATCCAAATCCTTTGGTCCGTGATAATTTTCAATGGCTTTTCTTAAAATATCAATCTTAAATTGCAGCTTTTCGTCATCAACTCCTGTACCTCTGCCTACACAATCTTCGATAGAAAAATTACAAATCACACTCATTAAAACCGAAGCGGTAGCTGTATTGCCAATGCCCATTTCGCCAAAACCAATACAATTACTTCCTTGTTTAGCAATGTTTTCTACAATTTCGCTTCCTTTGCTTAAACACAATTCCATTTGCGCTTTGCCCATAGCCGGACCACCTAAAAACGAATGCGTTCCTTTGTCAATCTTAGCCGAAATCAGTGTTGTATTAGACGGAAAATCATAATTCACACCCGCATCAACTACCGAAAGAGCTATTTTATTTTGTTTGCAAAATACATTTATTGCCGCTCCGCCATCCAGAAAATTAGTCAGCATCTGGCGTGTTACATCCTGCGGATAAGCACTCACCCCATGCTGTGCAATACCGTGATCGGCAGCAAAAACCACTATATTTGGATTGCTAATTTTAGGTTCCAAGGTTTGAAAAACAGTTCCTATCTGTTTCGCGATTTTTTCCAAAACACCTAATGAACCAATCGGTTTTGTTTTTTTGTCGATTTTATCTTCTAAGGCTTTCAATGAAAAATCAGCTTTATTGGTACGAACAACATCTTCTTCAAGTTCCTTTGTTGCTATTGAATGAAGTTGTCTAATTTCCGAAACAAAAGGTGCTTCGGTTTTTTGTTTCCAATGCAACTGTTGCAACATTGGTTGGTTCTCGTAATTTGTCGCTGGTTTGCCTACGCAAAAATACCCCAGCGGTTCAATATGTTCCGGCAAACCCAATATTTTCTTGAATTGGTAATAATTCAAAATCGAAACCCATCCCATTGAATACCCTTGTTCGGTAAGCGAAAGCCAAATATTTTGAGCTGCACAAACTGCGCTGAATTTTATGGCTTCATTACTTCCCACTGTCCCGATAGTAAAATGATTCAACACCGAACGGTCGTAACAAATGACTAATCCTAGTGGTGCATCTTCAATTGCCTCGAGCTTTAATTTTTGATATTGTACTTTTTGTAATTCATCATCCGTACAGGCTGCAGCTTTTTTATCGTATTCCAAAAACAATTCCTTAACTGCTTTTTTAATTTCAGCCGATTTGATTAGATAATATTTGGTTGCCTCAGTCAAACCAACAGAAGGCGCCCAATGCCCCGCCTCTAATGCTTTTTCGATTACAGCATCAGGAACGGCATCATTGGTAAAATGACGGGTATCCCGGCGTGATTTTATTATTTCGTCTAAATTGGTCATCGTCAATTATTACTTTGTTTTTTTATTTCAACGGATTAATCCCGAATACTTTCGGGACGTTGCTACAATATAAGCCATTACATTGATACTAAACCGAATACTAAATACTGTCCACTGAACACTACTCAGCTATTCCCAAACCACAAAACAATAGTCCTTATAGGTTTTAGTCGTAAAAGCAGGCAATTCAACAGCTTCTGAAAACAAGGGACAATTAATTACCATAGTATGAAATTCGCCATTCTCCCCACAAGGATCTATTCCTTTTTCCAATAACTCCAAGGCCAATTCCTTAGTCAAAATCTTCCCTAAATAACTTTCACCCATCATCGTATTACAGGAAACAATCATGGTTACAATTCCGTTTTCAATCATTTCATTTACCAATGCAATACGGTCTTGCTGCCACAACGGTAAAATTGCCTTTAAAGAAGCCGCCTGACAAACTTTCTCTTCCCAATCTCTGTGAGGCTGCAAATCGATATCTCCAAAAACAGCTGCTTCCAAATCAAAATTTGCTTTAAGCGATTTTAAAATTGCTATGAACTTTTCCTCATAATCACCCCAAGTAGCCGGAACGGTCTCTATAGGTAATTGCATTTTTTGGGCCTGTTGTTTCAAAATAGCTAATGGCAAACCATGCGAACGGGAAATTTTGCCATTTTCATTCATCATGTTTAGCAAAACCTTGGGTTTAAATCCTTGTTTGACTGCCTGCATCATCGCATAACAGCTGTCTTTTCCACCGGACCAAGAGGTTACAAAATTCATAATCCTCCTTTTATTACTACAGGAATTCCGGAAACCATTAGGATTGCCTTATCCGCTTTTTTAGCTAAATACTGGTTCATCCAACCTTGTAGTTCTGTAAACTTTCTACCTATATGTGTATCAGCATGAACCCCCATTCCTATTTCGTTAGAAATAATAATGATGGTCGCATTAGGCTGATTGGCTACCGCTTCAAATTCTGCCTTAGCCTGAATCAAACTCAACTCAACATCGTTTTTAGTATCAATAAAAAAATTGGTCAACCATAAAGTTACGCAATCAATTACAGCCACCTGACCTGAAAAATCAATTTCGCTTAAAAATTTTTCTTTTTCGATGTTAATCCAACGTTCGTCTCTATCTTTTTGATGACGGTCAATTCGTTTTTGAAAATCATCATCCCATTTTCGGGCTGTAGCAACATACATAGGTCTCGCCGATAATTCTTTGGCTATATTTTCGGCATAACTGCTCTTTCCTGAGCGTTCTCCTCCTGTTATGAAATAAATCATTTTTAATTATTAATGGTTAATTAAATCAATTATTGATTATAGATATTAATTTCTAATTGCATTTTCACTTATGTTAGATCCCCCTCTTCTTCACTTCTAACTTCTAACTATTTTTCAGTACGGACAATGACGGCAACCATTACCACAGCAAGAACCTCTTTTTAAATGAAACCAAGCTTTGAAAACATAATTCCCGTTCTCCAAATAATAATCGATTCCTTCAATCAAATAAGTAGTTTTAGGCAAATCTTTAGCTTTATTTTCTAAAGCATTTTCCGGAGAAATAGTGGCTACATATTCTTCAATCTTTATCGCGCAACTATTCTTAAAACAATCAGGACAAAGACAATCTGCTCCTTCCGAAAGATTAAAAATAGGCGGAAAATCATTGCACCAACATTTCTTTTCCTCAGAAACATCTCCGCAATCAAAGTTTGTCCCGCAATTGGAACATTGTTTTACTTTTATAGCATTCATGAGGTAAAGATAGTACTTGTTGTTTTTTTTATCCTAAAAAACAAAGAAGATATTTTATGGATTTTCTTATACCTTTGCCTTAAATTTTAAAAATTACTATGAAAACCTCTTTGTATAAAATCTTTTTCATTTTGTTTATTAGTTTTTTTGCAAGCTGTAAAAAATCAGAAAACACTAGCTCTAAAACCATTACAGCTGTAAAAAATGAAATTGAATATTCGAGCAATCTAGCCATTTATAAATACAATGGTTTTTCTATTGTTAAGGTACTCAATCCCTGGCCTGATGCTAATAAAAATTTTACTTATATACTGAAAGAAAAAAATGCTACTGTTCCTGACAGTTTACAAAAATATACTCAACTATCAGTTCCTTTACAATCTATAGTGGTGACTTCGACTACTAATGTTCCTTTTTTAGAAATGCTGAACGTTGAGAAATCCTTGACCGGGTTCCCGCACACTGACTATGTTTCTTCTGCAAAAACCCGAAAACTGATTGACGCAGGAGTCGTGAAAAATGTGGGACAAAACGAACGCTTAAATATTGAAAAGCTAATTGATTTAGCTCCCGAAGCCATTGTTACTTTTGGCGTTGACAACAACAATCCAATGATTGCTAATCTGGAAAAAAGTGGCTTAAATGTAATTATTCAGGCCGATTGGATGGAACAATCCCCACTAGGGAAAGCCGAATGGATTAAATTGTATGCAGCCCTATTCGGTAAAGAAAAAGAAGGTAAAATCCTTTTTGATAATATTGTAAAAAACTACAATGACGCTTTAAAATTAGTAACCAATCAAAAAGCAGAAAAAACTGTTTTATATGGTTCCATGTACCAAAATCAATGGTTTGTAGCCAAAGGACACAGCTGGGTTGCCGAGTTTATGAAAGATGCCAAATCCAATTATTTATGGGCTGATGTTGATGGAAGCGGAAGTTTGGGATTGCCTTTCGAAAAAATATTAGAAAAAGCTAAAAACGCAGAGGTTTGGATTGCTACAGGTTCTTTTAAAAATGCTACTGAACTAGGAAACAGTAATCCGCATTATGAACAATTTGATGCTTTTAAAGCTAATAATGTCTATACTTTTGAAAGCAAACTAGGTGCAACGGGAGGGACAATTTATTATGAATTAGCCCCTAGCCGACCGGATTTAGTTTTGAAAGATTATATCAAGATTTTTCATCCTGAATTATTAGCCAACTATAATTTTACCTTTGCAACGAAACTAAACTAGAAAATAAATTGAAAAACCAAAAACGAAATACAATTCTATTTTCCTACCTTGTTATAGGACTGTTTTTTTTATTTTTTATAAATATCAGTTTAGGATCAATAACCATCCCTTTCAAAGAAGTTTATCATAGCTTAAGCGGAAGTCAGGCCAGCAAATCGACTTGGGAATACATTATTATGGATTACCGATTACCTAAAGCCATCACGGTAGTTTTAGTTGGAATCGGGCTTTCAATCAGTGGTTTATTGATGCAAACTTTATTCAGAAATCCATTGGCGGGACCTTATGTTTTAGGACTGAGTTCGGGAGCGAGTTTAGGAGTGGCTTTTGTAATTTTAGGAGCCGGTTTACTTCCTCCGTTTTTACAGGAAATAGTACTTTCGTCTTACGGAATTGTCTTAGCCTCAACCATAGGGAGTTCTTGTGTATTAGTAGCCGTTTTATTGGTTTCTATCCGATTAAGAGACACCATGACCATCCTGATTGTGGGATTGATGTTCGGTAGTTTAAGTTCTGCAATCGTAGGAACATTGAGTTTCTTTAGCACTGCCGAGCAATTGCAAAAATTCACATTTTGGTCTTTAGGAAATCTGGGAAATCTTTCCTGGACTTCCATTATTATTTTAGCTGTTTGTGTGTTAACGGGATTACTGTTGAGTGTAGCCTGTATCAAACCTTTGAATGCACTGCTACTTGGAGAAAATTATGCCCGAAGCCTTGGTTTAAATTACAACAAAGCGAGGCTAATTATTTTGTTTGCCACCAGTATTTTAGCGGGGAGCATTACTGCTTTTGCAGGCCCTATAGCCTTTATCGGACTGGCAGTTCCTCATATTGCCAAATTGGTTTTCCAAACCAGTAATCATACTATTTTGTTTTGGAGTACCCTGCTATTTGGAGCCATTATCATGCTTGTTTGCGATACCATTTCGCAAGTTCCGGGTGGCGAAATTACTTTGCCTATCAATGCTGTGACTTCTATTTTTGGTGCACCAATAGTGATTTGGTTATTACTCAGAAAACAGAAAATGGTGGGTTAAAAACGTCTAATTCTAACTAAATATTTAACCTCAAAGGGCGCAGTAAAAATCATTTTTTGTCTTTAAAAACGCAAAGAACACAAAGCTTTGCGTTGCTGGCGCAATACTTTTTAATCTTTGCGGTTAAAAAACAGCATTGATGGATTCCTAAAAATATATAAGAAACCAAAGAGATTTTGTTAGATTTTGAAAAATCAACCTTTATAAACAGCATTCTGTTAAAAGTTTGTGCTTTTGTGAGTTTCAAAAACAGAATAAATCCTTAAATTCGCAGTCTCAATTAATTTAGTAATCTACAGAAGATGAAGACCACATTGGCAAACTTCATTTTTTACAACTAAAAAATAAAATACATAGAAATGACATGAGCTTGCTCATCGCATTTCACAAATAATAAACAAATAAATACATAGAAATGAAATACGACGTTATTGTTTTAGGAAGTGGTCCCGGCGGATATGTAACTGCCATTAGAGCATCACAATTAGGCTTTAAAGTAGCCGTAGTTGAAAAAGAAAACTTAGGTGGAGTTTGCTTGAACTGGGGATGTATCCCAACAAAAGCATTACTAAAATCGGCTCAGGTTTTTGATTATCTAAAACACGCTTCCGATTACGGATTGACGGTTTCTGAATTTGACAAAGATTTCCCTGCAGTAATTCAACGTAGCCGTAATGTTGCTGATGGAATGAGCAAAGGAATTACTTTCCTAATGAAGAAAAACAAAATCGACGTTATTAATGGTTTTGGAAAATTAAAACCAGGTAAAAAACTAGACGTTACTGATAAAGACGGAAAAGTTACTGAATACAGTGCTGATCATATTATTATTGCTACTGGTGCCCGTTCTCGTGAGTTGCCAAACTTACCTCAGGACGGTGTAAAAGTAATTGGTTACCGTCAGGCAATGACTTTGCCTGAACAACCTAAAAAGATGATTATCGTAGGTTCAGGAGCTATCGGAGTGGAATTTGCTCACTTCTACAACTCTATGGGAACTGAAGTTACCATCGTTGAATTCATGCCAAACGTAGTTCCTGTAGAAGACGAAGACATCTCAAAAGAATTTGAAAAGTCTTTGAAAAAATCTGGAATTACAGTTATGACTAACTCTTCTGTTGAAAGAATTGACACTTCAGGAAAAGGAGTAAAAGCATTTGTGAAAACAGCTAAAGGAGAAGAAATTTTAGAAGCTGATATTTTACTTTCTGCTGTTGGTATCAAAACGAACATCGAAAACATCGGATTAGAAGAAGTAGGTATTGCTACTGACAGAGATAAAATCTTAGTAAACGCTTACAACGCAACTAACATCCCAGGTTACTACGCTATTGGTGACGTAACTCCGGGACAGGCTTTAGCTCACGTAGCTTCAGCTGAAGGAATCAACTGCGTAGAGAAAATTGCAGGTATGCACGTAGAAGCTATCGATTACGGAAACGTACCGGGTTGTACTTATGCTACACCAGAAATTGCTTCTGTAGGTCTAACTGAAAAAGCAGCCAGAGAAAAAGGATACGATTTGAAAATTGGAAAATTCCCATTCGTAGCATCTGGAAAAGCAAAAGCATCTGGAAATGCTGACGGATTTGTAAAAGTAATCTTTGATGCCAAATACGGAGAATGGTTAGGATGTCACATGATTGGTGCCGGAGTTACGGATATGATTGCTGAGGCAGTTGTAGCCCGTAAACTGGAAACTACAGGTCACGAAATCCTTAAAGCAATCCACCCACACCCAACAATGAGTGAGGCAGTTATGGAAGCGGTTGCCGCAGCATACGGTGAAGTAATTCACATCTAAGTAGTCATTGCGGAGGAGTTGCAAGGCGTGAAGCAAAGCAATCTCAACCTCATAATATAAGAATCCGATTGGTGAAAACCAGTCGGATTTTTTTGTTCATGCAAGTACATCAACTATTATTTTTAAAAATTGATATTGATTTTTGAAATTGCTATTGAAATTCAAAATGATTTGTAGGAAAAAAATAATATATTTGGATAAACATAAACGAAACCAAACTTCGCTAATCACTTCATATTTGGACGTATTCACGAAAGTTTGTTTCATATATAAATGAGTTAGGCAGTAATAGTCCCAAAAAACAGAAAGAAATGAGTTACGATTTATACTTTTTTAAAAGAAAAGAAAGCAAATTAACCGAAAAAGAAGTTGAAGTTTATTTATCTGAAAATTTAGTTACAGAAGAAAAAGGTCAATGGTTTTTTCAAAATAATGATACCGAAGTTTATTTTATAATTGAGAAAAACGAAACTGAAATAGACGTAGAAGAAATTGAATTCGTTGAAAATCACGAAGATTTTGAAAATCTAAATTTAACATTCATTTTAAATTTTTTGCGCCCTAGTTTTTTTGGAACTGAAGCATTTGAGTTTATAGAAAAAATGATTAATGATTTGGATATTTACATTTCTAATCCGCAATCTGACAAAGAAATTCCATACAAACCTAACAGCGAAGAATTATTTAAAAATTGGAACTCAACAAATTTAAATTCGAGTTCAAAACATTTTGGCGAACAAAACAGTTATTTAGAAATTGAAAAATCTAACGAAATTTGGAAATACAATTTTAACAGAAATGAAATACAAGAAAAACTTGGAGAAAATTATTTTGTGCCTAAAATTTTCTTTTTCAAAACAAAAGCAGAAAATAAAGTAATTACACTTTCAAGTTGGACAGAACATATTCCAAACTTAATTCCCAATGCAGACTATTTTTTACTTACTAAAATTCACACAAAGTTTTTTAGAAAAGTTCAAGAAAACGTACTCTTATCAAGAGAAAATTTATTGAATAGATTTGGAGAATATTTTAGTGATTATGAATATTCTAATTGTAAAATTATTCATCCTGAAAACGCTAAAAAAATTAAAAATTTATTCAATTCAACAAAATCAGAATTAAAACTTGAAAATTTTGCAGAAAGAATACAAATTGAAAACTTGTTTAACGAAAAACCAAGTGAATAAAACTACTTCCGTCAACAACTACAACGGATTTGGGCAATCGATTTAATACAATGTTAGTTTTGGCAAATCCGAATAACTAGCCTAATTCAGCTACAAACCAGCTGATTACCAAAACATCAACACTCAACAACAAACACATTTTTTCAACCTAACAACTAAACACTTAAAAAATGGCAAAACAAGTTTTTATCAATTTAGCAGTAAAAGACGTTCAAAAGTCTATGGATTTTTATACTGCATTGGGTTTTACAAATAATCCTCAATTTTCGGACGATGCCGGAAAGTGTATGGTTTGGAGTGAAAACATTTTTGTAATGCTTTTATCGCACGAAAAGTTTGCCAGCTTTGCAACCAAACCCATTGCCGATACAAAATCAGCCGTAGCAGGACTTTTCTCCTTATCGGTTGACAGTGTTGATGAAGTAAACAACATCATGACAAACGGATTAAAAGCAGGGGGAACAGAACCTAACGAAATGAGGGATTACGGTTTTATGCAACAGCGAACCATTGAAGATTTTGACGGACACACCTGGGAAATTTTCTACATGGACATTTCAAACCCAACAGAACAATAATCAAGTAATAACAGCATAGCATTTGATACTTTTTTTTACTTTTATATAGTTGATTTTAATCTAAAAAAATGGATAGCATAACAATTTATCCGAAATACTAAAAGCTAAAATCTTTGCTAAAATCCTTATTGGAAAAAATGAAAGTTCGTTTTGAAATTACAAGATATGATGAGGAAACTTCGCTAAGCGAAAGTGAATTGATCGCTAAAATTGATAAATCTATCTTACAGGCTGATTCAGGAAAAACAAAAAAACTCACAAAAGACCAACAAAAGAAATTTTTAGGTTTATGATTTTTTGTGGATTCTAAAATTCAAATTCCATAGAGTATCGTAAAACCAAACAAATTGCTACAATTCAACAAAACTTATTTTACATTTACGGTTTTACTATTTCTGGTAGAAACCTTAATCGCTTTGTTTGTACATGACCAATTGATAAGACCTTATTTTGGGGATGTTTTAATAGTAATCTTGATTTATTGTTTTTTAAAATCCTTTCTCAATTTCTCGGTTTGGACTACTGCAATAATTGTATTTTGTTTTTCTTTTTTCGTTGAATTCACACAATATATAGATTTAATTGGAAAGCTCGGCTTGGAACATTCAGGAATTGCAAAGGCTATTCTTGGTAATTCCTTTTCTTACTTGGATTTGTTTGCTTACGCTACAGGAATTCTAGTTGTTCTTATTTTCGAAAAAATTTACTCTAAAAATCCTTATTAAGCCAATATCCAGCTCTACACTTCGAATAGCAATTAAAAATACGAAAAATCGTATTTTTAATTGAATTATTTTCTATATTTGATACTGCTCAAAAAAATGCTGTTTTGTTATAACATGCTAAACCAGAATTTTTAGATACAGTGCATCAAACTGATAAACAATTATTTAATCACACAAATAAGTCTGTCGATATGGAAAAATCACCAAATAAAGATTATAGCAAAATCATCACTATACTTATTTGGTTTTTACTGTTATTTCCACTCCATATTGAGGCGCAAGAAAGCGACTTAATTGTTTCCAATACTTCCTTTGCCGAAAAAATATACCTGCAATTAGACCGAAAAGTTTATACTAATAGCGATACGGTGTGGTTTAAATGTATTGTTTCAAATGCTTCCGAACACATTCTTTCACCTTTAAGTGGTGTATTATATGTCGAACTCATTGATGCCGATGAAGTCATACGCCAAAAAAAATTAATCAAAATAGAAAATGGTATCGGTCATGGAAATTTTGAATTAGATAAAAAAATCCCAAAAGGCAATTACCTCATCAGAGCCTATACACAATGGAATCAGAATTTTGATAATGCTTTTGTTTTTGAAGAATACATTCAGGTATTTACAACCGAAACTCAAAATAATGCAGCAATCGAGAACATTAAACTCATCAAGGATGAGGCTACCGGCGATCATTTGGAAGTTTTTTTCAATCCGCAGGTCATTGATTCATTACAAAAAAATAAAATCACCGTATTTGTCACTGTTGATGATAAAAAAGACAGCTTACTGATTAAAAAAGGAAAAAACGACAAATATGTTCTGGATTATTCTCTTGAAAAAGAAAGCCAGTTTGCTACCTTAAAAATACAAACCGAAAACGAAAAAAAATACAGCAAAACATTTGTTTTAAACAAGGATTATCTGGACTTGCAATTCTTTCCCGAAAGTGGTGAATTAGTCCACGGACTCAGTAGCAAAGTGGGTTTTAAAGCTTTAGATGCGAACGGAAAAGGAAAAATTGTAGCAGGTGATATTATTGATGAAAAAGGAAATAATATCTCTTCGTTTAAAAGTAATACATTGGGAATGGGCAGTTTTTTTATTACTAATGCAGACAGTTCCCAAAAATATTATGCCAGATTAAAAGTTCCTTCTTTAAAAAAATCATTATTATATCCATTACCGAATGTTGCTGCAATCGGAAATACTTTGGCTGTAAATAAACAAGGAGATAAAGTTCTCCTTAAGGTCTTATCTAACTACTTGAAAAACGACAGTATCTTTGTTCGAATTTCATTTAGAGGGATGGATTTATATGAAAAAAAAGTCAGTCTGAATCAGGGGTTTTACCAATCCTTAATCTCTACATCTGAAATTCCGGAAGGCATTATTTGCTTTAGCATTTTGGATAATTCTAAAAATCCCATTGCCAGAAGACTTTATTTTAATGAAAAACCACAAAGCAGAATAAAGATTCAACTTTCCGCCGATAAGAACAAATACAGCAAGCGGGAATTGACTAATCTCAGTATTCAAACCACAAATTACAGCGAAGAACCGATAAAAACCAATACCTCCCTACTGGTTATCAACAAAGAAGATTTAGGGAATATGCAAAGTTTACGTCAAAACATACTTTCCTACTTTTTAATCAACTCCGAATTAAAAGGAAACATCGAGAATCCGGGCTATTATTTTAACAATAACAGCAACTATGCCGATTTAGAAGCACTGCTGCTCACGCAAGGATGGAGTAAATACAATTATTCTAAATCGTATCCATCCCTTACTGTCAATCCCGAAAAATCACTAACGGTATCCGGTAAAGTAAATAAGCTTTTTTCAGAAAAAAAAGGAGTAAAAGACATCCAATTAACGATGATGACCAATGGAAAAGACAAATCCTTTTATACTCAGGTAACCGACAGCTTAGGTAAATTTAATTTTAGTTTGAATGACGAATATGGAAAGGAAATAGAAATACTGATTCAAACTGCTAAAAAAACAGATAGAAAAGTAAGCAATTCAGTTGTTCTGGACCAAAAGAAATCACCTGCTATTCTTTTTGAGCATCATAAATCTATTGAACCAATAGACAGTATTGTAGAGAAATTCATCAAGAAAAGTATTCAGCAAAAAGAGATAGAAGAAAAATTCAAACTGCAATTTGGCGGAATTCTTCTAAATCAAGTTACCATTAGTGGTAAAATGGCTCCTAACAAGCAAAAAGTAACGGAGAAATACGGCAAACCAACTACCATAATTAGTGGTAAAGAGATTCTTTCCAAAGAAAAAAAATGGTCTTATGGATTGTACAGTATATTATTATTTAATTATCCTGATAAAGTCAGGATAGAAAGAATGCCCGATCAAAATTTATATGCCATTGTCAACAACGAACCTACTCTTGTTCTTATTGATGGCGTTCCTGTTACATATTATGACTATGCACATATTCCTGCTATCTCACCAAGTGAAGTAAAAAGTTTTGAAATTATTGAATATGCCAGCGGTTTTTCAACATTATTTTGCGAAGTACATACTGAACTTAATAATTGCGAATTAGCAGCTCCTATTTGGGGAAATGTCATAGCAATCTATACCCATGCTGGAATAGGTCTTGCAGGTGCATACAAACCAACAGGATTAACAAAAACCGCTATTCCTGTCTTTGCTTCGCCTCAGGAATTTTATGCTCCAAAATATGAAAACATTCAGCCCGACAGTTGGCAACATTCGGACATCAGAACATTAATTCACTGGCACCCCATCCTAAAAACAGATGATTCAGGCAAAGCATCAACTTCTTATTACAATGCCGATAATAAAGGCGAAATAATGGTAGTTGTAGAAGCTATTTCAGACAAAGGCGAAATTGGCTATCAGGAACTTAATTACGAAATAAAGGAATAATGAAGTCTAAAGACTAATTAAAAGCAATCCGTTTATAGATTTTAGAATTTTGATGTCTTGTTATTGCTGTAAAACGTCTCGGTAATTTTTTTTAAAATGGACAATGAGATTGACTTTTGATATTGTTATTTTTCCCTTTTCATCACCCTAATCAACTATTCACCTGAAAAACAACAAACTAAAACAAAGATAAAAATCGCTTTCGTTAATTTTATTTAGAATAAGTAAAAATAATTTGTTTAAGAAATATTTAGCATTTACTTTTGCGCAGAATAATTCTAAATAAGAAATAAATGAAAATAGCTCACATCCAAAAATTCTTATGTTCATTACTACTACTGAGTACAATCAGCGCTATAGGACAACAAGGAAACGGTAAAATAAATGGTAAAATTTCATTAAGTGACAACACCCCTGCCGAAAGTGTTGCCATTGCTCTAAAAGATACTAAATACAGTACCAATGCCAATCATAATGGACAATATGAAATTAAAAACATAAAACCCGGAAATTATACACTAGTTATTAATGGAATAGGAATAAAATCCATTTCAGAAAACATTACAATACGCAACAATCAAACACTTCTAAAAAACTTCAAACTAACGGAAAGCAAAGAAGAACTAAATGAAGTAATTGTTAAAAGAAATAAATACAAACAGGACAAACCTTCCTTATCGCTGCGTTTAAATACACCTGTATTAGAAATACCTCAAAATGTGCAAATTATTAGTGGTCAAACATTAAAAGACCAACAAATTACCAGCATGAGTGATGGTGTAATCCGAAATGTGAGTGGCGCTGTTCGTTTAGAACATTGGGGTGATTTGTACACCAATATCACTATGAGAGGTTCCCAAATACAGGCTTTTCGTAACGGTTTTAATGTAGTATCTTCTTTTTGGGGACCACTTACCGAAGATATGAGTTTTGTAGATCATATCGAATTTGTAAAAGGACCTGCCGGATTTATGCTTTCCAGCGGAGATCCAAGCGGATTATATAATGTAGTTACTAAAAAACCAACCGGAATTACTAAAGGTGAAGTAAATTTAATGGGAGGAAGTTTTGATTTTTACAGAGCCAGTATAGACTTAGATGGCAAACTGGATAAGAAAGGAAAACTATTGTATCGTTTTAATGCCATGGGACAAAACAAAGGTTCTCACAGATCTTTTGAAAAAAACGATCGCTACGTTATTGCCCCTGTTATCTCCTATCAATTGGATGATAAAACCAAAATTACAGCTGAATATAACTATCAAAGAGCCAACATGACCGAAGTGGGTTCCTATTATGTATTTGGTAAAGATGGATACGCAACAACACCTAGAAATTTCACAATGACACAACCTGGTTTACCGGATACAAAAATTAACGATCATAGTGCTTACTTTTTGTTTGAACACAATTTTAACAGCAAATGGAAGCTTACAGCACAAACATCTTATTTTAAATACATGCAACAAGGTTACAGTTCCTGGCCTGCTGCTGTAGGACCACTTAGTATTGATACTAATAACGATAATATTCCTGATACTCAAGTGTTAGATTCAGACGAAATAATTAGAGGAGTGAGCATTTGGGATGCCGATAGTAATATGTACTTAGGACAACTATTTGTTAACGGAAAATTCAACACAGGATCAGTAACACACAAAGTATTAGGAGGAATCGATTTAGGAAGTAAAGATTATATGGCCGATTGGGGACAATCGCACGCTTTAGATACTTTTGAAGACCCTTTTAATGTAAACAATCCTGATTATGGAACTCCAGCTAACGGAATGCCTAATTTTGATCGTGAAACACCACTGAAAGAAAGAGCCGGAGGATTATACGGTTCAGAATACGCAGCGGGTTATATTCAGGATGAAATGGGATTCCTTGAAAATAAAATCAGATTAACACTTGCAGCCAGATATACCTGGATAAATCAAACCAGTAGTTATAGTGCTCCTGCTTCAGACAGTCATATTACACCTCGTGCCGGATTAAGTATTTCACTTACACCTAATACTGCAATTTACGGTTTATACGATCAGGCATTTACTCCTCAAGCTGGAATTGTCAGAGAAGGAAGTGTAAAACCACTGACAGGTAATAATGTCGAATTCGGAATTAAAAGAGATTGGTTTGACGGAGCATGGAGTACCACATTTTCTGCATACAGCATCTTGAAGAAAAATGAGTTAACTGCAGATCCTGCAAACACTCCAGGACAAAATTTTAGTGTGGTTTTAGGTGAAAAAAGAGCCCGTGGTATAGAGGTTGACCTAAGAGGTAAAATTGTAGAAGGCTTGAACTTGATTGCTAATTATGCTTTTACTGAATCTACAGTAAAAAGTTCTAATGTACCTTCTATTGTTGCCGGTTCTACGGTTCCTGGTTTTGCTAAACACACTGCAAATGCCTGGCTAAACTACACTGTTGTAAACGGAAAACTAAAAGGATTAGGTGCCTCTATTGGAGGAACTTATTTAGCAGGTCGTCAAACCGATACCTGGAGTGTAGGACTTGAAAAACTACCTAATTACTTCAAAATGGATGGTGGACTATCCTACGAAACAGGAAAGCTTAAGTTTACAGCCAATATGTTTAATATTCTTGACAAATATCTATACAGTGGTTCTTACTATGCCTGGTTAGGTGCTTACTACTGGCAATCTGAAGCTCCAAGAAATATTAGAGTTGGCGTTACTTACAAATTTTAAAACAGCCACACTTAATACTAAAAAGCCTGCGAAATTTATGATGTCGCAGGCTTTTTTTTATTTCTTTATTTATATCATTCGAAAATAAATTGACACAAAAGCTTTATTGAAATTTACATTTACAGAACTAAAATCCGATACTATTTCCACCATCCACCGGTAAAACCGTTCCGGTTACATATTTAGATTCGGCTGTAGCATAAAAATAAGCAGCATCGGCAATATCATCCGGTTCGCCTAAAAATCCCATTGGAGTTCTTCCTAAAACCTTGTTTTTTCTTTCCGGATCAGTATCTAAAGCTTTAGCAGACATTTTAGTTTTGATAAATCCCGGAGCAATACAGTTTACACGAATACCAAAAGTAGCCAACTCAACTGCCATGGCACGGGTCATTGCTTCAATAGCTCCTTTACTGGCACTATAAGCAATTACCTTTGGGATTCCGTATTGAGAAGCCATCGAACTAATGTTTACAATGCTTCCGTTTTTGTGTTCTTTCATGTTTTTTACAACCTCTCTGCTTACAGAAAAAACGCTTAAAAGATTCGTGTGTATCACAGACAGAAAATCCTCATCTGTAACATCAGTAAATTCTTTTTTCAAATTGATACCGGCATTATTAACTAAAATATCAATTGGGGCGTCTTTAGCAATTTCGGCAATCATGGCTGGAATTCCTTCTAAATTGTTCAAATCAAAAATTACAGGAATGGCATTACTCCCTATTTCAGCACAGGCTTCCTCCGTTTTATCTTTCGAGCGTCCAATTATATAGGTTTTAACACCGTTGTCGCATAATTTTTTTGCTGTTGCAAATCCTAATCCTGAATTTCCTCCGGTAACAATTGCTGTTTTAGCACTCATAATATATTTTGATTAAATAAGTTGATTGAAAAGCCCAAAAATAGTCATTTTTTTCAGCAGATTAATATCAAAACAGCCGGTTTATTCAACTGTTTTAGAACAAAAACCGAAAACATTGTCAATTTTTCTAAATCTTATTCTGCTTCACATTCAGCAAAATGTACAATGGGAAAATTGCAGGAATTCGCAATAAAACAAAGTTCATTTGCCTTTGTGTGCAAATTTAAAGCTTCCTCTATTTTTTCTTTTTCTTTTATGATTACCTTAGGATATAAACGAATTTCTATAAAACGTCCCGAACCATTTTCAGAAACTTCAAGAGTTGCCTCAGCATCATCCTGATAAGAAACTACCGTTATATCATTTTGTGAACACACATACAAATAAGACATCATGTGGCAGGAAACCACACTGCTCAGCAACAAATCTTCCGGATTATACAAAGCAGGATCTCCTTTGAATGCTTTGGCAGCCGAAACATCCAATATTGCTTTTCCGTCAATAGCAATTTGGTGTGTTTTACTGTATTTTTTTGAATTTGAATTCGTTTCTTTTGGAACCGAAGTCCAATTTAATTTTGCTTTAAATAAATGTTTAAATCCCATATTTATTTTTTAAGAAGAACCAAATATAGCCAAATAATACCAGCCCTTTAAATTCGAAAAATTAGGATATTATAAACAATGATTGTGTAAATGCTTTTTATCTTTGTATAAACAGTAATATCCCAAATTATAATCTCCATTTAAAAATTCAAAAATGAAACACTACTTAACTACAATTAGTTTATTTTCTTTATCCCTATTATTTATTTCTTGCTGTACCAGCAAAAAATCGATTTCAGAAAACACTGTTTCTCCAAAAGAATCTACTGAAATAGTAGAAAAATACTGGAAACTAATTGAAATCAGAGGTCAAAAAGTAACTGCCGACGATTTTGCTTCCAAAGAACCTCATCTAATTTTGAAATCAGCGGATAATAGAGTGACTGGAAATGGCGGATGTAATTCTTTTTTTGGAACTTATGAACTTCAAGCCAACCTAAACCGAATTTCTTTTTCAAAAATGGGTTCGACAAAAATGGCCTGCATGAAACCTACCGTTGAAAACGAATTTTTGAACGTATTGGAAACTGTCGATAATTATACCGTAAAAAACGATACCTTACAATTAAACAAAGCCCGAATGGCTCCACTGGCAAAATTTGTAGCAGTCTATCTTAAATAAAAACCCTATGTTAAACTGGAACGATCTTATAAAATTTGCCACACATGGTAATCCTACTCCACCAAAAAGAGTAGAGAAAACAGAACTGGAATGGAAATCAGAATTGAGCGATGAAGAATATTATGTAACGCGTCAAAAAGGAACCGAAAGAGCGCATAGTTCAGAACTGTGCAATCTTTTTGAAGCGGGAAAATATGCCTGCAAATGTTGCAAAACACCTCTTTTTGATGCTACAACTAAATTTCAAAGTGGAACAGGTTGGCCATCCTTTACACAGCCTATAGTTATTGAAAATGTAGCCTATAACAAAGATGTGAGTTATGGAATGATTCGCATTGAATGTGTTTGTAATATTTGCGATGCGCATCTGGGACATGTCTTTCCTGATGGACCGGAACCAAGCGGTTTGCGTTATTGCATCAACGCTGTTTCTTTAGAAAAAATAAAAGAATAAAAAATTTTTAAACCATTAAGGAATTTCGAACATTAAAAAACAAAGCCGACAGTTTAAAAAAAACTTGTCGGCTTATTTATTTTTAAAGTAAGTTTAATATAAAACTTAAATTACCTTAATTTCTTAATGTTTTCAACAAACAATTAGTCCATCAAAAAAACAGTCAATCCTCTGGCTCCATGGGCTCCAAGAACTAATGACTGTTCGATATCGGCAGTTTTAGAAGGTCCTGCTATAAAAGTACCAAAACCGTAATCTAAATCACCAATGCGCTCATAAGCCTGTTGCATTGTAGCCAAAATATCTTTTTTATTGACAATGATCGATAAATATTGAGGAATAAAAGGAGAAACTCTTTGCCCTAAAATAGCATCCGTTACCCAAAGTGCTGAATTCTCAGCCACACCAAAATGTGCTTTCACAATTGCTAATTCTACATTTTGTAAACTATGTGGATCATCATTTGTCCATTCGGTTTCAGCAATATCAGCTAATTCCTGAATGGTAGTAATCTTTCTTTTGTCTGCTGGGTAATGCGCAGCAATGTAGGCTTTGACTTCGTCTAAGCTACTCACTTCTTCACAAAATCCACCAATACCTTTCAGTACTGTTTTATAAGTCTCAATTACATCAATTTTGTCTAATCCTAAAAAACTAAGACTAGGCAATTCGTTCACTGATGTAGGCTGATTGTTTTTGATTTTACTTAAAATACTGTCTCTACTGCTCATTATTTTTTGTCTTTAGATTCTTTTGCTTTTCTGGCATACCATTCTCTAAATGATTCTTCTGGCGGTGCTGGCATTTCTCTTTGCTTGTACCAGGCATTAAGATTGTTGTTTACCATAAAAGGCAAATTCTTCATTACAAATCGACCTGCTTTTCCTGCAATTTTAAAAACTGATGGATTAGCTAAAACAGCCGACATTCCTTTCATAGCCATTGTTTTAGAAGATGGCGTATAGCCTTCTTTCACCAATACCTGACGCCATTTGTACAATTGGTCATGAATATCAATTTTTACCGGACAAACATTAGTACAAGAACCACATAGTGTACTTGCAAAAGGCAAATCGGCATTCTTTTTCATGTCTAAGTTTGGCGCTAAAATAGAACCAATAGGACCTGCAACCGCATTGTGGTAACTGTGTCCTCCACTTCTTCTGTAAACCGGACAAGTATTCATACAAGCCCCACAACGGATACATTTTAGAGAGTTTCTAAATTCTTCACGTCCTAATTGCGTACTTCTGCCATTATCAACAATTACAATGTGCATTTCCTGACCTTCTCTTGGTTTTTTAAAATGACTTGAAAAAGTTGTAATTGGCTGACCTGTTGCACTTCGGGCCAAAAGTCTTAAAAATACACCTAAGTGTTTGCGCTCAGGTACTAATTTTTCAAATCCCATACAGGCAATGTGAACATCGGCAAGATGCGCACCCATATCGGCATTTCCTTCATTGGTACAAACCACAAATTCACCCGTTTCGGCAACTGCAAAATTCACTCCTGTAAGGGCTACTTTTCTAGTTAAGAAAGTATCTCTTAATTCTTTTCGAGCCGCTTCTGTTAAATATTGTGGATTGTTATTTCCTTTTTCTGTTCCAAGATGTTCGTGAAACGTATTACTTACATCTTCTTTTTTAAGGTGAATAGCAGGCAATACGATATGGCTTGGTGGTTCTTTTCTTAATTGAACAATAAATTCCCCTAAATCGGAATCAATTACTTCAACTCCATTGTCTGCTAAATATTCATTCAAATGACATTCTTCGGTAAGCATTGATTTTGATTTTACCATTTGGGTAACACCATGCTTAGCAATAATCGAATGCACTATTTTATTGTGTTCTGCTCCATCAGCAGCCCAATGCACAATAATTCCGTTTTCTTTGGCTTTGGCCTCAAACTCCTGCAAATAGTGATGCATGTTTGAAAGTACATTGTTTTTAATATTTGAGGCTGTCTCACGAAGCGTTTCCCACTCTGGGATAGCATGAGCTGATTTATCTCTTTTTGAACGAACAAACCAAAGCGTATCATCATGCCAGTTTACACGTTCCACATCTTTATTAAAAATAGCCGCTGCGTGACTATGATCTATTGTATTTTCTTTCATATTGAGTTTAAAATTTCTGCAATGTGAATTACTTTAATATTGCTTTTTTGTCTTTTTAGAATTCCTTCTAAGTGCATTAAGCAGGACATATCTCCACCGGTAATGTAATCTACCTGGTGTTTTTTGTGATCTTCTATACGGTCTTGTCCCATTTTTACTGAAACTGCCTCTTCGGTGACACAAAAAGTACCTCCAAAACCACAACATTCATCTTTTCTGCTTAAGGATACTAAATCCAAACCTTTAATTTTACTCAGTAATTGTTCCGGTTTAGAAAAAGGAGCCGCATTTAACTCTGTCATTTGCGATAATTTCAATCCACGTTGACCGTGACAACTTTGGTGCATTCCTACACGATAAGGAAAATTTCCTTCGATAGATTCTACCTTCAATACATCGGTTAGAAATTCTGTAAGTTCGTACACATTATTTCTAATATGTGTAGCAGCAGCTTCATTCTCCTTAGAATGAAGGTGATCCTTCACATGTAGCGTACAACTTCCTGATGGGCAAACGATGTAATCAAATTCAGAAAAATTAGCTACAAAATTACTATCACATCCTCCTGTTAAATGAGCATAACCGCTGTTTGCCATCGGCTGTCCACAGCAGGTTTGATCCATTGGAAAACTCACTTCGCATCCAAATTTTTGTAATAATTCCAAGCTTGCAATACCTATCTGTGGATAAAACTGATCCACATAGCAAGGTATAAAAAGTCCAACTTTCATATGCTGATTTTTATTTTTTTTAAAGTCATACCTGTCTGCCGACAGGCAGGTGTAATTCGCATAACTACTATTGGTATTTACATCCAATTTAAGTTCATGCTCATTTCATAGGTTGTTATTTATATTTATGTCAAAAAAAAAATTGCCTATCAATATTCGTTTTAAGATTGAATTATGATAGGCAAATTTAGATATTAATGTTTGTAAAATTTTAAATCAATTAAATCATTTTGAATTGGTTTTGTATTCCAATTTTTATGAATGGCTAAGGCAGCTCCTAACGAACTGGCTTGCGCCATTGACGCTGCGTACACTTCCATTTCAGGGAAAGCTTCGGCTAACAAATTCATGTAAATCGAATTTTTACTGAAACCTCCGTCTACAAAAACTTTCTTTACCGGACTGTTATGAATCACTAATTGAGTCGAAACAATTTGTTGGGCAATTAAATCCAACATTAACTGGTGATACCCTTCATCGTAATTTTCAAAATCAGATAACTCTCTCTCATTGAAAGGACAATCTTTTAGAATATCACTATCTTCCTTAGTATATTGTTTGAATTTAGCTCTCAACTTAGTAATGATGTCTTTATCGTAAAGAACGTGTTTGTAAGAATCAAGGGCAACATCAAAATGCTTTGCCAATTTTACTGATTGAATTTCATGCTCATTTCCTGCAAACAAACGGGAAGCCTTAACCGGTTTTCCTTTGTAATGTAAAAAGCACAAGCAATCGTTTTGCAATTCGTCAAAGGTAAGCTTTTTAGAATTAAATGGATTCATTGTAATTACCCAGGTTCCAGTTGACAACAATACAAACGGATCTTCAAAATTGATAATGTAAGGTATCAAAGCCGAAGAACTGTCATGCAACCCAATCCCTACTGCTATATCATTCTCGATGGTAATAGCATCTTCAGAATCGTGAATTGGAGGCAATTTTTCAGTTATCCCTTCCTTTTTAATCCATTTGTGGTATTTCATTCTATTGAAATTCCAAAGATTGGTATGACAACCAATGCTGGTGATGTCAGTAAATCCTTCTTTGGTTAAAAGAAAACTCATGTATTGCGGCAAATGCAAACAGTGTTTTACCTTGTTGAAAACCTCTGGGTTCTCTTCTTTCAAACGGTAAATTTGCATTCCTGAATTCAGGCTTCCTAAAACCGGAGAAGCAGTTTTCACTGCGAAAACTTCTTCTCCTTTGTATTTAGAATAAAACTCATTTTTAAGGTTTTCAGGATATGGTCTAAGATAATTGTACAATGGCGTCAAAGGATTTCCTTTTTCGTCAACATACACAAAACTAGCACCATAAGTACTAAAATTAACAGCTTTTAAGTTGTATTGGGTTTGAGATTTCATCTGTTCCCAACAACCCAAAAACCAGTCTTTTAGCGCTACAATATCTTCGCATGGAAATCCGTTTTCATCAACTGTTTCAGGAAGGTTTACTGAATTTTCCCAAACAATTTGATAACTTTCATTGAATAGAAAGGCTTTTTTATTTGTTTTTCCAATATCGAAAATGGCTACTGCATTCATTAATTATGGGTTAATAAGTTATGGGTTATGAGTTTTGGGTTATGAATTATTTTTTTTGCTCGAATAGTTCAATGGCAATAAGCTAAAATCTTTTTGACATCAAATAATCAGCTTTATAACTTATAACCCATAACTCACAACTTATATTAAAACTACAATCCTGTTGCTACAGTTTTCAATCCTCTTGCTCCAATTAAAGCATCACGTACTCCTAATTCACGGTATAAAGCAACTGGATTAAGAGCTGCACCAGCACGTAAACGAGCTTCAGCTACTAATGCACGAACATCAGTACGGAAAGCATTTTGTAAAATTTCCTGAGCTTTAACAACATCATTTTCATTTTGAGCAATTTCTAAAGCTTTTCTATCAACAGAAAGTGCCTGAGCATAAGCAATCATGATAGCCTCAACAGATTGTAATAAATCTTCCATTGGATCTTTTACATTGTGAGAAGCATCGATCATCCAACCTAAGTCAGTTGCGTGGTTCATTCCTCTTGCATCCATACCTTCAACTAATTCATTGAATATTAAGAATAATTGGTAAGGTTTTAATGCACCTGCAGTTAAATCGTCATCACCGTATTTAGAATCGTTAAAGTGGAAACCTCCTAATTTATCTTCCATCAATAAGATAGAAACAATTTGCTCGATATTAGCATTTGGAAGGTGGTGACCTAAATCAACCAAAGTTTTAGCTCTGTCTCCTAATTTTTTAACATAAGAGTAAGATTGTCCCCAGTCAGCTACTGTAGTTGAGTAGAAATTAGGCTCAGCACATTTGTACTCTAAGAATAATTTCCAGTTAGAAGGCATAGCCTCGTAGATTTCCTGTAAACTTTCCAATGTATTTTCGTAAGCTTTACGGAAATTCAATTGCCCAGGGAAGTTAGATCCGTCAGCTAACCAAACAGTTAATGAGTCAGAACCTAACTCAACACCTTGCTGGATAACATCGATATTGTGTTGAACCGCTTGTTTACGGATTGATTTGTTTACGTTTTGTAAAGAACCAAATTTATAAGAATATTGGCTATCAGCCTGATCCTGAAACGTGTTAGAGTTAACAGCGTCAAATTTCAAACCGTGTTGAGCAGCCAAAGCTTTGATAGCATTACGATCAGAAGGGATATCCCAAGGAATGTGTAATGAGATAGCACCAGAAGCTTTGTTTAAAGCGTGTAGCAAACCTACATCTTCGATTTTTTCTTCTAAAGAACGAGGCTCTCCACCACCCGGGAAACGACCAAAACGAGTTCCTCCTGTACCTAAAGCCCAAGATGGAATTGCAATTTGGAAATCGATTAATTTTTTAATGATGCTTTCACTTTCAGCAATTTCAGAAGCAGTGAAAACCAATTTATTTTTATGTGCTGCATAAAGTCCGTCATTATGAGCAGCTATTTTATTAGAATCTAATATCATGATAATTATTTTTTTTTTAAGGTAAATAAAAAACTTCTTTAAGTGAAACACTCACCGGAGAATTGTCAGGATTTGCATCCATGATATCCCCCATATATTTCCACCATTTTTGCATAACTGGATGTTTAGGAAGTTCATCTAAACGACTTGGGTCTTCGATTTTTAAAACACCAAAAAGGGCATGTGTATCTTCATCAAAAAAAATAGAGTAATCTTCTACTCCTACACTTTTTAACAAATCGGCTAATTCTGTCCACAATTCATCATGTCTTTTTTGGTACTCCTGAACCTGACCTTGATGCAACTGCATTTTAAATGCTACTTTTTTCATAATTTATGGTGATTATAAGCGGTAGACATAAAACAATTTCGAAACCCTAAATTGTTATGAATAATTGTTTTTAAAAAAAGGTGAAAAAATTAAAAATGCAGTTATCAGATTAAGAAAAATCTAACGCCCGAAAAGAATCGGACGTTAGATAAATCAATCTAAAAACTAACATCTAAAATTATCTATAGAATCCCATAGCAACACCACCATCAACATTTAATGCATTTCCTGTTGATTTGCCTAACAAACCTCCAACAAAAGCATAACAAGCGTTAGCGATATCATCTGGTAATATAATTTCATTTAATAAAGTACGCTTAGCATAGTAAGCTGGCAATTCAGCTACAGTAATACCGTAAGCCTTAGCACGTCCTTCAGCCCATCCACCTGACCAAATGTTTGAATCAGAGATTACAGCATCTGGGTTAACTGTGTTCACACGGATTTTATCAGCACCTAATTCAGCAGCCATCAAACGAGTCAAGTGAGCCTGAGCCGCTTTAGCAGATCCATAACCAGGGTTGTTTGGTCCTGCAACAACTGCATTTTTAGATACGATGTTTACGATATCCCCACCAAAACCTTGTTTACGCATTACTTCGATTCCTGCTTTAGAAACAATAAATTGTCCTTTAACTAAGATATCGTATAATCTGTCCCACTCTTCTAATGAATGCTCAGCAATAGATTTAGAAATACTGATTCCTGCATTGTTTACAATAATATCAGCTCCACCAAATGCTAAACAAGCAGCATCTAAAGCTTTTGCTGTACTATCAGAATCAGTTACGTTTAATAAAGTACTGGAAACTGCATCTTTACCAAAAGTTTTGATAAAATCAGCTGTAGCTCCTTGTAAACGCTCTTCGTTAATATCATTGATAACTACACAAGCACCTTCTTCAGCAAATTTCTTAGCGATAGCCTTACCAATTCCACCTGCAGAACCTGTAATTAAAGCGATTCTTCCAGATAAAGCTTTTGGTTTTGGCATACGTTGTAATTTAGCTTCTTCTAACAACCAGTACTCGATGTCAAAAGCTTCCTGACGTGGCAATGAAGTATATTCAGAAACTGCTTCAGCACCTTTCATTACGTTTACAGCATTGATATAATATTCAGACGCTAAACGAGCCATTGTTTTATCTTTTGCAAAAGTAAACATACCTACACCTGGATATAAAATTACAACCGGGTTTGGATCACGCATTGCTGGTGAGTTAGATTTTTTGCAAGTGTTATAGTACTCAGAGTACATTTGACGGTAAGCTTCAAAAGCTGGAGTTAATTTAGCTTTGATAGCATCAACATCAGATAAATCTTCGTTTGGAGCCAATTCAATCACTAAAGGACTGATTTTAGTTCTCAGGAAGTGGTCAGGACAAGAAGTTCCAAGAGGAGCTAATTTTTCCAAATCATTAGAGTTGATGAATTCCAATACTCTTGCATCATCAGTATAGTGACCAATCATTTTACGCTCAGAAGAACAGAAACCTCTCAAGATTGGAGCTACTTTAGCAGCCTGTACTTTACGAGCTTCTTCAGAAAGGCTTTCAATTTTTTGACCTCCAAAAACCGGACGTGTTTTTCCGTAGTTAGACTCTAAAAACTCAGCACATTTCTCGATTACTTCAAGAGTGTTTACATAACTTTCGTAAGCAGTATCTCCCCAGGTAAATAAACCGTGAGATCCTAACATTACACCTTTTAATTTTTTCCCTTTAGCAGCAGCTTCTTCAAGGCAAGCACGCATTTGCAAACCTAAGTCGAAACCTGGACGTTGCCATCCAACCCATCCAATCTCACCGTTGAATAATTCTTCAGTGATTTTTGCACCGTCTTTTGCAGCAGCAATAGCAATAGCAGCATCCGGGTGCAAGTGATCGATGTGAGCAAATGGTAAGAATCCGTGTAATGGAGTATCAATTGAAGGCGCTTTTGAAGCTAAATCAAAAATACAGTGGTTGAATAATTCCACCATTTCGTCTTCAAATTCGATTCCTCTGTATACATTTTCAAGGTTACGTAATCTCTCTAAGTAAAGAGCAGCACAACCTGATTTAGTTAATGTTCCAATATCTCCACCAGAACCTTTAATCCACATTACCTCAGTAGCAGCTCCAGTCAACGGATCTTTATCAGTAATTTTTACAGAAGTATTTCCTCCTCCATAGTTCGTTAATCTCAAATCAGCTCCTAATAAATTAGAGCGATAGATAAAAAGTGCTACTTCATCTCCTGCTAATTCAGCAGCTTTAGCATCATCCCAAAGGTAACTTACGTGTTTAAAAGTCATTGTATTTGTATTTGACATTGTTATATTAAATTTAAATTGTTAATCTTTTTTTAAAGTGAATTCCCTAAACCTACTAATACGATTGACAAGAACATCAGGGAAATACCGAAAAAGAATACTTTGTATGTCTTATCAGACACACCTTTCCATTCTTTTAAATAAAATCCCCAAAAATTAGCTGTCAAAATAATCGTTGACATGTGCAAGATCCAAGAACCTGCTCCATTCCCCATCTTACTTTCCCCCATTCCGTAGAAGAAGAATTGTAAAAACCACATTGTTCCGGCAATTCCGGAAAACAAAACATTTTTAGCAATTGAAGTTTCCGTATTTGTATAATCTCCAAAAGTTTTATTTTTAAAGTTAAGATACATACACCACAAGAAATTGGTTGTAAGACCTCCCCAAAGCAATACTACATAAGTAACGTTATTTTGATACAAAAATTCACCCTGACCCGGATTTAAGACTTTCCAAGCCTCATTAGCTGTATCCGCCATTGGCTTCCCTGCTTCAATTCCGAAATTAAAAAACGAACTTAAAATCCCTGAAATAATTGCAATAATTAGACCTTTTACTAAGTTAAAATCTTTATCCTTATCCTCATGACCTACTGCAAAATCTTTTTCTTTAAGCATTCCTGCTTTTCCTAAGAACACAATTCCTAAGATACAAACCAACACCCCTAATAAAACCAATTGTCCCCCAGAAGTAGAAGCCATTTCAGTAAATGATTCTTTTCCGATAGTAGGATTAAAATTATAATAGATAGGTGGTACCAAAGCTCCAAATGCAGAACAAAATCCTAAAGTGATAGAGTTCCCTAAAGACATTCCTAAATAACGAACACCCAAACCATAAGTTAACCCGCCAATTCCCCATATCAATCCCATTGTATAAGTAACCGTTTTAATGGATGGAGCTGCAGCACTAATAATATCTGCAAAATTTGGAATTGTTAAATAAGCCGCTAAAGGCGGTACAATCAACCATGAAAAAAATCCTCCTATAATCCAGTAGCTTTCCCAAGCCCAACCTCTTACCTTTTTAAAAGGCATATAAAAACTTCCAGAAGAAAAACCTCCTATTGAGTGAAAAAGAATACCAAGAATTGATTCCATAAAATAAATTTGAGTTAAAGGTTAATTAATAGAAGTGTAAAATAAAAAAAAAGGAAAATTAAAACTGTCCTGTACAGTCCTTGTATTGACATTATTTATACTTTTTTTACACATTTATGACAGATTTTATACTAATTGTTAGAATTTAATTAGAATTAAACCTGGAAAAAGACTACTCTTTTACATTATATCTAATAGAATTATAAGCAGCTGTCTATTTTTTTAGACATACTCATTTTGCTTACAGATTAAGTCAAAACTAAAATCTTAATTTTTAGTGTATGAAACAAAAAATGAAACTTACGATACAACTTTAAAGATTAAAGCAGTAGAACTAAGCAAGAAAAGAAGTAAGCTTTCTTAATTGACCAGAAAAATCGGTGCAAAGGCATCACTGATTGATTAAATAACACAACGTTAATCAAGAATGCTGACAAGGTAGTTTTCAGGAAAAAGACATTTAAAATTGTCCTGAATAAAAATGAATTTAAAAAAAGTCAAAACTACAATTGATAGTATAAAATATTATTGAGCCTTAGTTCCTGCTATATACGAATCCAGATAATCTATAATATGTTTTTGATTTTCCATAATCGTTTTAACCAGGTCCCCTATTGAGATGACCCCAACAACCTGATTATCCTGTACAACAGGCAAATGACGGATTCGTTTATTAGTAATCAAATTCATACAATAATCTAATTTGTCAGTTGGTTTTACTGTAACCAAATTAGTATCCATTATTTCATGTACCAAAGTATCTCTCGAAGATTTGTTTTTCAGAGCAATTTTGCGGGCATAATCTCTCTCAGACAAAATTCCTTTTAGGACATTATCCTCTATAACCAAAACTGCTCCAACATTTCTCTCTCCCATTATTCTCAAAGCCTCATATACTGTAATAGTAGAAACTATAGAGTAAACATCGCTTCCTTTTACGCTTAATATTTGATTTACAGTCATAATAGATGTTTTTAAGTATCTATAAATTTAACAAAAAAAAACGAAAACAGAAAAAGACTCGCTAACTATATTCGTTTTTGGTTAGTCTATTATTACTGAAAAACAAGCAATTAAAATTACAGAGATCCTCTGAGAATCAATTTGAACGGATTTTCGATATGGTCTTTGGAATTGTTTAATACCAGATTGGCGGCGGTAATTCCCATGGTTTTAAAATCAGTGGAAATAGTGGTGAGTCCGCTCATAATATAATTCTTAAGAGGAGTTTCATTGTACGAAATCAAACCTACCTGCTTACCTAAAGTTAGATTTAAACTTATAATTTTGTCTAAGATTTTAACCAAATCTTCTTCCATCAAATTAATATAAACCTCACCTTCACTCACTTGCTCTTGATCCAAATTATGAACTATCTTAAAGTTAAAAGCATAGTTGTAGCAAAAATTCTCGAAACCTTTTATAATCTCTTTAGAGAAATAACTATTAACCGGAAAAATCAATTTTAAAGTATGATATTTACTTAAAGGATCCAAAGCTTCGGTTAAGGCATTATAAATGTCCTGTTCAAAATTTTCATAAACCGCAGCGTAATCTCCTGTTATGTCTTTTATTTTTTTGCCTACCAAAACCAATTTCTCTTTTGGAAGTGCCTCAATCAGCAATCTGTAAGCATCTGATTTTTCAATAAAATGGGGAATAATTACATAATGCGTATAATCTGTCTTTTGTTGTTGCAATAATTTTTTAAACAAAGCATAATCGTTGTTATAAATATAAAAATCAATAGCTGCTTTATCTCCTAAGGTTTCAACAAAGGCATCATAAATGATTTTTTTATGTGCACTTAACTTGTTAAACATCAAAAATATTTTAATATCCTGTGAAACGTCAGTATTGGCAATAAAATATCCCTTGCCGTGATAGGCTTCCAGAATCCCCATTTTTCTTAGGGTGTTATAGCCTTTTTCGATAGTTACTCTCGAAATTTCGTATTGAAAACTCAATTCGTTAATTGATGGCATCGCATCGCCTTTTTTCAAAACTCCCTGCTTAATGGCATTTAATATCGCATTCACCAATTGTTGGTATTTAGGCGTAGCCGAAAACTCATCAATAGTAAGACTGGCTATTTTAGAAGATTTTTTCATTAATTTATTAAATACTGAAATTAAAAAAACAGACGTCAAATATAGTGATTATAAAAAAAGTAAAGAGACTATTTCAATTTTTTGAAACCGTCTCTTTCTGCTCTTAATTGATTATAAATTCATCAATACTTTCTTTTCAGCCATGCTTCCGGCACCGGAATGATACAGATATTCATACTGCGATTGTCTTCGCTTAACATAGCCGATTGAATTTGGATTTTAGTCCCATCAGGACTCATTGTAGGATGCGGATGATCGGAAGCCGTTTGTTTATGACCAGTAGAAAGCAATAGCATTTCATTGTTTTTTCTATCAATTAGATAAATACTTCTGGAGAAATCATCGCCTACCGCCCAGCGACCATCAGGCGAACCGCTTACATGCCATAAACCACTTCCTGAATCCGTTTGTCCTGCTATTTTCATTTCTCTTGTTCTTAAATTTACAATAGCCAATCCGGTTGGTTTTTCTCTGGTTCCTGATGTCCCCCAGGCTGCTTCCTGACCGGGATTAGCTCCACTTACTGCCGTTCCTGTAGTATCTAAACCCTGAATTTTTCGATGTCCCATAATTGCTATAGCCACTTCATCTTTGCTTATCACCGCTTCATGTGTTACCCATTCGTATTCTGATTCCGGATATAACGGTCGAAGTCCTGTTCCATCACTCAATACTGTCCAGGTACGTTGCGGCGATTTTCCTCCAGTTTCCCAGCAAAAAACAATTTCGCCCGCTACCCAAGGATTGGTTTGGATGTGTCCAATTTGAAAAGGAACTGATATTACATATTTAATTTCTCCGGTATGTACATTCATAGCAGCAATTCCTGCTGGGCCTGCTCCCATTTTTCTTGGACCATAATTTTCTTCGAGTTTGGTACCAGAAGGTAAATATTTTGCTGCATATTCTTTTCCTACCCGAAAATAAGCCCAGTTTTCATCTCCATCCAAAGCCAAATCACCGCCTGCTCCTATTTCTGGTTGAGTAGAACCACAAACACGCTGATAATAATCGGCTTTTTTAAGTTTTCCAATTTTACTATCTGCAAATAATTTTGCCAAATCTACTTCTACAATTTGCATCGAAGTTGCTTCAGCTTTCGAAGTTTTATCTTTTTTATTTTTCTTTGAAAGATTATCCGCTGCTTTTCTCATAAAGAAAAGTTTCATGCTGTTGCGAGCTACATTTAACATTCCAACATAACCTCCTTCGGTTACCTGAACCATTTCGCCTGTTTTTTCATTTACAGCCATGGCTTCCCCTTCTACTCTATTCGAACGAAAAATAAGCCACTCCCCATCCGATGTCCACTGATTGTGCGTTTGGTAAATTTTATTATCACCATTTGGCGTACTAGTCAAAAAAGTCAACATAGTACCTGTTACTGGATCTTTAAGCTCTTTTCGTTCTGAAGGAAAGCGTTTGCCAATTTGAGCATTTGTACTTTGTATTAAAAGTAGAAAGCTAACCAAAACGATGCTATTAGAAAACTGTTTCATATTTTAGATTTTTACCGGTCTGAGAATAAAATTTACTTTACTAATAACTCTTTGACTTTATCTTTTTATCATTCTTATCTTTTAAAGGCGTACTATCTTTTATCGATAATTCACTCACGTCTTTCATTACAAGCGTTCTGGAATCTGTTCCTTTATCGGTAGAAACATTTCGCAGTTTTAATCCTTTTACATCGTTTACAATCATAGCTGGACGGGTTTCATTGCCTAACAAATGAAGATTAACATTATTCAATTCTATGTTTTTTACATGACGAATGAAAAAGCCATAAGCAGGAATTATTCCGAATTTCTGTGGTTCCGGATATCCTTTCTCAAATTCTGGAACTTCTTGTTGAATAGCATTTTTTGAAATTGAATCCAATGGACGATACCAAATACTAATATTGCTCAAACGCACATCTTCAATATCATGTCCTGGAATTCCGCTAATTAGTGTAGCAAAACGAGAATCGGCATTGTAAATATTGATATTACTGATATTAATACGCCGTAAAGCCCCCACTGCAGTACCTTCAGGCGCACGCATTCGACCTCCGAGACGTAAAAAAATAGGCGAATTGATAATATCACGCATTGTAATATTACTGATAGTCACATCTTCTAACAAACCACCATCAACGGTTTCGAGTGCTAATCCGCGGCAATATTCAAAAACACAACTACTGATTGTAATGTTTTTAAAACCGCCATTCGATTCTGTTCCAAATTTTATTCTTCCTGTTGGTCCTTCTTTATCAGGAACCAAATGAGCTTCATTGCGCAGGTAAGTTCCGTTGTAAAAAGTACCTCGATCAAAACCGCTAACACTGCAATTGGTAATAGTTACGTTTTCGGTTGGTCGGGCATAACCCAAAGCAAATGAACTTTTAAGACAAATAGCATCATCCCACGGAGAATTTACAGTGCAATTTGAAATACGAACGTTTTTACAACAATCGATATCCATTCCATCCCGATTGGTATCAATTTTTAAATTATCTATAGTTAGATTATCTACTCCAGTTGCTAATATTCCAAAATGTCCACCGTATAATATGGTAAAATCTTTTAACGTTACATTACGACAAAGCTTCAAAGCAATGGCTTTATTTCCTATTGGCGCACGATAAGGGCCACTTCTTGACAATCCTTTTCCATGAATTATTCCTGGTCCCAAAATGGATATATCCTCCAAATTTTCGCCCCAGATTAGACTGTTTTGCCAATGGCTATGTCCAAAATCCTGATAAATTTCATTATCTGCTTTTTCGGGAGCATCATAACCTATTTTATCAGAAGGTGTTGCTGCTAAAATAGTAGCACCCTGATCTAGATAAAGTAAAATATGACTTTTAAGTCGGATAGAAAAACTAAGATAAGTTCCCGCTGGAAAATAAACTGTTCCACCACCTGCCTTGGCAGCAGCTTCAATTGTATTATTGATGGCCTGTGTATCTAATGTAGTACTATCTCCTTTGGCACCAAAAGTCTTTACATTAAAAACGGTATCTGGCGCGGCCTGAATAGTATTTAATCCTAAGAATAAAAAACACAGACAAAGTCTATACTGAAATAAAAATGACTTTAAAAAACCAATATTTTTTTTCATCTAATAAATATAAATTGAAGTAATAGAATAGCAATTTACAAATACAATACAAACACTTCATCCTGTAGCATCCTGTATTTTAAAAGCTATATGAATATGGGTTTCTCATACAAATAATTGAGAATGGGACACAGATAAAACTGATTCTATCGGATTATTGCAGATTTTCATTTCCAAAGAACTATAAAAATCCGTTTTTTATCTGTTCAGTCATTGTCATCTGTGGCTTTTTTTAGTCCGCTTAGCGGACATTCATAAAAGTTAAAATCAAAAAACCAGTAAACATTCTTATTTACTGGTTTCGAATTTTATTTGAGAAACTAAACTTTTAAAATTTCACCAACTTCTTTTCTCCATTTGCCAAAGAAACATTTACTGTATTTTCTTTCGAAGAAAAACCAATCTTTTTCACGGCTAATAATTCTTTGTTACTCCATTTTTCTCCTGATTTTTTCCACAACATTAATGTGGCATAAACAGTGGATTGTTCTTTTTGAGGTAAATAATTATTCGAAAGATTAATAACCGAACTTTCATTGGCCTCAGGATGCAAACCTTTAGCCTGAACCACTTCTGATTTATCCCAACCTAAAAGCGGAATCATTGCTAATTGGTATTTTCCATTATCAATAATGGTTACTTCGTAATTTTTTATTTTTCGAACAGTAGTCTTAATTTCACCATCTAATTTTGGCAAAGCATAATGTCCTAAACGCACTGCAAATGGTACTGTACTGTTATTTTTATCAACTCTTAAAATTCCGTTTGCCAAAGGAATATCAGCCAGATTAAATTTCACATTCGAATCGGTTTCTAAAACTACGTCTCGATAATAAATGCCATCTTCAAACTTTTTAAAGTTATACAATCGAAAAGCTTCCCATTTGTCCGATTTATTTTTGATGACATAATTCATCGCCACTTCGCCCTTTTCACCATCAGCCTGCCAAGGGAATGCACTATTATAGGATAATCGGTTGTAGTTTTCTGTCGATCTAAATTTCTGCCAATCGTCTTTTACTTTAGCATTACACCAGGCTCTTACTTCCGAAGCGCCAATATTTGGATAATCGGTAATTAAAATTTCAGAAACGCCCTGAAATTTATTGTACACTTTATTTTTCTCGAATTGGGTTTCCCAATCACCATTATTTTCTTTGGCTGTCCAAAACGGATTATCATCAGGAACTAATAAACCAAAAAATATTTTCCCCATCCAATACACACTGCCACGACAGCTGTAAACTTGCACCGCAGGTTCAAAAGGTCCATAAACCCCAAGCGTAGGAACATTATCCTCCATAAAATCAGGATGTGTGAAAAATTGTTTAATCACTCCCGAAGCTATTCTTCGCATCCAACCATAATTAATCGAGGAATCTTTTTGAAATCCCATTAGCGGAAACGGAATAACAGCTCCCACTCTGTAACTCATGCTTCTGCCCCACACAATCATTTCACCATTTTGACTAAATAAATACGGGTAATTATTGTTTAATTCCTTGAAATTATTTTCAAATCGGGCTGCATATTCCGGATAATTTTTCTTTCCAAAATATTCCGACCACATCATCCCATACATCTGAAAAGCCCACATACTGTAATAATCATAAGCAGGACTGTCATTGTACCAGCCGTTTCCTCTGTAATCTTTTAGCGATTTTTCTAAATATTCAACTAATAATTTTTCGTTTACTGCGTAACCTTGTTGCTTAAAGAAACTCAACACAAAAATGTTGAAAAACTTCCAGTTCGAATCCACCGTTGGTCCATCTCCATAACTCAGCATGGTTTTTGCCAAAGCATCTTTTTGTTGCTGAGTCAAAGGATTCCATAACACTTCAGGATTCGTAATTAACGAAATAGACAAAGCTCCAAACTCCACTAAATTCTGACTTGGCCCACCATTTTTAGAACGAGGAACAATATAAGACGAACTTTGAGGATTTGTTAGTTGAGTAATCTGATGTCGATAATAATCGGCAACTTTTATGTTATTGATAACTAAAGAAGGATTTTCTTTTAAAAGCGGAGCTGCCACAAACAAAGTTCTACACAAACCTTCCAGTTTTTCAGTTGGCACTTTCCCTTCATCTTGCGGATAACTTTTCCCTTCTTGTTTGGGAAATTTCATCGGATCGTCTAAGGAATGGATATAACCAAAAGCGCCTTCCAAAAGATACATTGCCGCATCTTTCCAATGTTGTTTGGTCATTCCTGTTACAGGACTTAATTTAAAATCGGGATTTTTAATTTCGAAAACCGAATTACTATTCGATTTTTCAAGTGCTTTTTTATTTTCTGATTGTTGCGCCCAAACAGGTAAACACAATAGTAATAAAACTAGAAATTGGTAGTTCTTCATAATAGTTATAAAAATTTAAAAGTTCTTTTTTAAAAGAATATTTATATAAAAAAATGGTAATTGGTTATAGTTATTTCAAAGATAAAAAGTCAACTCAACTAACAACACTACACCCTACCAGTTTATGAATTATATAAAAAAAGGAAAGCAACTTTATTAAATAGTGCTTTCCTTTTTTAAGGCAAAATTTATTCTTTAATTCTTCTTCACAGGATTAATTCCTGCATGAGTAGGAACAACTTGCTTAATCGTTCCGTCAGCATTGAATTCGAGTTTATCGATGGCCACTTCACGATGAAAACCGGCTGCATCGCCCATATTGATTCCGGTAGGGTACGAAAAACGGTGATATACAATATACCATTCGTCTTTTTTAGGAACTTTCACTACCGAATTATGTCCTGTTGCATAAATTCCTTGTTCTTTGTTTCCCTGGATGACAATATTATCTTTTGGCATTACAATTGGTCCAAGTGGCGAATCTGAAATACCATATCTCACTTTATAATTTGGACTTCTGGTGTCGTCTTCACTCCACATAAAGTAATATTTATCATTTCGATAAAATACATAAGTTCCTTCGCGGTAACTATCATTTACGGCAATTACCTTGGTAGTTCCTGGTTTTAAAGAAACCATATCAGGATTTAACTCAGCCACTCCCATATACATATTTCCCCAATACAAATAACTTTTACCCGTTTTTGGATCAGTAAAAACGTCCGGATCAATTTCCTGCCCGTCTTTTATGCCTTCAGGTCGGGTAGCTACAATTGGTTTTCCGCAATCTTTAAATGGACCTGTAGGATTGTCTGAAACCGCTACTCCTACTTTTTGCGCTCCAGTGTAATAATAAAAATACTTATATTTTCCTTTTATTTTTTTCTCCACGATACAAGGTGCCCAGGCATTTCTTCCCGCCCAAGGGACATCTTTTTTAAGATCTAAAATGACTCCTTCCGGTTTCCAGTCTACTAGATTATCCGATGAAAAAGCTTTAAAATAATAACCACCCCATCCATCAAATCCATCACTGGTTGGGTAGATATAATATTTTCCCGTTTTCTCAGCATACAAAACTTCAGGATCAGCATGATAGCCTTCAAGAACAGGATTATTATTAATTTGTGGATAAGCTGCTGGTTTTCCCCATTTGGCAATCAAAGCTTTCAATTCAGAGCGTGTAATAGGTAAAATCGTTCCGTGACGCGGATGAAAATCCATTGAAATTTCGTTGTCAATTACCGTGAAATGTTCTAAATCTTTTGTTTTAGTAAACTGATATTTTCCTTTCATGTAGACATCATACATCAAGATATATTCGTCAGAATGATTTAATTTGAATACACTGGAACCTTCAACACCTTCTTTAGTTTGTTGCAAATAATTATCATTTTCTGTCCAGTTTCCAGATGTCAAATCAGTTGTTGTAGCCACTTTAATTCCCGGAGTATTGGTTTCGGTTTTATAAAAAAGATGGTAAACGCCGTCTTTTTCGATAATATCACCATCAATACAAGCATTTTTAGCCTTTGGAACAAACAACACTTTTGGCTCAGATTCCAAGGCTGTAAAATCCTTATTAGCATAAGCATAATAAATAATATCAGGACCTCCGGCATGTTGCATGCTATAATAAATCATGTATTTACCCGCTTTTGCATCATAGATAGTTTGTGGTGCCCAAACTCTTTTTAAATTTTCATTTCCGGGAAAAGTCTTTTGGATATTGACTACGTTGCTTTTCCAATTTACCAAATCGGTACTTTTTAATAATACCATTGCACGATTAGAATCCCAACCTTTAGAAGAAGTCATATCAGTCAACACCATGTAAAATGTTTTACCATCGTCACCTCTTAAAATATGCGGATCACGAACACCGCCTGTAGAACTGATTATTTTACTATCTAAAATAGGTTTGTTATCATTAAGATGGTAATAATGATAACCATCAGCACTAATAGCATAACGCACCGCTTCCTCTTCAACACTATTCCCTGTGAAATAAACAAACAGGTAAGATGTTAAATCTTTTTCGGCAATAACAGGCGGAACACCGTTTTTATTTTGAGCTTTTGAAAAACTAGTTAATAGTAAAAACAAAAGCAAACTGAATTGTAATTTGAGCATTATTTTTTGGCTTTTAATTTATAAAGAACAGAACTATGAGCCGCTAACGAAGCGGAAATTTCATTAGAAACTGAACCTGTTTTTTTTCCTGTCCATAGATTAGTAACATCGGCATTTTTAATTCCTAAATCAGATAAAGAAACAGTAACATTTTCAGTCTTTTTATCTGAAAGATTAAACAATGCTAAATAAATACTTCCGTCTTTTGGATTTTTTGAAGTCACTGCCACTTTCCCGTCTTTTTGAAAAAGTTGCTTTACATCAGTACTTTCACGGTGCATTTTTAGGACTTCTTTATTGGTTAATAATGATAAAGTAAAAGCATCATTACTTGGCATATCTCCTCCAAAAAACAATGGCGATTTAAAAATATTAAAGAAGGTCATCAATGTATATTGTTCGTCTTTGGTTAATCGGGACATTCTATCTTCGCCACGTTCTCCTCTTAACGAAATTCTTCCTAAAGGAATCATATCGCAATCAGGCCAGGTACCAGGTGCAATATGTGGGTACCATTTTTGAGCCACATCCATCAAATGGGTAACATGTGGCCAGGTATCCCAAACATCATCCACCATACGCCACATATTAGCATGAGAACCCACGTGAGCAGCTGCTGAAATTGGTGTTTCTCCAGGTGAAGTACTTAAAACTATTTTGCGACCACATTTGTCAATTGCTTTTCTAATCAAATTGATTTCTGCTTCGTGATACGGTCTTGACAAATCATCGATTTTGATAAAATCTACTCCCCATTGAGCGTACAATTCGAATAAAGAATCATAATATTCCTGTGCTCCCGGTTTATCTGCAAGAATAGTATAATTGTCTTTCAACCATTCGCATTGTAAGGCTGTAGTATAAATTTGGTCAGCGGTAATTCCGTTAGCACCTTTAATTGGTAACTTTTCTTGTACTGCTTTTTTAGGAATTCCACGCATAATGTGGATTCCAAATTTCAATCCTTTACTATGAATATAATCAGATAAAGGTTTAAATCCCTGTCCGTCTTTTGCTGATGGAAATCTATTCAATGCTGGTAAATATCTTCCGTATTGATCCATTACATAACGTGGGTCTTTCTGGTTGTAGCCTCCTGCTTTATCATTTTCAACAAACCATCTGATGTCTACTACAATATATTCCCAACCTGATTTTTTTAGGTTTTTAACCATATAATCCGCATTGGCTTTTACCTCATGCTCCTCCACTGTCGAGCCATAACAATCCCAACTGTTCCATCCCATTGGAGGGGTTTGAGCCCATTGTTTAAATTCATCTTTTTTAAAAACTGTTTTCTGGGCATTGGTAGCAACCGATACCAATACAACTACTAGTGCCAGAGCAATTTTATTCTTTATTCTCATTTTTTGGTTTTTATATGTGTTAATATTACACTTCAAATATAATAAACATTTTTATCATAAGAAATAAGCTATCTGCTAAAAAACAAACAGCTTATTCTGTAGAAATATTTTATTTTATGACTGTCCGCTAAGCGGACTAAATAAAGAAATAGGCCACAGACCTGTCTACCGACAGGCAGGTGACACTGATTGAACAGATAAAAACGGATTTTTCATAGTTCTTTATAAATTAAAATCTGCGATAATCTTTTAAAATCAGTTTCATCTTTGTGCCATCTCAATAATTTGGTATAAGTAACGGATAGTAATACTTTATTTTAAAAACGTAAATTACTGTATAAAAGCGTGTTATTTTACATTAATAGTAACTTCTACTGATTTTAACCATGGGCTGGAAAACTGAACTTTAACAGGTTCATTTGTTCCATTTGCCTGAATATAAGCTAAAATATGTCCGTGAAAAACACGGTGTACATTATCAGTATAATCAGTCATATCCGAATTATTTCCAGCTTCTAAGCCTAATAAACTCGCTGAACCACTTAGAATTTTACAAGTAATTTCATTATCAGAAATCATTACCGGAACTCCGTTTTCATCAACTATTTGCAACATGATTTCGGCTACACCTCTGTCTTTATTGACAACTGCATCAGCACTTTTCACAACAATAGCATGAGGTTGTTTTGAAGAAGTAATAGCATAACGGCTCACTTCTTTATCATTTTTATCCAATCCTACAGCTTCCAGTTTTCCTGATTGAAACGGAATATCCCAAGAAATAATTCCAACTTCCGAATCGTAGTTTTTCACTTCGCCAACAATTTTTCCATCTAATTCAAGTCGCGCTTTAGCAGCATTGGTATAACAAACCACTTTTACTTTTTGACCATCATTGTAATTCCACAATGGCCAAGCATCCATTGACAGGTCTTTTTTGTTTGGATTATTCGAAAGATAAGTTCCAATGTAAATCATTGGTGTATCTGACCAAAGTGATTGACGGAAATAACCTCTAGGTTTAATTTGTCCTGCAAAATCAACCAATCCCGAATAGAATCCTCTTGACGGCCATCTTCCTGATTCTCCTAGATAATCAATTCCTGTCCATAAAAATTGTCCAAAAATATGTTCGTTGTTTTTTACCGCTAACCAGGCATCATAATCATGACGGTTTTCGCTACCAAAAATTACACGTTTAGGGTATTTTTTATGATCTGATTGGTATTTACTTTCGGTATAATTGTATCCTGTAATATCCAAAGCTCCCGGATATTCTGTTTCATTAGACATCGCTACTCCGGCTAAACCAGCAGTTGTAGGACGAGACTTGTCGTATTTTTTTACTGCAGCAACCAATCGTTTTGCAATTGCTCCCAAACGCATCGCATCCGGAGCATCTTTTTTATAACCTCCGTAAGCGGCTTGTGAGAATCCTGTATCTCCTCCTCCAGCTAATACCGGGTGAGAATATGGATCATTAGGATAATCTACTTCGTTACCAATACTCCAGGCAAAAACAGAAAGATGATTTCTATCACGACGCACAAAATCTTCCAAATCTTTTTCGGCCCAATCAGCAAAAATATCAAAAGAACCTTCAAATCCTGGTGTTCCCTGATTCCATCCTTCTAACCATTTGCGTTTTGGGAACTCCCATTCGTCATAAGCTTCGTTTAGAACCAATAAACCTAATTGGTCGCAAAGTTCATAAAAATCTGGTGCCTGAGGATTATGACTGGTACGTATTGCATTTACTCCAATTTCCTTTAAGGTTTTCAATCTTCCTTCTAATACCTCGCGAGGAACCGCCGAACCTAATACTCCCGCATCATGGTGCAAACAAACCCCTTTTATTTTCATCCATTTGCCGTTTAAAGCAAAACCTTTATTGGCATCAAAAGTAAAATTGCGGAAACCTGTTTGAGTCACCGAATGATCCACTACTTGTCCGTCTTTTAACACGGTAGTTTTTAGTTGGTACAAATTTGGATGCGCTAAATCCCATAATTTAGGATTATTCACTTTTATTTTTGTCGCTATTTTTCCTGATTGATTAGCAGCAATTGCTACATTATTAGTACTCTTTGCAACTGTTTTTCCATCATTGGAAATCAATTCGTTAACAACAGTTAAATTGGTATTTCCAGCAGAAGCATTTTCTACATCCACTTCAACATTCAAAGTTCCTGTATTTTTACTTACTTCAGGATAAGCATAAACACCCCATTGTGCAATATGCACCGGATTAGCATAAACTACCCAAACATTACGGTAAATCCCTGAACCAGTGTACCAACGTGAATCGGCACTTTTACTGTGATCCACACGAACAGCAATCGTATTTTTTTCTCCATATTTAATGTACGGAGTAGCATCATAAGCAAAAGAAAGATAGCCATTAGGACGTTTCCCTAAAGACTTTCCATTAACAAAAACTTCGCTTCTGTTGTACACCCCTTCAAAATACAAATATACTTTTTGACCTTTCTTTGCTGAAGGAACATCCATTGATTTTCTGTACCATGCAATTCCTCCGGGTAAAAATCCTGTAGCACTCGCTAAGGTTGGACTCAATTGTCCTTTGATACTCCAATCATGAGGAAGTGCAATATTTTGCCATTTACCATCATCAAAACTTGAATTCTGAAAGTCTTTATTGTCCTGCAGAATAAATTTCCATTGTTCATTAATTTTTTGAGAATCCCCAAATCCTATTTGGCTAAAAGCGGCTCCATAAGAAAAAGCGAGAATTGCTAGAAAAGTTTTTTTTGTTGTTAACATAAATTATATTTTTAATAAAATAAGTGCGCTATATCATTATGGTTTTCTATAAATACAGCTTATAGAAGCAAAGAAATGATTAAATAACTATAATAAAGAGGGACAAATTCGCAAATAATGAGGGTAAATTTATCAAAAGTTAATTTTTTTATTCTTTATACGACAAAAACCCTATTTATAAATACCTACATAAGTAACTACAGCTCTTGCCGGAATTTCAAAACTAGCCGCTGTTACATCAGTACCTTTTTTCAAACTCATGGTTTCTGAAGTAGTATAAGGAGTCAATGCTTTTTTTATCAATACGCTTCCAGAAAGATTCAACTTATACCTTTTCATCGAATCGTTATTGTTGACGGCCACAATTACTACTTTTTTATTAGCTACATCTTTGTAAGCAGTCAGCAATATACCATCTTCAACTTTTTGATTTTCGATTTGTAAACGAATCATTCCGGGACGTACAAAACGAGAATAATTACCAAAAGCCCATAATAATTTTGAATCATGATAGAATCCATCATTTTTACAATAACCGTCAATCATACTTCCGTTGTTTGTTCCATCGTCCAGATAAATTAATCCATCCTTGAAATCAGCCCTACTGAGAGCCGTCCACCATTGCCATGAAGAAGCATTGGCAACAGCAATATCGTTATGAATAATTTGTGCAGCAAAAAGTGCCGTTTTCATTCCAAGATCTCTTTGATGACCAGAGCTACCCGGAATTACATCTTCACCAAGTTGTTCCAGAATACTATATTCCGTTTGCCAATATTTTAAGTTCTCAATTTGTTTTAAACGAGAACTTAATTTCTCACGATAACTTATTTGGTCTTTTACTGGCCAAATCGAAAAATAACTGTGTCCTGTAATTACTTTTTTCACATGAGGCAATTGTGAAATATTGGTTGAAGATGAACCAAAAAACGTATTTATTTGATCGTCTCTACTTTCGTCATTTACATTTTCATACAAATAATTTATTATAGCTGCTTCCCCCAGAACAATCTCTGTTTTCAGTGATTTTGATTGTATTCGTTCTGATAAAAGTTTTGTAAAATTAAACATTTCCTGATTGGTTGCAGGAGTTCCTTCCTGGCTTGCCAGCCCGTTTTCCCCAGCCATCCAATCCCATTGCGGTTCGTTTATTGGACTTAAATAATCAAAAGTAATTCCTTCATTGCGCTGTAAATTATCAATAGTTTCTACCAAAAAGTCGGCATAATTAGGAAGCATTCCCTTTTTGATATTCATATTAACTTTTTGTGGCGAAAACGCTTTTCCATTTAATGTCATTTGTACCGGCGGACTAATGGTGAAAGCCAGAAATTTTTCAACTCCGCGACTTTTAGCTGCCTGTAAAAACCATCTTTGTCCCGCTTGCTTTGTCCAGTCATAACTTCCATCTGGATTTTGAAAGCATTCGCTTCTACGCCATTCATCAGCAATACCGCTATTTAATCCTTGTTCCGTACTTCCCGCACCTAAATAAAATCTCCAAACAGACAAGCCAATTCCTTTAGGATTCCCTTCTTTATCAACCTCTTTACTAAAAAGTAAATCGGCAATCGCATTTCTTTTTTCTAAAGGCCAATTTTTACCAACCATCTGACACCTCCAGGCATCTGATGCTCCAAAACCATCCATAGTTTGTAACTCCTGATTCAAATCAATTTTAATTTCGGCAATATTCGAAAGTGTTGGTTCTGATTTCGAATTCATTTTTGATGAACAAGATGCAATCAATAACAAACCTGTAAAAACTGTACTTGCTGAAATTATTTTTAATATTCTCATAAATAATGCTTAACTGTTTTTCAAAAAAAACAGCGATGTTTATTACAAAACAAACCTATTACAATAATTTACTGCAAATAGGTTTGTTGTTGTTGTTGTTGTTTTTGTGATTTTGTTATTTACTCTAATAAATACTTGTAGCTCCTTCTTTAGCTTTTTCTTTTTCTTCTTTTAAAATCAATTTTAAAGCATCTGGATTTTTAATAGTATCCGGATTAAATGAAGAACTATTCATATAATCTAGTATCGAAATCAACATCTGTTTTGCAACAGGACGTTTTTCTAAATCCGTACTTAAATCAAAGGATGCAATCATCAATTTTCCAGTTCCTACACTTCCTTCAAAAAGCGAAGCTAACTTGCGGTTGTTAGCAAAATTATCAACCATTTCTACAATAGGATTTCCTCCTACAACACTATCCATGATAAGTGTTGTAGAGTTTACGTTCAGATCCCACCATTGCCAATCGGTATTCATATCTGTTGGGAAATGATCCAAAGCTTTATGCGAAGGATTACACAGCACTCCCATAGTCCCGGCCTGTTTTGGAAAATGAACCGGACTCCAAAATACAGGAACAAATTTCCCTTCGATACCTTTAATTTTTTTCCAATCCGGATTCAATAATACTTTCTTTCCGGCATTAAGCAATTTATACGCTTCATCAAGATTTCTGGTATAAACTACTTTTCCATAATCAATAGTCTGTTTCTGCGGATAAACCCAAATATTCCATTGGTTTTTATAACTTGTTCCCTTTAAATTTACTTTAACGGTCAATTTTGATGCCTTTGTAATTTTCTGAAGACTTTCGTTTAAATCTAAAACTTTATGATTGTAACCAATAGCGATAGTAGCTTTAGTATTTCCCGAAGCAATTAGTGTATTTCCATCAGAAATACTCCATTCAATTTCCTGATTATTCAAATTACTTTCAGCATAATTACTTATATCTAATGAAGCTGTAAAAGATTCATTATTAGTATAAGTTGCTTTAGCAAAACGCATAAGTGGCACTACAGGAGCTGAAAACGCTCTAAATTCTTCTGCCGAAATCAAACCTTTGCTGTCCCAAAAAGCATCCAGCAAACCTACTAAAGCCGTTCCTTGTCCCGGAAAATCATGTAAATCTAATAATTGAAAACCACTAATTCCTGCTGTTTTTAAGGCTCTCTCTATTTCTTCTTTATAAAGTATTACAGCTAATTTACCGGAAGCCTGAGTATAATCAGCGGCTTTATTGATTAATCCTTTTCGTTCTAAATCTTCTTTTACCGATTTAAAATTAATAGGATCTAAGACTCCTGTATATTTCGAAATTTCATCTATTTTAGGATAAACGGCATATTGTCCAATTTCATGTGTAACCAATGGCACCGTCATTCCTTCAACCGAAGCTACATAATCTTTGTTAAAATTTGGTGATTCACTATTAAAAACACCCTGACCACGCACCCATCCTTGTTTAGTCCATTGGGTAATAAAGAAATCATCTTCCGGTTCCGGCCATTTTCCATGTCCATTTTCGAAAGTAAAAGAAGTTGTGGTGTACAAATGTCTAGCATCCTGAGCTTTTAAACTGTTCATTAATTTTGTTAAAACAGTCATATCTCCCTGAAGTTCATTACCCATTGACCACATACAAAAAGAAGGATGATTACCATATTCATCAATCATTCGCTGTGCTTCGGCATATAAAAAATCAGTTGTTTTTTGATCTTCTCCAATTTTAAGAACCCAAACCGGCAATTCAACCTGCAAATAAAATCCCATTTCATCTGCTACTTCAAAAGCAGCCTGAGGCGGACACCAGGAATGAAAACGCAGGTGATTCAATCCCCAGTTTTTAGCTGTTCCAAATACTTTTCTCCATCCTTCTTTGTCCATTGGCGCATAGCCAGTAAGCGGAAAAATATCACATTCTAATGTTCCTCTTAAAAATACAGGACGATTATTTATTGTAAGTACCGATCCTTTTTTAGAAAAACTGCGCATTCCAAAATCGGCTGAAATAGTTGATGTATTTTTAGCTGCGTTTAATTCGGCTTTCAATTCATACAGCTCAGGTGAAAATTCACTCCAAAGCTTTACGTCCTTGCCCATATTATAATCTACTTCAATAACAGATTGTCCCATTTTGACCTGGATATCCTTTTGAAGTGTTGCTACCGGAATATTGCTTTTTTTATTTACCGCAGTAATTTTTAATATTCCCTTAGCAATTTTATTGGTATTGTTATTCAATGCCAATTTTACTTGTGCAGTTCCGCTACTAATTTCAGGTTTAATCTGAAGATTACTAATTCGAACGGCATCAAATGCTTCAATTTCCATTTTGCCAATAACACCATTCCAAATAATTTGTGTATGATTAGTATAAGCATGTGCCATGTTATCTACACTAATATCAAATAGTTTACGGTTGTCAATACGAATAGTTATACGATGTGTTTTACCGGCAATAAGATATTTACTAAGATCAAAATAATGTGGGGCAATAAGGCTATTTTGTTCCGTTCCCAGTTCTTTTCCATCAATCCAAACATTAGTTTTCCATAAAACACGCTCCAGTTTTAATAGCATTTCTTTACCTTTCCAATTTTTAGGAATTGTAATTTCACGGCTGTACCAGGCAGCTCCCAAATAACTGTTTTTACGGGTTAAATGGCTCATTTGTGGCTTTTCTATACTTGGTTTTAGTTTATTAGGTACTCCAAGACCTGCATCATCTGTAGTTCCCGGTAATTTCATTGACTGCTTAAAAGCCGTATTTTGCCAGCCGTTTTTAAGTCCAATATCGGTACTGTCTAAGGCAACTGTCCAGTCGCCATCAATATTTATTACCTTCTTATCTCCGGAATTCCATGAGGAGAGAAAGAACAGCAGAAAAACTGATGTTACTATATATTTGATTTGCATGCTGTTGTTTTTCATTATTAACATTTCTTTTGTGCATTAGATAATTAGTAAGGAACAATCTTGATTACTATCTCATTATTGTTTTAGAGAAAGCTATCCGTTTCATCGTAGAAACAATCAGCCTGCCTGAAAACCACTAACAGACAGGTTGATTGAGAAACTAACCTAATTAACACTTATTTTACATTGATAATCATTTCAACTGGTTTTAACCACTGACTTGTAAATGTCACTTTTATGGGTTGCGCTTCGCCAGTAGCCTGAATATAAGCAGCTATCTGACCATGAAATACTCTATGTACATTATCTGTATAATCAGTCATGTCGCTATTGTTTCCAGCTTCCAAGCCTAATAAAACTCCAGGCCCACTGATAGTGCATGTCACTTCATTATCTGACAACATTACTTGTAATCCTTTTTCATCTTTTAACTGAACCATTATTTTTGCCACACCTTTATCTTTAGCAATCGTGATGTTTTTATCAGCAATTGTTAATTCAACAGGTTGTTCAGTAGATGTAATTGCATATCGGCTTACTTCTTTGTTGTCATTACTTAAACCAATTGCTTCTAATTTTCCTGAAGTAAATGGAATATCCCAGTAAATAATTCCTGTTTTTTCATCGTAAGATTTAGTATCACCTACTACTTTTCCGTTTAATTCCAAACGAGCTTTAGCAGCATTGGTATAACAAACCACACGAATTGTTGCTCCGGAATTATAATTCCAAATTGGCCACGCATCTTTAGAAACTTCTTTTTCATCTTTTAATGGATAAGTACCAATGTAAGTCATCGGTTTATCGGACCACAATGACTGACGAAAATACCCTCTGGGTTTGATAATTCCTGCAAAATCAACCAATCCTGAGTAAAAACCTCTTGAAGGCCAGCTTCCTGATTCTCCTAAATAATCGATACCAGTCCAGAGAAATTGCCCAAAAATATGCTTGTTATTTTTTACAGCTAACCAAGGTTCCATATCGTGAACATTTTCACTACCAAAAATGACTCTGTTTGGATATTTCTTATGATCAGATAAGTATTTACTTTCGGTATAATTATATCCCGTAATATCTAAAGCTCCCGGATATTCAGTTTCATTAGACATGGCTACTCCTGCTAATCCTGCTGTAGTTGGACGGGATTTATCGTATTTCTTAACTGCTGCAACCAAACGTTTTGCAATGGCACCTAAGCGCATGGCATCTGGTGCGTCTTTTTTGTAACCGCCGTAAGCTGCCTGTCCAAATCCGTCTTTTCCTTTATCCAAAACCGGATGTGAATAGGGATCATTTGGATAATCTACTTCGTTACCAATACTCCATCCAAAAACAGATAAATGATTTCTGTCACGACGAACAAAATCTTCCAGATCTTTTTCGGCCCAATCAGCAAAAATATCAAAGCTTCCTTGAAATTCCGGTGTGCCTACATTCCAGCCTGTCATCCACTTGCGTTTAGGAAACTCCCATTCGTCATAAGCTTCATTTAAGACTAACAATCCTAATTCGTCACACAATTCATAAAAATCAGGTGCCTGCGGATTATGGCTGGTGCGTATAGCATTTACACCTATTTCTTTCAATGTTTTTAATCTTGATTCCCAAACTTCACGAGGAACTGCTGAACCTAAAACACCTGCGTCATGATGCAAGCAAACCCCCTTCATTTTCATCCATTTATCATTTAATGCAAAACCATTATTAGCATCAAATGTAAATTTTCTAAAACCTGTTTTTGTAAACGTTTGGTCTATTTCCTTACCATCTTTAAAAACAGTTGTTTTCAGTTGGTATAAATTTGGATTATCTAAATCCCATAATTTTGGATTTTTAACTTGCAATTTGGTTGCAATTTTACCGTTTGTATTGGCTGTAACCTCAATCTTATTAGAAGTTTTTGCAACAGATTTTCCTTCTTTCGAAATCAATTCGTTAACTACAGTAAGAGTAGATTTTGATGCAGAACCATTTTCAACCTCAACTTCTACATTTAAAGTTCCTGTTCCTTTTTTCACTTCCGGATAAGCATAAACGCCCCACTGTGCAATATGCACCGGATTAGCATACACTACCCAAACATCTCTATAAATACCTGAACCTGAATACCATCTCGAATCGGCACTTTGACTGTGATCCACACGAACAGCAATTGTGTTTTCTGCTCCAAATTTCACATAAGCAGTTGCATCATAAGCAAAAGAAATATAGCCGTTAGGACGTTTTCCTAAAGAATGTCCGTTAATAAAAACTTCGCTTCTGTTGTAAACACCTTCAAAATACAAATAAACTTTTTCGCCACTTTTACTTTGTGGAATATTGATTGATTTTCTATACCAGGCAATTCCCCCGGGAAGATAACCGGTACAACTAGCCAATGTTGGGCTTAATTGTCCTTTTACACTCCAGTCATGCGGTACATTTACCTTCTGCCAATTACTATCGTCAAATGCTGTGTTTTTAGCATCCGAAATATCCTGAAGATTAAACTTCCAGTTATCATTTATTTTCTTCGAATCACCAAATGACAGCTGACTGAAAGCAGACCAACATGACAAGAAAAAAACAGCTACTAAGATTTTTTTTGTAAACACTATTCTATTTTTTTATTTATGAATTATAAATAAGAGTTTACTGTTTTTACACAGCAAACTCTTATCAATAAAAATGAGAGTTATTAATTCTCATTTTTTAATTTTTATTAAATTTCTTAATTGTAAGTTCCTACATAGGTTACAATAGATTTAGCCGGAATATCAAAAGCAGTTGCATCAACAGCTGCTCCTTTTTTCAAACTCATTGTTTCAGAAGTAATATAAGGTGTGAATTTATTATCAACTAAAGCACCACCTGCAAGATTTAATTTGTATGTTTTTGCCGAAGCAGAAACATTAACCGCTACAATAATCAGTTTTTTTGCTACTTCATCTTTGTAGGCTGTTAGCATTACATTAGTAGTTGCAGCAGCATTATCTATATTAGGTATTTGAACTCTTTGCATACCCGGCTTTATAAAGAAAGAGAAGTTCCCTAAAGCCCAAAGAATTTTAGTTTCTCTTATATTACCATCATATTTACAATAATTAGCATCACCAGCACCATTTGATAATCCGTCATCAACATGAAGTAATCCGTCTTTGTAATCACCACGACTTATAGCCGTCCACCATTGCCATGAAGTAACTCCTCCAATGGAAATATCAGTACTGATAATACGGGCAACCCAAAGTGCGGTTCTAATTCCTAAATCTCTACCTGGGCCTGCTCCACCCGGAAGTTCTGATGTTCCCGGATTTTCAAGAATACAATATTCAGAAGCCCAAACACTCAATCCCGGAACTGTTGCTGCTCTGGTTGCAACTGATTGTCTTGATGTAATTAATTCTCTCAATGGCCAAGCTTGCCAATAACTATGTCCAGAAATTGTTTTCTTTACATTGCTTAATCCTGCAATGTTTTTAGCCGAATTAACTCCAAAGAAATAATCAATCTGGTTAGAACGATTTTCTTTTCCACTTACCGTTTTATACAACGGTTCGAAAGCACCAGCTTCACCTACAACAATTTTCGAATTCAATCCTTTTGCCTGTAATTTTGGAGACAAAATATTCACAAAACTATAAATATTGGCATTTGTAGCCGGAGAACCTTCCTGACTTGAACCATCCCATTCGTACTGTGGTTCATTAAACGGACTTAAATAATCAATTGTTAAATCGTGTTCTGTCTTTAGTTTATCAATAGCATTAACCCAAAAATCAGCTAATTCAGGCATTTTACCATCTTTTAGATTGTAAAAAGTGTTAATACTTGCGTGTGCTTTTCCGTTTTGGGTCAAATAAACAGGAGCACTATTGGTAAAAGCCAACAACTTATCAACTCCACGTTGTTTTGCCGCTTTCATAAACCATACCTGACCTGCTTGCTTATTCATATTATAGCTTACACCGTCAGTAGTAAAACACTCACTGCGTCTCCACTCATCAGTAATACCACTTGCTTCTCCTTGTTCAGCACTTCCTGCTCCAAGGTTGAAACGCCATAATGACAAACCAATTCCTTTAGGATTTCCATCGCTATCCAGTTCTTTACTGAACAACAAATCAGCCATTTTATTTTTTTTATCAAGAGGCCAGTTTTTCCCAATATTGTTAGACTGCCAAGCATCAGAAGCTCCAAAACTTTCCATAGTTTGAAGATTCATATCGAGATTAATTTTCAACTCTGTTGTAGTTTCAACTCCGGTTTCTGAATCTTTAGTATCATCAGATGAACAGCTAACAAAGGCTGAATTAATGGAAAGTAAACCTACTAACAGTAGGCTTACTTTATATTTTTTTAATAAATTCATATTAATAATTTGGATTTTGAGTAATTACACCGTTACTTAAGTCTCTTTCTATCTGAGGAATTGGCCAAAGCAAATGCTTCGTCGGATCAAAATTAATTCCTTTATCCTGAGCTTCTCTTGTATTAGTAGTTTCATAAGGATCAGTTGAATTCAAATTGTATTGTACAAAAGTTCCGTTAGGTCCCATCAAAGTTTCAATCACTTTTTTTCCTGAGCCAGGATCTTTTTGTCTTCTGATATCAAACAAACGCAATCCTTCAAAAGCTAATTCTAAACGACGTTCTTTATAGATTTTTCTCAAAAGATTTGGTCCGGCCATTCCTTCTACTATAGGTAAATCTACACGATCTCTAATTACATTAATATCGTCCATAGCTCCACCGGCATCATTTAAGTGATAATTAGCCTCAGCTCTTGTAAGATACATTTCGGCCAAACGAATCAATGGAATATTCAATGGTAAGTGTCCGTCTTTCTTGTCTAATGCACGACGTGTAGCGATAGGAATATAATATTTACGACAAATACGTCCTGATTTATTATCATTCAAACTAAACTTATGAGTTGGATTCAAGACTTCGTCTCCATAAGCCGCTTCTCCCCATTTAGTGATAGTACTTCTACGACGAATTACATCACCCTCTGAAATATAAGCGTTTTCTAAGTCACTTGTTGGCATACACCATCCCCATCCGTCAATTACATCGGCAGTACTATTACTTGGGAAATTTTGCTTGTCTTCTCCTCTGGCTCCAGAAAAAGTAGGAAGAGCAGCACCTAAGTTTCTATCTTGTACTGATGAAGTTTGTGCTTCCAAAATGGATTCAATTCCGTTATGGTTATCTACACTCCAAATATCTAAGAAATTTTCTTCTAACTGGAAAGGTCCTTCTGCAATTACTTTAGTTGCATATAATTTTGCATCAGCCCATTTTTCCTGAAACAAAGATACTCGGGCTAATAAAGCATAAGCTGCCCATTTATTAATTCTACCATTTCTTGATACAGTAACGTTTTCCAATTTTTCTGCCGATTCTTTAAGATCAGCTTCAATTTGAGCATAAACTTCAGCAGCTGAACTACGAGACAAATTCAAATCTCCTGTTCCAAGAGATCTTGTGTACAAAGGAACTCCTCCAAAAAGGTTTACCAATTCGTAATAACAATAAGCACGAACGAATAAAGATTCTCCCATGTACTGATTTTTTTGAGCATCAGTAATTGGCGCAACAGCCATTCTCTCTAAACCAATATTGGCTGATTGAATAGTATAATAATGTGCTGTATAGATACTATTCATAGCTCCCATATTTTCGGGAGTTACCACATATTGTGCACAAGGTCTAAACGCACCATTGTCCTGACCTGTGTTACCCATCCAGGCATCATCAGTCGCCGTTTCGTTAATTAATCTTGGCGCAAGTAAAGTGTACCAATCTTTTGCCAACAATAATCGCTGGGTTAATTCATTGGTATAATTTTCACATTCCTGTGCTGTTTGAAAGTAATTTTCTAAAGTTTGAGTTCCTCTTGCTTCTTTCTCTATAAAATCACTACAAGAAACTGCAACAGCAGCAAAAGTTAGTATTGATACTAGTATTTTTTTCATATTCGTTTATTATTAAAATGCTACATTAAGCCCCATTAGAATTGTTGGTTGAACCGGGTAATTCCAGCCTCCAAAACCTGATCCTAAAACACCTCCTCCTACTTCAGGATCTACTCCTGTGTATTTAGTCCATGTCCATAAATTTTGACCTGATAATGAAATTCTTAATTTATCTAATCCAAATTTATTGTACAATGAATATCCTAACTGAAGGTTTTTCATACGTACAAAAGAACCATCTTCAACATAGAAAGAAGAGAATTTTGTAAAGTTTTCGTTGTTATCATCTCTTGACAAACGAGGAACGTAATTAGAAGTTCCCTCACCATGCCAAGCCATGTTGTTTAATCCGCTCACTTTGTTAGTTAAACTGGTACCGTTGTATAAATCTGAAATATTTTGGTTAACCAAATCATTACCGATACTAGAATAGAAATTAGCCACTAAATCGAAATTTTTATAAGCAAAATTCAAATTCAAACCAACATTGTAATCAGCCCAAGGAGAACCAATTTTTGTACGGTCTTTATCATCTAATTTACCGTCACCATTTACATCTTTAAAACGAGTATCTCCTAGTTGTGCATAAGGCTGTAACTTAGTTCCATGTTCGTCAGTATGAGCATTCAATTGGGTTTGATTCTGGAATAAACCATCTGCAACATAACCATAAAAATAACCTGGCTCATCACCTTCAATAGTTATTGTTCTGTTACTCGCACCATATAATTTTTCTCCTTTAGTAGATAATGACAACATCTCAACATCAACAGTGGTAAATGTTACATCTACACCATAAGAGAAATCGCCTTTAGTATCTTTATAAGATAATAATAAATCGATTCCGCTAGATTGCATAGAACCTACATTTGTCCAAATGGTAGAATATCCCGGAAAACCACTATAAGTAGGGAACTGTTTAAGAAACAACATATCGTTTGTTTTCTTTTGATAATATTCTAATGATCCTGAGATTTTATTTTGGAACAATCCAAAATCAAGACCAAAACTGATATCCTCAACTGTTTCCCAACGAATGTCTCTGTTAGCCATTGTTGAAGGATATGAAGTATCTACAACCTGACCATCAATAACATAATAACCTTGTCCTATATTAGACTGATAAACAGAAGCAGGTAAATTTTGATTTCCTACTTTACCCCAACCTGCTCTAAAAGTTAAATTATTAAATACAGAGTTGGCATTAGTCATAAAATCTTCATTCGAAATTCTCCAGGAAACTGATGCTGCCGGGAAATTAGCCCATTTGTTGTTAGCCATAAATTTAGAAGAACCATCACGTCTAAATGAAGCTGTTAAATAGTATTTGCTGTCGAAATTATAAGAAAAACGAGAAATGTATGACAGTAAAGAGTTTGACCATCTGTTTCCCCCACTGTTACGGTTTTTAGTTGCTGCATTTAGCTCTCTCATTGACTCAGAGTTATTAGGAACTCCTTCTCCATAACCCCATACATCATTACCATTGTACTCTTCCATTGTACTACCAACCATCAAAGAGGTATTGTGTTTCTCAGCAAATGCTTTAGAATAAGTTGCTGTAGTTTGCCATGTCCAATCACTATTAGTAGTTGCTCTTCTTTCAATACTGTTAATTTCAGCTTTTTCGTGAGCTGCATCAATCACAAAATCGGGTCTGAATATACTTTGCACTCTATTTCCAACTTCAATCGATCCTTGTGTACGGATTATTAATCCTTTAATTGGTTCGTATTGCAAATAACCATTTGTATTTAAATTGTACTGATCAGTATTATCATCAAATCGGCTAACTGTAGCTACTGGATTCCAAACATACGATGGAGAACGTGCATAGATACTATATTCATTTTCAGTTCCGTTTAATTGACTTGCCGGTTTGTAGATAGGAGTAATTGGATCAATCTTCACAAAATCAGCCCAGTTTCCTGGAGATCCCCAAGTTTCATAACGAGGATTTAAAGTAATCCCTGCCGAAAATTTATCAGTAAATTTAAAATCATTAGCAATTCTGGCAGTTACTCTTTCCCATCCTCCAATATCATAAAATGAATCTGAATTGTAATAGTTCAAACTGATGGCATAAGTATTTTTTTCAGAACCTCCAGTTACTCCAATAGAAGTATTGGTTATTGATGAAGCTTTATTGATTCCTGCTTTCCACCAATCAGTAGTTTTTCCTCTGTATTGTTCAGCATTAGGTAAATATTCAGAATACCCAGAATTAGTATAAGCAGTATTCATTATAGTAGCATAATTTTCGGCATTGGCCATATTGTAAGGCTTCTCCATAATTTGGTAACCTGTACTCATATCAACAGTAAACTTTGTTTTACCGGCTTTACCTTTTTTGGTAGTAATCAAAATAACCCCGTTAGATGCACGAGAACCATAAATAGCACTTGCAGAAGCGTCTTTAAGTACATCCATAGATTCAATTTCGTTATTGCTTAAGAAATTGATGCTGGTTCCCATTGGGATTCCATCTACTACATAAAGCGGATCAGTACTTAAATTTACAGTAGAAATTCCACGAATCAATACTCTTGGCTGAGCTCCAGGACCACCTGCCCCAGTAATTTGAACCCCTGAAACTTTTCCTTGTAGGGATTCAGTAACATTTCCTACTGTCATCGTTTGAAGTTCTTTGCCTTTTACGGATGATATAGAGCTGGTAACATCTTTCTTTTTCACGGTAGCATAACCTACCACTACTACTTCTTCTAATGCCTGATTGTCTTCCAATAATACAACATCAAATGTTGTTTTTTGATCTACTTTAATTGTTTGTGTAGCAAACCCAATAAAAGAAAACTCAATTTGTGCTTCTTTATTAGGAACTACGATTGCAAATTTCCCATCAAAATCAGTAGAAACTGAAGTTTGAGTTCCTTTTACAAAAACATTTACCCCCGGAATAGGAATAGCGGTCTTGTCCTTAACAGTACCTTTTACAGTAATTTGTGCAAAGGCTGCCGAGCTACATAAAATAGCAATTAGTAAGCCTATAAATTTATATTTCATATCAAGATAATTTATTAATTAATGTTATATCAGCTATAACAAACTATTTTTTAGTGATAAATGCTCTTTCTAATTCGGTATCCAAAATCACTTTATAAACACCCGGAGCAGCAGGATATTTAGCATTTCCATTTGAACCCGGCGACATGGTAGCAATACCATTTTTAATCAATCTCCAGGATGGACTCCACCACTGACCTGTAAAAGTTCCTTCCATTGTACCTGTAAGTGTATATTCACCTACTAATTGATATGGATTGTTTGGATTATTAGCCAAATGTAAACTTGTTTGAACCCAAGCATTCCAGGTATCCCAGTTAGCACCTTGAATTCCTCCACCAGCAATACTCACAAAAGGTCTTCTTTGAGTTTCATCATCATGCCATAAACCGTTAGCAATATTTGCCCAAACATAACTTGTAGGAGTATATTTAGTTACCGTATAATCTAAAGTACTTGGATTAACTTTGATTTTATAATAGCCTTTTGTAGGTAAAACAATGGCAGACGAAGCCACATCATCCACTAAATCTCCCGAAGCATTTAAACCAAAACAATGTGGTGCAAAATCAGATTCCTGTCCTAAGAAATAAATTTCTTTATTATCAGTATCCGCATAATATTTGAATTCAAAGTCCTGTCCTACTTTAGTATGGAAATACATAGGCACACCTACTGCATCAGTAGTAAGATTAGTTCCTTTAGGCTGGTCACATAAATATATTGCCGGATATTCATTAGTTGCTACAATGTTAATGTTCATTGTTCCCATATTAGGAATTGCAAATTTATCTTTTGCAGTAATAGTCAAAACATATTGGGCAGCAGTTACAGGCAAATTATAAGTTTTGTTAAATGTGTATGACTGCGGAGAACCTGTTAACTGAATCAATTCATCAATATTTAAAGCTTCACATTTTACTTCGATATAATCAATTCCTGAATCGTCATTCACAACAAAATTAACCGGTAATTCAGTACTGGATGATAATAAAATCACTGCACCTTCTTTAGGAGTAATCATGCTAATTGCAGGAGCACTAAATTCGCCATCCAAACGTAAATCAATCTCCTGATCAATTTCGTTACCGGAAACATCTGTAATTGTTAATTTAATTTTAAAAGCCTCTGATGTTCCTCTATCAGCTGGGACTTCAAAGAAATAACTCAAATCATAGGTAGTCAAAAGAGGTTCCGTGGCAAAATTGATTGTTTTATCTAAACTCAATTCCGGAATTTCAATTCTAACACTCTTTAGACCTAAATCATCATTTAAAGTCGCTTTGATTTCAAATTTTCTATTTGGAGCTCCATAAATTTCATTTGTCAATACTTCAACTGTTGGATTTTCAGATGAAGGAAAACTTGGTTCATCTTCCTGACATCCTGTAAAAAGGAGTGCAAAAAATGTAAATAAAAATAAATACGAGAGTTTTTTCATATCATTGATTTTAGTTTTTGTTGTCGTCTATATAATGCTATAAACAACCTTTTGATTTTAATAGTAGTTCTAATTTTTTATAGTAATACATCATTTTATTGAGTTCCTATACTTTTCATAAGCTTTAGTTTTTGTTAGTCTGGTTAATAATATAGTGTGTGATTATTTTTTATGATAATTTAACTTAAAACAAACCTCAAGTCTGAAATAATAAACTATCATCCTAGCAAAGAAATGACTTAATAGCATTATCAATAGGGGGGATTTTCGAAAAAAAAGAAGGGTAAAATTGAAAACGACAAGGACAAAACGTTCAAAAAAGACAATTCAACAAAAAAATCTGACTTTATTTGACTTATACACAAATTATAAGTTATATAATTTCCATATTAACAAAAAATCCCAACCTTATTATTAATAAGATTAGGATTACCTGAAATATGTTTATTATTTGATTTTAAAAAAGAGAATACTCGAAATTTATTATACAGCAGAACAATAACTACTTAATAACATTCAAATCTTTGTTAAAAGAATCTTTATATTTTTTTACATATAAGGAAGGAGTCATACCAAAAAGTTTGACAAATTGCTGTCTGAAGTATTTTTGATCTTCAAATCCTACTTCGGCACTTGCCTGAGATATATTCATGTTTTCGGTAAGCAACAACATTGCAGCTCTTCGCAAACGAATGGAACGAATAAAAGCATTTAAAGTTTCTCCCGAAATTATCTTGATTTTTGTATATAAAGTACGATGACTCATTCCCATTTCGAGAGCAAAATTCTTAATTGTAAAATCACGATTACCCATATTAGCTTCGATAATATCAATACATCGTTTTAAAAATTCCTGATATTCTGCCGGAACTTTTTGAGAGTTCTCCTTTAAGGTAATACTATCTAAGAAATACCTCCTTAAATTACCTCTGTTTCTCAATAAAGTATCTACACGTGCCAAAAGCAAATCATCATCAAATGGCTTGGTAATATAATCATCTGCTCCATCGGTTATTCCTTGCAAATGGGTCTCTGGATTATTAGTAGCTGTTAACAACACAACCGGTATATGTGACAATTGCTCACTTTCTTTTATTTTTCTACACAATTCCAATCCATCCATTACCTCCATCGCAATATCCGAAATAACAATATCTGGCATGTATTTTTCGGTCATTTTTAAACCTTCATGACCATTTACAGCATTATAAACCAAATGAGTTTGGGAAAACAACTGAATTAAATAATTTCGAATTTCGGCATTATCGTCAATAATCAATACCGATTTCTTATCAGTCAGTATTTCTTTATTGAATTCTTCATCCGCATTTTCCTTCTTTAATTCATTTTTATCATCAAAATCATCGACTATAAGCTCTTCTAGTAATTCACTCATTTTAGGAGCACTCGAACTTATTGGCAAATCATCAAAATGCTGCTGCCCTTTTAAAAATGTCAATGTAAAACAACTTCCTTTACCCAATTCGCTTTCACAAACAACAGTTCCCTTGTGTTTATCTACAAAATACTTCACAATATACAATCCAATTCCAAAACCCGTACTTACGGCAACTTTTGAATCTAACTGTTTGAATTTTTCAAAAATGGCTTGAATATTTTGCTGGTCAATTCCGGAACCGGTATCAGCAATAGCAACCGATACTTCTTTTTCTGTTTGAGTCAATTTAACAGTAATACTTCCTCCGTCGGGGGTGTATTTAAAAGCATTGGAAACTAAATTAAACAATGAAATTTCAATCTTTTCATAATCTCCTACAATTTGAAGTGCCTCATCAGGAATTTCAATTGCATAATTGATAGCTTTATCTCTGGCCTGCGTTACAAAACACTGATATACTTCCTGACATAAATCGTTCATATTAATTGCTGACAATCGCAATACATCGGCATCATTTTCAGCCTTACGGAAAAGCAACAATTGATCTACTAAACTTAAAAGTCGTCTTGCATTTCTATAGGCAATTTGCAAATCACCCTTAGAAGAATCATTTTGAACTTCCTCCTTTTTAATTACTTTTTTCAAAGGATTTATAATCAACGAAAGCGGTGTGCGGAATTCATGAGAAATATAAGTAAACATCGACGATTGTTTTTCGGCAATTTCTTTCTCTTTTTCCCTTTCTAATTCGGCTATTCTAACCTTATACTTTAATCTTTCTTTGTATTTACTATACCTTACATAATTGTAAATAATAGCTCCCCCAATTATAAAATATAAAAGATAAGCCCACCAGGTTCTGTACCAAGGTGGCAAAACTACTATTCGAATCAAAGTCTCAGCCTTACTTAATTCATCCTGAAAATTAGAGGTCTTTACTTTAAAAAGATAGGTTCCTTCAGAAAGATGCGGATAATTAGCCTTTCTGTTCTGTCCGGCATTACTCCATTGATCGTCCCAGCCTTCCAGAAAATAAGCATAATTAATTTTATCGGCGCTCGAATAATCCAAAGCCACAAACTCAATCGATAAAGTAGTCTGATCATAAGGCAATCGAATTTCTTTGATTTGGTGCTTAGACGTCCATTCCGAAATTAAATCAGGCTTAGTGGCAATAGGTTCATTATTTACATTCAAATCCGAAAGAAGAATCTTAGTATTCGAAACTTCATCTTTTATCAATTCAGGATAAAACAGGTTAAATCCATTAATTCCTCCAAAGAAAAACTCACCCGAAGTCAATTTTAAAGCGGCATTAAAACTAAACTGATTGCTTTGTAATCCATCATTTTTAGAAAAACTTCTAAAAGTATTCGTTTCAGTATCTAAGCTGCTCAAACCATTATAGGTACTCATCCACAAATCACCTTTTTTATCTTCTAATATTCTCAAAACAGTATTAGAAGCCAATCCATCGGCTGTGGTAAACCTTTTGAAGCTATTGTTTTTTCTGTTAAACAACAATAAACCGCCTTCTTGTGTAGCTACCCAAAGTTGTTTTTTTCTGTCTTCATGAATAGCACGAACAGGATAACCAATATTAACTTTGTAATGTTTTTTACGCGCTTTATCTATGCACACAATAGAAGTATAGTTACCTCCCCACAATTTACCATCACTAGTTTGAGTCAGACACTGTAAATTGTTAATGTTTTTATTGTAGAGTAAAAACGTTTTTTTAATAGAATCAAAAAGATACAAACAACCTTCATTTGTGGCACTTGCCCAAATATTTTTTTGTGCATCCTCATAAACCAACCAAACATTTTTCTCTATCTGTTTTGTAAACGGATTATAACAGGAATAACGACTTATTGAATTGGTCTTAGGATTGATTCGGTTAACTCCGCCAGCCCAGGTTGATAACCAAATTTCCTTATTACTATCACAAATAACACTGGTAATAAAATTACTTGAAATAGCATTTGCCGAATTGGGATTATTGTTATAAACGGTATAAGTATTTGTTTTTCTATTCCAATAACGCAATCCCGCTCCATCAGTTCCAATCCATAAATTTTGTTTTTCATCTTCACAACCGGACAAAATAAAATTTTGAGCCAGATTATTTTCTTTCGCATTGTATTTTACAGTTTTAAAATATTTGGGAGCAGCACTTATCATACTAATTCCACCTCGAAGTGTCCCAAACCATACATTTCCAAAATGATCTTCGTAAACACTCCAAACAGCACTACTCTTAATAATTTGCTGAGAATTACCCTTGCTAAAAGGAACTACTTTTTGATTCGCCCTGTCTAAAACATAAATTCCACAACAATCAGTAGCAAACCAAAATTGATTTTTCTTATCTCTCAGAATATTCGTTATCGAATTTTTATTTGAAAAATAATTTTTTGAAATTAAAAAAGTGCTGGTATTAAACAGAAAAAGACCTTCATCAGTCCCAATCCAAAGATTGCCACTTGTATCATTTTCCATACACTTGACCTCCATAATTAAAGGAGTAATCAATTTTATTTTTTTAGTATTAAAACTATAATAACAAACCCCTAAATCCCTAACATACAACCATAATCCATTTCCTTTTTTATCTTTTTGAACACCTAATACATCATAATTATAAGGATTTTTCAATTTTGTTATGGGAATAGTTTTGCCAACAAATGAACCATTTTCAAAAACCAATAATCCGGCATTTTGCGTTGCTAACACTACTAAATCAGCCGAAACCGCTTTTATCTGATGCACCGCATTTTTTAAAATAAGAGCTGCTCCATCTTCTTTTAGTTTGTATTTTACCTGATAAAACAAGGCTTTTGATTTATCATAAACAGATGCTCCTTTATTTCCTCCTATCCAAATATTTCTATTTGAATCTCCGTCTAACGTATAGATTGTGTTATTTGATAGTGAATTCTCATTATTAATTTCGTTTCTAAATATCTTAAAGGTATAGCCATCATACCGATTTAAACCATCGTAAGTACCAAACCACATATAACCTTCCTTATCCTGGTAAATTGTAGTAATGGAATTGTTAGACAATCCATCCGAAATATCAAGAAATCGCACTGAGTAATCTTGTGAAAAACTAATAAATGAAGAAAAAAACAGTGTTAGTACTAAAGTTAAATGTCTCAAAATATAGAATTTAAATATTAAGTCTCTTGATTAAAATTGAACAGCACAAGATATAATAAAATTAGTTAATCTCATAAATTCATCGACTTTTTCAAACGTAGATTTTTACTAAGGAAACCGATTTAGAATATAAAAAAAGTGCGAACTAATTTTTATTAGTTCGCACTTTTTAAAAATATAAATTATTAAATACACTACCAGAACTTCACGTACAAAGCAGCAATAATTAATAAAGTAATAATAATTAATACTGTAGTTTGTGGTTTTACCTTAAACATTTCAGTATCTAATTCGAATGCTTTAGGATTCACTTTTGGTCCGGCAAAACTGATTCCAATCATTAACAACATTGTAAAGGCAAATGATAATCCCATACAAATGTGAAACGGAATTTCGAAACCACCTTTACCATTTGGCCAGGCTGTGTACAATAACGTTTCGTTTCCAAACATAGCCGGAGCGTATTCGTTGAATAAAACAGACAATAAGAAACCTGCAATTACCCCAACAATAGCCGCTGTACCTGTAGTTCTTTTCCAGAACATTCCTAAGAAGAACATAGCAAATACTCCAGGGCTAATAAATCCTGTGTATTTTTGGATATAGGTAAATCCACCAACTCCACCGATTCCCAGAACATCATTCCATGTAAACAATACAGCCAAAACCATAGAAGCAAAAACGGCATAACGACCAATGTTTACCTGAGCTCTGTCGGAAGCATTTTTTTGAATGTACTTTTTGTGAACGTCTAAAGTATAAATAGTCGAAATACTGTTTACTTTACCCGCTAACGATGCCACAATAGCAGCAGTTAAAGCCGCAACCGATAATCCTTTTAATCCTGTTGGCAAGAAAGTCAACATAGCCGAATAAGCTCCGTCTTTTCCACCAACTAATTGTGGTAAGTGTCCCCCCTGGTACAATACATAAGCAGCAATACCCGGTAACATTACAATTACAGGCATTAATAATTTTAATAATCCTGCAAACAAAATACCGGTACGTGCTGTTTGTAAATCAGCACCCAAGGCTCTTTGTGTGATATATTGGTTACATCCCCAATAGTTCAGGTTGATAATCCAGATACCTGCTAAATAAGACAACATTCCCGGAAAAGTAAGGTATTTATCAATTTCTAACTGTGTAGAAGTAGCCGTTGGCCTTGGAATAATCATTTTGAAATGCTCAGGAGCTTTTTCCATCAATACGTTGAATCCTGCGATAGCATCTTTACCAACACCAAAATATTCTCCTACGGTAGTTAGAGCGATATAAGAAGTCACCAAACCTCCAATGATTAATACAGCCACCTGAATAACGTCGGTATAAGCTACTACTTTCATACCTCCAAGAGAGATAATCAAAGCAAAAACAGCCAATCCTAACATAATAACATGAAGAAAATCTCCTCCTGCTAATCCGTTAATGGCAACAGCTCCTAAATATAAAATAGAGGTTAAGTTCACAAAAACATACAAAAACAACCAGAAAACAGCCATAATCAAAGCTGTAGTTTCGTTGTATCTTGTTTTTAAGAATTGTGGCATGGTGTAAATCTTGTTTTTCAAATAAACAGGAATAAACCAAATAGCGATAATAATTAACGCGATAGCAGCAACCCATTCGTAAGCAGCTACAGCAATTCCTAAAAAGAATCCTTCACCACTCATTCCGATAAACTGCTCAGCTGAAATGTTAGAAGCAATTAACGAAGCTCCAATAGCCCACCAGGTTAATGTTCCTTCGGCTAAGAAATACGCCTTAGCATCGTGTTCGTTTTTTTCGCGCTTGCGATAAATAATATATCCGTAGATTGAGACTACTAGAAAGTAGACAATAAATACTGCATAATCTGCAAATTCGAGACTTGAGCTCATAAGAAAAAGTTGTTTTTAGTTAGTTATAGATTTTAGTTTTAAATTATTTTTCAGAATCTAAATCTTAACATCAAATGTTTTCTATTCTCAATTTTAAGAATATCCAAACGTTAGGATTTATCACTTCAGAATTTCGCTATAATTCCAATTATAAAATAGTGCATCAATTTTATTTCATCACTTTTTTTACGAAAAACGAAATCCAAAAGTAAAATAAAAATACTTATCTACATCATTTTTTTAAATGTAAATACAACATTTATAACCAAAAAAAAATTCAAAACACTAAAAACCAATACATTAAATTTTTAAAACAGACTATATTTTTTTAAACAATTAAACAAAAACATTCTAAATAAGGCAAGAAAAACTACTAAACAGGCAACCAAAGTTGTCTAAAAAAGGTAAAAAAACTCAATAAAGCATTTGAATTTCTTTAAGTCCATACTCAACAACTCGATCATCTTCTAACAAAACAATCAATTTTCCCTTTTTAGAAACTCCTTGTATAATTCCCATAAAAACTTTCTCAGTTTCTAACTTAAAAGCCATCGGAAATTCTTTTTTAAACAAATGATTAGTGTATTGAGCCCATAAATAATCAGGATTTGAACCAATAAATGCTAAATTTACTTTTAATCGCTCAACAATTAAAATAAGTAATTCGTCTTTATCAAAAGTCGAATTGGCAATAACTGCCATTGAAGAAGCTTTAGGAAGATTTTCAAAATTAGTTTGATTAACATTCAAACCTATTCCAATAATTGAAGAAATACTGCCGTTACTTTTAAAATTATTCTCGATTAAAATACCAGCAATTTTAAAATTAGCTGACATAATGTCGTTAGGCCATTTTATACTTAAATTTTGAATTTTATAAGTTTTCAAAACCTCAATTATTGCTAAAGCTGTAGCTACATTAAAATTATAAATCTCCTCTGCACTCACCAACAAATCCTTTATAAAAACACTCATTATTAGGTTTTTAGACTTTTCAGAATTCCACACAGCCCCCATCTGCCCTCGCCCTTTAGTTTGATTTTCGGCTGTAACAACAGTAAAGTTTTCAAGCTCATCAGTTGCCGATAATCCTTTAAGAAAATCGTTTGTAGAATCTATGGCATCGAGTTTGATTAGTTTCATTAGCAATTATTTTTGTAACATTATTTAATATTATGTTAAGGTTCAAAAATAATCACAAAAAATGGTAACTTTACACACTTATTATAAAAATAATTCATGGCAAAAAAGACTGTAAATAATGATGACCTATTGGCAAACATTATCAAAGGAATAGAAGAAGTAAAAGGAAATGATATAGATATTCTCGATCTTAGAGAAATCGACACCGCAGTTTGCGACTATTTTGTTATCTGCAACGGAAATTCAAATACTCAGGTTAACGCAATTGTTAACTCCATTCAAAAAATTGTTTCTAAAGAAATTAAAGACAAGCCTTGGCATGTTGAAGGGACTGACAATGCCGAATGGGTACTTATGGATTATGTTAACATTGTGGTTCATGTTTTTCAAAAACAAATTAGAGAATATTACAACATCGAAAGTTTGTGGGGAGATGCAAAAATTACTACAATTGCAAACAAATACTAAAAGCAAGACAGAATAACTATGGCAAAAGATAACAACCCCAATTCTAATAAATTCAGAATAAGTCCTTGGCTGGTTTATACAAGCATACTGCTTATTTTCTTATTTATTAGCTTCGTAACTGGTAGTTCCAGCTTACAGGAGCCTGCTCAATTAAAATCGTCTAACATAGATAATATGTTGACAAAAGGTCAAATTAAAAACGTCATTATTTTTAACAATAAAGATGCTGAAATCTACCTTTCTGATGCAGGATTAAAAGATCCCGCCAACAAAGCTGTAGCCAAAGACATCTTTGACCGACCTAATAAAGGGCCACATTACACTACAAAATTTGGTGATTTAAAATCATTTCAGGAAAAACTTGACAGAGCTAAAGCTGAAAAAAAATTAGTCGATTACGACTTTAAGGAAGCCAGCAATTGGTCTGATATACTAATCAGCTTACTTCCTGTAATCATCATCATTGGAGTATGGATTTTCATCATGCGCAAGATGTCAGGTGGTGGCGCTGGTGGTGGCGGACAAATCTTTAACATTGGAAAATCAAAAGCCAGACTTTTTGACGAAAAAAACGATGTTAAAACCACATTTAAGGATGTTGCCGGATTAGAAGGTGCCAAAGAAGAAATTCAGGAAATTGTTGAATTCCTTAAAAACCCTGAAAAATTCACCAATCTTGGAGGTAAAATCCCAAAAGGAGCATTACTTGTAGGACCTCCAGGAACAGGAAAAACATTATTAGCTAAGGCTGTAGCCGGAGAAGCTCAGGTTCCGTTTTTCTCTTTATCAGGTTCTGATTTTGTCGAAATGTTTGTAGGTGTAGGAGCTTCCAGAGTTCGTGATTTATTCAAACAAGCCAAAGAAAAATCACCGGCAATCATTTTTATTGACGAAATTGATGCCGTAGGTAGAGCCAGAGGAAAAAACAGCATGTCAGGCGGAAATGACGAAAGAGAAAACACTCTGAACCAATTACTAACCGAAATGGATGGTTTTGGTTCCAACTCTAACGTAATTGTTCTGGCTGCAACAAACAGAGCCGATGTTTTAGACAAAGCTTTAATGCGCGCCGGACGTTTTGACAGACAAATATTTGTCGATTTACCAGACATTCGCGAGCGTGCTGAAATTTTCAAAGTGCACTTAGCTCCTTTGAAAAAAGTAGAAGGCTTAGACTTAGACTTTTTAGCCAAACAAACTCCGGGATTCTCAGGTGCCGATATTGCTAATGTGTGTAACGAAGCAGCCTTGATTGCTGCAAGAAACAATAAAACTGCTGTTGACAAACAAGATTTCCTTGACGCTGTTGACCGTATTGTAGGTGGTTTAGAAAAGAAAAACAAAATCATCACTCCGGAAGAGAAAAAAGCAATTGCCATTCACGAAGCGGGTCACGCTACAGTTAGCTGGATGTTAGAGCATGCAGCTCCATTAATCAAAGTAACTATTGTTCCTCGTGGACAAAGTTTAGGAGCGGCATGGTACTTACCGGAAGAACGCCAAATTGTTCGTCCTGACCAAATGCTGGACGAAATGTGTGCTACTATGGGAGGTAGAGCTGCCGAAAAAGTAACGTTTAACCGTATTTCAACCGGTGCATTAAGTGATTTGGAAAAAGTAACCAAACAGGCTCGCGCTATGGTTACTATCTATGGTTTGAATGACAAAATAGGAAATGTTACCTATTATGATTCATCAGGTCAAAGCGAATACAGTTTCTCAAAACCATATTCAGATGAAACAGCAAAAGTGATAGATGCCGAAATATCAGCACTTATCGAAAGTCAATACCAGAGAGCGATTCAAATTTTAGAAGAGAATAAAGACAAACTAAATCAGCTTGCTGATATTCTTATCGAAAAAGAAGTCATTTTCAAAGACGATTTAGAAGCTATTTTCGGAAAAAGAAGTTTTGACAAAAATTTGGAAGAAGTAGTCTCTTAATTAGTCAGTTGACATAAATTATTTAAAATCTTAATTCAAAACCGCGTTTTGAATTAAGATTTTTTTATCTTTGGACGGTTACAAATAACATATCAAGTACCCTACAAAATATGAGTCTTTTTAGAAAACTTTTTGGATCTAGTATTTCAGCTTCAGATGAGGAAAAAGAAAGTCAGAATAATAATTTCTTTCCTGATAACAATATCTCTGTTGATGAACGATTTATCTACAATTTTAAAAAAAATGGAGGTAAATTCTTGTACTGTGAAAATGCTCAGGAAGTAAAAGACCAATTTGAAAATATATTAGAAGAAAACGACTGGTTTGAAAGCGAAGTATTATGTTATGATTCAAACTTATTTGGACTTTTGGATGAAAACAAATTAAACTATACCAAACCTGCTAATCCTAAATTTCTATTATCAAGTTGCGAAAATTTGATTGCTGAGGAAGGCTCTATACTTTTTTCATCAAAACAAATCAAACAGCACAAACCAAACGAATTACCTACTAACATTGTAGTTTTAGCAACTACAAGTCAAATTCTCGCTATGAAAAGCGACGGACTTAGTGCTATAAAAAAGAAATACGAAAGAGATTATCCTACCAATATTACGGCTATAAAATATTTTGAAAAAGCAAAAGAAGAGGACTTTACCCAATATGGAAGTTCGGCTAAAAATCTTTATTTATTGCTTTTAGAAGATCTTTAAAATGAATGAAACTCTAAAAAGGTCTATATCAGGAGCTATTTACATCTTATTATTAATAACTTCTATTTTATACTCAACCGAAAGTTTTTTTATACTTTTTGGTGTATTTCTAATGATAGCCATATATGAATTTTGCAATTTAACTCAGGTTAACAAAACCCTGCCGCTAATAGCAGGTTTTTTGCTTTATTCCGGCATTACACTAATTAGTCATTACAATAAAATTACTACTCAAACAATCAATGCCTTTTTGGGCTCTACTATTGAAATCACAATCAATATTCAGCAAATGAATATCATTTTATTAGCAACCACATTAGTTGTATCGGTAAAATGTATTCTTTTTTTATTTTATGATAATATTCAAAAAATAAGTACCTCATCAAAATACCTTTATCTATTTGGTTACATCATTCTTCCATTTGTATTTATAACTAAAATTTCTTTCGGAATAAAAGACTACAATCCTAAAATCATTATTGGTTTATTTATTTTAATCTGGACCAATGACTCTTTTGCTTATGTTGTTGGGAAATCCATTGGAAAAAACAAATTATTCGAACGCATCTCTCCTAAAAAAACTATCGAAGGATTTATAGGCGGAATACTTTTTGCCATTTTAGCCGGTTATTTAATTTCAAAATACTACATCAAAGCCAAACCTGAATTCAGCGCACAATCCATACTGATTTGGACTTCTATTGCAACTATTGTAGGGATATTTGGAACAATAGGCGATTTGATTGAATCTAAATTCAAACGAATTGCAGGAGTAAAAGACAGCGGAAATATCATGCCCGGACACGGAGGCGTACTAGATAGACTAGATAGTGTTATATTTGTAGCACCAATTATATTTTTATTTTATCAAATTTTAAATTATGTTTCATAAAGAAGGAGCTCCATCTATTTTATTAGCAACCGTTTTTACGGTAGTTACACTATTACTTGCGGACAAATTTATTGACATCAATTGGTTAAGAATGTCGGTTGAAATCTTTGCTTTCTTAATTTTAATTATTGTATTACAATTCTTTAGAAACCCAAAAAGAACTGTAATTATCAACGACAAACAAATCCTGGCTCCTGTTGATGGAAAAGTGGTTGTTATTGAAGAAGTTTACGAAGGAGAATATTTCAAAGACAAACGTCTTCAGGTTTCTATCTTTATGTCCCCAATAAATGTACATGTTACTCGATATGCCATGAGCGGAATTATAAAATTCAGCAAATACCATCCCGGTAAATTCTTAGTAGCCTGGCATCCAAAAGCCAGTGAAGAAAACGAAAGAACTACTGTTGTAATAGAAAACAATAGTTTTGGTGCTGTTTTATACCGTCAAATTGCAGGAGCATTAGCACGCCGAATTGTAAATTATGCACAGGAAGGAATGCAGGTCGTTCAGGGTACTGATGCCGGCTTTATTAAATTTGGTTCCAGAGTAGATTTATTTTTACCTTTAGGTACTCCTGTAAATGTGGTACTCAATCAAAAAGCCATTGGAGGAAAAACTATTATTGCAACAAAAGAATCATAAATGACTAAAAAAGATTTAGATACTCGATTTAATGAAGCGGTTGAAAAGGCCTCTAAAATGACTCAAGCATCTTTACCTCAAGATGTCCAGTTGCGACTTTATGCCTATTACAAACAAGCTACAATTGGTACTGTAGAAATAAGACAAACTTCTAATTTCCACCTTAGAGATGCCTTTAAAATCAATGCCTGGATGCAAATAAGCCATATCACCGCCGATGAAGCCAAAGAAAATTATATCGAAATCATCAATTCTCTTTGAAATAAACAACATCATCATGAAAAAACTTATTTATACAATCAGCAGCCTATTTTTATTTGTTTTTTTAATTTCCTGCAACAATAAAAAACTAACCGAAGTAGTTGAAGTTCCTCTTCCTACTGCCGAAGAAAAAGTAACTCTGGGATTTCCTGACGATGTAAAAGCAGAACCCGGTTCTTTTTTACTGGATAAATTACCTTATTCTTATGATGCTTTGGCTCCAGCCATTTCAGCTCTTAACTTAGAAGCTCATTATTCTAAACATTATCTGACATACACTAACAATCTTAACGCCGCCATAGCCGGAACAGAATACGAAAACATGTCTATCGAAGACATCTTAGCCAAACTGGACATCAACGATACCGAATTAAGAAATAATGCCGGAGGTTTTTACAACCATTCGCTTTACTGGAAATCAATGGCTCCTAATGCAGGCGGAACCCCAAAAGATACGATTGCCGGAGCTATCGACCGGGATTTTGGTTCTTTTAATGAATTTAAAACTGCATTCAAAGAAGAAGCTACTAAACAATTTGGCTCGGCCTGGGTTTGGCTAATTGTGGACAAAGCCGGAAAACTAAAAATTACCAGTTCTCAAAATCAGGACAATCCCTTGATGCGAAATGCTGCTGTTCCCGGAACTCCTATTTTAACCCTGGATTTATGGGAACACGCTTATTATTTGGGTCACCAATACCGTCGTGCAACCTACATTGATTCGTTTTTTAACGTAATCAATTGGGGAAAAGTAAATGAAAATTATCAAAATTCATTCATCAAAAAATACTAATCTGTTTCTCCAAACAAATAAACAAAAAGCTGATGCACTACTCTCATAGTATTCATCAGCTTTTTTGTTTAAAAATCAACGCAAAATATCCCTTTAAAAATCATAAATAAATAGTAATATTTATTGGTTTTGTTTCCTTTTTCATAAATTTGACAAAAATATACACCCTTGAATAAATCGCTATTTTTCATCTGTTTTTCTCTGTTTTTACTTCTTTCGACAAAAGTAAATGCGCAAACACCTAAAAAAATAATTGTTGAACATTCTGATTTCGCTGATGTCAATCAAGCCGAAATGCCCGATGCTTTTTTACTTACCGGAAATGTGGTTGTCAATCATGACGGAGTGGTGCTGAGTTGCAATAAAGCCTATTTTTTTCAAAAAGAAAATTACATCAAAGCCTTTGGAAATGTCCAACTCGTACAAGGAGACACCCTTTATTTGAACAGTAAATATGCCGAATACAATGGAAATGTAAAAAAAGCATTCGCCACCGGAGAGGCTGTAATGAGTTCGCCTAATGCCACTTTAGCAACAGATACTATCAATTTTGACCGAAATACACAGGAAGTATTTTACAACACCAAAGGAACAATTACCAATAACGAAAACACCTTAGTGAGCAAATCGGGGAGATATTATGTGGCTCAAAAAAAATTCCAATTTCTAACAGAAGTAATTATTACCAATCCAAAATATGTTATCAAATCTAATCATTTAGATTACTATAGCAACTCTGGGCATTCCTATCTTTTTGGTCCGTCAACCATTACCAGCAAAAACAATTACATTTATACCGAAAAAGGTTTTTATGACACTAAGAAAAACCTCTCTCATTTTCTTCGAAAATCCTACATAAAATACGATGACCGACGTATAGAGGGCGATAGTCTATACTATGATCGAAACAAAGAATTTGCATCGGCTACCCGAAATGTAAAAATTACCGACTCCATCAATAGAGGAATCGTAAAAGGACATTATGCCGAAGTTTTCCAGAAAAAAGATTCCATGTATGTAACCAAAAGAGCCGTTGCTGTCAATTTTGTAGAAAACGACTCCGTTTACATTCATGGAAAAAAATTGATGGTAACAGGAAAAGAAGGTGATCGAATTATTCGTGCTTTCAACAACGTTCGCTTTTACAAAACCGATATGAGCGGTAAATGCGATTCGATACATTCCAGCACCAAAACTTCACTAACAAAACTCATTGGAAATCCTATTCTTTGGAATGGCGAAAGCCAAATTACAGGAGATGTAATGCACCTCATCGGAAATAGCAAAACTCAAAAACTGGACTCTCTCAAAGTGCTCAACAACACCTTTATCATCTCCAAAGATACCTTAGGAACGGGTTTCAATCAGATAAAAGGACTGAATCTCTATGGGAAATTTGAGGAAGGAAAACTCCACGATGTTGATGTTATAAAAAATGCAGAAGTGATTTATTATATGCGCAATGACGACAATGAGCTCATTGGTATCAATAAAAACGTATGCAGTAAAATCAGCATTCTTTTCGACAAAAATGCTATCGAAACCATTACATTTTTCCAACAAGTAGATGGAGACATTTATCCCGAGGAAGAACTGGATGAACACGACAGGAAATTCAGAGGATTCAAATGGCGTGCTGATGAGAGAATAAAATCAAAAGATGATATTTTCCCCGAAGAAGAAAATCAATACAACGACAAGATGATTGAACAGAGCAAAAAAGAAGAAGCCAAACCTAACGTCCCTATGGAAATCAGGAAAGAAACGCTCGATTACGATAAAAAGAAGAAAAAAAGTAATCAGTAAGCAGTTTTTAGTATTCAGTTCTTATTAATAACTAAATAAAAAACTCCGTTAAATTTGCGTGTCATCCTGTCCCGATGTTTCGGAGATCATAGGACTTTGCAAACTCTGCGGTAAAAGAAAAACGTGGATAATGATTTTATAAAATATCAAGCACAAACTTCTCCCTATCCTTTAGGAATGGAAGTTTCACACGCTATCGGCTCTTACATATACGATACCAATAATAAAAAATATCTGGATTTTGTAGCAGGGGTTTCGGCCTGTACCTTAGGTCATCAACCACCAAGAGTAAATCAGGCTATAAAAGACCAATTAGACAAATATTCGCATGTAATGGTGTATGGAGAATATTCGCAAAGTCCTGCGGTAGAATATTGCAAACTAATGGCTTCACTCCTACCCGCTCCTTTAGACAAAACCTATTTAGTCAATTCAGGAACCGAAGCTATTGAAGGCTCTTTAAAATTAGCCAGAAGAGTTACCGGCAGAAGCCAATTGATTTCTTGTCATAATGCTTACCACGGAAACACTATGGGTTCTATGAGTGTGATGGGATTTGAAGAACGCAAACAGGCTTTTCGTCCTTTAATTCCCGATGTTGATTTCATCACTTTCAACAATGAAACCGATTTAGAAAAAATAACCACTAAAACTGCAGGGGTTTTACTGGAAACTATTCAAGGCGGAGCTGGTTTTATAGAACCACAGAATGATTTCTTAAAAAAAGTACGCGCCCGTTGTACCGAAGTTGGCGCCATGATGATTCTGGACGAAATCCAGCCTGGTTTTGGAAGAACCGGAACTTTATTTGGTTTCCAAAATTATGATATAGTCCCTGATATTATAGCCATGGGAAAAGGAATGGGCGGCGGAATGCCTGTAGGTGCTTTTACCGCTTCATCAGCTATGATGGATTTATTAACTGAAAATCCTAAATTAGGTCATATCACTACCTTTGGCGGACATCCTGTCATTGCGGCAGCCTGTTTAGCTACTTTGAAAGAAATAACTGAAACCAAGCTAATACAAGAAGCTTTAGAAAAAGAAAAGCTATTCAGATCACTTTTGGTACATCCTTTGATACAGGAAGTTAGAGGAAAAGGATTGATGCTTGCTGCAATGACAGCAAATGCTGAAATCACGAATGAAGTGATACTAAAATGTCAAGACAAAGGACTGATATTATTCTGGCTACTATTTGAAGGATGCGCCATCAGAATCACACCTCCTTTAACCATTTCTAACGAAGAAATACGTGAAGGATGTTCTATAATACTAACAGTAATGGATGAAGTAATGGCTTCACTAAAAAAATAAGATCAAAACTGAAATTAGCTTAGTTTCCTTTGTTAATTAAATTGTTCACAATAATTCATTTTTTTCTTCTAAAACAAACCGAATGATACCTAACTTTAAGCTAGGTCAAATTCTAAAAACAGAAAGTATGCAACTCAGCAATGAAGAAGAAGATTATAACTTATCTCTATCCAAATTTGAGTCGATGTTGAAGACCAACAAAGTCCTCTTTTTTGACTCCGAAGAATTTGAAGAAATCATACTTCATTATCTTGATACAGGTAAGGCCGCTTTAGCGAAAAAAGCGCTTAAATTAGCATTAGACCAACACCCTAAGTCAACTGGCTTAAAACTCGTTCAGGTTGAAATGCTCGTTTATGATGACAAATTGGATATGGCCGAGAAATTACTCAATGAGCTGTATGCCATAGAACCGAACAATGAAGAAATTTACATTCAAAAGGCCAACATCTACTCCAAAAGAGACCAGCATGAAAAAGCCGTTGAATTACTAAAAATTGCTTTACAATATACCGATGATTATGCCGATGTGTATAATTTAATAGGAATGGAATACCTTTTCATGGATAATCTCGAAGCCGCTAAGGACAGTTTTATCAAATGTTTAGAAGAGGATATCGAAGACCAGTCAGCCTTGTACAATGTAGTGTATTGCTTCGAATTTTTAGACCAAAATGAAGATGCCATCAGCTTTCTTGACAACTATATTGAAAAAAATCCATACAGCGAAATTGCCTGGCACCAAAAAGGAAGATTACATTATGGTCTAAAAGATTATGAAAAAGCCATTCATGCCTTTGAATATGCTACACTTATAGACGAAGAATTCTTAGGTGCTTTTATGGAAAAAGCCAAAGCTTTGGAACGTTTAGGTAAATATGACGAAGCAATTGAAAGCTACAACAGAACCATCGAATTAGACGATGCTACTTCGTATGCTTTACTTCGAATAGGTAAATGCTACGAAAAATTAGGTAATAAAGTATTGGCTCTTAAGTTCTATAACGAAACCGTACACGAAGATCCTCTATTAGACAAAGGATGGATTGCCATTACCGATTTCTATTTACGTGAAAAAAACTTTCAAAAAGCCTTATTTTACGTAAAAAAAGCCTTAGAAATAGACAATCAAAACCGCTTGTATTGGAAAAGATACGCTTCTATCAACAAACAAATGAACTTTTTTGAAGAAGCTGAATTCGGATACAGAAAAGCGGTTGAATTTGGCGATACCGAATTAGAAACCTGGTTATTCTGGGTGGATATTTTACAATTTCTTGGCGAATTTGAAACCGCTATTCACACCCTCTTGCAGGCTGCCGAATATTTCCCTGAAGAAAATGAAGTAGAATACCGTTTATCCGGACTTTATTTTATGATTCAGGATACCCGAAAAGCCAAATTCCATTTGAGTAATGCCTTGCGATTAAATTTTGACAACTATGTTTTGATTGAAGATTTATTTCCTGTGGTTTGGACAAATAAAATGGTGCAAAATTATATCGAAAAACAGAAAAAACAATAATGACCAAAAATTCAAGAAAGCGCTTCGGGCTACTGGGGCGCAATATCAGTTATTCCTTTTCTAAAGGACATTTTACGACTAAATTTGAAAAAGAAAAATACCAAGGTTACACTTACGAGAATTTCGACATTCAGGAAATCGCTGCATTTCCGGAAATCATTAAAAACACAGAACATTTAAGCGGTTTAAATGTTACTATTCCTTACAAAGAAGAAGTAATTCCTTTTTTGGACAAATTATCTAAAAAAGCCACAAAAATTGGTGCAGTAAACACCATTAAGATTACCAAAAAAGGCAAACTAAAAGGCTACAATACCGATTATTTTGGATTTTTAAAATCCTTAAAACCTTTGCTAAAACAGCATCATAAAAAGGCTTTAATCCTAGGCACAGGAGGCGCTTCAAAAGGAGTTGCTTTTGCACTGGAAGAATTAGGTATCAAATATCAATTTGTATCCAGAAAAGCATCTGAAAATGCCATTGACTACAGCCAAATCAATGTCGAAACTTTTCAGAAATATCAAATTATTATTAATTCTACTCCTATTGGAACCAGCCCTAATATAGAAGCTTGTCCTGATATTCCCTATGAATTGTTTACTGAGCAACACATTGCTTACGATTTGATTTACAACCCGGCAGAAACACAATTTCTAAAGAATGCTGCAGCACAAGGTGCACAAATAAAAAACGGTTTGGATATGCTGATTTTTCAGGCCGAAAAAGCCTGGGAAATTTGGAATAAATAAAAAACATTTCAATTGTCAGACTGAGCTTGTCGAAGTCCGAATTAAAAAAACATTATTGTAGAGCAGTCGGGAATCTATTAAAAACTTCCCGACTGTTTTCTTTTTGGCACTATTTGTGAGTTAAAGCAGAAAAAAACTCATTTCCACTATAACTTATGAATCCCAAAAAACTCCTCCTCCTGACTTTAAGTATTTTTATATTCTTTACTTCCAATACTTTTGCCGAAGTAACACTTCCTAAAATTTTAGGGCATAATATGGTTTTACAACGTCATAAAAAATTCGCAATATGGGGAACTGCAGCTCCAGCCGAAAAAATATCAGTTGCTTTTGCGGGACAAACCAAAACTACAGTTGCTGATAAATCCGGAAAATGGTCTGTGAAACTTAGTCCAATGAAAGCCTCGTTTACACCACGCGAAATGACCATTAAAGGAATAAATACCATTGTATTGAAAAACATTTTGGTAGGTGAAGTATGGCTTTGTTCCGGGCAATCCAACATGGAATATGCAATGCGCAAATACAGCAAATTCCAGACAGCCGTAAAAGGAAATAAACCACCTGAAGATGATTTAAACACAGCCAACAACACCAACATTCGTATTTTTTTAGATCGTCGCAAATACATGGCCCCTAGTCCGGAACATCTGGGTTGGGATACAGCCATTGGACGACCTCTAGTCGATTTTTCGGCTGTTGGATATTATTTTGCAAAAGATTTGTATGCTAGATTAAATGTACCCATCGGAATGATTTCGGCAGCAGTTCCGGGTAGCCGTATTGAACCATGGATTCAGGCTTCCAAATTAGAATTTGAACCTAAACTCAAAAACGGAAAAATTCTTGATAAATTGAGTACTGATGATGGTGATGCCGGTAAATTTTACGATACCATGATACAACCGCTCATCCCATACACATTGAAAGGAATACTATGGTATCAGGGAGAATCGAATTGTTTTTTGAACGAAAACATTCGTTATGCTTATAAATTAAAAACATTGATAGAAAGCTGGCGTAACGACTGGAAAGACAAAAAAATGCCTTTTTATTTTGTACAAATAGCTCCTTACAACTATTCGGCTTCTAAAGACAGACCACTCACCGCCGAACAGCTTCCTGAATTCTGGGAAGCACAAAAGCTGGCATTGCATTTAAAAAACACCAATACAATTGCAATTACAGATTTAGTTGATAGCATCGCCGATTTACATCCCGGATACAAATGGGAAGTGGGTCGTCGTTTGAGTTTACTTGCTGCAAATAAAACTTACGGACAAACCGATGTGGTTTACTCCGGACCTACTTATGAAAAAATGAAAATTGTAAACAACAGTATTGAGGTTACTTTTTCAAATATAGGAAGTGGTTTAAGCAGTCGTAATGGAAAACCGCTAAGTTGGTTTACTATAGCCGGAGCAAATGGTAAATTTGTACCCGCTAAAGCGGAAATAAACGGCAATAAAGTAATCGTTTCTGCTCCTGAAGTCCAACACCCCTATTCGGTACGTTTTGGCTGGAATGAAACCGCCCAATCCAATTTTATCAATAAAGAAGGTCTTCCGGCCGTTCCTTTTAGAAGCGACAATCCCTGGGATAAGCTTTTTAAATAAAATTATTTCACAATACTAAAAAATCCTATTTTGAACTGATGTTCAAAATAGGATTTTTTAGTTACAAAAAGGAAGTTTTGAAAGCAATTTCGATTTTTTGAATTTTCTAAAATTCCTCAAAATTCAATATACAAAAAAAGCCTCTTCTTTCGAAGAGGCTTTTGCATTTTGGGTGGATGACCGGGTTCGAACCGGCGACCCTCGGCACCACAAACCGATGCTCTAACCAGCTGAGCTACAACCACCATTTGCTTTGCGGTTGCAAATATACAACGTTTATTGACTTCTGCAAACTATTTTTCTAAAAAAAACCAATAAAATTACAGCAAATCCGCTAAACTATTGACAACCAAACATCTTTCAACTGTAAATCCTTCAGCATAATCTACACCAACGAGCCTTCCTAAGTCTCTGGAACGGTAATTTAAACTCTCAAAGAAGTTTTTTGAGGTAATTGGCGACTCCGGTTCTGTAGAATTCGGATCATAAAACTGAGAACGATAGGCTAAAATGGCTTCAATTTTCTTATCGGTGAATCCTGTAATATCCACTACAAAGTCAGGTTCAATGTTTTTCCACTGGATATAATGGTACACTAATTTAGGTCTCCAGGCATTTTGCTGCTCTCCTTCCAACTCGGTTTCAATTTTCATCAAACCCGATAAAAAACAAGCGTCAGAAACTAATTTACTTCCCTTTGCATGATCAATATGACGGTCATCTATGGCATTGCATAAAACAATTTCAGGTTTATATTTCCGAATCATTTTGATGATTTCTAATTGGTGTTTTTCATCATTGACAAAAAAACCGTCTCTCATATTCAAATTCTCTCTTACTGAAACTCCTAATATCTTGGCAGCAGCAGCAGCTTCTTCATCTCTAATTTCCGCCGAACCACGGGTTCCTAATTCCCCTCTGGTTAAATCAACAATACCTACCTTTTTCCCTAAGGAAACCTCTTTTAAAATTGTTCCCGCACAACCCAATTCTACATCATCGGGATGAGCTCCAAAAGCTAATATATCTAGTTTCATTATTTTAATATTTTCCCTCCCTCAGCCCCCTCCGAAGGAAGGGGAAACTTTACGGAGTTTTATTGTGTTTTATTTATTCTAATTTCTATTTTTTTTACAGCAAAGAAAAGAAGTCCTTCTACAAGCTCAGGATGACACGCTAACTACACAAAGTTTTTAAATTCTGCCTTCTCTATTCTAAAAACTGCCTTCTCCAAACTCCCAACTCCCAACTTCTAACTTCTAAAGCACACTCTTCATCGTCATGGATTTATTCACACTTTCATTCCACTCTTTTTGCGGAATACTTTCTTTGGTAATACCACAACCCATATACAAATGCGCTGTTTTTTCCTTTATTTGCATGCAACGTAAATTCACATACAAATCGGATTTTTGTTTTTTCTCAGCAAAATCTTTCTTATTCAATTCGCCCAGAAAACCAGTGTAATACTCTCTATCATAAATTTCATTTTCTATAATAAAATCTTTAGCAGCCTGTTTTGGCAAACCACAAACAGCAGGTGTTGGATGCAAAACTGAAACCACCTGATTCAATTTTGATTCTTTATTAATTACTCCTTCAATATCCGTTTTTATATGCAAAACATTTCCGGCCTGAACCGTATATGGACTGGAAATAGCAACTTCAGAAGTCAGTCCTTTCAGGTTTTCTAAGATAAAATCGGTTACAAATTGCTGTTCTTCTATCTCTTTAGATTCCCAAATCACATCTGTTTTTCCTTCAAAATTCTGTGTTCCCGCTAATGCCATAGTACAGAATTTTTTTCGGCTGGCTTTTAGCAATCGTTCCGGTGTTGCTCCCATCCACAAACCTATTTTGGGGTGGTACCAGCAATAACAAAAAACCGCCGGAAAACGATGAATCAGTCTTGTAAAAACAGTGACCAAATCAAAATCAGGCACATCTAAGATTTCTTTTCGGGACAAAACAACCTTGACAAACTCCCCTTTTTCAATAGCTTTAACTGCTTTTTGAATTAGATTTTCAAAATGTGCTTTTTGCTGTTGATTTTCTTCGGTAACTAAACCAACCGTATGATTCTCTTCAAAAGAATCAATTTCTGATTCCCAAATGACCGATTGATTTTTGGGTATCAATATCATCTGATTGCCATTGAAAGGAGCAAAAACAAAACCTGTTTCGTCCAAAGTTTCAGCAAAATACAAATGGTCATTTTTTTGAAAAAAACCTCTCACCTCCGATTTATATGGCTTACTATAAATAACAAAAGGCAATTTTTGAGCTTCTTGTTGCTTTACTTTTATAAAAAAATCAATCATACGTTAATTTTATTAAAGGTTTGTTTCTATTCAAAAAGTTTAATGTGTTTTCTTTCTTTTTGGCAAAACCATATTGGTCAGTTTGCAAAGCGAAATCAGATTATCTCTTTCGTCAACAATGCGAATTTCCCATAAATGAATACTTGCCCCCTGATGAATGATTTTTGCAGTAGCAGTAACTACACCTTCACGCTTGGATTTTAAATGATTGGCCGAAATTTCTATACCACGTACTTCGCTAACTTCCGGATTGATGAATATAAAGGAAGCGGCACTGCCTACACTCTCTGCCAAAGCTACCGTAGCACCTCCGTGTAACAAGCCCATCGGTTGATGAACACTCGAATTTACCGGCATTTTAGCAACTAGAAAACCTTCGCCAGCATCAATATATTCAATATTTAAGGTTTCCATTAAAGTATTTTTTGAAATACGATTACAGTATTCCAATATCTTTTCTTTATCGAATGTCATGAATTTTATTTTAATCGATTGTAAAAATAAAGAAAGAATAGATACTAGCATCCAAATAACAAGCATATTCTGCAATCCATTTTAAAATTAAATCTCAACAAATAAGATTTTTTCTATTTTTACCAAAAAACAAAACGCATGCGTCCTTTTTCGCTATTATTTATCTTCGGAATCTTATTTTCTATCTGTTCTTGCCGTACTGATTTTTCTACTGTACCGAGTAATGGAAAATTAGTTTTTTCAAGAGATACCGTTTTTCTAGATACTGTTTTTTCAACTATCAGTTCGAGTACTTATTTATTGAAAGTCTATAATCACAGCAAAAATGATATTAGTATTCCAACGATTAAATTTGGTAAAGGTTTAAATTCTAAATACCGCATGACCGTTGACGGAATGCAGGGTGAGGACAATAAAATCTTCAATAATGTAACTTTATTAGCCAAAGACAGCCTTTATGTTTTTATTGAAACCACTCCAAATAATTCAAATGCGAATCCTGTCGATTTTTTATATACTGACAACATTGAATTTGACAGCGGTACTAACTTGCAAAAAGTGGCCTTACTGACCTTGGTGAAAGATGCGGTTTTTCTGTATCCAAAGCGCTTCAACGATGGCACCACCGAATCCGTAACTTTTGATAACACAAAACTAAACGGTTTTTACCTGGACGAAAATGATGCGACCAATGGCAACGAATTGCATTTTACCAATCAAAAAGCATATGTAATTTACGGCTATGCCACCGTTCCTGAAGGCAAAACAGTTATTTTTGATGCAGGAGCCCGCGTTTATTTTCATGCTAATTCGGGTTTGATTGTACCCCAATCGGCTACTTTGGAATGCAACGGAACTGTTTCAACCACTAACAAACAAGAAAACGAAATTATTTTTGAAGGCGACCGTCTCGAAGCAGATTACGCCAATGTTCCCGGGCAATGGGCTACCATCTGGCTTCGTGACGGCAGTACGGCTCACAAAATCAATCACCTTACAATTAAAAACGCTAGCATTGGTTTGCGAATTGACAATCAGGATCAAACTACCGTTTCGATAAAAAATAGCCAAATTTATAATTCGTCCAATTACGGAATTCTGGCTCAAAATGCTAAAATTGAAGGCGAAAATATCGTTATTAATACAGCCGGAAAAGCCACATTGGCATGTACTTACGGAGGGAATTACCTATTTACACATTGTACTTTTAACAACAATTGGAACAACGCCCAACAATTCGCTCTAACGATAAATAATTTCAAAACAGGCGCAAATCCTGAAGCAAAAGATTTAACCAAAGCCACTTTTAACAATTGTATCATTTATGGCACCTATTCAAGCGAATTCAATTTGGACAAAAACAATGCAGCATCTTTTGAATACCAATTCAACAATTGTCTGTTAAAATCGGATGCGAGCAGCTCGAATCCATTATATAATTTCTTAGGTGATGCGACACATTACAAAAACATAATTCTAAACCAAAACCCTCGCTTTTTTGATATTGCAAAAAACAAACTCAACATTGACAATACTTCTGCCGCTTTCGCAAAAGGAAATCCCGCTTATTTAATTCCGCAGGACATCAACGGAAAAACCAGGACTTCTCCTCCTGATTTGGGTGCTTATCAAAGTATGGCGTTTCCTAAATAAGTTTAAAAATTACCGCAGATTCGCAGATTTTTTAGTTTAATTTGCAATTCCGACAAAGGAGGAATCTCATCAATTGACTCACACAACGGAGATTCCTACTTCGTCAGGAATGACAAGATTGAGTAAACACTAAAAATAAAACTCTGTCTGAATTCTACCTTCTACAATCTTAAAAAGAGCACCAAAACATACTAAAAACGACTACTTTAAAAAGTCTTTTTTACACTTGTCGGTACTGTTTTTTTAACCTAAATTTGCATCGCAATTCATCAAATACAAAATAATGATTCATTTCTTTGAAAACCAAAGCAACGCAATTTTTGCCGTACAAACACAAGGCGAAATTTCGGCTCAAGATATTTCTAAACTGAACTGGCTTTTTGCCAATGCAAATAAGATAGAGAAATCCGTATTGACGGATTTTTTTGTTGGTCCTCGCGCCACGATGATTACGCCTTGGAGTACCAATGCCGTAGAAATCACTCAAAATATGGGGATTTCCGGAATCATTCGTATCGAAGAATTTCACAAAGCAACGGAAGATTTCACTGATTTCGACCCTATGCTTTCTCAAAAATATACCGAATTAAATCAGGACATTTTTACCATCAATATACAACCGGAAGCTATTTTGAATATTGATGATATTGACGCTTACAACAAACAGGAAGGTCTGGCTTTAAGCTCAGAAGAAGTTGAATATTTAGATAATTTGGCCACCAAATTAGGAAGAAAACTAACTGATTCTGAAATTTTTGCTTTCTCACAAGCTAATTCGGAGCACTGTCGTCACAAGATTTTCAACGGAACTTTTGTTATTGATGGTATTGAAAAAGAAACTTCTCTTTTTAAATTAATCAAGAAAACATCTCAGGAAAATCCTAACGATATTGTTTCGGCTTACAAAGACAATGTGGCTTTTGTAAAAGGGCCAAGAGTACAACAATTTGCTCCAAAAACTGCTGACAAACCTGATTTTTACGCAATAAAAGAATTTGATTCAGTTATCTCTTTAAAAGCAGAAACGCATAATTTCCCAACTACTGTAGAGCCTTTCAACGGTGCTGCAACAGGTTCAGGAGGAGAAATCCGTGACCGTTTGGCTGGTGGACAAGGTTCGTTGCCATTAGCAGGAACTGCAGTTTACATGACTTCTTATTCCCGTTTGGCTAATGACAGAAACTGGGAAAATGGAGTTGCCGAAAGAAAATGGTTGTACCAAACGCCAATGGATATTTTGATCAAAGCTTCGAATGGAGCTTCTGATTTCGGAAATAAATTTGGACAACCGCTTATTACAGGTTCGCTTTTAACATTCGAACACGAAGAAAACGACCGTAAAATTGGTTACGACAAAGTAATCATGCAAGCGGGAGGAATTGGTTTTGGAAAATTAGATCAGGCTATCAAACACAAACCAAAAGAAGGCGATAAAATCGTTATCCTTGGTGGAGAAAATTACAGAATCGGAATGGGTGGTGCTGCAGTTTCTTCAGCAGATACTGGTGCTTTCGGTTCAGGAATCGAGTTAAATGCTATTCAGCGTTCAAACCCTGAAATGCAAAAACGTGCTGCCAATGCCATTCGTGGATTGGTAGAAAGTGATAACAACCCAATTGTTTCTATTCACGATCACGGTGCCGGTGGACACTTAAACTGTCTTTCGGAATTAGTGGAAGATACAGGAGGATTAATCGACTTAGACAAATTGCCTGTGGGAGACCCTACCCTTTCGGCAAAAGAAATTATTGGTAACGAATCTCAGGAAAGAATGGGATTGGTTATTGGTAAAAAAGATATTGACACCTTACAAAGAATTGCCGACAGAGAGCGTTCGCCAATGTATCAGGTGGGAGATGTAACTGCTGACCACCGTTTTACTTTCGAATCAAAATCGACTGGTGCTAAACCAATGGATTATGCTTTGGAAGACTTCTTCGGAAGTTCTCCAAAAACAATAATGACAGACAAAACTGTTGATTATAATTATGCAGCATTAGACTATTCAGTAAAAAATATTGCTACTTATTTAGAGCAAGTATTGCAATTAGAGGCTGTAGCCTGTAAAGACTGGTTAACAAACAAAGTAGATCGTTGTGTAGGTGGAAAAGTAGCCAAACAACAAACTGCAGGACCATTGCAATTGCCATTGAACAATTGCGGTGTAATGGCTTTGGATTTTCAGGGAAAAGAAGGAATTGCAACGTCAATAGGACACGCTCCTATTGCTTCACTAATTGATCCTGTTGCTGGAACAAGAACTGCTATTGCCGAATCCTTATCGAATATTGTTTGGGCTCCAATTAAAGACGGATTGAAAGGAATTTCTCTTTCAGCAAACTGGATGTGGGCTTGTAAAAACGAAGGTGAAGACGCTCGTTTGTATGCTGCTGTTGAAGCTTGTTCTGACTTTGCCATCGAATTGGGAATCAATATTCCAACAGGAAAAGATTCGCTTTCGATGAAACAAAAATATCCAAATGATGAAGTAATTGCACCGGGAACGGTAATTATTTCAGCAGCCGGTAACTGTACTGACATTAGAAAAGTAGTAGAACCTGTTTTACAAAAAGACGGTGCTTCTATTTATTATATCAATTTATCTCAGGACGAATTCAAATTAGGAGGATCTTCTTTGGCACAAACTTTAAATGCTATTGGTAACGAAGCACCAACTATCAAAGATGCTGCGTTCTTTAAAAAGGCTTTCAACACGATTCAGGAATTAATTTTGGATAACCAAATCGTAGCGGGTCACGATATTGGAAGTGGTGGTTTGATTACTACTTTATTAGAAATGTGTTTTGCTGATGTGAATTTAGGAGCAAAAATTGATTTCTCTGTTTTCGAAGAAAAAGACATCATCAAATATTTATTTGCTGAGAACATCGGTATTGTTTTCCAGGCGAAAGAAGATGCTGTTATAGAAAACAAATTGAATGCTAACGGAGTTTCGTTCTACAAACTAGGAACTGCAACTAATGAAGCTACCTTAGACTTTGGTCCTTGTAAATTAGACATTGCTAAATACAGAGACGTTTGGTTTAAAACTTCATTCTTGTTAGACCAAAAACAATCTAAAAACGGAACTGCACAAGAGCGTTACGATAACTATAAAAACCAGGCGTTAAACTTTAGTTTCCCTGCTCATTTTACAGGAAAAAAACCTGAAATTGATGCTTCGAAACCAAGACCAAAAGCAGCTATTATCCGTGAAAAAGGAAGTAACTCCGAGCGTGAAATGGCTAATGCGATGTACTTGGCAGGTTTTGATGTAAAAGACGTTCACATGACCGATTTGATTTCTGGTCGTGAGACTCTTGAAGATATTCAGTTCATCGGAGCTGTGGGTGGATTCTCTAACTCAGATGTTTTAGGTTCTGCTAAAGGTTGGGCCGGAGCATTCAAATACAACGAAAAAGCCAATACAGCCCTGAAAAACTTCTTCAAAAGAGAAGACACTTTATCTGTTGGAATCTGTAACGGTTGTCAATTGTTTATGGAATTAGAAGTAATCAATCCTGAGCACGAAGTACACGGAAAAATGTTGCACAACAACAGTCACAAACACGAGAGTATCTTTACTTCGGTAACCGTACAGGAAAACAATTCGGTAATGTTGTCAACTTTAGCTGGTGCAACTTTAGGAGTTTGGGTTTCTCACGGTGAAGGTAAATTTAATTTACCAATGGGTGAAGAAAATTACAACATCGTAGGTAAATACGGTTATGAAGGATATCCTGCAAACCCTAATGGTTCTAATTTCAACACAGCCATGTTATGTGATGCTACAGGACGTCATCTAGTTACTATGCCGCACATTGAACGTTCTGTTTTCCAATGGAACTGGGCTAATTATCCAGGCAACAGAAACGACGAGGTTACTCCTTGGCAAGAAGCATTTGTTAATGCCAGAAAATGGTTGGAGAAAAAATAATTTTAGTTTTTAAATAATGGAAAGCGTTCTCGGAAGGGAACGCTTTTTTTGTGAGATAATTTTTAATTAACAAATTATAAATCCTTACATTTGGCTTTACATTAGCCATAAAAACAGCAAATAAAAAACCATGAAAAAATCACTATTAATTTTAAGCTTCTGCGTACTTTCTCTTTCAGCAAACGCACAAAGCACTTCAAAAATCCAAAAAATAAATCAACTACTGGAATTGACCGGTTCGGGAAAAATGGCAATACAAATGATGAATCAAATGATGGGCAGTCTTAAAATTAGTCATTCTAAAACTAGTGAGGATTTTTTGAAAGAATTCAAAAAAGAAGTAAAAGCAGAAGATATAACAAATATGATTATTCCTATTTATGATAAACATTATACTGAAAGTGATATAGACCAATTGATTGCATTTTATAATTCCCCTATTGGAAAAAAAATGATTAGCACCATGCCACAAGTAATGCAAGAATCGATGATTGTGGGGCAAAACTGGGCAAAACAAATTATCGAAAAATCTCAGGCTAAACTTAAAGAAAAAAACAATTTGGAAAAGTAATATAGTATGGATAGTTTTGCTTAAGTCTATCAAAATACCAATATCAATTTATAAAATAAAAAATCATGCCATCACCAGTTTCTGAATGTTTGTATTGCCAGGAAAACGAAACCTTACACAACCTAATGATTAAAATTACCGACCTGAAAGTATCACAATTGTTCTTATTTAAAGAGCAATCATACACTGGCCGTTTAAATGTAGTTTACAAAGATCACGGAGTTGAATTTCATGAACTAAGCGAAGAACAACGCAATGCTTTTATGGATGACGTTGCTACCACTGCAAATGCTATTGCGAAAGTTTTTAATCCTGATAAAATCAATTACGGGGCTTTTTCGGATAAATTATCGCACTTACATTTTCATATCGTACCTAAATATGCAGATGGCTATGGTTTTGGAAATGTTTTCGAAATGAATCCAAACAAAGTAGCACTTTCTGATGCTGAATACGATGCTATCATTGAAAAAATTAAAGCAAACTTAAAATAGTCTTCCAACTTTACAAAACGAAATCCTCTTTTTAAATCCGTTTAAAAAGAGGATTTTTTTACCATGTTCTATGAATAATAGGAACACGAACCTGTCTGCCGACAGGCAGGTTAAACTGATTTTAGCAGATTAACTCAGATTAAAATTAAGACAAGTTAATAAAAATCTGGTTTTATCCGTTCAATCCGTTTCATCTGTGGACCATTATTTTAGTCTGCTTAAGCTGACACAATTAACAAACTGTACCCGTAAACAACAACATTTCTGTATCTGTACTTATCTTTTTGGAATGGATAATTTTACTTTCTAAATATCAAAGTATGGAAACAATTATCAAACAACAGCAAAATCTAAACTTCAGAGCGGTTACAATCTCTGATATGAATGCAATTGTAAAGCTTTACCAGGAACAAAAAACAACATTAGATTCAGCATTAACAAATCAGTTTGGCCTACCTTTTTATGTAGCCGAATTGAACAGTAAAATTGTTGGATACTCTTGTGCAACTACAAATATTCCAAACAATTACCAGATAAATACCTATATTGATTCTCCATTTTCTAATGATTACGTTAACGAAAGTTTAGCGCAGGAATCTGCCATTTTTTTCAAAAATGAATGGCAAAATGGTCATTATAAAAATCTATCCACAGCTATAAATCAATTGGTTAATTGGTTAAACAATTCCAATTCCTAACACTCAAATGGTTACAGTTATAATTTTTATTACTTTTATAGGACACAAATAACACAATCATAAAATGTCGAAAGAAATTTTATATCTAAAGATTGCAAAAATAATCGAAGAGCAAATTGCAACTGGAACCCTCAAAACAGGAGAAAAGCTGCCGTCTATTCGTACCGTACAAAAAATCTACAACGTCAGCATCAACACGGTAAAACAGGCTTTTTTAGAATTAGAAAGCAAATCTTTAATAGAATCCCGACCAAAATCAGGTTATTATGTCAGCAGAGCTTTCAATACCCGACTGGCACTTCCTTCGATAAACAAACTCCATTTATCCGACAAAGAAAAGACTCCTGAAGACTTAATCGGTAAGGTATTCAATACTTTGACCAATAAAGACTTCACACAGTTTTCACTGGGAGTTGTGGATAAAAGTATGCTGCCCATTGCTAAACTCAACAAAGGTATTATAAAAGTATTACGCAATTTAGAAGACAGCGGAACAGGCTACGAACCAGCACAGGGAAACATCAATTTGAGGAGAAATATTGCCAAATGGTCTTTTACCTGGGATGGCCATTTAACAGAAGATGATATTGTAACTACCTTCGGAGCACTAAATGCGCTATTTTATTCTTTAATAACTGTAACTAATCCCGGAGATACGGTTGCCATTGAAAGTCCTGTTTATTTTGGTATTTTGCAAATGATAAAATCACTGGGGTTAAATATTATTGAACTTCCTACGCATCCTGTTACAGGTGTGGCCATCGAAGATTTAAAAAAAGTACTACCTAAAATAAAAGCCTGTTGTTTTGTCACCAATTTCAACAATCCTTTGGGAAGTTGCATGCCTGAAGAAAACAAAAAAGAAGTGGTTCGTTTGCTTACAAATCATAATATTCCTTTGATAGAAGACGATTTATATGGTGATTTATTTTTTGGCCCCAGCCGACCAAAACCTTGTAAAGCTTTTGACGAAGCTGGGATTGTCATGTGGTGTGGTTCGGTGTCTAAAACCTTAGCTCCGGGTTATCGTGTGGGCTGGGTTTCACCCGGTAAGTTTAAAGAAAAAATGATTCGAAAAAAACTATTGCATACCATGTCGAGTCCGCCTCTTTTTCAGGAAGTAATTGCTGATTTTATGGAATATGGCCGCTACGAACATCATTTAAGAGGATTACGAAATACGTTATATAATAACTATTTGTTTTTTCAACGCACTATTGAAGAATATTTTCCCGAAAATACTAAAATTTCTAAACCACAGGGCGGATTTGTTTTATGGCTAGAGCTAGATCCAAAAATTGATACTGCAGTCTTATATGACATTGCTGTACAGCATAAAATAGGTTTTGCTCCGGGAAGAATGTTTACGCAACACGATCAATACAACAATTGTATGCGATTGAATTTTGCCATAAAATGGGATGAAAAAGTCGAGCACAGCCTCAAAAGTCTGGGTACATTAATCAAACAACAACTATAAGATGAAAATATATCAAATTGATGCCTTCACTAAAAGCGTTTTTTCCGGAAATCCAGCTGCCGTTTGTCCACTTGAGGAATGGTTAAGTGATAAAATCATGCAAAAAATTGCCGCCGAAAACAATCTGGCTGAAACTGCTTTTTATGTAAAAAATGGCGATAAATATGATATCAGATGGTTTACTCCTCAAACTGAAGTTGACCTTTGCGGACACGCAACTCTGGCGGCAGCTTTTGTTTTATTCAATTATGAAAATCATAACGATTCGATTATTACATTTCACTCACCCAGAAGCGGAGATTTGACAGTAACCAAGGAAGGCGATTTACTTTCGTTAAACTTTCCCGTTGATGAATTTGAACCAATTCCTTTGACAAATGAAATCTGTGATGCCTTTGACAGTAAACCTCAACTGGCTTATAAGGGAAAAACCGACTACATGCTCGTTTTTAATACTGAAGAAGAAATACTGAACTTAAATCCCAATTTCATTAAGCTTTCAAAACTCCCGGTGCGTGGAATTATTGTTACCGCCAAGGGAAACAACTCCGATTTTGTTTCTCGATTTTTTGCACCTCAATCCGGTATTAATGAAGATCCGGTAACCGGTTCAGCACATACCACTCTTATTCCGTATTGGGCAAAAAAACAGAATAAAACAACATTATCAGCTATCCAACTTTCGGAACGAAAAGGTTATCTAGAATGTGAACTTTTAGAAAACAGAGTTCGCATTAGCGGATACGCTATGTGTTATTTGATTGGGGAATATTTTTTATAAAAAAGAAAAGCCACTTTAAAACTAAAGCGGCTTTCTTTAAAAATTTATCAAACCCTAAAATGACAAATTCTATATTTTCTATTTTATATTAATCGATTTCTAATGAAATGTTTTCCATAAAAATTTGTGGTTCTCTTTCATTTTGCCAATAATCAGCAAGAATACTCAAAACAACATCTTTTAATCCACTGAAAGAACTTTCTAATTGATGTTCTTCGTCTTTGATTACTTCAATAAGTAAATCATTTACTTTTCTAATCTTATCTGAATTTGTCATCTTGTCTATAATTAGTTCGTTAATTATTTCCTTTTTTATTCGAAGTAAAAGTATATGAATTCGCTTTTTATAGCAATACCCACTTTTAGTGATTTTTTGATAATAAATTAAGAAAAAACAACGTATTATCTTACTGCGAATCGAAAAACGTTACAATCACACTTTTAAGCATACTCAAACGCTTTCTCCAAATTCGATATAAACCAAGCAATTGAATTAAAAAAACAATTATAATAAATACCAATAAAAAATACTTAGCGGTGGTAAAATGAATATTGTAACTAAAAAACAGCAACAATCCACACACAAAACCTATTCTACTAATTATGGCAATAAGAGCATATTTTTTTAAGCTATAATAAAGACGTTCTAAAGCGACTTTAATATTCGAACCATTTGCTAAATACTTATTATAATGATAACCATAAATGCTATGTAATATTGGCATTAAAAGAGTGCTTATCAAAACTAAATTCACCCAAAAGGGCTTAGTTGCTCCATCAAACATTGAATAATACACCATTAAAAATAAACTCCATGCCATAACTTCAATCACAATTTGTTTTCGGATTGATTTTAAAACGGGATGCTTGTTTTCTTGTAACATCAATAATAGTGTTTCCTCGCTTTTGGGAATGGACTGTACCGCATTCCAATCGGATTTTAAATCGTCTATTTCCATGATTATTTCATTAAGGTTTTTATTTTGGCTTTAACGCGATTGAGTTTTACACCAACATAATTTTCATTGATTCCCGTAATTTCAGCTATTTGCTGATAAGACAATTCTTCAAAATACAAGGCTATCAAGGCTTTTTCGCTATCGTCTAATAATTTTAAAACGGCAAACAATCGTTCTTGTCTTAATTCGATTTCATCATTTGGATGTTCTTCTTCAAAATCAGGCAATTGGTCTAAATAATTTATTGAAGTCGTTTTTTTTCGAAAAGAAGCCAAAGCTGTATTCAAAGCAATACGATACATCCAGGTACTTATTTTTGCATCTCCTCTAAATTTAGAATAGGATTTCCAGAGTTGAAAAACAATTTCCTGAAATAAATCTTCACGATCTTCATGACTATCACGGTACAACCGACAAAGTTTATGAATCATCGCATTGTATCGGGAAAGTGTGGCTAAAAATTCTTTTTCAATGGATTCCATTTACTATCATTTCATTTCGAAAACCAACTAAGATAAGCTAATCTTATTCATTTTCAATATTTAATTCTTTCTTTATCAAACGAATATCTTCAATAATTTGCTCATTTTGAAGTTTTAAACTATCCAGCTGTTCCTGAAGATTCTCATCTCTTAATTTTAATCTTCCTTCTGGCGAAGATTCTTTTCCACAACTCACTACTCCAAAAAGCAGCATCATTAAAATTGCTCTCATAACTATTATTTTTACCTCATTAGTTGTTATCATTTCAAAAAACTTACAACAAAATCAAAAATATCTGAAAAAAAATATTGCGCAACCAATTAATTGCATTAAATTTGAAACCAATTGGTTTCTTAATTTTTAAAAATGAGAAGAGATATTTTTCAGGCTATTGCCGATCCTACCCGACGTGCCATAATAAGTCTCATCGCTGTTCAGGCGATGACACCTAATGCCATCGCAGAACATTTTGAAACCAGCAGACAAGCTATTTCTAAACATTTGCGTATTCTTTCGGAATGTGACTTAATCCAACAAGAACAAAAAGGAAGGGAAATTTATTACCAATTGGAAGTAAACAAAATGAAAGAAATAGACCAATGGCTAGCACAGTTTAAAGCCATCTGGGAAAATAGATTTAACGAACTTGATAACATATTAGCAAACCTTAAAAACAAAACCGATGAAAACGAATCTACAATTTGACTTCATTGTCAACAAAGAAAACAACACTGTAAACGTAACAAGAGAATTTGCGGCCAAGCTTCCATTGGTTTGGGATGCCTGGACAAAACCTGAAATATTAGATTTATGGTGGGCACCAAAGCCATATCAAACCAAAACAAAATCAATGGATTTTAGAGAAGGCGGTACTTGGTTGTATTATATGGAAAGTCCTGAAGGAGCTATACATTGGTGTAAAAATGATTATAAAAAAATTGAACTGTTAAAAAGCTTTTCTGGTTTGGATGCGTTTTGTGATGAAAACGGCACTACAAACAATGATTTTCCACGTACAGTTTGGAACAATACATTTACTGAAAATGGAGAAACTACAACAGTAACTATTGTAGCTCAATATGAAAAACTAGCCGACCTGGAACAAATCATTGCTATGGGATTCCAGGAAGGATTTACAATGGCATTGGGCAATTTGGATGATTATTTAAAAGAAGCAACAAAATGATTTTTCCCAAAAAAGCCAGTCTGGTAGCAGCAATCATTCTTTGTAGCCAAATCAATTTTGGCCAAGTCAATTTAAAAATCGAAAAGAATCGAAGCCACTTTACCGAAGGCAAAGACAGTATTTTAACATACCAAGCTTCAGAAAAATCACTTAATGGAAAATACATTCGTTCGAATTATATTCATCCATTATACACTTTGGATGGTACCGTTTTAACCGAAGATTTCCCTGTAGATCATTTGCATCATCGCGGGATTTTCTGGGCTTGGCATCAATTGTATATTGGCGACAAAAGAATTGGCAACGGCTGGGAAATTGAAAATTTTAAATGGGAAGTCAGTTCTGTAAAAGAGAAAAAACAAAAAGACAACAGCAAGGCCATACAAACTACCGTTCTTTGGAAATCGCCTTTGTGGAAATCCAAAAATGGCGTAGAGAAAGCTTTTGTAAAAGAAATGACGACTATCCAAGTCTATCCAAAACAAAAGCATTATCGTCTAATTGATATTGAAATCGCATTATTAGCACTGGAACCCAATATGAAAATTGGTGGTTCGGAAGACGAAAAAGGTTATGGTGGTTTTTCTCCTAGAATTCGCCTTAGTGATGATATTGTATTTACTAATCCAACAGGAAAAATCACTCCCACAAACCTTCCAATTCCTGCCAGCGAGTGGATGGATATTTCGGGTTCTTTGGGAAAAAATGGAAATCAAGCGGGACTCACTATTTTATGTAATCCTAAAAACCCGGGAGCTAAAAATCCCTGGATTTTGCGGGCTAAAAAAAGTATGCAAAATGCAGTCTATCCGTTTCCGGGAGCAAAAGCAGTTCCGTTATCGAATAAAAAACCAACTGTGTTGCGCTACCGATTAATCATTCACGACGATAATGCCAACAGTATCCCGATTGAAGAAATTTATAAATCATATATTATGAATTAAAAGAATACGGGCTATTTACCACAATAGCAAAGTCCAACTATTAACCACAAATTGCACAAATTTCCGCGAATTAATCTGTGGAAATTTGTGCAATTTGTGGTTATAAAAAACTTAAATATTAGTTGGAGACCACTTTATAAGTAGGATCTTCCATAATATTTACCTCAATAATTCCCTGGGCATTCTGCAACAATTGACGACAATCTTCGCTTAAATGACGTAAATAAACCGTCTTCCCTACTTTAGCATAACGCTCGGTAATTTTGTGTACGGCATCAATAGCGCTCATATCGGCAATTTTACTTTCTTCAAAATCAATAACTATTACATTTGGATCATTCAACACATCAAATTTTTCAGCAAATGCAGTAGTTGAAGCAAAAAACAAAGGACCATAAATTTCGTAATGCTTCACCCCTTTATTATCCATATATTTTTTGGCTCGAATGCGTTTTGCACTTTCCCAGGCAAAAACCAGTGCCGAAATTATAACTCCTATTAATACCGCCAAAGCCAAATTGTGCAACACAATAGTGATAAGCGCTACTGTAACACCTACAAAAATATCGTGTTTTGGCATTTTGTTGATGATTCGAAAACTAATCCATTCAAAGGTACCTATCGACACCATAATCATCACACCGACTAAGGCTGCCATTGGTAATTTTTCAATTACTGGCGCGCCAAATAACACAATACAAAGTATCGTTAAGGCTGCAACAATTCCGGACAATCGCGCTCTGGAACCTGCCGATAAATTCACCAAAGTTTGAGCAATCATAGGACAACCACCCATTCCAAAGAAAAAACCATTCAAAATATTAGCACTGCCCTGAGCCACACATTCCCTGTTTCCGTTTCCTTTTGTCCCGGTAATTTCATCCACTAAATTTAATGTCAACAAACCTTCGGTCAAGCCAACACAAGCCATAATCAAAGCATACGGAAGAATCAATTGTAAAGTTTCTAAATTCAAAGGAATATTCGGAATATGAAAAGGTGGAAATCCGCCGCTTACCAATGCAATATCAGCAACTGTTTTAGTTTGGATTCCAAAACCCAAAACCAACGCAAAAACCACCATAATTGCCACCAAAGAAGCCGGAATAGCTTTGGTTATTTTTGGAAAAAACAACACAATTCCAATGGTCAAAGCTACCAAGCCCAACATAATATACAACGGACTTCCTGACAGCCAAACACTTTCGCCATTCACTATTGTCTTAAACTGTTCGAGTTGCGACATAAATATGACTACTGCCAAACCATTTACAAAACCAAACATCACGGGCTGAGGCACTAATCGAATGAACTTTCCCAGTTTAAACAAACCTATTAAAATTTGGATTACTCCAGCCAATGCCACAGCGGCAAAAACATAATCCAAACCATGCGATTTCATTAAGGCTATCAACACAATTACGGTTGCTCCTGCTCCTCCGGAAACTAATCCCGGACGTCCGCCAAAAATTGCCGTTACCAAGCCCATTATAAAAGCAGCATACAGACCTACCAATGGCGGAAATCCTGCCAAAATTGCAAAAGAAAGCGACTCCGGAATCATGGTCATAGCCACCGTTAATCCCGCTAATATTTCGGTTTTATAATTTACTTTTTGCGAAAAATCAAATAAGTCAAAATACTGTTTCATTCTTTTGTGGAAGATTATAATATTAAAGCCAGACAATTAGTGGGCTTTTTTCAAGAATTGCAAAAGTAAGTTTTTTGTAACTATCCAGTATATTCAATTTTCAAAAGATTAATTGCCTCCAGCTTCAGCTAGCTCTTTGGCTAAAGCCAATTCTACATTAATTTCTTTTACTCCAGCTGAAGCTGGAGGCAATTCAAATTACTACTTCAACTCCATTTTCTTGTAACATTTAAAAAGAAAATAGTTTATTTTTAACCCTGATTCACAATAAACAATACACCAAATGCAAACCACCGATTTTTTTAAAGATACTTTCGAATACAACTATCATTTCAATCAGGAACTCATTCAGCTATTCGAAAAGGAGAAACAAATCATTCCCGAAAAATCCATCAAATTATTGAACCACTTGATTAATGCGCAGGAAATTTGGAATGCCCGAATTCTGAATCAAGACATTTCTGTAGCTGTTTGGGAAATTCGACCTTTAGAAAATTTGAAAAACCATAATGAAACCAATTACAACCAAAGTATAAGTATTTTAAACAGCATCGAATTAAGCAAAAAAATAATCTATAAAAACTCCAAAGGAATCGTGTTTTCAAATACAGTTCAGGATATTATTTTTCATGTGATTAACCATTCTACTTATCATCGGGCACAAATTGCAAGTGATTTGAAAGCCAATGGAATCGAGCCCATTAATACCGATTATATCTTTTACAAAAGAAAATAACACCGCTGAAAATCCTTTTTTACAATTTAAACAAAAATATGAGATAGATTTTTTAACTTCGTTGCCGCAATGAAAATAAGTACCTTCATATTATCCATTTTAATACTTATTTTATCTTTAAAACCTTGCTCAGACGGAAGTAATTCCGAAGACCTGAAAAAAGATAACATTAGTCTGAAGCACAATCATCAGGAAGATCATGATGATTCCTGTCCTGTGACTTGTATTTGCAGTTGTTGTGGAATGTCTATTACCTTCGAAAGTATTACAAACTACACTTTCAGAGTGCATACTGCCATTTCTAATGTAGTATTATCTTCTTACCAATCAGACTATCAGTTTGATTCTGTTGCTGCTATTTGGCAACCTCCTCAATTAATTAGTTAAAATTATCCAGACAAAAAGTCTAATTTTTAATTAATTAAATTTCATTTCTAATGAATAAACTCCTTTTGAGCGCAATGCTCATACTATTATCATGCCTTGCGGTTAAGGCACAAACAACTGATATCCAAATACAAGTAGTTTCTGAAAACGAAGCCGTAATTGGTGCCAACATTTATCTCGAATCAGACAAAAAATCGGCTGTTACAGATGCTGAGGGAAAAGTACATTTTTCAAATATTTCCAATGGAAAACAAAACGTTATAATTACTTTTTTGGGCTTCGAAACCTTAAAGAAAGTAATTCAGATTCCCGGCCAAACCGTTTTTGTTTTTCATTTGGAACCGAATGAAAACGAACTTGAAGAAGTAGTTTTACAAACTTCCCGAACCAGTAGAACGGTTAAAAAAATCCCAACCCGAATTGAATTTATCGATGGCGAAGAATTAGAAGAAAAAGCCACGATGAACCCAACGAATATTTCGATGGTATTGCGCGAAAGTACCGGAATCCAAATGCAACAAACTTCGCTAAGCAGCGGAAATTCGAACATTAAAATTCAGGGTCTTGACGGGCGTTATACCCAACTTTTAAGAGATGGTTTCCCTCTATATTCCGGTTTTTCAAGCGGCTTGAGCATTATGCAAATTCCCCCTTTGGACCTAAAACAATTTGAAATTATCAAAGGAAGTTCGTCTACACTCTATGGCGGTGGCGCTATTGCCGGTTTAGTGAATATGGTTTCTAAAACTCCTGATGAAGAACCGGATTTAGACATTATGCTCACGCAAACGCACGCTTTAGGAAGTACGGCGAATGTGTTTTATAGTAAACGAAATGAAAAATTTGGAACAGCGCTTTATGGTTCGGCACATTATCAAAAAGCCTATGATCCCGAAGATGATGATTTTAGTAATTTACCCCAAACAAAATCCATTTCTTTTAATCCAAAATTCTTTTATTATCCTTCCGAAAAAACTACTTTTTGGCTAGGCGTTAATGCAACTTATGATGACCGAATTGGAGGTGACATGACTAAAATTAAAAGTCAGCAAAACGGCATTCATCAATACACCGAAGACAACGTTTCTAAGCGTTTGAGCTCTCAGGCGGTATACAAAACCCAGCTGGATTCGTTGAGCAATTTCAATATCAAAAACAGTATTTCTTATTTTGACCGTTCGTTGCAAGTGCCTGATTTTAATTTTAGCGGAAAGCAAATCAATACATTTACCGAAGTAAGTTACGAAAGAGCCAATGCTAAAACCGATTGGATTTTAGGGGCGAATGTGTATTCGGTTAATTTTGATGAAGCTGATAAAGCCGCATTACAACGCGATCAAAAAGAACTTACCTACGGTTTATTTGCTAATAGCATTTTTGATATTAGCGAAAACTGGATTTTAGAAACGGGTTTGCGTACGGATTACAATTCCGATTGGGGATTTTTTCCTTTGCCAAGAATTTCCTTATTGTACAAAAATGAAAATGGTTTTTCAAGCCGAATTGGTGGTGGATTAGGTTATAAAATCCCGGATATTTTTACTGAAGAAGCCGAATCGATCAACTTTGAAAATGTATTAGGCATTGATAAAGACAATCTAAAAGCCGAACGTTCGTATGGTGTGAATTATGATTTTAATTACCAAACCCGTTTGGGCGAAATTGGATTCTCGGCAAACCAGCTTTTCTATGTCACCGCTATTCAAAATGCCTTATTATTAAATAGCTCCGGAACTAATTTTAAATTTGAAAATGCATCTGAAATTATACTGAGCAAAGGTGCCGAGACCAACATCAAGTTCAATTACAAGGATTTTAAATGGTTTTTAAACTATGCTTTTATTGATGCCCGTTTGCATTATTTAGCGGGAAATCCTCAAAAACCGCTGACCCCAAAACACAATGTAGGCAGTGTGATTATGTACGAAAGTGAAGCCTGGCGCATAGGTTTTGAAACCTATTACACCGGACAACAACTGTTATCGAATGGAACTAAAACCACCGATTTTACCACAATGGGGTTTTTACTGATGCGAAATTTCAAATGTGGCGCGCTCTTTACCAATTTTGAAAACTTTACTGACCGAAGACAAAGTCGTTTTTCACCGTTGGTTTTACCTACACATGACCGACCAGTTTTTCCAGAAATTTATGCTCCTACCGACGGATTTATTTTCAGTGTGGGAATTATCATAAAGCCTTTTGGGAATAAAGAACATTAAAAAAAATTACCGCAAATTCGCAAATTATTTCATTAATGAGCTGTTTTAAAATTTGTGAATTTGCGGTAAAAATTAATCCCTCTTTATCAAAAATAAAAGAGGGATTTTTTATATAAAACAGGATTTTAAACTGGAAATCCCATTCAAAAACTTACAAAAAATAATTCGTAAACAATAAAACTTCATAAAAAAACTGTAAGATTTATTTATATATTTGGTAAAAATACAATACACTATAAAATAGCGACAATCTACCCATATTTGGGTGTATAGACGCTACTTTGTAGCGAGTATATACAAGTTGGCAGTAATCTAAAAGTACCTCAATGAAAATAGAACTTTCAGAAGTCAAAAAAATAATTGACCATCACAAAAAAGAAAAAACTGAATTGGGGAACATAATTCTTCCGATCATCGACAAATATAATTTACCTGATAAGGAAATTCTTGAAGTTTGTCAAATTGGAAAATTTGTGTATAAAATAAACTCTGAAATTAAAATTCTCGAAAAGCCAAAACCGCCAGATCCCGATTTCATAATTGAATATCAATCTAAAATTATTGGACTTGAACATACCAGAATTTTCACGGAAGATGTTGTAAATTATAATAAAGTCAATTCATTGATAAAATATTCAGAGAAACTTTATACTTCCAAATTTCCTAATGAAAAACTCTTTGCACAAATTTCTATTGTTGATGATAAATTAGAATACAAAGAAACAGAAAAGAGAAATTTAGCAACAGAAATTGTAGAATATATTCACAATTTATCAAAAGGAATAAACGAAAATAAACCATCCTTTATTTCCAAAGTTAAGATCTCAATTCATTCTCAAATAAGCTTTTCCTACAATGAGAAAAATTGGCAAGGTCCATATTTAACTCAAACTCGACTAGAAAAAGAAATAAGAAAAAAGGAGCGAAAAATAAAAAACTATAAATCTAGTAACACACAAATTTCAGAATATTGGTTGGTTTTGTTCATCGGTTCACTTTCTTCTGTTTCTTATCAATTTGATGAAAATGAAAATTATGAAACAAAGACTGAATTTGATAAAGTATTTTTGATGACAGATTTTGATGCCGAAATAATAAAAATCAATAACTAGACTACTGCCAACAGCCACTACAACGGATTTGGGCAATTGGCTTAATGGAAAAATGGTCTTGTATTTGGAAGATTTGGCAAATCCGAATAATGGGCTTAATTTAATCCCAAACCCGCTGTAGTGCCATAACGTTGATTAAAATTAAAATATGAAAGATTCAAATATCTTAGACATCCCTAAACTTCATTTTGAGATTGAAGCAAAATCAAAAGAAATTGGTTTTACTATGCCTTCAGATTTATTTATTGGTACTTTATTAAAAACACTTATTACCTCTAAACCAAAATCAAACCTATTAGAACTTGGTACCGGAATTGGTTTGTCACTTTCCTGGATGATTGACGGAATGGATTCTGATTCTAAATTAGTTACTATTGACAATGATCCCAAACTAACTGAAATAGCTAAAAGTTATTTTGGAACTGATGAGAGAGTTGAAATTATTTGTGCTGACGGAAGTGAATGGATTAAAAACTACAGTGGTGAAAAATTTGATTTAGTTTTTGCAGATGCCTGGCCAGGGAAATATAGTGAAATAGACGAAATTCTGGAATTGATAAAAGTTGGAGGTTTTTATATTATTGATGATATGTTGGCACAACCAAATTGGCCTGAAGGACATCAGGAAAATGTCAATAAACTAATAGAATATTTGGAAAACAGAAAAGATTTCAATTTAACAAAATTGAATTGGTCAACAGGAATAGTAATTGCTACAAGAAAAAATTAGATGCAATCCCGCTCGTTCGAAATCTCCTAATTTTTAAATTAAGTAAAAAGCAACTCCCGATGATAATCCACTCTGGCGCTCGTTCAATGTCATTAAGTTAAGCTTATTTTGTGTCATTTCGACGAAGGAGAAATCACAAAACGTAAGTAACATGTGCGATTCCTCATTCTTAGAAATGACAAAACAGGCTGTATTTTCAACGCTCGTGCGCGAATCCTTTCGCGCCAAGCTCGGTGAAGTCTCCTGACTTCGCCAAACAAGCTAAGCAACGCAATAAAGTGGAAATCTTCCATGTTCGCAACATTAAGCAAATAACCTAAACTAATACTTTATATAGTTAGTGGCGGAGATGCTTCCTTCGTCAGCATGAGAATTTTGTGCATAGCTGGTGTATTAAAAAATTAATTGCAACTGCATAGCCCTACTAAGGACGAATTTGAGTTTAACCTGGATTACACATTTGGAAGACAGTTAACACAGATGAAGCGAATTCACACGATTATTTAATTGTTTTTAAAGCCTAAAATCTGCAACAATCAGCATAATCTGCGTGACAAAAAAACCAACAAAATACTAATGCGGATTCTGAGTTTAACATAAATATTTCTAAAAAACATATTATTTACAATTGTTAATCCTTTTTTTATTTTTACATTTGCCTTATTTTTATTTATTCTAAATAGAACAAACAAATTAAACCTAAAAAGAAAAATCCTGTCTAAAATTGTAAAATAATAAAATAATGAAGAAAAATCTATTTGTTTCTCTTGCTTTGGCTACTACTTTCTTTGCTACAGCTCAACAAAAAAATTCACTATTAGAACCGTCTTTTTGGAAAACATCTCCTGATGTTACTGCACTTAAAGCAGAAATTGCAAAAGGAAGTAATCCTTCTGCAAGCAATCCAATGGCTTTTGACGCTGTGGTTTATGCCATTAATAATGAGGCTCCAAATGAAACTATTAAATTTTTATTGGAACAACCGGGTAATACGGTAAGCAAATTAACTCATGATAATCGCATCTATCTGCATTGGGCAGCCAGCAAAGGAAATCTGGAAATAGTAAACTATTTAATTGCTAAAGGTTCAGATATTCATTTTGAAGACAGCCACGGAACTACTCCTATAACATTTGCCATTAATGCCGGTCAAAAAAATACAGCCATGTATGATGCTTTTTTCAAAGCCGGATTAGATGTTAAGAAAAAATACAAAGACGGAGCTACTCTCTTACTTTTGGCTATAGCAAATGACAAAGATCTAAGCCTAACTAATTATTTTATTGCTAAAGGACTTTCGTTAAAAGACACAGACAACAATGGTAATACTGCTTTTAATTACGCAGCCAGAACAGGAAATATTGAGCTTCTGAAAACACTTTTACAAAAAGGGGTAAAAGCTACTGACAATGCACTTATTATTGCTGCTCAGGGTTCTCGTCGTGAAGCGAATACCATTGAAGTTTTTCAATATTTAACAGATGATTTAAAGCTAAATCCAGGTGTAGTTTCTAATGAAGGAGAAAACGTATTACACTATTTAGTGCGCAAACCCAATCAATCCGAAATTATCACTTATTTCTTAAACAAAGGAGTTGAGGTTAACAAAGCTGATAACGATGGAAATACGGTGTTAATGAATGCAGCCGCTGCCAGAGATACTCAGGCACTGGAATTATTACTTCCAAAAGTAAAAGACATCAACGTTCAAAATGCAAAAGGGGAATCAGCATTATCTATAGCAATCTTGTCAGGAACTCCGGAAACTGTTGAGCTTTTATTGAGCAAAAAAGCTAATATTGCTGTTTTGGACAAAGACAACAACAACTTAGGCTACTATTTAATTCAATCGTATCGCACACAAATGATGGGAGGACGTTCACCTGAATCCAGCAATACACCTAAGGCAGACCCTTTTACTACAAAAATAAAATTATTGCAAGATAATGGTTTGAAACTGGCTGAAGCACAAAAAGACGGAAGTACTTTGTATCATTTTGCAGTACTAAAAAATGATTTACTTTTGTTAAAAAAAATAGCCGATTTAAATATTGATATAAATGCCAAAAACAAAGACGGATTAACCGCTTTGCACAAAGCTGTTATGATTGCAGACAATGATACCATTATAAAATACTTATTGTCCATTGGTGCCAAAAAAGATATTAAAACCGACTTTGACGAAAGTGCTTACGACTTAGCCAAAGAAAACGAAACACTAACTAAAAACAACATTTCTGTTGAAATTTTAAAATAATAAAATGAACTCATTAATTAAAACAGCCTTAGCTGGCGCATTTATTTTCCTTATTTCTTTTCAGGCTAACGCACAAAGCAGCAAATACAAATGTATGCTTCAAATGTCTAATTATGCTGGCGAAGGTGCTTATGTAGTAGTTTCTTTGATTAATGCCAAAGGTGATTACGAAAAAACACTTTACGTAATGGGAGACGACAAAAAATGGTACAACAGTTTAAAAGAATGGCATAAATTCAACTCTAAAAAACCTTCTAACATCAGCGCTATAACTGGTGCTTCAGTTACTGGTGGAGATCGCAGCATGACAACAATTGAAATTGATGATTCTAAAATTAATAAAGGATATAAATTGCGCTTCGAATCGGCAGTTGAAAATCAAAAATACCATGTTTCCGATGTAGAAATCCCACTTACAACTGCTGGAATTGCAGCAAAATCTGAAGGAAAAGGATACATCCGCTACGTAAGATTAAGCAAAATTTAAAAGCATAGCTAAATGACTCTTTCTTTTTGGCGGTACTCACACCTCGCTTTGGCGGTATTTTCTGTTGCATTTTTAATTATCGCATCCGTTACAGGTACAATACTTGCAGTAGATGCTATACAGCAGAAAATACCTGCCCATCGGGTGGAAAATTTCGATGCTATTACATTGGGGCAAACCCTGCCTGAACTTCGAAAAAGCTATCCCGAAATAACCGAATTAAGTATCGACCACAATCAGTTTGTTACTTTACAAGCGATTGATAATGATGGAAACGATGTCAATGCGTATATCAATCCAGAAACAGCAAAAATCATTGGTACTCCAACTAAGAAAAGTGATTTTATTAATTGGATTACCGGCCTACACCGCTCTTTATTTCTACATGAAACAGGACGATTGTTTATAGGAATTAATTCTTTTTTATTAGTATTAATTGCTATGTCAGGTTTTGCTCTTGTTATCAATAGGCAAAGAGGTTTACGCAACTTCTTAGCTAAAATTATCAAAGAATATTTTGCACAATACTACCACGTTTTATTGGGGCGTTTGGCATTAATTCCCATCTTGATTATAGCACTTTCGGGAACTTATTTATCAATGGAACGATTTCATCTTTTCGAAAATGAAAACCAAACCGAAAACCCAACAACAACTCAAACTAAAAAAACATTCGATTTAAGGAATACCCCTTTAGCCGAGGTTACTAAAATAGAATTTCCTTTTTCAGACGATGAAGAGGATTTTTATATTTTCGAACTAAAAGACCGAAAAATAGAAGTCAATCAATATTCTAACGAAATTATTTCAGAAGAACTTTACCCTGCCTCAGCCCTATTAGCGGATTTGAGTTTGGACTTACACACCGGAAGAGCCAATAGTATTTGGGCATTTATTCTCGGATTAGCTTCTTTAAACATTCTGTTTTTTATCTATTCGGGATTTGCTATGACCTTTAAAAGAAGAGCAAGCCGCATTAAAAATAAATTCAAAGCCGAGGAAAGCAAATATATTTTATTGGTAGGTTCAGAAAACGGAAGTTCATTGCGTTTTGCCAATGCTATTCTAAAACAATTAAATGATCAGGGTAAGAAAGCACACCTTGCACAATTAAATAATTACACCAGCTATCCAAAAGCCGAACATTTACTGATTTTCAGCTCCACTTATGGTTTGGGCGATGCACCTTCTAATGCCAGTAAATTTGTAACTCTTTTAGAAAAAAATGCACAACAACAACCCATTAATTATTCTGTAATTGGTTTTGGTTCCAAATCTTATCCTGATTTTTGTGGTTATGCCAAAGAAGTGGATAATCTTTTAGAAACTAAAATCTGGGCGAATCGTTTGTTAAAGTTACAAACCGTAAATGATAAATCAACCGAAGAATTTGTCAATTGGGTACAATTATGGAGTGCTAAAACCGGAATTTTGCTGAGCACTACTTCATCGGTTTACAATCATATTCCAAAAGGATTACAGCAATTAATGGTTTTAGACAAAACTACAGTTTCCGAAAAAGAACAAACCTTTTTACTGACTTTAAGAGCCGGAATGCGAAGCAAATTCACCTCCGGAGATCTTTTAGCCATTTATCCTGCTAATGATAATCGCGAACGTTTATATTCTATTGGAAAACATACCGGCAATATCCAGTTAGCCGTCAAATTGCATCCTAACGGTTTGGGTTCGGAATTTTTATACAATCTAAAACCCGGAAACACCATCAAAACTCAAATTATCAACAATCATGCTTTTCATTTTCCGAAAAAAGCGAGACAAGTGGTTTTAATTTCTAATGGAACGGGGATTGCTCCGTTTCTGGGAATGATTGAACAAAATAAAAAGAAGACTGAAATTCATTTGTATTCCGGCTTTCGCCAAAAAACCGAAATCACGGCACATTACGAAAAATTTGCGGCTGAAATGAAGCAAAAACAGTATTTAAAGCAATTTCATTTGGCATATTCCCGTGAAGAAAATCATCATTATGTGATGGATTTAATCCAAATGGACGCTGATTTCTTTGCTAATTTACTGCAAAATGACGGCGTAATTATGATTTGTGGTGCACTAGCCATGCAATTTGATGTCGAAAAAGTATTAGACACTATTTGCATTTCTAAAAACAATACAAACCTTTTAGAATACAAAACCAAAGGACAAATACTGACAGATTGTTATTAATACTATTATCCTGCAAGGTTTTAAAAACCTTGTAGGCATTTGTTTTTCTATTACTATTCAAGTCAAATCTGTTTGAGAAAAACCATTATGAAAACAAAATCTATACTTCCACTTTTCCTTATTTTCTGTTTAACAATAAGTTTCTCTGGTAATGCACAGGTTTTACGAAAAAGAAGCACCGTGCTTATGGGCGGTCGATTTGACATTAGTATTGTGGCACAGGATTCCCTTTCTGCCGAACAAAACATTGATAACATTATTGCCGAAATTAGCCGAATTGAAAACTTAATCTCCGATTGGAAACCCACTTCACAAGTCTCAGAAGTCAATCAAAATGCAGGAATTCGTCCTGTAAAAGTGGATAAAGAAGTTTTTGAATTAACAAAAAGAGCATTGTATTTTTCCAAAATTACCCATGGTGCTTTTGACATTAGCTTTGCAGCCATGGATCGAATTTGGAAATTTGATGGTTCCATGACCGAAATGCCAACTCCCGAAGCCATAAAAAAATCAGTAGCAAAAGTAGGTTATAAAAACATTGTTCTGGACAGCGTTAATTCAACTATTTTTCTAAAATTAAAAGGAATGAAAATTGGATTCGGAGCACTAGGCGAAGGTTATGCTACCCACAAATGCCAACAAATGATGCTTGCCAAAGGAATCCAATCCGGAATTATAAATGCCACTGGCGACATGAGCATTTGGGGAACACAGCCCGACGGAAAACCCTGGAATATCGGTATTACTAATCCTTTTCATCCCGGAGAAATTACAGCTGCTATCACACTGAAAAATACCGCAATAACCACTTCGGGTTCCTATGAAAAATTTGTTTTTTTTAATGGAAAACGCTATTCACACATTATCAATCCTGCAACAGGTTATCCTGCAACGGGTTTATGCAGTGTAACTGTTTTAGGCCCGAATGCTGAAATGGCAAATGGTTTTAGTACATCGGCTATGGTTTTAGGCAAAAAAGAAGCCCTCAAATTACTGAACCAATTTCCTGAATACAGTTGCATTTTAATCACCGATTCGGGCAGAATGATAAAATCCAAAAACTTTCCCAAACATTTACTAAAGAAGTATCAATAAGCTTAAAATCTTTTCTCAAGAAACCGATTTCAAGATTAATCTTTCGCAAAAAACATCCTCAAAATAAAGTATTAAAAATCTTATTTTAGATCAAAACAACGTAAAATAATACTTTCAAAAAGGACAAGTATCTAATTAAATGTACTTTATCGAGATATACGGCCTATCATCGATTAAACTATAATTACCGCGGTTTAATATTTAATTTTACACTATTACTTTAAATAGTAACAATCCAAGAATTGATCCTAGCTGTTTATTGAGAATTTTACTCAAAAAAAACATTCACCTTTTTTCCTAGAAGAAAAACTATTAATCTCTATCAAAAAATATTCAGGCTAAAAAAACATACCCTATTAAAGCTTGATAAAATATTTAAAAATTGTTTTTTGAATTTAAATCGGATTAATCATGAAACAAAAATACTTATTCTTACTATTTATTATATTTAATTTCCTTTCCGCTTACAGTCAGGCAGATGGTGATTTCCAATCAAAAGCTACGGGTAATTGGGAATCTGCTTCTTCATGGGAAATTTACAATGGCACAACACTTAATTGGGAATCTGCTTTGAATTATCCTGGTCAGGCTAATGGAAACTATGCTGTTACGATTAATTCTAGCCATACAATTACGGTTTCAACAAATCTGGTTACAACTTCAATGGGAGATTTAACTGTTAATGGAACTTTAAATTTATTAGCAGGTTCAAATCCGAAACAAGTTGATTTAAAAACACCGCTTTTATACCTAACTGCTACTGGTATTTTAAATTTTACCAACCAAAAAACACAATTGTATTTACCCAACAACGCAGTTATTAAAATCGATGCTGGAGGAACTATTTCAGGGGCCTGTTCCAATAATACCGAAATATACATTGACAACAAATTAATTGCTGTTTGTAATGGATCAGGTAATAGCGACGTATTAACATTTGGAGAAATCGTTGCCGGATCAGGAACACTAAATGCCAACATTATAAACCCTGTTGATTTTTCTTCAACCCTTTGCAATGGAACAAATATAGCACTAACTGGTGGATATACAGGAACTCCAAGCGGTGCAGTAACTTATCTTTGGACGGTAAAAGACCCTACTAATGCCGATGTCACAATCGCCAATAGTACCTCAGCTTCAACCTCCTTTACTCCCACAATGGCGGGACTTTACAGCATTTCGTTTATAGTTACCGATGGAACTGCTTTTTCAAATACTGAAACAAAAACCGTTACAATACAATCAGTGGTTACTCCGGGAACTATTGGTAATACTCAAATGATTTGTAGTGGAACAGCACCTGATTCACTTACATCTACAATGGATGGAACCGGAGATGGGACCATTTCTTATCAATGGCAAACCAATGCTAGTGGCAGTTTTCAAACCATTGGAGGAGCAACATTGGCAACCTACAGTCCTCCTACACTAACTGCTACAACAAGCTACCAAAGAAGAACGGTATCTATTTTAAATGGAGTAGCTTGTTATTCGGCTTACACAACTCCTGTAATAATCACAGTTGGGGATACTACCAATCCTGTTTTAACTGCCGAAGCCAGCCAAAATGCAACTTTAAATGCAAGTTGTTTGGTTACTATTCCAAATCTAGTGGACGGTTCTTCAGCTACCGATAATTGTACCGGAACTACCATCACTCAAAGTCCGGCTGCGGGAACAACGCAAGCAGCCGTTCACAACGGAACAATCAACGTTACCGTAACCGCTACCGATGCTGCCGGAAATATAGATTCTGAAATTGTGGTGATTACTGCAAAAGATTTGGCGGCTCCTGTTTTAACTGCCGAAGCCAGCCAAAATGCAACTTTAAATGCAAGTTGTTTAGTTACTATTCCAAATCTAGTGGACGGTTCTTCAGCTACCGATAATTGTACCGGAACTACCATCACTCAAAGTCCGGCTGCGGGAACAACGCAAGCAGCCGTTCACAACGGAACAATCAACGTTACCGTAACCGCTACCGATGCTGCCGGAAATACCGATTCAGAAATTGTGGTGATTACTGCAAAAGATTTGACAGCTCCTGTTTTAACTGCCGAAGCCAGCCAAAATGCAACTTTAAACGGAAGTTGTTTAGTTACTATTCCAAATCTAGTTGACGGTTCATCAGCAACCGATAATTGTACAGGAACTACCATCACTCAAAGCCCTGCTGCCGGAACAACGCAAGCAGCCGTTCACAACGGAACAATCAACGTTACCGTAACCGCTACCGATGCTGCCGGAAATACCGATTCAGAAATTGTGGTGATTACTGCTAAAGATTCTACTAATCCTGTATTGACTCCTGAAGCCAATCAAAATGCAACTTTAAACGGAAGTTGTTTAGTTACTATTCCAAATCTAGTTGACGGTTCTTCAGCTACCGATAATTGTACCGGAACTACCATCACTCAAAGCCCTGCTGCGGGAACAACGCAAGCAGCCGTTCACAACGGAACAATCAACGTTACCGTAACCGCTACCGATGCTGCCGGAAATATAGATTCTGAAATTGTAGTGATTACTGCAAAAGATTTGACGGCTCCTGTTTTAACTGCCGAAGCCAGTCAAAATGCAACTTTAAATGCCAGTTGTTTAGTTACCATCCCAAATTTAGTGGACGGTTCATCAGCAACCGATAATTGTACCGGAACTACCATCACTCAAAGTCCGGCTGCGGGAATAACGCAAGCAGCCGTTCACAACGGAACAATCAACGTTACCGTAACAGCTACTGATGCCGCTGGAAATACCGATTCAGAAATTGTGGTGATTACTGCAAAAGATTTAATGGCTCCTGTTTTAACTGCCGAAGCCAGCCAAAATGCAACTTTAAATGCAAGTTGTTTGGTTACCATTCCAAATTTAGTGGACGGTTCATCAGCAACCGATAATTGTACCGGAACTACCATCACTCAAAGTATTGCAGCTGGGACAACTCAGGCTGCCGTTCACAACGGAACAATCAATGTTACCGTAACAGCTACTGATGCCGCTGGAAATACCGATTCAGAAATTGTGGTGATTACTGCAAAAGATTTGACGGCTCCTGTTTTAACTGCCGAAGCCAGCCAAAATGCAACTCTAAATGCAAGTTGTTTGGTTACCATCCCAAATTTAGTGGACGGTTCATCAGCAACCGATAATTGTACCGGAACTACCATCACTCAAAGTCCGGCTGCGGGAATAACGCAAGCAGCCGTTCACAACGGAACAATCAACGTTACCGTAACAGCTACTGATGCCGCTGGAAATACCGATTCTGAAATTGTGGTGATTACTGCAAAAGATTTAATGGCTCCTGTTTTAACTGCCGAAGCCAGCCAAAATGCAACTTTAAATGCAAGTTGTTTAGTTACTATTCCAAATTTAGTGGACGGTTCATCAGCAACCGATAATTGTACCGGAACTACCATCACTCAAAGTCCGGCTGCGGGAACAACGCAAGCAGCCGTTCACAACGGAACAATCAACGTTACCGTAACAGCTACTGATGCTGCCGGAAATACAGATTCTGAAATTGTGATGATTACTGCAAAAGATTTGACCGCTCCTGTTTTAACTGCCGAAGCCAACCAAAATGCAACTTTAAATGCAAGTTGTTTGGTTACCATTCCAAATCTAGTTGACGGTTCATCAGCAACCGATAATTGTACCGGAACTACCATCACTCAAAGTCCGGCTGCGGGAACAACACAAGCTGCTGTAAACAATGGAACAATCAACGTTACCGTAACAGCTACTGATGCTGCCGGAAATACAGATTCTGAAATTGTGATGATTACTGCCAAAGATTCAACCGCTCCTGTTTTAACTGCCGAAGCCAGCCAAAATGCAACTTTAAATGCAAGTTGTTTGGTTACCATTCCAAATCTAGTTGACGGTTCTTCAGCAACCGATAATTGTACCGGAACTACCATCACTCAAAGTCCGGCTGCGGGAACAACGCAAGCAGCCGTTCACAACGGAACAATCAACGTTACCGTAACCGCTACCGATGCTGCCGGAAATACAGATTCAGAAATTGTAGTGATTACTGCAAAAGATTTGACTAATCCAACCTTAACTGTTGGTGCAAACCAAACTGCAAATACCAATGCTGGTCTTTGTACTGCTTCGGTTGTAGTAACAAATGTAATTTTTTCTGACAACTGTAGTGGTTCTTTAATTTCTTATTCGCTAAGCGGAGCTACAAATGCAGCAACTACATCAGGACAAGTAGGAACTTATGTCTTTAACAGAGGAGTAACAACTATAAATTATACCGTTACTGATGCTGCCGGAAACACTACCACAGGATCTAAAACAATAACTGTAACTGATAATATCAAACCTACAATAACAGCTCCTCCTACAATTAACACAACTACAAATACCGCTTGTACTGCAACCGGAGTGGCTTTAGGAACTCCTGTAACCGCTGATAACTGTGCTGTAGCATCGGTAACTAACAATCATCCATCAACAACTTATTCGTTGGGTAATACTACGGTAATTTGGACTGTAACCGATAGTTCAGGAAATACTGCAACAGCCAATCAAATTGTTACAGTTACAGATAATGTTCCTCCAACAATTACTTGCCCTGGAAATATCAGCGCTAATACTAGTGCAAACGGAACCGGTGACTGTTATACAACGGTAAACATTGGTACACCTACAACAAACGACAACTGCGGAATTGCTTCGGTGGTTGCCAGAGTATCCGGAACTATAATTAATACTGCCACTTATCAATTCCCTATTGGAAATACAACCGTTAACTGGACAGTAACAGACAATTCCGGATTAACAGCTTCTTGCAATCAGACCATTACTGTAATTGACAATGAGAATCCTTCTATAAGTTGTCCTGGAAATCAAAACGTTAATTACAACAACAATTGTCAATTTCCTTTACAGGATTATACCTCACTTGCAACGGCTTCAGACAACTGTGATACTAACCTGACTATTACACAAAGTCCAGCTCCGGGAACATTAATTTCTGCTGCCATAACCACAGTAACACTTACAGCAAGAGATGATGCTAACAGAACAAGTACTTGTACATTTACAGTTAGTGCAATAGACAACATTGCACCAACTGCAGTATGCAAAAACTACACTGCTAACTTAAGTGCAGGCGGCACTGTAAATATCGCAGCTTTAAATTTAGATAACGGTTCATCTGATAATTGTGGAATTGTAAATATGACGGTAACTCCAAATGCTTTTAATTGCAGTAATGTAGGGCCTAACAATGTGGTTTTTACAGTATATGACAATAATGGAAACAGTAATAGCTGTAATGCTGTAATTACAGTAGTTGACAATACACCTCCAACGGTGATTTGCAAAAATTTTGTTGTTGTAATTGATCCTATTTCCAGAGTTGCCACCATTAAAGCCTCAGATATTGACAATGGATCAAATGATGCTTGCGGAATTGCCTCTTTGAGTGTATCTCCTAGTACTTTTCCTGATTCCCCTAACCTTTATACCGCCACAACGACATTAACTGTTGTGGATGTTAATGGAAATTCAAATAGCTGCACAGCAACCGTTACTGTCGAACCTCCAAAGAATCTATTTACTTATTTAACTGGAGTTATAATAAACCCTATTCCGGATAACACGCAACCACCAAGCGCATTAGTAGAAGTTACAGCCTGTCCTGGTGGAATTACAGTTCCTAAAGACATCCAATTTACATTACAAGCTATTGGCACTTATAATTTACAAGCTTCACATGTTTTAAATTGGGAATATTCTAATGATAATGGCGAAACCTGGATAAGCATTCCTAATACTGCTGGTTTATTAACTTATACTTTAATTGGGTTAACAAGCGATACTTTTGTCAGACTAAGAATTACCGATGCAGACAATCCTTCTCTTGTTAAAACTTCTGCCGAAGCCTATGCAAGATTCTTACCGCCTGATGAACCGCCTATTATTGTGAGTCATACCGCTTTAGATATTTGTCTGGGAGATTCAGTAACTGTAAATGCCGAAAGTTTTTACGATCAACCCGAAGGACAATTTGGTAAAGGAGGAAAATTTAATTATGCCCAACCTGACGGATGGCGTGTAGATGGCTTAGACGGATTCTTCCCTGCCAGTGGAAATAATAATGAACAGCCAACTTGGAAAGAAACCAACTCTACCAACAATCCAAATACAACCTTTAGCGGAATTAATTATGACACTTCAGACAACACAAAATTTGCTATTGCACATGCCGCTCAAGCAAACAGAATTACAACATTAGAAACTCCTGTTTTCAGTACTATAGGAATGACTTCCAGTGAAGCAATATTAACATTCTATACCGCTTACTATTTCTGTAATGGTGGCTCAGGAAAAATCGAATTGTCTTTTGACGCTGGAAATACTTATACAGTGACATTGAATACGATGCAAAATGACATACTAACAGCTGGAAACACTACAGGTGTTCGTGCTTATAAAGGTTCAGGAGGTTCTGCCTGTACTAAACAATATCTTGTAGCCGATGCGTTTCGATATACCTCAATCAATTTAGGGCCTTATGCAGGACTTGCAGGATTACGCGTTAGATTTACATTTAATTCCGGACCAAGTGGTGGTAGTTGTAATAATGTAACTTTCCCAAAACATGCTTCTAATAATTGTACCAATAATCAAACTTTTAACGTTGGGAGTGGTTGGGCTATAGACGATGTTGGTTTTACTTTTGGTACTGTTGATGATGAATTAGAATGGACAGATGAAGACGGAAATGTAATTGCCAAAGGAACAACAGCAACTGTTACTCCGGTTACTCCCGGAATTAGAGAATATGGTGTAACCACTTTAGTAAATGGTTGTAGAACTGATAATGATGCCGGAACTAATTATGTTAACATCAACACCAGTTTAGCCTACGCAGGAGAAGACTACATTCCGCTTGCGAGTAATTGTGGCGAAAACACACTGCAATTAAATGCTTATGACAATACCGTTTCTGCCGTAACCAATTACAATAAAGGAGCCTGGAAAAGCAATCTCTATGTAGTTCCTGATACAGCTTCGGGAGACACCGACTATCCTGGAACTGGAATTACAGGAACATGGACTATTATAAGTGCCAGTACTACTTCTTGTGGAAATTCAGCTGTTTTTTCCAGCGCAACAGACCCAAATGCCATTTTTACCGCTGATCCGGGTAGCTACACTTTGAGATGGACACTCACTAATGGTTGTTTTGATGAAGTAAACATTACCGTTATTGATTGTAAATCGGTGGATTTTGATGGTAATAATGACTATGTTTCTTTTAAAGACAATTACAATCTCAATGCTGCATTTAGTATCGAAGCCTGGGTAAAACCAAATTCAACTGATGGTACAAGAACTGTTTTCTCCAGAAAAGATAACGGAAGTAATAACAGTGGTTATGATTTAAGCATCGTTAATAGTCAGCTAAGATTCAATTGGTACAATGCTTCCGGAGCTAACAATGTAACATCCGGTTCGTATTCCATTGGTACTGACAGATGGTATCATTTGGCAGTCACTTTTGATGGATCAACTTATAAACTATATGTTGATGGTTTAGAAATAGCTACGAAAAATGGAGCTACTCCTACAGCAACTTCAAATAACATTGAAGCACTTTTGGGTGCTATGGATCAAACAGCAACGAACATTCCAACCAACTATTTTCATGGCTGGATTGACGAACTTAAAATATGGAACAAAGCTATTGGAGTAGAACAAATTAGACAAATGATGAACCAAGAAATTGACATTTCAGGTTCTGATGTGGGAGGTGTTGTTATTCCAATGAAAATTTACGGAACAGATAATGACCAAAACGGTATAGAAGACAATCCATTATTATGGAATAATCTTTTAGGTTATTATCGAATGAATACCAACTGCGGAGATTTGGCAGCATATAAAGGAATTAGTGGAAGACTGCATAATATAAACTCAAGTCAACAACAAACAGCTCCTATTCCATACACTTCCAGAGTTCCAAACCAAACCTGGAATACTGATAATACATGGACACATTTTGATGTATGGAATGTTCCTAATAGTTCTGGAATAAACAACCAACCTATAAATTGGAATATTGTTAGACTCAATCATCAGGTTACATCAAACACCCAAGATCTTACATTATTAGGTCTTATTGTATTGTCTAATGAATTAATAATTACAAATTCAGGTACTCAAAATGAAACTAATCCGGGGCATGGGTTATGGATAACACATTATTTGAAATTAGATGGAAAAATTGATTTAATTGGAGAATCACAATTGGTTCAAAAACGCTATACCCTAGCCCAATACAGCGAAAGTATTTTTGAAGAAAGCAGCACAGGCTTTATCGAAATAGACCAACAAGGCAAGAAAAACAGTTTTAATTACAATTACTGGTCTTCGCCAGTAAGCAATCGCGGAGCTGCTAATAATTCTACTTATGCGATATTTAATATTTTAAGAGACGGTACTGATTCGGTAAATCCTAAAACAATTACTTTTGGTGACGGTCCTTATTTTGCCGATGGACCACTTTCAACTCCAATTAAAATTAGTAATCGATGGATTTGGACTTATAGTTCACTAACTCCTGCTTCAAATTCAAATTGGGATAACTACTGGCAATGGCAATATAAAGCCAGTACAGGACTTATAGCCGCTGCTGATGGATTTACCATGAAAGGAACTGGCGGAACGGCTACCATAAATGCTATGCAAAACTATGTCTTTACCGGAAAACCTAATTCAGGAACTATTAACAAGTTCATTGCGATAAACCAAACCTACTTAATAGGAAATCCCTATCCAAGTGCATTAGATGCAGATGAATTTATAAAAGATAACTTAAAAGATTGTACTGGTTGTAAAGGAACAATAAATACTTTTGGTGGTGCACTATATTTCTGGGATCATTTTGGATTATCAAACAATCACGTTTTAGCCCAATACGAAGGAGGTTATGCGGTCTATACCCTAACTGGAGGTGTATCAGCTATTGCTAACGATCCTCTTAATGTAAACAATGGTGCAACAGGTTCAAAAATCCCACAACGTTATATTCCGGTAGGACAGGCTTTCTATATAAATGCTTCTTCAAATGGTGTTGTGCAAGGAGGAACATTTTCATTTAAAAACAGTCAACGTGCTTTTGTTAGAGAAACTTCGGGGAACGCTATTTTTATGAAAGTTGCCAACGACAAAAATTCTTTTGCTGACAAAGAAACTGTTGACAAACGAATGAAAATCAGATTAGGATTTGACTCCCCAATTGCCACTCACAGACAAATACTCGTTGGTACTGATCCTAATACTACCAATCAATTTGATTTTGGTTATGATGCCCGAATGATTGACGTTAACGACAATGATATGTATTGGGAATTAGAAAACACTCCTGTAATAATTCAGGGGATTCCAAGTTTTGGTACTGAACAAATCATACCATTAGGAATTAAAATTGCCAATGAAGGACAATCAACCATAAAAATTGATGCCCTAGAAAATGTTCCTAACAATCTTGATATTTTCCTTTATGACAATGTTACAAAAACATATCATGATTTAAGAATAGCAAATCTGGATATATCATTAGCAGCAGGTGAATATACTGGGCGTTTCTCATTACAATTTGTGAATCGATTAACCAGCATTAACGAAACTACTATCGAAAATGGAATTATAACTTATTATACTAATGAAAATCAAATGCTAAATATTAGAAACTATTTTTCAGATGTTACTATTAAATCAGTTGCTTTATTCAGCATTTTAAAACAAAATATCGATAATTGGAGAATTACAGATAGCGATCAAAATCACATTCAAATCCCTGTTAGAAACCTAAGTTCGGCTGTCTATCTGGTTCTTATTAAAACCAATAAAGGTGAGTTTTACCAAAAAATAATTATCAAATAAGCAAACCCTAATTTCCCCAAAAAACACTTTCAGTAATGGAAGTGTTTTTTTATTTTAACCTAATAGTCCATTCAAAATCCATCTCTGAAACCTGCTCCCCATTTTCATTTGTACCAATAGATTTTAGCCAAAAAGTCTGCCCTTCCCTAGTTGTTATTGCATTTTGTATAGCCATTTCTATCTGATTTGCATTTTGACATTCAAAGGTAATTCTTCCAGTTGCTTTTTTGGTAAACTTACTTTTATTACTAGCAACCAGCATGGCAATATTTCGATTACTGTTTTGAATATGCATCATAACTAAAGCTCCTGTGGTTAATTCGGCTGCCATTGCCTGAACAGCAAAATACATGGAATTGAAAGGATTCTGGTTAATCCATCTGTGTTTTACTGACACTTTGCAACTAGTAAAATCGATTTCTTTTACCCGCACACCACAAATGTATGCCGATGGTAATTTGAATAACAAAAAGCGATTGAGTTTTGCGACCGTAAGTTTCATTAAATTGGTTTTGAAACTAATATACAAAATAATTAGTTAGCTCTCCTGAATTCATCTTTGTTAATTATATGTTAATTTTAAGTACTTTGCAATACACAATACCTGTTTTAAGATATATATTTGTATAAGAAATTACTATACACTAAAAACATGGAAACCAAAACCGAAAAAACCACCGCAGCATTAGCTCACCTAAGTGCTCTTTCACAGTACTTTATCCCTTTTGGAAATTTTATTTTTCCAATAATAATTTGGAGTAGTAAAAAAGACAAATCTGAATTTATTGATTATCACGGCAAACAAGTCATTAATTTTCAACTGAGTCTTTTATTATACTCAATAATATTTGCTCTTATTGCCGTTCCCACATTTGCAACAGTAGTTTTTAGCAGTATGGACTGGAACGAACTATTAAACGATCAGGATGTTATTTTCGAAAAAATTAATATGGCTAACAATATTAATCTAATAACCACCGGAATTGTAGCTGTATTATTAATCATTCTATTAAAAATTGCTGAATTTTTCTTAATCATCATTGGAGCTATCAGTGCTTCGAATGGAGAAAAATACAAATATCCTATCACGATAAACTTTATTAAGTAAAACAAAATGACAAATCATGAACATTGAAAACACAAAAGCACAGATGCGTAAAGGTGTTCTCGAGTTTTGCATCTTATCCGTTTTAAAACAACAAGATGCCTATACATCCGAAATATTAGAGACATTAAAAAACGCAAAATTATTAGTCGTCGAAGGCACCATTTATCCTTTGTTAACACGACTAAAAAACGACGGATTGTTAACCTATCGCTGGGAAGAATCAACCTCCGGACCACCAAGAAAGTATTATGGACTAACCGAAACAGGACAAACTTTCTTAAACGAACTAAATGGCACTTGGACTGAATTGTCAAATGCTGTAAATTTAATAACAAATCAAAAAACAAAGTCATGAACAAAACTGTAAATATAAACCTGGGTGGTGTGTTTTTTCATATAGACGAAGACGCATACCAAAAACTTTCGCGCTATTTTGACGCTATCAAACGTTCTCTTAACAACGCTTCGGGACAGGATGAAGTAATTAAGGATATCGAAATGAGAATTGCCGAATTATTAGGCGAAAAACAAAAAAGTGACAAGCATGTTGTAGGCTTAAAAGAAGTAGATGAAGTGATTGCTATCATGGGACAACCGGAAGACTACATTCTGGAAGACGAACCAAAAACTTTTGAAAACAACTACCAACAAAGCGGAACCGGTAAATCAAAAAAACTATACCGTGATGGCGAAAAAGGAATGATTGGCGGGGTTGCAGCCGGTTTAGGTCATTACTTTAATGTAGATGCCGTATGGATTAGAGTGGTTTTACTTTTATTAGTATTTGCCGGCTTTGGTACAGGAATATTTGCCTACATCATTCTTTGGATTGTAACTCCAGAAGCCAAAACTACATCGGAAAAACTGGAAATGACTGGTGAACCTGTAAATATTTCGAATATCGAAAAAAAAGTAAGACAGGAATTTGAAAATGTTTCTGAAAAAATTAAAAATGCCGATTACGACAAATATGGTAATCAGATAAAAAAAAATGCTTCGAATGTAGGGAATTCATTAGGCAACTTTATTCTAAGCGTTTTCAAAATCATAGCTAAATTTCTGGGAATTATGCTAATAATTACAGGCATCAGCATATTAGTCATTTTATTGATAGGCGTTTTTACATTAGGAACAAACACCTTTATTGATTTTCCATGGCAGGGATTTGTAGAAACAGGTAATTTTACTGATTATCCTATCTGGACTTTCGGCTTGTTAATGTTTTTTGCAATTGGTATTCCCTTCTTTTTCCTGACATTATTAGGCTTTAAATTATTAGCTCCTAATACAAAATCGATTGGGTCTATTGCCAAATACACTTTGCTGGCGCTTTGGATTATCGCTATTGCTTTAGCCGTTTCATTGGGATTAAAACAAGCTTCAGCCTTTGCAATGGATGGTCGCGTAGTTAAAAAAGAAGCGTTGAATATTCCGTTACAGGATACTTTGCAAATTAAATTCCAGCACAATGATTATTATGCCAAAGACATTTATGATCGCTCCGAATTTAAAATCACTCAGGATTCAACCAATAATGATATTATTTATTCGAATGAGGTGCGTTTTAGAATACAAAAATCGAACGAAAATTATTCGTATATCCAAATCGAAAAAGAAGCCAAAGGAAAATCATTTTCAGAAGCCAGAGAAAAAGCGGAACAAATTCGTTACCAATATAAAATAATTGGAAACCAGCTGATTTTTGATAATTATTTACTAACTGATTTAAAAAATAAATTCAGGAATCAACACATAGAAATCACCTTATTTTTAACCGAAGGCACTTTATTTAAAATAGATTCCAGCGTTCATGATTACGATCAATCTGATGATGATTTCTTTGATTTAGATTACGATACTGACGAAGCTATCTACAAAGTAAATCATTCAGAAGCTGCATGTTTGAATTGTTCTGATAATGAAAATACGGAAATTAAAACTACTTCTGAAAGTCAAACAACAGACACTATAATCAATTCTGACACACAGATTGAAGAATTAAAAATTGGCAAAGACGGTGTTATCATTAAAACCAAATAATTATGTTAGTAAGCTTAAAAAATAGCCTGATTGTTTTTGCCGCAGCAACATTGATTTCCTGCAACAACAACCATCATCATCATTCAATTAAAGGTAATGGCAATATTGTTACCCAAAAAAGGGATATTGAAGACAATTTTAAAAGTATCGAAGCTAACAGCGGTATCGAAGTAATCGTTGAACAGGCTGACAGAACCCGAATTGCAGTAGAAGCCGATGAAAATATTCAAAATAGTATTACTACCAAAGTTAGAAATGGTGTTTTGATTATCAGTCGAAAAAACGGAAGCTACAGCAGTCATCATGGACAAAAAGTTTTTATAACCGTTCCTGTCATCGAGGAATTGACAGCCAATAGCGCTTCATCAATAAAAACCAAAAACACTTTAAAAGGAGAAAATATTAGTCTAAACACTTCGAGTGCCGCAAAAATAGAAGCGCAATTATCCATTGATAACATCAAAGCCAATAGCAGTAGCGCCAGCAAAATTGACATTAAAGGAATGGCACTCAACCTCGATGCAGAAGCCTCTAGTGCCAGCAAGATAGAGGCCGAAGATTTGCTTGTAAATACTATTACAGTGGAAACTTCAAGCGGATCAAAAGTTAGTGTTCATCCTATCCTAAGTCTAAAAGCTGACGCCAGCAGCGGAAGCCGGATTGAATACCACAATAATCCAAAACAAATTGAAAAAACCTCAAGTTCCGGAGCAAGTATTGAACAGGACTAAACATAAATTCATATAAAAATCGAAATCGCTTACTATTTAAGTAAGCGATTTCTTTATATTTGTAAAGAACCTAAAGAATATTTACATGAAAAAATTTAGCATCCTACTTCTGGCCTTTTTATCCAGCACCATTATTCTAGCTCAGAAAAAAGAAAAAATAAGCGGTTCAAAAACAATCGTAACAAAGCAAAAAAACATCAAAAACTTCAGTGCTATTGAAGTACAAGACAATCTGGTTGTTTCATTAGAAAGAGGTGAATATCCTGAAATAAAATTGGAAGCCGATGATAATTTAATTGACATTATAGACATTGATGTTACTGATAGCGTCCTGCATCTTTCTACTTCTAAAAATGTGGTAAAGAGTAAATCTTTAAAAGTAAAAATTACATACACCGAACAACTAAACAGTATTACATCAAAAAATGAAGCTGTAGTTAATGCAATCCAGGAAATCCTTACAGAAAATCTGAACATCAAAACTTTTGACGATTCAAAAATATTCATGAATGCCAAAACAACCCATTTTCTGTTACAAGCTGACGGCAGTTCAAAAATTGAGCTGAATCTAAGCAGTGAAAAAATAAAATTCGAATTAACTAAAAATGCAGAACTGAAATCCTTAGTAAAAACCACTGATTTAGCCATAGATATGTATCAAAAAACAAAGGCTAAAATTGAAGGTGAAGCTGATAGTAGTATCATCCGATTAGAAAACAATTCAGAATTAGAAGCCTCTAAATTAGATATAAAAAGTATCGAATTAATTACTGAAGGACAAAGCAAAGCAGCTGTAAATCCTAAAAAAGACATTATTATCAACGCCAGCGAAAAATCGGAAATAGATCTTTATGGTGAGGCAAAAATCGAGATGAATCAATTTATAGACAAAGCCAAAATATCTAAAAAATAATTTTACAAAAAAAAGCCTGTTCCACTCAAAATGAAACAGGCTATTTTTTTATTCTAAAAAAAATTATCCTTTAGCAGCCAAATATCTTTCGGCATCCAAAGCAGCCATACAACCAGTACCAGCAGCAGTAATCGCCTGACGGTATACATGATCAGCAGCATCTCCGGCTACAAAAACACCTTCAACATTCGTTTTTGAAGTTCCAGGCGTATTAATAATATAACCTGTTTCATCCAGAGTTAAATAATCTTTAAAAATATCAGTATTAGGTTTATGACCAATAGCCACAAAGAAACCTGTCGCTGGAATATCATAAGTTTCATTGGTAGTCTTATTCAATACTTTGATAGCTTCCACTACCTGACCATCTCCTATAACTTCAACCGTGTCGTGGTTTAATAAAATCTCAATATTCTCCGTTTTACGAACTCTTTCTTCCATGATTTTTGAAGCTCTGAATTTCTCACTTCTTACCAGCATAGTTACTTTTTTACAAAGTTTTGACAAATAATGCGCTTCTTCACAAGCTGAATCCCCTGCTCCTACAATCACTACTTCCTGATTTCTATAGAAAAAACCATCACAAACGGCACAAGCCGAAACTCCACCACCCATTTGTAAATAATGTTGTTCTGATGGTAATCCTAAATATTTAGCCGAAGCCCCAGTAGAAATAATTACCGTTTCACAGTGTAATTCGATAGTATCATTAATCCACACCTTATGAATATCTCCTGAAAAATCCACTTTAGTAGCCCATCCATCACGAATATCTGCACCAAAACGTTGCGCTTGTTGCTGCAACTGAATCATCATTTCCGGCCCCGTAACTCCATCAACATATCCCGGAAAATTCTCTACTTCATTAGTAGTAGTCAATTGACCTCCTGGTTGCATTCCTTGGTATAATATTGGATTCATATTAGCTCTGGCCGCATAAATTGCTGCAGTATAACCCGCAGGACCAGAACCTATAATAAGACATTTTATTTTTTCGATTGTATCTGACATAATAATTAAAGGTTTAATTTTAAAAACAGCACAAAAGTAAGTTTTTATTATTTGAAAACGAGACTAGAATTATCAGTTTTTATTATTTTAATATAGAAGAATATGAAAACTTTTCTAATCCTAATAAAGACACCAGTAAAATAATAATGCCATATTGGAGATACTATCATGTCCATACATAGATTCGATTACCCCTGGAATTTAAAAATACCAAACAAAAAAAATGACTGAATTAGAAGATGTTATCCCTTTAAAAGAGACCTAAAATTTAGGAAAACAAAAAGGGTAGCCAAATAGGTCTCATTTTCTTTGATACAACTTGAACATTTTGGAGTCAAATAAATAGAAAAACCCCTTAAATCATACGATTTAAGGGGTTTTGACTGCTTTTAAAAAGCTTAAGTGTCGGGGTGGCAGGATTCGAACCTGCGGCCTCCTGCTCCCAAAGCAGGCGCGATAACCGGGCTACGCTACACCCCGTAACGCGGCTGCAAATATACAACTCTTTTTAAGTTTTGCAAACAATTATTGAAAATAAAATAAAAATATAAAAATCCAAACCATAATTCCTCAAAACACCACAAATCAAGCTTTAACAAATGTTAACAAAATAGATTTTTAGAAACAATAATAAATTGTATTTTTACCGTTCAAAATTATACAAAATAAATGGGCAAAATCATTGCGATTGCTAATCAAAAAGGAGGCGTTGGAAAGACTACAACATCTGTAAATCTTGCAGCTTCCCTAGGTGTTTTAGAGAAAAAAGTATTATTAATAGACGCTGATCCTCAGGCAAATGCCAGCTCAGGATTAGGTATCGATGTGGAAAGTGTAGAAATTGGTACTTACCAAATTCTGGAACACAGTAACACTCCAAAAGAAGCTGTAGTACAATGTACCGCTCCTAATGTAGATGTTATTCCTGCTCACATCGACCTTGTGGCTATCGAGATTGAATTAGTTGACAAGGAAAACAGAGAATACATGCTTAAAAAAGCATTAGAAAGTGTAAAAGACGACTACGATTATATCATTATTGACTGCGCGCCTTCGCTTGGACTGTTGACATTAAATGCCTTAACAGCTGCCGATTCTGTAGTTATCCCTATTCAATGCGAATATTTTGCTTTGGAAGGTTTGGGTAAATTATTGAATACAATAAAAAGTATCCAAAAAATCCACAATCCTGAATTAGACATCGAAGGTTTATTATTAACCATGTACGATTCGAGATTGCGTTTATCTAATCAGGTAGTTGAAGAGGTACAAAAGCATTTTAACGATATGGTTTTTGAAACTATTATCCAACGAAATGTAAAATTGAGTGAAGCACCAAGTTTTGGTGAAAGTATCATTAATTATGATGCTACCAGTAAAGGCGCGACCAATTATTTACATCTTGCTCAGGAAATTATAAAGAAAAACATCCAATAATTATATGACGAAAGCGATAAAAAAACAGGCTTTAGGAAGAGGTTTATCGGCTTTACTAAAAGATCCGGAGAACGATATTAAATCTGTAGAAGATAAAAATGCAGACAAAGTTGTTGGAAATATTATTGAACTTGAAATTGAAGCTATTGAAATCAACCCGTTTCAGCCCAGAAGCAATTTCAATGAAGAATCTTTAAAAGAATTAGCTACTTCTATTAAAGAATTAGGTGTAATTCAGCCTATTACTGTTCGAAAATTAGACTTCAATAAATACCAGTTAATTTCCGGGGAACGTCGTTTGCGTGCTTCGAAATTAGTTGGATTAACTCATGTTCCGGCTTATATCAGGATTGCGAATGATAACGAATCTCTGGTTATGGCATTGGTTGAAAATATTCAACGTCATGACTTAGATCCTATCGAGATAGCACTTTCGTACCAACGTTTGATGGACGAAATCCAATTGACTCAGGAACAAATGAGTGAGCGTGTAGGAAAAAAACGTTCTACAATTGCCAATTATTTGCGACTTTTAAAACTGGATCCGATTATCCAAACCGGAATTCGCGACGGTTTTATCAGTATGGGACATGGTAGAGCCATCATCAACATTGAAGATTTAGATGCACAAACTGATATTTACCAAAAAATTGTAAGTCAGAATCTTTCTGTTCGCGACACCGAAACTTTGGTAAAAAACTACCACGAAAGTCTAAAACCAAAAACGGCTGTTGTAAAAACAAAAGCAGCTTCATTTGATGTAAACGAAAGTCAAAAAAGAATTTTTAATGCTTATTTTGGAAACTTAGTTGACATCAAAGTTGCTACTAATGGAAAAGGAAAAATTACCATTCCATTCCAGTCTGAAGACGATTTTAATCGAATTATTGAATTAATTAAGGGATAGTGAACAAAATTATTTCCATAGCACTATTTCTAATTATTTTAAGCAACACTTCTGCATTGGCACAAAAAACAGCCAAAACAGAAGAAGTAGTAGCCAAAGACACTCTGAAGTCAATTGACATCGATCCTTTAACACCGGCAAAAGCAGCATTTTATTCGGCCGTTTTACCGGGTTTGGGTCAGGCTTACAATAAAAAATATTGGAAAATTCCATTGGTTTATGGAGCCATTGGAACCAGTCTGTACTTTTATTTAGACAGCAATAAAAAATACCATCAATTTAGAGATGCTTACAAACGAAGATTAGAAGGATATACCGATGATGAATTTTCGTTTTTGGATAACAGCCGATTGATTGCAGGACAAAAATTTTACCAGCGAAATCGGGATTTCTCTACTTTGTTCATCGTAGGTTTTTATGTTTTAAACATTATTGATGCCAATGTTGATGCGGCATTAATGCAATTTAATGTTGACGACAGACTGTCGATAAAACCTACTCTTTACAGAAACGACATCAACCTTAAAACAAACGTAGGGCTTAGCCTTAATTATAACTTTTAATCGAATACAAAAGAATTGATTGATTCAATATCTTTTTAATTTAAAATAACACACAAATGAAAATCGCGCTTTTAGGATACGGAAAAATGGGTCAGGTAATTGAAAGAATTGCTCTGGAAAGAGGTCATGAAATTGTTTTGAAAAAAGACGAATTCAATACCTACGACGGACTTGCAACTGCTGATGTTGCAATTGATTTTAGCGTTCCTATGGCTGCTGTAGATAATATTTCGGCCTGTTTCAACAACAATGTACCGGTAGTTTCAGGAACAACCGGCTGGTTAGACCGTTACGACGAAATGATTGCTTTGTGCACAGCAAAAAACGGTGGTTTTATTTCGAGCTCTAACTTTAGCTTAGGAGTAAATTTGTTTTTTGGTCTAAACGAATATTTGGCTAAAATGATGGCTAAAATTGACGGTTACAAAGTAACTATGGAAGAAATTCACCATATCCACAAACTAGATGCTCCAAGTGGAACAGCAATTTCATTGGCTCAGGGCGTTATCGAAAACAGCGATTACAAAAACTGGACATTAGAGCAGGCTAAAGAAAACGAAATTCATATTGAAGCGGTTCGTACCGGAGAAGTTCCCGGGACACACACTGTAACTTATGATTCCGGTATTGACAGCATCGAAATCAAACATACAGCTCACAACCGTGAAGGATTTGCACTTGGAGCTGTAATTGCTGCCGAATGGTTAGCCGGTAAACAAGGTATTTTCAGTATGCGTGATGTTCTTAACATTCAATAATCAAACCCAAATTAACCTTTAATTCAAAAGAACTATGACACTATATCAATGGTTTGTATTTTTTCTTATTATTCAAGTTGTTCATTTTTTAGGAACTTGGAAATTATATGAAGCAGCAGGAAGAAAAAAATGGGAAGCTGCAATACCGGTATATAACGCTATTGTTCTGATGAAAATCATTAACCGACCTACTTGGTGGACTTTATTGCTTTTTATACCAATTATCAACCTGATTATGTTTCCGGTTATTTGGGTAGAAACACTAAGAAGTTTTGGAAAACGCTCTCAACTAGATACTCTTTTAGGAGTTGTAACTTGCGGATTGTATATTTATTACATCAATTACACTCAAAAATTAGACTACATCAAAGAAAGAAGTCTGCATCCTAAAAACAAAACAGCCGATACGGTAAGTTCACTATTATTCGCAATAATTGTTGCTACTTTTGTACATACTTATTTTGTACAACCTTATACCATTCCAACTTCTTCATTAGAAAAATCATTACTCATAGGCGATTTTCTTTTTGTAAGCAAGGTAAATTATGGAGCCAGAGTTCCTATGACAACAGTTGCTTTGCCGATGGTTCATGACTCTATTCCAATGACCAAAAGAAAATCCTACCTGAGTTTTCCGCAATTGCCTTATTTAAGATTACCCGGAATTGAAGACAAAATTGAACGCGCAGACATTGTTGTTTTTAACTGGCCTGTTGACACCGTGCATTACTTTTTTGAGCAAAAAGGAAAACCTGGAGTGATTAAACCTATTGATAAAAAATCCAACTATGTAAAAAGATGCGTAGGTATTCCGGGAGACAGTTTGGCTATAAAAGACGGCACTATCTACATTAACGGAAAAGTATTACAACTGCCTGAACGTGCAAAACCTCAATTTTCTTATGCAGTAGGAATAGACACTAAAAATCCACCTGTTGATTTTGAAAACCTATTAAGAGAATTGGATGTTACCGATGGAGTAGCTATAAACGAAGCAAAAGACACCTTATATTTTAGAGCATTAACTGCTGCAAGTGCCGAAAGATTAAGAAATACAGCCGGAATAACTATTGTAAAACAACAAATCGCAAAGAATGTTGAACCAAGCATTTTTCCAAATATCAACAAATGGAATCAGGATAATTTAGGCCCTATTTATATCCCGGAAGCAGGAAAAACAGTAGCACTTACTTTAGAGAGTTTGCCTTTCTACGAAAGAATCATTACTGATTATGAAAAAGACGAAAACGGAAACAAAAACGACTTAAAAGTTACCGGAAACGAAATCCGCTTGAATGGGAAAGTCATAAACAGCTATACTTTCAAACAAAACTACTATTGGATGATGGGTGATAATCGCCACAACTCAGAAGATAGCCGTTACTGGGGTTATGTGCCCGCAGATCACATTGTAGGGAAACCTGTTTTTATCTGGATGAGTTGGGATGCGAATGGTAAAGGAATCAACAAAGTGCGTTGGGACAGAGTTTTCACTACTGTAAATGGCGAAGGTCAACCACAATCATATTTCAAAATTTTCTTAATTCTATTGGCAGCGTTCTTCATTGGAGAATATTTTTGGAAAAAAAGAAAAGAGAAAAACAATATCTAGTTTAAAGTTTTAGGTCTAAAGTTAATTCTGAAATCAATTTTAGACCTAAACTGATATAAAAAAACACATGAAAACCTTATTACACCCATCTTATTTTCCATCGATTAGTCATTTTGTTGCCATGCTGCAATCAGAAAGTATCGTCTTTGAAATGGAAGATAATTTCCAAAAACAAACCAATAGAAACCGCACTTATATTTATAGCCCAAACGGAATCCAACTCCTAAATATCCCTATAAAACATTCCAAAACGAGCCATCAAAAAACCAAAGACATTCAGATAGAAAACGATTTTGACTGGCAGAAACAACATTTTAAATCTCTGGAAGCCGCTTACAGAAGCTCTCCTTTCTTTGAATTTTTCGAAGATGATTTTGTGCCTTTTTTCGAAAAAAAACATACTTTCCTGATGGATTTGAATCTGGAAGCATTCGAAATTATCTCCAAATGTATGCGTACTAAATTCGATTTCGAAACTACTACCGAATATTTTCATGAAGTAGATTCAAATGAAATTCAGGATTATCGTTTTTTAGTAAACGGAAAAAAAGACACTTCTGTATTCGAACCTTATACCCAGGTTTTTGATGATAAATTTGGTTTCATCAACAACTTAAGTATTCTAGATTTACTTTTTAACGAAGGAAAATTTACTGTAGATTATCTAAAAACACAGCATTTAGTTATTCGATAATTTGGCTTTTTTTTTTAAACCGTAAAATTTCTCACTAATAATTCGTGCATTCGTGGCTATAAAAACCTAATCCAACGAAAGCTTTGCCATTATCGGATAATGATCGGAATTATCGAATTCAGGGAAGGTTTCAAACTTTTTGACCTTCATTATTCTGTCGGCAAAAATATAGTCTATACGGGCAGGATAATACTTAAAACGATAGGTTTGCCCAAAACCTTTTCCGGCTTCTTCAAATCCATCTTTTAAACTGCCTTTAATGATGCGATACACATAAGAGAAAGCACTATTGTTCATATCCCCACAAATAATAAGCGGATATTTACATTCTCTGATACTTTCTTTTAAAATTTCGGCTTGCTGTTGTTGCTGTTTGAAAGCTTTACTTATTCGAATAAACAACATCTGGGATTTTTGCTTATTAATCACATCTATATTCTCCGAAATCTCATTAACATCGGGCGAAATCTTGATTGACTGTAGCTGCATATTGTAAACCCTTATAATGTCCTTACCTTTCTTAATATCGGCATAAACTACGTTGTTATTCGAATTGGGAAAAGAAATTTTACCCTGCTCAATAATTGGGAATTTCGAAAAAATAGCCTGCCCGGTTTTTATTTGCTTTCCTTCCATAAAAATGGCACGGTGCGGATACACTTTCAAATCAACTTGAGCTGAATTAGAATACTCCTGAACACATAAAATATCGGGGTTTTTATCATTTATAAATTCTAAAATAGTCTCCGGAATATCTGATTTATCTTGCCATTTAAACAAATTAAACAAGCGCACATTGTAGCTCATTACTACAAAATCCTTATCGGTTTCAGGATACTCTTTATTCGAAAATTTATAGAATTTATTAATAAAAGTAATCCCCATTAGCAAAACCAAGCCCGATAACATCATCCTCTTTTTGAATTGAATGGCCCAATACAGAAAAAAAAGAGTATTAAATATAAAAAACAAAGGCATAAACAAAGTCAGCACCGATAAAAGAGGAAAAATCTTCGGTGACAAAAATGGCAAAACATAAGCGATAAAAGTAAGGGCTATCAAAAGGATATTTAAAGAAAACATTCCTCTGTTAAACCACGAAAGCTTTTTCATTATTTTTTATTTATGCTTAAAGTAAAACTAAGAAACTTCAAACAATTATTTCCCTGATTTGAATAAAAAATCTTTCTCTTCTTTTGTTAAACTATCATAGCCTGACTGACTGATTTTATCCAAAATCTCGTCAATTTGTTGCTGAACTTTATCTTTTGTTACAATTCTGGAAGCACGTTTTTCAACAGGCTGCCTTGAATAATTTTTATGTACTTTTTTAAAAGGTGTCGATGGCGATTTTCTAAAACTATTGGCGAAAAAATCAATAATTCTGGTAATTAGCAAACTCATATCGGTTCCGTTTTGTAAAACCTTGATATAAAAAAAACCAAAAAAAGCACCCGCCAAATGCGAAATATGACCGCCCATATTTTCCAAACGCAATTGCATCAAATCTAGTATAAGCAAGACTGCTGTAATGTGCCATAATTTTACATTCCCTACCAATAATAAACGTACTTGCATTAAGGGCTGGTAAGTGGTAACAGCAACCAATATTGCCATAATTGCCGCCGAAGCACCTACAATAGGCGCACTAATATTCATCAAATAATAAGTTGTCACAAAAACAATTCCTGCAAAAACAGCACTCAAAAGGTACAAGCCTAAAAACTGTTTCTGATTGAAAAAAGTTAAAAACAACTGACTTGAAAAATTCAAAACAATCATATTAAAAACCAAATGCCAAAATCCATCGTGAAAAAAAGCATAAGTCAAAAATGTCCATGGATTATAAATAAAGTCTTCGGGAGAAGTTGACAACAAAATCCAGGAGGGATAAGCAAACGAACCAGCTTGAAACTGATAGAAAAAAAGCAACGAAATCAAAAAGCAAGCTACATTCCAATAGATTAATCTATTAGCGATTCCTCCGAGTTTGTATTGCAATTTTAAGTCGTCTAGAATATTCATATATCCGGTTTTATCAAAGTTAATTCTCTTTTAAAATATTAATTCCAACGGTTGCTGTTAAACTCATTTTTCTTCCAATACCACATGATTAAAAAACCAAACAAAGCACCTCCTACATGTGCAAAATGAGCAATTCCAGTTCCTCCAAAAATTGATTGTCCGGATACTCCCAAATACAAATCGATTAAAACCAAACCCGGTACAAAATACTTGGCTTTTATTGGTACAGGAATAAATAGCAAAGCCAACTCTGCATTTGGAAACATAAAAGCAAAAGCTACAACAATTCCATAAATAGCACCGGACGCTCCTACAACAGTGCCTACAAAAGCACTAATAAAATTCTGATATTCTGATGCTGTTAAAATCGATTGCCATCGTGTATCAATTTTTCCTTCATTCAACAATTTTAAAATCTCTGTTTTTTGAAAACCCTGTTCTCCTAATATACTGATGGCATCATTAAAATAGTAATAATTAATCCCTGTATGCAATAAAGCAGCTCCTAAACCACAAGAAATATAAAAGAAAAGAAATTTTTGACTTCCCCAAAAATGTTCCAACGCAGAACCAAATGAATACAAGGCAAACATATTGAAGAAAATGTGCATAAAGCTACCGTGCATAAACATGTGCGAGATAACTTGCCAACCATGAAATTCCTGATTTTCGGGAAAATACATTGCCAATATCTCGTAAGCTGGATTACCTACTATTAGAGTTCCTATAAAAAACAGAATATTTATTATCAATAATTGTTTTACTGTTTCGGTAACATTCATCATACTGCAAATTTTTTATCTATATCTTCCACACGCATGGTGATGAAAGTTGGTTTTTGAAAAGGCGATACATTAGGGTCTTTACAGGCAAAAAGACCATTTACTAAATTTTCCTGTTCCTTAACGGTTAAACTTGTTCCTGTTTTCACGGCTAAACTCTTTGCCATCGACTTGGCAATAGTATCATTTTGACTAAAACTATTCTCCGGAATTCCATCCTGCAAATCGTTCAGTAACTGTTCTAAAAGCATTGAAACCTCACTCTCGGTAACATTTACCGGAATTCCTGAAATCACCACATGATCATCATTAGTAACTTCAAAAACAAATCCTGTATTGACAAGGGAAAGCTTCAATTCATCAATTAATTCCATTTCGCTTGACGAAAAATACAAATTCAACGGGAACAACAATTGCTGGCTCGATGCCTGATGCACCGTCATATTCGTCAAAAATTGTTCGTACAAAACACGCTGGTGCGCGCGTTGCTGATCCACAATTACCATTCCAGACTTGATGGGAGAAACAATATATTTTTTATGAATTTGATATACATTCTGAACGGCGTGTTCTACTTCTTCGTCATTAAATAACGAACCCGTAACTTCTTCACTTTCGAATGAAAATTCAGTGCTTTCGGTTTCCGTTGTGAATTCAGGCTCTTGCTTTAACCCCACATATAAACTTTCCCAACTGGCTGTAGCAGCCGGTTTTTTGTATGCAGAAGTCGAAGCTGAACTTGAATTAGAACCAGCATAATGCTTATTGACTTTATCATCCGAAAACGGATTAAAAGTACTATCCACCTGAATGGTAGGCATAGCTCCTTCCATATCTTTATAATGATAAGGCGTATCCAAATTAGCATCTCTTTCGAAATCCAAAACAGGTGCCACATTAAACTGCCCCAAACTGTGTTTTATCGAAGCCCTTAAAATAGCATACAAAGCACTTTCATCATCAAACTTGATTTCAGTTTTGGTAGGATGAATATTGATATCGATAGAGTTCGCAGGAACTGTCAAATACAGGAAATAACTCGGTTGGGTTCCGTCTTTTAAAATTCCGTCATAAGCAGCCATCACCGCATGATGCAAATAACCACTTTTTATAAATCGGTCATTGACAAAGAAAAACTGTTCTCCCCTGTTTTTTTTAGCAAATTCAGGTTTGCTGACAAATCCCTGAACCGTTACAATTTCAGTATCTTCCTGAACGGGAACTAATTTCTCGTTAGTTTTCCCCGAAAAAACATTTACCACACGCTGTCTTAAGGTCGAAATGGGTAAATTATACATTTCGCTGCCATTATGATAAAACGTAAAATGAATATTGGGATGTGCCAAAGCCACACGCTGAAATTCATCAATAATATGTCGGTATTCCACCGTATCCGACTTTAAGAAATTACGTCGGGCAGGAATATTGAAAAACAAATTTTTAACGGCAAACGAAGTCCCTTTAGGCAACACAGCCGATTCCTGGGAAACAAATTTACTTCCTTCGATTACAATTTGCGTTCCCAATTCTTCCTGATCCTGTTTGGTTTTCATTTCCACATGGGCAATCGCTGCAATGGAAGCCAAAGCTTCACCGCGAAAACCTTTGGTATGCAAACTAAACAAATCTTCGGCATGACGAATCTTGGAAGTAGCATGACGCTCAAAACACAAACGTGCATCGGTCACATTCATCCCCTTTCCATTATCAATAACCTGAACCAATGATTTCCCTGCTTCTTTTATAATCAACTTGATATCCGTAGCATTAGCATCGACAGCATTTTCAAGCAATTCTTTGACCACCGAAGCCGGTCTTTGAACCACTTCACCCGCAGCAATTTGATTAGCAACATGATCAGGAAGTAATTGGATTATACTCGACATTTTTTCAGTATTCAGTTTTCTGTAATTAATATTCAAAGGATAACGAAGTCCAGCAAATTTAATAATTTTTGGCTGGCTTTCCTTCTTTTGCAAATCATAAATAAAACAAAAAAACCTATACCATTTGGCTAGAATAGTATAGGTTTCATTTTGAATTATTTAGTCTTACTCTTTTAATTCTAAAGGCGTCCCTTCATCCAGCTGAATTGCTCCCGAAGTCAACAAATTTTGCGGTACATAATCATGAGTCAATGAAGCCTGCTGACGAATGTAAGCCATTTTTATTGCTGCAATCGCCGCTTCAGTTCCTTTATTTCCATGAATCCCTCCACTTCTATCAATGGATTGTTGCATAGTATTATCGGTCAACACACAAAAAATTACCGGAATATCCGTTTGCACATTCAGATCCTTAATTCCTTGTGTTACGCCTTCGCAAACAAAATCAAAATGCTTGGTTTGTCCCTGAATTACACATCCAATTACAATTACAGCATCCACTTTTTGAGTTTGCAACATTTTTTTAGCTCCGTAAATCAACTCAAAACTTCCCGGAACATTCCATCGGATAATATTTCCCGCTGGAACTTCATTGTCTAAAAAAGCGTCTTCCGCTCCTTTGTACAAACCTTCTGTTATAGTGTCATTCCACTCTGAAACTACAACTCCAAAACGAAAATCTTTCGCACTTGGAAGTGTACTCTTATCGTAAACTGATAAATTTTTATTAATCGTTGCCATATCAAATTTATTTTTTTAGACTTTCAATTTATAAATAAAAATTGGTGATTACAAGTATTAATTCCTTGCAATCACCAATTTTTAAATGTGTTTTATATTATTGAGATAAACCTATCAAAGCATCAACTGAAGCAGCTTCAGGTGAATTCTCATAATTATCTTTAATATCTGTAAAATACTTCAAAGCGTCTTCTTTGTTTCCTAATTCCAAAGCTGTTTTTCCGGCTTTCAATAAGAAACGTGGCGTTGTAAAATCATTTTTATTAGATTCAAATGCTTTAATATAATTTTCTAAAGCTTCTTTTGGCTGATTTTTCTCTGCATAAGCGTCACCGATTGCTCCTTTTGCCAAAGCACTCAAAACAACATCATCCGATTTGAATTTTCCTAAATACTCAATAGCCTCTGCAAATTTACCTGTATTCAAATAAGCAATACCAGCATAATAATTTGCTAAATTTCCAGCTGAAGTTCCTGAATATTCGTCAGCTATTTTAATAAAACCAAATTTACCTTCAGAACCGTTTAATGCCAATTTGTACAATGAATCACTTGCAACACCGCTACTGGCCTGTTGAAAATTTTGTTGCGCCACAAACATTTCGCTAGCCGCTTCCTCTTCTTTTGGTTCAGCAATAAATTTTTGATAAGCTACATATCCTACAGTTAATAAAGCAATAGCTCCTACTACACCAATAATGATTTTTTGGTTTTTAGCTACCCAGTCTTCCGTTCTTGATGCAGTTTCATCTAATTTAGAAAAAACCTCAGCCGTTGTGCTGTTTTTTTCGTCGATTACAACTTCTTCAACTGTCTCTTTAACTTCTTTCTCTTTTGGTGCTTTATATCCTCTTTTATTGTACGTAGCCATTTAAAAATAATTTAGTGAACCGCAAAAATAAAATTTTTATTCAAACCCACACATAAAAACTAATATTTTATACCTAAATCGAAAATATTTTTATTTTAACGAATAATCCTCAAATCCTGCAGGATTTTTTTTGGCACAGAAACAAATTCAAAAGCCATTTATATCGATATTTTTCAATAATTTGCAGCCGTTTTTAAACACAGCTACAAAAACAGCAAATACCTCAATAGCAGCAAACCACAAAATGTATTTAAAAAAAATATCTTTATTCAACTATAAAAATTTTTCAGAAGCCAATTTCGAATTTGACGGTAAAATAATCTGCTTTGTTGGAAAAAACGGTATTGGAAAAACCAATATTCTGGACGCTATTTACCATTTATCTTATGGAAAAAGCTATTTTAATCCGCTGGCAGTTCAAAATATCAAACATGGCGAAGAGTTTTTTGTAATTGATGCCGAATTCATCAAAAATGAAAGAAGCGAACAACTGGTTTGCAGCCTGAAAAAAGGACAAAAAAAAGTACTGAAGCGCAACGGCAAAGCTTATGATAAATTCTCCGATCATATTGGTTTTATACCACTCGTGATTATTTCACCAGCCGACAGGGATTTAATTATCGAAGGCAGCGAAACCCGCCGAAAATTCATTGACAGCATTATATCCCAACTCGATTCCCATTATTTGCAACAACTCATTCAATACCAAAAAGTAATGAGTCAGCGCAACGCTCTGTTGAAATATTTTGCTTTGAATCATGTTTTTGACAACGATACCTTATCTATATATAATGAGCAACTCAACGATTTTGGGAAATACATTTTCGAAAAAAGAAAAGAATTCATTGCCGAGTTTATTCCCATTTTCAACGAACACCATCATGCCATTACGGGTTCGCAGGAATCAGTTCAATTAGTATATGAAAGTCATTTATTCGAAAATGATTTATTAACGCTTTTACAAGAAAACATCAATAAAGACAGAGCCTTGCATTATACCAGCATGGGAATCCATAAAGACGATTTATCTTTTGAAATTGACAATCATCCCATCAAAAAATTCGGCTCACAAGGACAACAAAAATCATTTTTGATTGCTTTAAAACTGGCACAATTTGAATTCCTAAAAAAACAAAGTGGCGTAAAACCCATTTTATTATTTGATGATATTTTTGACAAATTAGACGAAACTCGGGTAGCAAAAATTGTAGAAATGGTTAACTCCGACACTTTTGGTCAACTTTTTATTTCAGATACACATCCGGAACGCACCGAAGCCATTGTAAAATCGACGTTGCAATCTTATAAGATATTCAACTTATAATTTTTTTTAAAACATATAAGTCATATTAAGTTATCATCTTAAATCAATTATTTAAAGCCTAAACTTTTAAAATATAAGTCCATATAAGAATTTAACATATTAGTAATTTATTATCATATAAAAACACCGCCAAACCTTATATGACCTAATTTACAAAACCATATACCCATTAAGTAAGACACTAAATAAAATAAAACTTACATTGACTTATATGTTTTTAAAAACCGACATTATTTCATTCCGATTACTGAACAGCAAATAATTTCAATTACTACTAGATTAATCCGTTTAAATCTGCGTTAATCTACGGTTAAAAAAAAATCACAAACGAAAGAAAACCTATCCTTTTTAACTATTTTTGAGACTATTAAAATCCAAATCCGATGAAATTCAAATCCTTATTCTCAATACTACTTATTTCCATCTTATTTTCTTGCAACGCACAAACTGTAACAAAAATAAAAACGGTTGAAGTTCCTGCTTTTGCAAAAGAAATAAAATCCACTCCAAAACCACAAATTCTGGATGTTCGTACTCCCGAAGAATTTGCCGAAGGACATATCGACAATGCTGTAAATATCGATTGGCAAAACGAAAATTTCGTTAAAAACACTGAAAAACTTAACAAAAACAAACCCGTTTATGTGTATTGCCGAAGTGGCAAACGAAGTCTCAAAGCATCCGAAAAACTATCAGCATTAGGATTTAAAAAAATATACAATCTGGATGGCGGTTATCTGAAATGGAACGCCGAATCAAAAACTGCAAAATAAAAATTCAAAAAACATCACGAATGCTTACAAAAGAATCACTGAAATTCTTAGACGATTTAAGAAACAATAATAACCGAGAATGGTTTCAGGATAACAAAAAACGCTATGAGATTTTTAAAAAAGATTATCATCAGTTAGTGAGTGATTTTCTGGATGCCATGAAACCGATGGATCCTGCACTGGAAATGCTGGAAATTAAAAATTGCACTTTCAGAATCAATCGTGATATTCGATTTTCTAAAGACAAATCACCTTATAAATCGCATTTGGGTGTTTGGTTGTCTTCGGGAGCTAAAGATCAAAACCGTTCCGGATATTACGTTCACATAGAAAAAGGAGGGAGTTTTATAGCTGGAGGATTTTATTCGCCAGATCCTGACCAACTCAAAAAAATACGCAAAGAAATTGCCTTTTTTTACGAAGATTTAGAAGCCATTTTGAACGACCCTAATTTCAAAAGAGAATTTGGCGATTTTAACCGTAACGAAAACAGCGTTCTCAAAAATCCACCCAGAGGTTATGAAAAAGAACATCCTGCGATTGATTTTTTGAAATTAAAAAGTTTCGAAACCGTTCAAAAATTCGATATTTCCGACGTAACTAAAAAAGATTTTGTTTCGAAAATGAGCCAAAAACTAATCCTTTTAAAACCATTGAACGAGTTCCTGAATCGCGCCTTAGAAACGGATGAATTTTAAGAGTAAATACTGGAATTTCACCACGCTGCGAGCGATAGCGAACCGGCGTAGTAATTGACCAATTTATATAAAATAATTCTTGAATTCGTAGCAAAAAAACATCTTTAATGAAAAAAAGAAAGATACTTTTTCTTGGAGAATCCTACCGCGCTGATGCCATCACCTGGATAAACGGCTTAAAGGAATTTGGCGATTTTGAAATTATCAATTGGGAATTACAAACTCCAAATAATTCGTTGTTGAGCAGAATTCTCAGAACATTGGAATTCGGCTTCGCTCCTTTTACGATTCAAAAAATAATTCGCCAGCAAAAACCCGATATGATTATTGCCGAAAGAACAACCAGTTATGGTTTTCTGGCAGCACTTTCGGGATTAAAACCTTCCACCATTGCCCAACAAGGCAAAACCGATTTATGGCCTGAAAATTCCATCAGCATTCCTTTCAAAAAGATTTTGCAAAATTACGCCTTCAGAAAAGCCACACTCATTCACGCCTGGGGTCCTATAATGGCCGAACACATGAAAAATTCCAAAGTGGACATGAGCAAAGTTTTGGTTATACCGAAGGGAATTGACCTGAATCAATTCGAAAATAAAAACACTGCTAATCCTGATAAAATTCATGCTATTGTTACTCGTTCACTGTTACCGGAATACCGACATGAAATTATTTTAAAAGCTTTTGGAATTTTACATCAAAAAGGAATTGATTTTTCTTTAACCATTGTGGGCGATGGAATAAGATTAGAATATTTAAAAGATTTAGCAAAGAAAATCCAAATCGAAAATAAAGTAATTTTTACTGGAAGAATTCCCAATACTGAACTTCCAGAACAGCTACAAAAATCTAACTTTTATATTAGTACACCAATAACCGAAGGTGTTTCAGCTTCTTTATTTGAAGCTATGGCTTGCGGTTGTTACCCCATAGTTTCTGATATTCCAGGAAATCAAAGTTGGATTCACCATCGCGAAAACGGACAATTAATTACCGTTGACGATATTGAAATGCTGGCCAATGAAATTCTTTGGGCTTTTGAAAACGAAGCGATTCGAAACGAAGCCATTACAAACAATCGAAAATTCATTGAAAAACATGTGGATTATAGAATTAATATGAAAATCATTGCTCATAAATACCACGAATTGATTAATAATACCATCTGATTTTTTTGACCATTAAGGAATTAAGATTCATTAAATAACTCTAAGTCTTAAATTAGCTTAATTTCTTAATGGTTAAAACAAAAAACCTTACTTTTGAGCCTTCAATTCACGACTAAAAAAGCGCTTTCTTTTATGGAAATTCTAAATAATTTTTCTTTAAAAAACCACAATACTTTTGGCATTGAAGCCAAAGCCAGACAATTTGTTGCTGTTCACAGCATAGCCGATTTGAAAACGATTTTAGAACAACATTCCTCTGAGAAAAAATTCGTTTTGGGCGGTGGAAGCAATATGTTATTGACTCAGGATATTGATGCTTTAGTGATTCACATTGATTTAAAAGGAAAGAAAATCATTAAGGAAGACGAGGATTTTGTTTGGATTGAAAGTCAGGCAGGCGAAAACTGGCACGAATTTGTACTTTGGAACATCGAGCAAGGTTTTGGCGGACTGGAAAACATGTCGCTAATTCCGGGAAATGTGGGCACAACACCGGTTCAAAACATTGGCGCTTACGGTGCCGAAATCAAAGATACTTTCGTTTCCTGTGATGCGATGCGTATTGCCACTCAGGAAATAAAAACCTTCACCAATGCCGAATGCAATTTTGGATACCGCGAAAGTATTTTTAAACACGAGGCAAAAGACCAGTATATTATTACTTCGGTTATTTTTAAATTAACCAAACGCAACCATAAAATCAATACTTCTTACGGAGATATTCTAGGAGAACTAGCTAAAAAAGGCATCGAAAATCCGGGACTAAAAGACGTGAGCAATGCGGTGATTGCCATTAGACAAAGTAAATTACCGGATCCCAAAGAACTGGGAAATAGCGGTAGTTTTTTCAAAAATCCAATTGTTTTAAAAACTGATTTCGAAAAAATCCACCAAAAATTCCCGGAGATGAAATTCTACGAAGTTTCGGAAACCGAAGTAAAAGTTCCTGCGGGCTGGTTGATTGAACAAGCCGGTTTTAAAGGAAAACGCTTTGGCGATGCGGGAGTTCATAAAAACCAGGCCTTGGTTTTAGTGAATTACGGCAATGCAACGGGACAGGAAATTCTGGCTGTTTCTAAAGACATTCAAAAAACGGTTTTTGAGACTTTTGGCATTTGCATCGAGGCGGAAGTCAACGTGATATAAACCAAAAAGGGATTGTGAAAATTTTCTTTTAAAATTCATATTTTATCATTTTCAAATCCCTAATTCAATTCATACCTTTGCACTCTCCCGAAAGCTTTCGGGATTAAAAACCTATTAAACTCTGATGCTTATACTGATTCTTTACTTTTTTATTGCTGTTGTTGCTGTTCAAATTGTGTATTATTTAGGCGTTTTTGGGAAATTTACTTTTGCCAAAGCACAAAAAATAACGCCCAAAAGAATCCCTGTTTCAGTGATTGTTTGTGCCAAGAACGAAGAAGAAAATGTAGCCAAATATGTTCCGCTGTTAGCCGAGCAAAACTACCCTGATTTTGAGATTGTTTTAATCGACGATGCTTCGAGCGATAACACTTTGGAACTTTTTGAAGCATTCGAGAAACAATATTCTAACATTCGCCTCGTTAAAGTACAAAACAACGAAGCCTTTTGGGGAAATAAAAAATATGCTTTAACCTTAGGGATTAAAGCCGCTAAAAAAGAATATTTGCTATTTACCGATGCCGATTGTTTTCCTACATCAAAAGATTGGATTACTGCTATGAGTTCGCAATTTACTTTACATAAAACTATTGTTTTAGGATATGGAGGCTATGAAAAAATTGCCAATTCCTTCCTGAATAAAGTCATTCGTTTTGAAACGATATTAACTGCTGTTCAGTATTTTTCATGGGCAAAACTAGGTCATCCTTATATGGGGGTGGGACGAAATTTAGCTTATAAAAAAGAAGAATTTTTTAATGTAAACGGTTTTATCAATCATATTCAGGTGCGCTCCGGTGATGATGATTTATTTATTAACGAAGCAGCAAAGGGTTCTAATACTACCATAGCTTATGCACCGGAAAGTTTTACCTATTCGGCACCAAAAACAACATACAAAGATTGGTTTACCCAAAAAAGAAGACATGTAGCCACTGCAAAGCACTACAAATTCTTTGACAAAATGCAATTAGCAGTGTTTTTCTCTTCACAATTGCTGTTTCTTGTTTTAGCCACTTTACTGTTAGCTTTCCAATTTCAGTGGATTCTGGTATTGAGTTTAGTCGGTTTCCGCTATTTATGTGCTTGGATTATAGTAGGTATTGCCGCAGGAAAATTAAAAGAAAAGGATATTAAATTTTGGTTTCCATTTGTAGAAATTGCACTTATTTTTACGCAAATCAATGTCTTTATCACTAATATTTTTTCAAAACCAGTCAATTGGAAATAAAAACTCAAATAGAAAAAGCCAAACAAGGAGACCAAACGGCCTTTACTTTTCTATTGAATCATTATTGGAGTGAAGTCTATGGATTCATGCTCAAACGCACTGAAAACGAGACGAATGCCGAAGACATTACCATTGAAACTTTTTCGAAAGCTTTTGACAAAATAGCCACTTACAATCCTGAATTTCAGTTCAATACCTGGCTGATTACGATTGCTAAGAATGTGTATATTGATATGCTCCGTAAAAGAAAATCGAGCCTTTTTGTGGAAATCACCGAGCAGGAAGACCAAAAAGCCTACAATATTGCCGATACTACTCCGTCAAAAGAAGACGAATTGATTACGGAGCAAAATTTATCTCAATTACTGCAATACATTAAAGAATTAAAACCGCATTATCAGGAAGTAATCCAACTGCGTTATTTTCAGGAAATGAGCTATCAGGAAATAGCCAACAAAATTGACGAACCTCTCAACAACGTCAAAGTAAAACTCCTAAGAGCTAAGAAATTATTAGCCGAAATTATCAACAATAAGCGATAATTTTTTTAAACCATTAAGGTGTTTAAGTTGCATTAAGATTTTGTTTTAGTGTAGCGGTAAAAAATATTGTCACTTCTTTTTGCGTGTAAGAAATATTTTTATTTTTGTATTATATGATTAAAAATTATACGCATCAATTCAAACAAAAACATACGCATAACATACTGTTTTAGAACAAAACAGCTCAATTTATACATGTATAAACTAGTTAGGCGACATACGACAAAAACCGAGGAGAATAATGACAAAAGAATATGAAAATGAAATTAAAACTGTTTTATATGAAACAGACTTTAAAAGTGAAGAAATTTTCGATTTTGCAGATTCCCCATATGCAGAAGAATTGTCAAAAGTCTTTGATTTTTATAAGACTACCTTAACAAATAATAGTTCAAGATTTAATTTAAAGAAAAGCTATATTTTCTATTTGAATAATAGAAGTGTAAATGCCAAAGCTGGTACTACAGACAAATATAATTTGATTTGTATTAACGCTGGATTAATGATTTTCCTTATCCAAAACATTTTTGAAAAAGATGAAATTCACGAATTACTTCATTCGGACTACAACAAAATTTATAATTTTCTAGACAATCCGGTTCATATTTTAATGTATCAAGTTGCACTTCATTTTACATTTTATCACGAATTAGGTCATTTAGTTCAAAACTCTGAAAGTTTAAAATCATTTATTTTTGAAAGACCAACTGAAATTAAAGAATATGATTTAAAAATGCATAAACTGGAATTTGATGCTGATACTTTTAGCGCAACTTCAATTTCTGCACATATACATCAATATGCTTTTAAAATTTTTGGAGAAGAATTGACATCTTATCAAGTTGAATCAGTAATCGAAGTTTTCAGTAGTAGTATATTATTGTATTTTCTATCATTTGAAGCATATAAAGAGGAAATATATTATGAAGAAAACACACATCCTCATCCTATTATTAGAATTTTAAATGTAATTCTAACAATATCTAATTATTGCAAAAATAGTCCTAGACTTAAAGAAAAAGGAATTGAAATAAACCATAATAAAATTTATGATTTAACAATTCGAAATGCAATAAAAATAGAAAGTCAGATTATAAATTCTGCAAAAGCAAAAAATTTCAATAAAATGCTGGTTGATAACAAAGTAGGAATTTTAAACCATTACCAAAGAATAATTGATTATAAACCAGATGATTTTGTATCCGCTCTTGATAGATGGAATGAAACATTAAACACATAGTACGTCGCCTAATACACGCTACAACAGATTTGGGCAATTGGCTTAATGGAAATATGGTTTTGTATTTGGGATGATTTGGCAAACCCGACCGCACAGATATATCAACTCAACGATAGCGGATTTATAATCCGTGCCCACAACAGTGAGCAACTCTCTCTGGTTCTCGTTTGCAACGAGGACCTACTTTCTTTTAAATACAAAACAGAGCGTTTGCAACGCGGCTCATTAAAGAACACATCTCACCATTCGGATATATCAACGCAACGATCGCGTGAAAATGTTTTCCGTGCCCACAACAGTGAGCAACTTTGTCGAGTTACTGAATGAGATTGCTTCGTTTCTCTCGCAATGACAGGATTGCGGATAATAATATAAAAAATGAATTGGAACAGGCTTTAGCCTGTTTATAAAATAGAAATCCAATATTGGCTTTAGCTAAATCAAAACAATTTAGGCTAAAGCCTTATTCATTAATAATTCCAGCGTTTGGCTAAATCCAGACGCTATTGAATCTCGTATACTTTCAATATTTTTTTGATTTACTTATCCACAGCTTTACAATAGGTGTAAGCTGTTTTTTTTATGTATAAAATGGTTATTGAAAGATACTTAAATAAAATACTTACGTACAAATACTTAATTATTTTTCAAAAGCTGCGTTTTAGCAACTTTTAATCCAAAAAAAGCAAATAATTTTGCCTTGTAAATAAGTAATACACTTAGACGTAAGTTTGATACTTAGAAAAAAATAGTGCTAAACAATTAATTTTTTTAAAGATGAGTTCAATTTCAACAAATCAACCGCTTTCTAGTTTAAACATTTTTAGTGGCAAAGGCGTTCAAATGCGTACCTTCCACATTACCTGGTTAACCTTTTTCTTTTCATTTTTTGCGTGGTTCGGTATGGCATCACTTATGCCAATTGCTAAAGAACAATTGCACCTGACAAAAGACCAATTAGGTAACATTCAAATTGCATCTGTATCGGCAACTATCATCGCCCGATTATTAATAGGCCGATTAGTCGATAAATTTGGTCCAAGATTAACTTACACTTGGTTATTAATAATATGTTCTGTACCGGTATTATTAATTGGTACTTCACAATCTTATGAAAGTTTCCTTCTTTTTAGATTGGCTATCGGTGTTATTGGTGCTTCTTTTGTAATCACGCAGTTTCATACTTCGGTAATGTTTGCTCCGTCTATTAAAGGAACTGCCAATGCTACAGCAGGTGGTTTTGGAAACGCAGGTGCCGGTTTAGCTAATATTACAATGCCACTTATTGCATCAGGATTCGTAGGATTAGGTTTTTGTACACAGGAAGACAGCTGGAGATATGCAATGATTGTTCCAGGGGTAATGTTGTTGGTTTTTGCTTTTGTATATTTCAGATATACTAAAGATTTACCAAATGGTAACTATAAAGAACTTGGAATTGAAAATGAGAATAAGGAAAACACCTTTATGCTGGCTGTTAAAGATTACCGTACCTGGGTTTTAACCATTGCTTATGCTGCTTGTTTTGGTGTTGAAATCACTATTGACAATTTTGCGCCTATTTATTTCACGGACACTTTTGGTGCCAGTTTAGCAACAGCAGGACTTTGTGCTGGTATTTTTGGATTAATCAACCTTTTTGCCAGACCATTAGGAGGTATTGTTGCTGACAAAGTGGGTAAAAGTTATGGCTTTTCAGGTAAAAATTTATTACTGGCATTGCTGCTTGTTATTGAAGGTATCGGAATTATTTTCTTTGGTATGACGGATCAATTAGGTGTTGCTATCTTTTTAATGTTCCTATTCGGAATGAGTTTAAAAATGGCAAACGGTGCAACGTATAGTTTAGTTCCTTTCGTAAATCCAAAAGCAGTAGGAAGTGTTGCCGGGATTGTGGGTGCAGGTGGAAATATTGGAGCAATGTTAATCGCTTTCTTGTTCAAAGCCAAAGCGGTTAAATTTACTAAAGATGTAATTGATGAAACAGGTGTTTCTCAAACTAAAGATTTAATCGACTATACCAATGCTTTTTACATATTAGGACTTATCATTCTGATAACCGGAGTAATTGTTTTAGCTGTAAAATTTGCAGTTAAAGACAGAGAAGATGAAATTGAAGTAAGCGGCGAAGTAATACCTGCTGTATCTTATGTAAAATCAAAATAAAATCATTTAAAATCCACAAAGGATAATAGAAATAAATCAAAAGCTCTCATTATTGTTTAAAAAGTAAGGCTGTCCGATAAAGACAGCCTTAACTTTTTTTAGGTATTATGACCAAAAACAGCTCATTTACAACCCAACTCATCAAAGAGTACATCTCACTTTTAAAACCGGAAACGACTTATTTTATAATTATTCTAAATTATTTTCAAAAAACTAAGAATTTTACATATTAAATCCGTAACTTAATCGTTCTAAATAAAAATACCACATACGCATACGATTTAACAGAACCTTTAACCATTAAATCTATACATTATGTCAAAACTAAGTCTTTATGAAAGCAACTGGATTAATCTGGTATTCGAAAACAGAAACAAAGAGTACGGCGCTTTTCAGCTTCGTCAGGAAACAACCAAAACTTCTTTTCATGCCCTTTGCATCGGAATTTTGCTATGCACCGCACTGGCAATTCTGCCCAATTTATTAAATCTTATTCATCCCAAAGATGTTACTGAATCAACAATTCCGATAAATTCAGAAACGGTAATCGAACTAACAGATATTTATTCGGAACAAGAAAAAGAGAAGGCTGCAGCGGCGGCTCTTCCTGAACTCCAACAACAAACAGTCACTGAGGCAATAGAAACTAAACAACTCATTAATCCAATAGTGGTCAATGCCACGCAAGCTCCAGATGTCGAATTTAGCTTAGTAAAAAATAATCCTGTTGACAAACCAACCGATGGAGTTCTAAGTACCGGATTAGGCAACGGATCTTCGGAAGGAATTGCTAACGGAACCGGAACAGGCAACGGTACCGAAACCACAAACACCAATGGTAACGAGATTATTATCACTGAATTGTTAGATAGTAAACCGCAATATCCGGGAGGAATAGAAAAATTCTACCGCTATATTATCAATCATTTTAATAGTCCAACAGTTGATGCAAGTGGTAACATTCGCATTTTTGTTTCTTTTGTAGTCGAAAAAGACGGAAGTATGAGCAACATCAAAGTTCTAAACAAACCGGGAGCACTTTTAGAAAAAGAAGCCATTAGGGTATTACAATCCATGAAAGCCAAATGGACTCCGGGGATGTTGCATTCTAAACCCGTTAGAACCGCTTACAACCTACCTATTACAATACAAATTGATTAATAACGTATCTCCATACAAACAAACAGCAGCCTTAGTGCTGCTTTTTGTTTGTGTTATTTTTAACAAATCTGTACCAAAGCTTCACAACTTAAAACAACTCTTTTTAAATCAACATTGCGTATATTTGTAGCCTTAAAATTGATATATGGAAACTGTTGTAGATAACACCACTCCCGTAGTAGCAACCCGAGGCGCAGCCGAACAGAGCGTAGCTAAACCAAAATGGCTAAAAGTAAAATTACCTATTGGAAAAAAATATACTGAACTTCGTGGTCTAGTTGATAAATACAGCTTAAATACCATTTGTACTTCAGGAAGTTGCCCTAATATGGGCGAATGCTGGGGCGAAGGTACGGCGACCTTTATGATTTTAGGAAATACCTGTACGCGTTCTTGCGGTTTTTGTGGTGTAAAAACAGGACGCCCGGAAACGGTAGATTGGGATGAACCCGAAAAAGTAGCCCGTTCCATCAAAATCATGAATATCAAACACGCCGTAATTACAAGCGTGGACAGAGACGATTTGAAAGACGGTGGTTCTATTATTTGGATAGAAACGGTAAAAGCAATTCGCCGTATGAACCCAAATACGACTCTTGAAACTTTAATCCCTGACTTTCAGGGAATCGAAAGAAATATAGACAGAATCGTAGAAGCCAATCCGGAAGTGGTATCGCACAATATGGAAACCGTTCGCCGACTGACTCGTGAAGTGCGTATTCAGGCCAAGTACGACCGAAGTTTAGAAGTATTGCGTTACTTAAAAGAGAAAGGAATCAACAGAACAAAATCCGGAATCATGTTGGGACTTGGTGAGCAGGAAGAAGAAGTATTCCAAACCATGAGAGACCTTCGTGCTGCCAATGTAGATGTGGTAACTATTGGTCAATATTTGCAACCCAGCAAAAAACATTTACCGGTTAAGGAATTTATTACTCCTGAACAATTTGCTAAATACGAGCAATTTGGTTTGGAATTAGGTTTCCGCCATGTTGAAAGCGGCCCATTGGTTCGTTCATCATACAAAGCACAAAAACACATTCTTTAATCCTCTAAGGTTTACATAAAATTTGAAAACAAGAATTGCCATCAATGGTTTTGGTCGAATTGGTCGAAATCTATTTCGCCTACTTTTAAATCATCCCGAAATAGAAGTGGTTGCCATCAATGATATTGCCGATACCCAAACTATGGCACATTTGATAAAATACGATAGCATTCACGGTGTTTTGCCTCAAACAGTTATTGCTGACGAAAAAGGCTTTACAATTGACGAAACACATTTTTTATTTTTTCACGAAAAAAATATTTCGAATCTAAACTGGAAAAATTTAGACATTGATTTTGTAATTGAATCCACAGGGAAATATAAAACGTACGAAGACCTCAACAAACACATTATTGCCGGAGCAAAAAAAGTAATTCTTTCAGCACCTTCTGAAGTTGACACCATCAAAACAGTAGTTTTGGGAGTTAACGAACATATACTGGACGGAACCGAAAAAATCATTTCAAATGCTAGTTGCACCACCAATAATGCCGCTCCAATGATTAAAATAATTGATAAACTTTGCGGGATTGAGCAAGCTTACATTACTACTATTCACTCTTTTACAACCGACCAAAGTTTACACGACCAGCCACACAAGGACTTGCGTAGAGCCCGTGGTGCCAGCCAGTCGATTGTTCCTACAACAACCGGAGCAGCTAAAGCATTGACAAAAATTTTCCCTATCTTAGAGGGCAAAATTGGCGGATGCGGTATTCGTGTTCCTGTTCCTGATGGTTCTTTGACTGATATTACTTTTAATGTAAAAAAAGCGGTATCCATAAAAGAAATCAATGAGGCTTTTAAATTAGCTTCGCAAAATGAATTCAAAGGAATACTCGATTACACCGAAGACCCAATAGTTTCAGTAGATATTTTAGGAAACAGAAATTCCTGTTTATTTGATGCTCAACTTACTTCGGTGATTGACAAAATGGTAAAAGTTGTAGGTTGGTATGACAATGAAATTGGCTATTCATCGCGATTAATAGATTTAATACTTTTGACAAAAAACTAATGTACTGAATGAAATTGCAAATCAAATGCTACCTAATTTTAGTTATTTTATTTAATTCAGTTCTGTATTCTCAAATAGCAGAAACAGACAGCATTAGCTATTACAATAGTTTAGCCAATACCAATATAAAAACCAACAGCTACAAAGACGTTTTTTTATACACTCAAAAAGCAATTAATTACGCTCAGGAACATTCTAAAACAAAAGAAGAAGCAATACAACTTGCTAAATTAGGACGTTTATATTATAATCTGGAAAAATACAGTGATGCTATCGACAAACTTAGCGAAAGTATCCAGCTTTTTAAAACCTTAAGCCCTTCAGCCGAATATGCCGAAGCTAATTATTATCTTGCATTAGCTTACATTAAAAATAACAACTTTAAAGCAGCTAAAACCTACAACGAGAAAACAATTGCACTTTCGAAAGCATTACAAATTAAAGACAATGATGATTTAATTAACCTTCAAAAAGCAATTATCTACCGATCTACTCAAAAGCAAAATGTTGCAGCAACGATTCTCAACAGCATTATTTCAAAGCCCAATAAACCAGAAATATTAGACACTAAAGCGGAAGCTTTGTACCAAATGGGATTAATTGAAGCTGAGAATAACAGGAATAATTTGGCTTTAAATTATTTCAACAAAGCCTTAGACTTAAATGCAAAAAATCAAAACCTAACGCAAAAATCCAATATTCTTCTTGCAATAAGTCTTGTTTATGATAAAATGCTGGACAAAAGCAATGCTTATGCCTTTTTAAAGTTACACCTGAATCTAAAAGAAAGTATAGCCATTTCCAACAATGAAAAATTAGGAATTAACGACTACGAAACTTTCAAAGAAAACCAAAGAAAACACCATTTGGCTCTTATTGCTAAAAAGAAAAAAGAACAGGAAAAAACCGAAAGATTCTCCCGATTAATCAATTATCTGTCCATTGCATTAATTGCCATTTTATCCCTGTTAAGTTTTTCGTTGTATCGAAATAATATCATTCGAAAAAAGTCAAATCTTTTATTAAAAGAAAAAAATAATGAACTAATAAAAGCCAAAGAAAAAGCAGAAAAAGCCTCCAATGCAAGAGCTGATTTTTTATCGACAGTAAGTCACGAACTAAGAACACCTCTTAACGCAATTAACGGAATTACACATCTTTTATTAGAAGAAAAACCTAAAAAATCACAGTTACACTACCTTAATTCCTTACAATATTCCGGAAATTACTTAACTGCTTTTATCAATGATATTTTAGAAATCAATAAAATCGATTCCAATAAAATAGAATTAGAGCGTATCAATTTTGATTTAAAACAATTACTCGAAGACATTAAAAACTCTCTAATAGAAGTAGCTACAAAAAACAAAAATGCTTTTGTACTGGACATAGACCCAAAGATTCCTAATCATTTAATTGGTGATCCTATCAAGCTTTCTCAAATTTTTATGAATTTAATTAATAATGCACTTAAATTTACTAAAAACGGAAAAGTCTCTATTGTAGCCAAATTGCAAGATTTACAGGAACAAAAAGCCATTATTCAATTTAAAATAATTGATACAGGAATTGGGATTCCTCCTGAAAAACTAGACAGTGTTTTTGATAGTTTCTCACAAGGTTCAATAGAAATTAACCGAAAATACGGCGGAACCGGTCTGGGTCTAACCATTGTAAAAAAACTATTAAACTTATTAGGCAGCGACATTCATTTAGAAAGCCACTTAGGAGAAGGCTCTTGTTTTTCGTTCGAATTAGCCTTAACTGTAAACAATAATTTTGCTACAACAGAACCAAAAAAAGAAATCAGTTTTGATTTATCTAAAATTAAAGGCAAGAATATTTTAGTAGTGGAAGACAACGCCATTAACCAAATGATTACTAAAAGAATGCTTGAAAACAAGGAAATTCTTTGCGAAGTAATTGATAATGGTGAAGATGCAATTGAAGCCCTCAAAAACAACAACTACGATTTAGTGCTAATGGACGTGCATTTACCCGGAATAAACGGAACTATTGCTACTCAGGAAATCCGAAAATTCAATTCAGGAACTCCCATTATTGCCATGACAGCTATTTCGCTGAATGAAAACAGAGAAATGCTGCTTTCTTTTGGAATGAACGATGTGATAACCAAACCTTTTATTCCTAAGGATTTTTACAATCTGCTATCTAAATACCTTGAAAATTAATAACTCAAAATTAATTCTCTGATTAATTTTCGAACCTTAGGCTCTGCATTTCTGGCAGCTTCCAAAACCTCATCATGAGAAATCGTTTCGATACTGTTTTCATCACCCATATCAGTAATCACCGAAACTCCAAAAGTTTCTAAATCCATGTGACGTGCCACAATAACCTCAGGAACGGTGGACATTCCTACGCAATCGGCACCCAGAATTTTAACCATTTTATATTCAGCCAAAGTTTCAAATGTTGGTCCTTGTAAACCCAGATAGATTCCATCTTTGACTTCTATATTGTTTTTTTGAGCCAATTCTTTTGCCTGAGTAATCATTTTTTTCGAATAAGGCTCACTCATATTAACAAATCGAGGACCAAAACGTTCGTCATTCTTCCCTCGCAAAGGATGTTCCGGAACCAAATTGATATGATCCTTGATAATAACAATATCTCCTACTTTGTAATTTGGATTTACTCCGCCCGAAGCATTAGAAACAATCAATTTTTCAACTCCTAAATATTTCATCACCCGTACCGGAAAAGTAACTTCCTGCATCGAGTAACCTTCATAATAATGAAAACGTCCCTGCATAGCAACCACTTTTTTATCACCAATAGTCCCAAAAACTAAAGCTCCTTTATGTCCTTGAACAGTTGACACCGGAAAATTAGGAATTTCGGCATAAGGCAAGGTAAATTCTATTTGAATATCAGCAGTAAAATTCCCTAATCCTGAACCTAAAATTACGCCGTATTCAGGAACAAAATTTGTTTCTCCTTTGATATAATTAACTGTTTCTTGTACCAGTTCCCACATAATTTTTAATTTTTTTATCAAATTCAACTCCTTTCGAAAGAAACGAACTCTGTATTGGTAAGTAAAAAAGTTGCTCGACAGGCAAACTTCCTTTTAATCTTACATAATCTTTTTCGGTAGTAATAATAATGGAATCCTGAGCTTTAATCAAAATTTCCTGAATATCATTTTCAGAAAAATGATGATGATCCGGATAAGTTAAACAAACATCATTTGGATTTTTTAAATACGAAAAGAATGGCTCCGGCTTAGCAATTCCAGCTAAAAGCAGCTTAGCTTCACCCTGAAGCTCACTTATTTCTATCTTACTGTTTTCTGAATAAATACAATCATCATAAGCAATACAACTAAAATACAATTCTTGATTTATCCCCTTGTCATTCCGACGAAGGAGGAATCTCTTAATTCTATTTTGTTCGTCAAGCGAAAGATCTACAGGGCATTTTGTGACAATAATTACATCGGCTCTTTGCGCTCCGCTTCTACTCTCTCTCAAATTTCCTGTTGGCAGCATAAAATCATCAGCATAAATATCACCATAAGCAGTCAATAGAATATAAAATCCGGCTTTTACTTTTCGGTGCTGGTAAGCATCATCAAGTAAAATCACCTCCGGTTTTGGCGTTTTTGAAAGTAACTGTTCTATTCCATTTTTACGATTGGCATCAACGGCAACCTGAATATTTGGGAATTTTTGAAAAAACTGGAAAGGTTCATCACCCAGAATTTCAGCATTGGCATTGGCATCAGCCAAAACAAACCCTTCTGATTTTCTTTTGTAACCACGACTTAAAGTAGCCACTTTGTAATCACCGGAAAGCAACCGAATCAAGTATTCAATCTGAGGCGTTTTTCCGGTTCCGCCCACACTTAGATTTCCCACAGCAATTATGGGCAAATCAAAAGAATAGGATTTTAAAATTCCTTTATCAAAAAGAAAATTTCTAATAGCGGTTATCAAACCATATAAAATGGCAAAAGGAAAGAGTATTTTTCGAAGAATATCCATAATACGAAAGTAGAATATTTTATCTTTGAATTGAAATCAAAAAATGTTTTTGTTCATTTGGTTTTATAGCTATTCGAAAAACCAAGTCTTTAAAAATCCCTTTTCAAATGAAAATAAAAGAAATTCTTTCTGTTCTCGAAGAAATGGCACCTCTAGCCTATGCCGAGGATTTTGACAACGTTGGTCTATTAGTTGGTGACCAAAATGCAGAGGCTACAGGCGTTTTAGTTTGTCATGATGCTTTAGAAAATGTCATCGCCGAAGCCATTGACAAGAATTGTAATTTGGTGGTTTGCTTCCACCCTATTTTATTTTCGGGTTTAAAGAAAATAACGGGCAAGAACTATGTAGAACGGGCGATTATTAAAGCCATAAAAAATGATATTGCCATCTATGCCGTTCATACTGCATTAGACAATCATCAGGATGGAGTCAATAAAATATTTTGTGATGCCCTGGGATTGAAAAAAACAAAAGTATTGATTCCGAAACCGAATTTTATTCGAAAATTAATTACCTACACCATTCCTGAAAATGCCGAGAAGGTTCGCAATGCACTATTTGATGCCGGAGCCGGAAACATTGGCAATTATGAAGATTGCAGTTTCAATTCAAAAGGAATTGGAACTTATATGGGCAACGAACACAGCAATCCCGAAATAGGTGAACGCTTTGAATTTGTAGAAAGCGAAGAAATAAAAATCGAAGTCACTTTCGAGAAATATTTGGAACCCAAAATCCTAAAAGCACTTTTTAAAAACCATGTTTACGAAGAAGTGGCTTATGAAATCTATGATTTGCAAAATCCACATCAAAATATCGGTTTGGGAATGATCGGTGAATTTGAAAATCCGATGGATGAAAAAGACTTTCTGGCCTTAGTAAAAAACAAAATGCAAGCCGATGGAATCCGTCATTCGGCATTTTTAGGGAAATCCATAAAAAAAGTTGCCGTCTTGGGAGGCTCGGGAAGTTTTGCCATAAAAAACGCTATTCAGTCCGGTGCCGATGCTTTTTTAACAGCCGATTTGAAATACCATCAGTTTTATGAAGCCGAAAATAGCTTACTTTTAGCCGATATTGGACATTTTGAGAGTGAACGCTATACAAAAAATTATATTGTTGATTTTCTTAGGAAAAAAATCCTTAATTTTGCCATCATTTTATCAGAAGAAAATACAAATCCAGTTAAGTACTTATAGAATATGACTAATACAAAAGAATTAAGTGTAGAGGACAAGTTAAGAGCCATTTACGATTTACAATTGATTGACTCTAGAATTGACGAAATTAGAAACGTTAGAGGGGAACTTCCTCTTGAAGTGGAAGATTTAGAAGATGAAGTTGCTGGTTTAAGCACACGTTCTGAGAAATTGAAAAGTGAACTTGAAGTTATCGAAGAGCAAATAAAAGCTAAAAAGAATAGTATTGATGAGCACAAAGAAACCATCAAAAAATATACTAAACAACAAGAAAGCGTTCGTAACAATCGTGAATTCAACTCTTTGACTAAAGAAATCGAATTCCAGGAACTTGAAATTCAATTAGCCGAAAAACAGGTGAAAGAAATGAAAGCTTCTATCGAACATAAAAAAGAAGTTATTGCTCAGTCTAAAGAAAAATTAGAACTGAAATCAAATCACTTAAAGCATAAAAAATTAGAGTTAAACGACATCATGGCAGAAACTGCTAAAGAAGAAGAATTTTTAACTCAAAAATCGGCTGAATTTCAAGAGCAAATCGAAGACAGATTATTAGCCGCTTACCACAGAATTCGTTCTAGTGTTCGTAACGGATTAGCTGTTGTTTCTATCGAAAGAGGAGCTTCTGCAGGATCATTCTTCACTATTCCACCACAAACACAGGTTGAAATTGCTTCCCGAAAGAAAATCATCATCGATGAGCATTCAGGAAGAATTTTAGTTGACAGCAGTTTAGCTGAAGAAGAAAAAGAAAAAATGGAAAACTTGTTTGCAAGTATCTAAATAAAAAAAATCCCGTCTCGAAAATAGACGGGATTTTTTTTGCATTCAAAAATTAAGATTGACTAATTCAAAAAATCGTATGTAACTTTTCGATACGTTCTTTAGAATTTACTTTTTTAGCTGTAAACTCGGTACTATTATAATGTTCAACATTACCGTTATATTCCATAGAAAAATCAACATTCTCCTGAGTTGATGTCAGTTTACCGTTAGTATAATTACTGGCTGTACCTTTTCCAGAGAAATTCACTTTGTAAGTTTTAGCATTTTCAGTTACAGTAAAAACACCTTCTGTAGGCTTAATACTAATACCATTGGCAACCATCAAACCTTTATCTGTCGATGTAATATTGATACCTAATAAGGATTGTCCCCATTGCGTATAAGTATTGGGTAAAGCTGACGAATAATTTCCCAAACTGTAATTTCCTTTAGCTAATTTTTTCTCTTGAGAAGAAAACAATTCAAAATACACCGCAGCAGCAGCATTGCTATTTCCTGAAAGCGTTTCGGAACGGGCTGAAAAATCGATATTATAGGAATCTCCTTTTTTACCATAATTTTCCAAATACGCTTGTGCCAAAGCAACGGTTTGATCTCCTATTTTAAGAAAACCTTGATTGTTGGTATTTTGGTTATTCACTTCATCATTTGAACATGAAATGAATAAACTAGCAAAAACCAACGAAAATAATTTGATTATAGTATTCATAATTATTACGTTTTAATTGTGTTTAGTTTCAAAAAAGCAGGAGGCAAAGCCCATGAGTTTTACCTCCTTATTTTAAAACTTATTTAATAATAATTTTGGTTGTCAAACCTGATTTTGCACTTTGAATCAGATAATAACCCGTAGGTAAATCACTTACCGAAATTTCGGTTTCAAGACTGCTGGTATTAATTTGTTTTACAACAACACCCGTTGCCGAAACAATATTCACAGTATCATTTTCAAGTGATGATTTTAAGGTCACACTATGTTTAGCTACCGACGGATAAGCATAAAACGCCTCTAATTTTTTCCAACGGGCATAAACCGTAGTATTTTGGGACTGCGAAACATCAAAAGATGTAATTTCATCTGAATATGCCGCATCCGAATACCAACCCATAAATCGATACCCTCTACACTGTGCTTCCAATAAGTGATAAACAGTACCAATCGATACCGTTTTAGCATTTGGATTGATTACCAATTTAGGCAGGTTTAAATACGAAATGGTATAAGTTGTAGGTGTGTTTACAATAGGTTTATTATTACCTCCTTCGCCCCAAAAAGCATAAAACACCTGAGTTCCTGTTGCCGTTGAAGGAATTGACTTAATTACATTAGGCACAGTAGCTGAATTTGACCAACCAAAAAACACATAACCATCTAACAGAGGAGTTGGCAATACTGTTGTGCTTCCTTCTCTATATTCTAAAGGAGAAAGTGTTGTAATTGTTTGTCCATCAATTGCATTCATAAAGCTAATTGGCGAAAAAGTAGCCGTTGCTTTTAGCCATCTAGGATCTCCTAGGGCAACTCCTCCTATTCCTGCTGTAGCCAAAGGTGAAAATTTAGAAAAACTAAAATCCCCAGCTGCCGGATTTGGAAACGAAAGCATTGGCATAGCTAAACCACTTAGTGTTTTAACATTAGTTTCCGCCACCGAAACCGTTCCCTTTACCGACTGAGATACAACTCCTAACACAAGATTATTATCTAAAACTGTAGTTCCTGCACCGGCAACATTAGTAGAACGGAACATGAAAATGGCTTTAGGATTTTCTCGTACATCCTGCATGATGTTGTTTTTAAAAGTAAAGCTTGAAGCACTACTATAACGATTATCAACTGTCACAAAAGCATTGTTATCCTGACTACCAATATTGAAAATGGTGTTATTCTCAACCGTAACTTTGATAGCTTGATCTATCGCATCTTTATTTTGAAGAAGAATAAAATGATTCCCTTTATCAAAATTATAAATGGTCGAATTTTTAACTGCAACCTCGGTAACAATACGCAAATCGGGTTGAATAAAATTATACCCGTTAACTGATGTTCCATCGATAATACAATTATCAAATGAAATTTTAGAAATTGGATGTTCACTAACTCCTTCAGTAACTAATAAACTTTGTTTAACCCCTTTGATTGTTGCATTTTTAATTTCTATAGCCGAAATAGAAGCTCCATTTTTCAATTGGATAAGATTAGCATTGGCATTTGATAAATCAAAATCAACACCATTAAAATCAAAGCTACCAGAATTTACCGCTGTATTATCAGCATAAAAAGAAGCTGCAAAAACTGGTTTTGCATTCGCATCAGGAACAAATCTATATTTATGGTTTTTAACTGAAAGCGCATTAGGAGCTGTATAAGTACCTGTTGCCATAATAAACTTGGTACCGTCTTCGGCTTTATTGTATTTTTCAATAAAATCCTGAGGATTTACATAAACATCCAGACTACCATTTTGGTTAGTTGTAATGTGATTTACAATGCTGTTGATATAAACTTCTATATTAGTATATCCTCCATCAAGTGTCTTCAAATTACCATCAGTAGCATTTGCAGGATTCAAACCTTTCTCTGTTTCCCAAGTATTTGGCATACCGTCACCATCAGTATCAACTGGTGCTTCAGCAGTAGGCAATTCTGGCCATCCACCGGCAGCAGTTTGGGTATCAATATACCCATTTGTACTTCCGTTACCACCATTCATAATAGTTGCAGTACCAGATCGTGTATCATCAATCGCTCTTTTATCGACTGCATCTCTATATAAACTTGCACCTACATGATCTAAAACCAGCTCATACGCTTTTGTTGCACTGTGAGTAGTTATCTCTCCTGGATTGTGAGGCACATCAATTTTGAATGCTTTTTTATCTGCATCACTAACAGGAAGCTGACTACCATGAAACTGATTATAAACACCATAAGTCCAGTTATCTTGTGTTGTTCGTGGTGAACCATTTACAAAATTTCCATCAACATAGAATTTACCCCAAATTCCGTAAAGTGGTGATGTAGAATCTAAACTTCTTCCTGTTGACAAAATACGTTCTTTAGTAGAATTAGAAGTTCCTGGTCCTGGTTTCCAATAATTATTTACCAAATTCACATTCATAGCGTCTCCACCGTAACAGCTGTTACCTCCCCAATTGTAAATAACGTTATTACGGATATCAACCAAATCAGTTAAGGCAAAAGGATCATTAGCATATTCACCTAATCTTGGGTTACGGCTATCATGATGTGCTAACAAATTATGATGAAAGGAAGCATTTTTACCTCCCCAAACACCGCCATAACCATGAGCTCCTTTACCATGAACCGAATTTCGAAGACTCTCTGAAATAACACACCATTGCAATGTGAAATTTTCATTTTGATAAAAAGAAACACATTCATCCGTTGACCAGCTCATAGAGCAGTGATCCACTATAATGTTTTTCTGGAAACGTCCTCCCAAAGCATCATTCTCCACATTTTTAGCATCTCCCATTCTAAAGCGTAAATAACGAAGAATAACATTATCACCTCTTACTTTTACATTATAATCTCTCAGGGTAATCCCACCACCAGGTGCCGTTTGACCCGCAATAGTAATATTATCAGTTATATTTAATTCACTTTCTAATTTAATAGTTCCCGATACTTTAAACATAACAATTCTAGGCCCACTTTGATTGATGGCATCACGAAGAGAACCTGCTCCTGAATCATTCAAATTGGTAACATAAATTACTTTACCGCCACGACCACCAGTTACATATTTACCATAACCTTCGGCTCCAGGAAAAGCTGGAGTTCCTTTATCATTTGCTCCTGCTGTTCCCCAAAAAGCATAAAAAGTTTGTGCCCCTTTAGTAGTTGATGCAATTTCTTTTATCGAATTAGGTACTGTGGCAGAGGTTGACCATCCATAGAAAGTATATCCTTGCATACTTGGAATAGGCAATGTTAATACTGTTCCTTCGGTATATTCTTTCGGAGTTACATTTGTTAATGCCACACCACCTATTGAATTCATATAAGTTATCCCTGATTTAATAATAGGATCTGGCTGATTATTACCATTAACACCCCAAAACGCATACAACACTTGATTGCCCGTTGCAGTAGCACTAATTTCTTTCATCGAATTTGGCACTGTTGCAGAAGTTGACCATCCAAAAAAAGTATAACCCTGTAAAGATGGTATAGGCAATGTTAGTGCTGTACCTTCGGTATATTGTATTGGAGTCAAATTAGATATCGCTATATTTCCAATAGAATTATTATAAGTTATCGAAGAAGTTACTACTCCTCCCACAGTTACAGTACTCACCTTACTCAAACCTCCGTAAGCATTAGCCGACTGTACTGTATATTCATGAGTACCACTAGCTGTTGCTGTATCTACATAAGTAGGATTGGTTGTAATAGCGACCACTTTACCATCTTTGCAAATTACATAACAAATAGCATATTGATTCGCATCCCAATTAAGAGTATTATTACTGATAACCAAATTAGCCGGAGCTGCAATTTGTTCGACTATTTCAAGAGGATTCCATTTATCAGTTCCGCTTAATACATTTTCTATTGTATAAGCATCCGCCTGCTCCTTAGTTAATACCGGATTGTAATTTCCTGTTTGAGGAACTCCGTTTACATTAAAAATATTGGTTCTGTTATCGGTATTTACTTTAACTCCACTCCCGTTAACGCTATTGTATTCGGCAAAAAGTGCTGGTACAGTTCCCATAGAAGCCCAACCCTGAGTATGAGGTTCGTTCAGCATTTTGGTATTCAAATACACCGCTCTGGGTGCATTTTGCCAAGGGCGACCTAAATAATAACTTCCAGTAGCCGTAATAGTGTTGTTATTAAAAATATAACCATACTGAACATTGGCATCATGATTTGGTGCTACAAGATAGCCATCTGCAACCGAAACTAATTTACATTCCTCAAACCAGTGAGTTCCGCCTCCGCAAATAAAATCCACATCGCCTTCGATGGTCGATTTATAATAAAAACTTCTGTTACCTCCTGTTACCTGGGTATCCTGCTTACTTCTCAGTCTCACTCCGTTATAAACGTTTCTGTCTCCTGCAGGATTTAATGCAGGTCGCTGACCAGATGTTGTGATTCCGTCTTTGTGCTCAATGGTTACATTCTCCATGTATAAATCATTGGCTTCAATTGAAAGTACGGCATTTTTAATACCCCAACCCGGATTTCCCTGAAGAATAACCTTATCCTTTGATTGCGCAATTAAAGAAACATTATTTTTTCCCGAAGGAAGTTGCAAAACGATTCCTTGCGGATTGGTACCATCACCACCCAAATTATAAGTCCCATTGGTAATCAATACAAGAAATTTTGTTGAAGAATTAGAAGGTGCTTTATTAAATGCTTCGGCTATGGTTTTCACATATTTTCCCGAAGTAACTTGCTCATCGGTTGCATTAGCATCCACAACCAAATCAAAAGTACGCTTAGCAGGAATTGGTTTTGCCATTGTTGTGAAAGTCAACTCAAATGCGGCAGCATTATTACCCGAAATATCTTTAATGTATCCTGCCGGAAAACTGAAAGTATATTGTTTATTATATTCCAATCCAAAATAACTGAATTTCACCGTTTTGTTTACAAACTCAGCATTTAGATTTTTACCGTTAAGAGTGGCTTGTCCTGCGCCAAATTGAACTGATTCATCATAAGTCAATATAATATTACCGCTCGCTCCTGCAGATGTAGCTGCAGCTGCCGGAATACTCGATTGAAGAATAGGTGCGGTTGTATCAACAACTAAAACTTCATCCGCTTTAACCATCACATTAGATAAAACTGTAGCAGTTACATCAGTTGCGCTTCCGTGTTTTGTACCATTTACATTAGGAAACCATCTGATATAAACTTTTTCTTTTCCTTCGGCTTCAACTGGTAATAATCCTCCAATAGGCGTAATCGAACTGGTATTAATAGTTGTTAAACTAGAAATATTTTGAAAGTTTACACCATCTAATGAATATTGAAAAGTCCATTCGTCACAGCCGTAATAATACCCAATAAGCCCTGATGAAATATTAATGTTTTTGTATCCAACTGTCGAGAAAGAAGTCATAAAATAGAAAAACTGTCCTCTGGTAGTATTCCATACACCTACTCCATTTGCTCCTCCCCGATTTAATAGTCGAATGTTTGGTGTAAAAACATTGTCAGCAATATTATAGGCAAACAACTGTGGTCTGTTTTCTACTTTAGAATACAATTCGGCAACTCTAGGGTTAGCATATTGATCGTTCTTAAAAGTCCAGCCGGCTATGAACGATACATTGTCAAAAGTTCCTATAACATTCGTATCATTATTTATAGTCACAGCAGTACTTAGTGCTGTAGATCCATTAGACCAATTATTGAATTTTATAACATCATTTTCAATTGCCGTTATCGTAACATTCGTTCCTTTTTCGTAAACCGAAAAAGCACCATCTTTACCTGCGGGTACAATAGAAAATTCACCTAGACCATAGGCTCCTTGAGAACTTGCTGTTAGAGTGTATGTTTCAATTGTTTCGTACTCCGCCACCAATGTAGTATTGGCATTAATTGTAAATGTATAAGGGTTTGCTGTTGAAACTAAGGCTCCATTAGCATCTACCCATCGTGTAAATTTATATCCGAAATTTTTATTAGCTGTCAATGTAACTTCCGTTCCCTGATTAAGTGTAGTTCCGGCTGGATTAGCACTAATAGTTCCCGCAGCTGCAGGAGCTATCGAAGTTGTTAAAGTATAAGTAACTGCATTAGGATTATTCGTTACTTTTTCAAAATAATCTAAATTGAATAAATATCCTGTATTTGTTGGGTGTTTAAAAACAAGATATAAATCATGCGTCCCTGTTGTGGGTGTAAGTGCTGCTGAGAAAATTTTATAATCAGACCAGCCCGTACTTCCGGAGACTGTTGCGGTACCAATTAAAGTACCATCGGCGGCATCTAACCGATATTCTATAGTACCTCCTGTAGTTCCTGAAGCTTTTGCATCAAAACGAATGTCATATTCACTAAATACATGGGCTGTAAATTTAATCCAAGTATTATTTTTAATGTAACCTACATTTCCCGTACCTGAAAGAGTTGCATTCGTTTCTGCTCTTGCTCCCGAAGCGGTATTAAAAGTTTCTGCTTCAATTCGCTGAATTGTCTGCGAAAATCCCATTGCTGAAAAGAGTAACAGCAATAGAAACATAAAGTATTTTTTTTTCATTTTTTGGTTTAGTTTAGTTAAATAGTTTATTATCATCTCCTTAATTCAAAATTTCAATCATTTCAAATCAATTCTGAAGGTTCATTAACTTGATTCAAGAATTCTTTTATTTCATATTTTTTTCAGATTTAAGTGTTAGTATTTTTTGATTATAAAAAACCTTCTAAAAGCAATCCGACCGGAATGTTTTATTGGATTATTTTTACCTGACTTTTAACTGATTCTGTTAATTTCACCTTATCAAAAACTATTTTCTTAGTATTTGATTGCAACGAAATCGCTTTTGTTTCGGCACCTCCCACCCAGAACAATTGGTTTTCTCCGGCAGCTTTAAAACTTTCAACAGTTACATTTTGACTATTAGAAAGACTTGCAGCTATACCCGGTTTGTCCAGTCTTAAATCAATATTTTGAAAATCAATTTTATTGGCATAATTCATTTGGATACCCAAATCCGAGCGAATAATCATATTTGTAAATTGAAGATTTTCAACAGGCATTTCGGGAATTCCCATAATTTTCAAAGCTTGTTTGGCTCCGTTGACATAAATATTTTTGAAATACATATTTCTAAATGCAGGAGTTGTTTCTGAAACCGGCATTTTAGCAACAGTTACTTCGCCTGTTTGTGGATCTTCTTTAATCGCTTTTTCAAAATAGTACAGGTTAAAATTGATGGCATCAGTAGGGATATTGTTCATTCGGATATCTTCCATCCAAATATTTTCAACCACACCACCACGACCTCGGACAGATTTAAAACGCAAACCACAATCGGTACCATTAAACGTTAGGTTTTTAGCAAATATATTTTTAACACCGCCCGACATTTCGCTACCAATGGTGAAACCTCCATGAGCGTGATACACCACACAGTCGGTAATAACAAATAATTCGGTTGGTTTTCCTCTATCACGTCCTTCTTTGTCTTTTCCTGATTTGATACAGATTGCATCGTCACCCACATCAAAACGACAATTGCTTACTGTACCTATCCGGCAGGATTCTATATCCAGTCCGTCTCCGTTTTGAGAATACCATGGATTACGGATTGTTAAATTTCTTAAAGTCAAATGTTCGCATAGCAACGGATTGACATTCCAGGCTGGAGAATTTTGAAAAGTAACTCCGTCCAACAGTAGTTTTTTGCAATTCACTAAACTTATCATCACCGGACGAAGCGCCTGCTTGTAAGGTTCCATATTTTCAGCCGTAGCAATTTTTGGAAGTTTATCTTTTTCTTCATTGCCAATTAATGCTCCCTGAGAAGGATACCAAATTTTACCATCCTTAGACAAAACGCCTCCTGATTTAATTAATTCCTGCCATTGTCCAGCGGTCATTTTACCAATTTTAACCGGACGCCAAGCCGAACCATTTCCGTCAAAAATTCCTTCTCCTGTTATGGCAATATTTTCTAAGTCCATTCCCATGATAGGTGACTCACAGCGAAGTACCTTGTTTCCTTCAAAATAAGATTCTATCAGTTTGTATTGATTTAAATCGCTGGTAAAGGATACAAAAGCACCGTTTTTAGTATGCAGATTAACGTTACTTTTCATTTTTATTGGACCTGTAGTCCACAATCCAGCAGGAATAACAACTACTCCTCCACCGGACTCAGAACATTTTGTAATTGCCGCATTAATTGCTTTGGTACAAAGTTCCTCGGTATTTGGAATCGCTCCAAAATCGACAATATTCAAAGTATCAGCTTTAAATATTGGAATCTGCACCTCTGGCATTTTGAAAGGAAGATTACTTTTTACAGCTGGCTTATTTTGAGCAAAAATTATATTACTACAAGAAATAGCTGAGAACATTAGCGCAGCAATAAGAAAGTTTGTTTTAATTTTTATCATCATTAATCTCTATTTTACTTTTTATGACTATCCGTTTCTTATACCAATTATTGAGAATGGTACACAGACGAAACTGATTTTAACGGATTATCACAGATTGTGATTTACCAAAGAGCTATGAAAAATCCGTTTTTATCTGTTCAATCAGTGTCACCTGCCTGTCGGCAGACAGGTCTGTGTCCTATTTTTTTATTTAGTCCGCTAAGCGGACAGTCATTTTTATTTTTTGTCTAAAATCCGTTGTAATTCAATCCCTGCCATAATAAATGGTCCAACCGCTTTAGCATCATCGTTCCTGATAGGTTCTGAAATATAATATTCGAATGAGCCGTCACGATCTTGAGGATTTTTTCCTCCTAAACCTGCAACAGCACAACATTTTGTTATCGAAATAGTATTATCGGGATTTTCTTTTATGAATTGTTTCAGAATTCCGTTAAAACCTTTTTTAGCTGATTTCAGATAAGCTTTACCCACATATCCATTCCGATATGCTTTGGCAAACGAATAGACAAACATCGTTGAACAGGTTGATTCCAGATAATTGCCTTTACGCCCTGGTAAATCCATCACCTGCCACCAAACTCCGGAATCTTTCTCCTGAGCTTTGAGAACAGCCGTGAATACTTTTTGAACAATTTGTATCAGCTCCTCGCGTTTTGGATGATTTTTTGGAACAAAATCTAAAATATCTACTAAAGCCATGCAATACCAACCTTGAGCGCGTCCCCATACGTGAGAAGATTGACCGGTTTGTTTGTTCGCCCAAAACTGTTCCCGCTTTTCATCATAACCATGAAAATTCAATCCTGTTTTTGAATCAAAAGTGTGTTTCTGAATCAATTCTACCTGTAAAATAACATCATCAATTGCTTTTGGGGCATTGAAAACCGCTCCATATTCTGCCGAAAAAGGATCAGCCATATAAACACCGTCCAACCACATTTGCCACGGATAAGATTTCTTATGCCAATAACCGCCGTCTGAATTTCTTGGATGGGTTTCCAACTGTTTGTGGAGTACATCCATCGCTATTTTATAGCGTTTATCGTCTGTTTTCTTATAAATTTCAAAAAGTATCTTTCCAGAATTTATTAAATCCAGACTATACTTTTCCAGTTCATAACCTCCCAATATTTTTCCTTCCTTATCAATCAGTTGCTCAACATAAGCAAGGGAGTAATCCCAGTATTTTTGCCCTTTGGTATAATCATATAGTTTTTGATTCGCAAGCGTAACCAATCCGTTGGTGTAATTCCATTTAGGAAATTTTACCCCATCCAGAAATACCGGATTCGGAGTACGTTTTTGGTCAGAATCGGCCATTTTTTTAGACCATTCAATCGGCGAAACTCCTTCAAAATCACTTTTAACTTTTGATTGTCCAAATGAGATCCAATGGCAAACCAGCAAAGAGAAAATGTAATATTTGATTTTATTTTTCATAGCCATGTTTATTTTTTAGTGGTCAACTTATTTATTGTTTTGCAATTGCAAATTTGTTGACAATGCTATTTTCTTAACATCATTATTACTTTCTACCCTAAACCAATCGTAATCGGCATAACTGCTATCATTAACAGCCTTAGTGCCCGTTGCAAACAATCCGATTTTTGCTCCTACCCAACGACCTGCACGTGGCGTGAATGCTTTTCCAAATACTTTAAAACTCTTACCATCAGTACTATAATAAAAAGTAACTTTTGCATCAAAAGGTTCAATGTTTTGCACCATCTCCACCTTAGTTCGGAAATAGATGTTTTTTTGATCAATAGCTATAGATGCGATTTCAGTCTCCAAATCCTTAGAAGTACGAGCATCTTTAAGTGTGCGTTGTACTAATTTCAATTTACCTTCTTTGTCTTGCTCAATAGCGATGTATGAATAGTCTTCACCAAAAACGATCAAACCAGTACTGCATTCTCCTGCATCGGGATTATGTTCAAAAGTAAGTTTGGCAGTAGCTGTAAAATTATCAGCAGGAAATTTTTGCAATAAAAGATTAGGCATCATCCACATGGTTTTCATTTCTTCCGGACGTGGAATACAATTTAGGCGCATGAATCCCAAATTGGCTGATAACCATCCCCACTGCTCACTAGGATTTTGATTGGCTTGCCATTGCCACTGTAATCCAAATTGATGACCATTGAATTCATCCGAAGAAACTAACGGCGTTGCAGGGTAATTTTTCCCTACATTGGGTTTTGTCCATTCCATTATTGGTTCTCCAATTCCATCTTTGTTAGTATCTTTCCCCATAATTGGCCAACCTTCTTTCCAGGTAACAGGTTGTAAATTAACAATACGCCCATAAGCCCAACGATCCTGAAAATGTATAAACCATCCTTCTCCATTAGGAGTTTCAACATAACCTCCCTGATGTGGCCCGTTCATTTCGGTATCACCCTGATGCAAAACCACTCTGGACTCATAAGGCCCCCAAACATTCTTAGAACGCATTGCCAACTGCCATCCCGGTTTTACTCCTCCTGCTGGAGCCATAATCCAATAATAACCATCACGTTTGTACATTTTAGAACCTTCAACGGTAGTATGTCCATTATGTCCGTCAAAAACCATCGCCGGATTACCAATTAATTTAGTACCATCGGGAGCCAATTCAGATAACATTAAAACTGTTTTTACATTGGCACGACTACCCGCAAAAGCATAAGACAGATAGGCTTTTCCATCCTGATCCCAAAACGGACAGGTATCAATAATTCCTTTAGCCTCTTTTACCAATACCGGTTCATCCCAAATCCCCGCAGGATTTTTGGTTTTCACCATATAAATTCCAAAATCAGGATCACCCCAATAAATATAATATTCGCCTTTATGGTAGCGAATGGAAGGAGCCCAAACACCATCGCCGTGACGAACAGTTCTATAATACTCTACAGGAACCTGATTTTGCAACGCATACCCAATTAATTCCCAGTTAACCAAATCCTTTGAATGAAGAATAGGCAGTCCAGGAGAACTATTAAAACTGGAAGCAGTCATATAATAGCCATCCTCGCCTGCGCATACATCCGGATCTGAATAATCAACATGTAGAATTGGATTTTTGTACTTTCCATTTCCTAAATCGGCATTCCATACCTGAGCATTTGCTCCTAGCGTAAAAACTGTCAAACTTATGGACAGTAATAATTGTTTTAATCTCATTTTAAATGGTTTTCAGTCAAATAGGTCTAAAGAAGTATCCATTGCGGATACTCCTTTTTAAACCTATTCTATTTAGAAATTATTAATAGTTCTTTTTAAGGAAGCCATCTGGTATCTCCCACTCTATTAGTAACAATTGGAGAATTGGAATCTTTAATCATTAGATTTCCTTGAGCAGGATTCACAAATAAATCCTGAGCACTGATTCCTAATTCAGTTCCCTGAATGGCCGATGCCCCAAGTAAGAAGTCGGTAGTGGTGTAATTGTTGCCAAATGTTGTAGTCGAATTAGCCGCAATAGCCTGAACAACTCTACCGGTAGCCGAAGCCAACAACACATTTTTGAAAATCAAAGTAGATCCTACCGCAGCCGGAATATTGATCAGTGCTCTGTTATAAGCATAATCATAAATAGTAATATTTTGATATTCCAAATGAATTGGATAAGTTGATGTTCCATAATCAAATAAATGTCTGAAGTTCAATGTCAAATTAGTAGTTTGATAATGATCTCTCATAAAAGTACAATTAGAGAAAACAGCTCTTTTAATATTATCGGCTCCACCTGAAGCAATAGCAAAAGTTCCATAAGGTCCTGAATGTCCACCAACTTCATCAAGTGTACAATAACTCATTTCTAAACTTCCAATCTCTTTGTATTTCCCATTACCCTGATGTCTCCAAAAACCACGTTTAAAATGATTGAATACGCAGTTGTAGAATGTAATTTCGCCTATTGTCCATGAAGTTCCACTATTAAAGAAGTAACTGGCATCAATAGTTTGGTAAAAACGAATGTTTTCAAAAGCTAAAGCAGACAGAAAAGATCCTTCGGCAATATTCCAGTTTCCGGTCATTTCAATTTGAGGACGTTCGCCTTGAGTTCCTCCGATAAGTTTAAAGCCTTTTAATATGGTAAAAGGAGTAATTTTAAATAAAGAACCTGCTTCAAGGAAATATTCAGTCCCTTCAGGAATAGTTGGATCGGAATTATTAGCTCGCAATAAGGCATCCAGGTCAGTTCCTTTTTCCACCAAAATAGTCTCAGCCGACGGACCTGCCGAGCGGAAAGTTACCTGATTATAAGGTTTATCATAACGTCTTGTCTTATTATTGTCATAGACATTTACATTGTATAAGGTGTTTTTTTCTAAACCTGTAATTGTAGCTTCTCCACTACTGATTTCTTCAGCTGTCAGGTAGCGACCTATAGCAGGAAGTTCCTTAGCCAATGCCGGTACCACCGAAATACTATCAACCGGATTTTGAGCATCAATTGTCCAACTTACCTTAACCGATGTTTCAGAAATATTGATCTTTTCCACCCTTTGTAAAATTGGCTCAAAAGCCGGACGATCTTCGGTCAAAGCACTAGTATAAGCCCATTGTGAATTATGTGCTGCATCAGCATGATTGGCTCTAAGCCTGATATAAAACTGCGTCTTGTATGGAATATCATCCATAAAAATCTGCGTATCAGTAACTGTATATTCTTTGTATAAACTTTTATAATAGTTATCGGTATGCAATTCTACCGTATATGAATCGGCATCATTGACTTTGTACCACACTAATGCAATCGAATTACTTTCGACCAATGGGGCGGGTAATAGAAATTTGGGTTGAAATAAATCCTTTACATCACTGTAAATCAAATTATCAGCCTGACAGGATTTTAACATTCCTCCTAAAACTATAAAGCCTATGAATGATAAAATACAAATTGTAATCTTTTTAATTTTTTTCATGATCTATTCAGTTTAATAATTAAAACCATAATAATTTTGAATAGCTCCACGGTGATCTGTAATTACTTTTGACGGATATGGACATAAATAACGTACAGGGTCATTAGGCGACACACTTGAAGCATTGTTGAAATTGATGAATCCTCTGAAACTCCATTTGATGTCATTACGAGGTTCGTAAGCTGCAGTCTCACTGTTTAGTGAATACCAACTGGTTGCAAAAACCTGCTCGGTATAACCTGCCGGACGGGCTTGCAGAATTTCGTCAATACCCTGAATATCTAAAATTGTTCTGGACGCATTATTTGGATCCGGAATATTTTTCCAATAAATACTACCCGGTGCTTCGTCAATTCCCGGAACAAAGGCACCATTAGCTACACGTCCCCAGTTAATCAAAGTGTGGTATTGATTGTAAATTACCTCACCAAATTTATTCCAACGTGCCAAATCAAACTTACGCTTACTCTCTCCTCCAAATTCCCAGGCACGCTCATCCATAATGGCTTTAAAAAAAGCCTCTGAAGTTGTTTTAGAATCCACATAATTTTCTACTTTTTCTGACCAGCTTGTCTCAGTAAACGCTCTGCGACGCACACGTTTTAAGCATTCTCGAGCATCATTACGAGGGCCAAAACGCTCATTAACCGCTTCGGCATACATTAACAATACGTCAGCAAATCGCATCCAGGAATAATTTACTCCGGTTCCTTTTCCGCTGGTGCTTCCCAGAGGATCATCCATATACAATTTTGACCATTTGGCTACAGCCAAGCGAGCTAAATCCAGACGTATAACCTGATTCAAATTTTCATTGTAAGAAAAAGGCGCGCAAGTCATATCACGACGTAAATCGTCTTTATCAAAAGAATACAAATAAGTTCCGCATAAACTAAGATTTCCTGAAGCTCCTCCAAAAGGATGATTCCCTTCGGTAATTGGCACACCAATATAAAAAGCATATTCACCTGAAGAATTTTTCAACAAAGGCAAAGAGAAAAGCACATCATCATCAACAGGCGTTTCCCAATTGTTTTGTTTAATCCAAAAATCGCGATAGCTCAATTTCAAATCATGTTTTTGCTCCTGAATTACTTTTCCTAAATATTCAATCGCTATGTCATAATACAATTCATGGTTTGTTCCGCGTACCATCTGCCCAATGCTGGCAGGATTGTTAGTATCAGGACGCAAAGTCCATCCTCCACGGGTCAATGCCAATAAACCAATCAATCCCTGATTGAAACTTTTTGAAGCACGTTCTACACCATAATCCAATTCATTGGCGTATTGCATTAAAGGCTCTACCGACTTCAAATCGTCAATTAAAAATTCCAGAATTTCGTTTCTGTCTGTGACTCCTACAGCAAAATTTTCTCCTCCAGATGATGATTGCGTACGAAACACCACATCTCCCCAAATACGAATCATATCCAGATACACCATGGCACGAAGTGTTTTCACTTCGCCATACAATTGCGTTACATCGGAAGCAGTGTTTTTGCTGGCCGCCTTATACACATCCGATTTTTCGATTCCTTCGATAACATCATTAGAGAGATTAATAATTTTATACATCGAATTCCAGGTTGAATTTAATGTTGTCCAATAAGGTTTTGGCTCATAACAGGCCAAATCCGAACCGTTAACATTGACCGTATTAGTCGAAACTCCCGTCATTTCCACATCAGTATTCATATTGAAAACAAAAGCAAGACGGTTAGAATAGGCATCTTCACTCAGCATAAGCGTATAAACACCGGCTACGGCAGATTGTATCTCTTTCTCCGATTTGAAAACATCTCCCTGAGTAAAACCTGTTGCCGGCTCCACTTCCAAATAGTCTTCGCAGGCTGTAAAAACCATTACGAAACTTAACAGCAGACTTAATAATATCGTTTTATTCATATATGTAAATTTTATTCGATTAAAATGAAAACTGCGCTCCAAAAGTGTAGTTTCTTGATCTTGGATAAGCGTTATAATCAATGTTTGGTGTTAATCCTGTTTCTAAATTAACCTCAGGGTCATATCCTGAATAATTAGTCCAAACAAATAAGTTAGTACCTGTTGTATATAAACGCACTCTGTTGAATCCAATTTTTCTGGTAATTTTTTGAGGAATTGTATATCCAATACTTAGAGTATTCAATCGTAAGAAAGAACCATTTTCAATAGCATAAGACATTGCAATAGGACGACCTATTGAAGTAGGATTCCACATGGTGGCATTTTTATTGAATTCGGCTAACAACTCTGGTTGGTAACGGATTTCGTTCCCCATATCATCATAGTTTCTCCAACGATTATCTAATGAAACTTCCATTCCTAAATTGTTTTGATTGTTTTGATACCAGGAAGTCATCATGATTTTATTAGCATTGTAAACATCAAATCCAACCATGAAATTGAAGAAAGCAGTAAGATCAAAGTTTTTCCATACGGTATTCACTCCAAAACCTCCTGAAAAGTCAGGGTTAGTATCTCCAATTACCTTTCTGTCCTGATCTCCAATTACAAAAGTGTTAGGATCGGTTAAATCAATCGGAGTCAGTTTTTTGAACTTTGCATTCCCCGGACGAGGATCTCCTGAAAGATTTTTGGAATTCACTACACCTTCTTTTAATTTCCAGGTTCTGGTTTGCGAATCAAAAGATTCAAAATCATCCATAGTATAGAAGCCATCATTAACAAAACCATAAATCAAACCTTTTGTACCTCCTACATAAGCACGGTAATCATCATCATTCAGCAACTGGTTTCCCGCCCAGCCGGAACTCAAAATCCATTCTTTTTCGCCACTGGCCAGGTTGTCAATTTTGTTTTTATTATGTCCGATGTTGAATGACAAATCCAATTGCCAGTCTTTTCTCTGAACCACACTGGCGTTCATAGCAAACTCCAATCCTTTATTAGTGGTTTGTCCCACATTGGTCATAATTTTATTAAAACCTGCCACACCCGGAATATCAGATGGTACTAATAAATCTTTCACCGTATTTTTATAGAAATCAATATTTCCTGTAATACGCTCTTTAAAGAAACCAAAATCAATCCCCAGATTTCGCGTATAAGTTGTTTCCCATTTTACATTAGGATTACTTAAAAAATTGGTGTTGTAAAAATTATAATAGTAATGATCAGTCTCTCCCCATCCCACTGAACGGTTTCGGGAAACACCATAATATTTAGCATACAAATCCCCGCTAATTCTGTCATTACCGGAAACACCGTAACTCAAACGTACTTTTAAGTTAGAAACCGTTTTACTATCCTTAAGAAAATCTTCGTTTGACATTCTCCAGGCAAAAGCAGCTGCCGGGAAAACTCCCCAACGATTGCCGGGACCAAACTTTGTAGAACCATCGGTACGTGCTGTAAAAGTAGCCAGGTATTTATCATCGAAACCGTAATTTACACGCCCGAAGAAAGAAGAAATTCTATTAGGCGAACCGGCAGAAGAACCATTTTCAAAAGGAGTTCCCAAGGCTAAATTATCCAAGGCTTTAGATCCTGAAATATCCTCCGGAAAATAACGCGTTCGAAAAAACTTGCCGGCGCTTTTTTGCTCTTTCATTTCCTGCCCCGCCATCAATTGGAAATCATGAACATCTTTTAACTTAAATGAATAATTCAATACATTGTTCAACTGCCAACGCGGACTTTGGGTCATTCCCCAATATACCACCGGCTGATTGTTATTGGCATTAGCCGTACCGGTGTCAGTTCCCCAGAAACGACCGTCTTCGCTGTATTTGTACTCATAACCGTAAGAACTGCGCAGGCTTAAACCATCAATGATATGCCAGGTTAAAGCTCCGACCGTATTAAATGTTCTGGTGTTGCGTTTGCGGTAATTTTTTGCGGCCTCTTGTATAGGATTAAAACGTACGGTTACCTGATAATCCTCCGGATCAAAATAAGTATCATCCTCCGGCAAAGTCATATAATCTTCTAACCCCAGAGTAGGTGCCTGACGCAGGGCATCAAGTAAATTAACTCCATCAGTTCCCGAACCATTAATGGTTTGATTAGAAAAACGCGTCTGAAATTCGAAAGTAAATTTATCAGACAATTTAGTATTCATTATTAAGTTTAAATTGTTTTGTTTTAAACCTGTTCCTAACAAAACTCCCGGTTGATCCTGATTGATATAAGCAAATTTGTACTTTGTATTCTCATTACCGCCGTTCATACTAAAATCCATGTATTTAGCCACCGGGTTAGTTCCAAAAATTTCATCCTGCCAGTCAACTCCTTTGTTACCCTGATAGATATACAATTCATTGGCACGACCATAACGATTGAAAAAAGCTGTTGGATTTGAATTACGCTGACGTTCAAACTCATATTGTATCATCACAAATTCGTAAGGATCCATTACATCCAGACGGTTAGCCAGTGTTTTCATCTGAGCATAACTATGTATATTTATTGAAACCTTACCTGCTTTTGGTTTTTTAGTAGTTACTAAAACTACCCCATTAGCTCCACGGGCTCCATAAATAGCCGTTGATGCAGCATCTTTTAACACCTCTACCGATTCGATATCTGTAGGTGGAATATCATTTAGATTTGCCACCTCAAAACCATCTACTAAAATTAAAGGTGAATTATCCTCTGTAATAGAACCACCACCACGCACCCTAATCATTACCTCAGCACCCGGTGAACCATCTGATGAAGTAACCTGAACCCCCGGAAGTCTTCCTACCATGGCTTCGGCTACCGAAGCGGTTGGAACTTTGGCTAATTCAGAACCTTTTATACTGGCAATAGCTCCGGTTAAATTTCCACGTTTTTGTGTACCATAACCGATCACAACTACTTCATTTAACTCACTGGTAGATTCTTTCATCTGGACATCAATTCCTGATGTACGCCCTTTAAGAGGCACTGTTACATCATTCATTCCTATGAATTTAATCAATAAAACAGCGGTTTTTGGATCGCTTACTTTTATCGAAAACTTTCCGTCTATATCAGTAGCTGTATTTGCGTTTTGATTCACTACAATAACTGTTGCCGAAGGAATCACCCCCATATTATCTCGTACTACCCCTGTCACAGTTACACGTTCCTGAGCATAACTGTTCAATGCCAAAAGCAAAACAGCCCAAACGCCCACGATATGTTTTTTTATCGTCATAACTAGAATATTTTATTTAAAATTGTTTTTAAAGTCTAAGCACTATTTGGTTAGTTGATTTTTTGCCGTTGGAGCCTCACCATTAATAAGCAGTTCATAATTCTCAATAATTGGGGTATCGGCATCGTTCAAATTAAAACTGATTTGTGTTACTCCATCAGCTAAAATTGGAAAAGAACCCGAAATCTCTTTTGTTTTTACAACCGCCAAATCATCGGTCATAAAATCAATACGGATACTCACTTCATTTGCCTCTTCATCGGTTTGAAATACAATAAAATCATCGGTGTAATTCACTCCTCCGGAAGTTGTTTTCTTCGTTCTGGAAACTTCCATGTCTTCCTGAATAAATGTTTCATCAACTACTTTGTAACCGCTGCGTTTGACCTCAACAGTTACTTTAATATTTGTATAACTTGGATCGGGAGTAATGTCTTTAGCCTTTAGACGCAATATTCCCGTTCTGGTAAGAATGTTCATTGTAAGTGGTTCTTCAAAAGGAGAGTCATAAGGTATAGCGGCAGAAAGATTGACCTTTTGATCAGCAAGAACGGGTTGCGGAATAATTAAATCATTTAGATTTACAGGAGATTTAATCATTTGCTCAGGAATATCGGTAGCTACAAATTTGTATTTTCCATTTTCTAACGCAAAAGAAAAATGCGAACTATAGTTGGCAAAAAATTCACCGTCGTTTTCATAAATAAAAATCGGTTTGGTTGAAATCCCGGTATTCAGACTCCAAGGTTCGCCATTTAACTGAATCTCAAAATTCTTAACAACCGATGTGTCATATTGTAATACATCCTTGCTGCAAGCGGTTACTAACAAAAGTAACATTACACCAAAAAGGATACTATTGATGCTATTTTTCATGCACTGTAATTTTAAAATTGAAATTGGTTAAAGAAGATAACAGCGGCTACATAAACTTTAGGCACTGTTGTTGAGGCTAATTTTAAACTGAAGTTTTGCTTTCTTAATAATGGAATCAATTGCCTCAATTTATCATTGTGATAGCAATACACTATAAACATCCCAGGCAGGATGAAAGTGCTCATTTGTTTCATAAGCTTAATTTTTTAGTTAGTTAAATAGTTTTATAATCCTGAGAGATTACTTTGGTTCGGATGTAAAACTAGAAATAGCATATTGCAATGCGGTGGATAAATTGCTTTTCGAAAAGGGTGAAATTGCTAATAAAGCAACTAAGGCTTTCAAGCGGTTGAAAGAGGTAGAAAAATTGATAAACAACAGGGGGTATTTGTCTAAATTGAGTGAAAAAGACATTGATTTTTTAGCTGCACAAAATCACAATAAACACTAAAAACCAAACATTTACACACACAAACCAACACTCATTCCTAAAAAACAATATAATATCCCAATCATATCAGAAACTTACTAACCTAGTTTTTTAAATCCCCCTAAAAAACATCATTTGAATATTGAAAAATGAACTAAAAATAGAAAGGTCAATATACAAGATGAAAGATTATTTCTTCGTGTATATTGACCTAAAGGCTATCTATTTTCGAATAACTATTTAACGATACAAACGACGGTATTCGGCTGGGGTATAATTGAATTTTGCTTTGAAACATTTTCCAAAATATTTCAGATCGCTAAAACCAACCTCAAAGCAAATTTCCTTGATAAGCATATCTTCATTTTTAAGCATCTCGGCAGCCTCATTCAATCGGATATCACGAATGAAAACTACTGGCGATACTCCTGTCAAATCTTTTAATTTATTAAAAAAACTGGCTCGAGACATGTACATTAGCTTTCCTAATTCTTCCACCGAAAAATCAGTTTTAGACACATTATCCTTAACTAATTTAATTACCTGAAACATAAACTTATGATCCTGATTTGAAATTTGTAAAGGCTCTTCGACTGAAATCTCAGCTATATTTCCGCTGGAATATAAGAGTTGTAATCTTTTACGCTGTTCTAAAACATTTTTTACTCGGGCTCTTAAATAACTCACATTAAAAGGCTTAACCATATATTCATCGGCACCATATTCCATTCCTTCTAATTTGTTTTCTATTGCAGTTTTAGCGCTGAGTAAAATTACCGGAATGTGGCTTGTGGCAATATTTTTCCGAATTAACTTAAGCATTTCTATCCCATCCATTTGCGGCATCATAATATCACTAATGATAAAATCAGGACACAATCTGGCTGTTTTTAAATGACCTTCGATACCGTTCTCAGCAACATGAATGGTATAATCTTCTTCTAAAACTGAAACTATAAAATCCCTTAATTCAGGATCATCTTCAACGAGTAAGCCTAGGGGTTTTCCTTTGCTATTCTCTTCCGTTTTGGGTATAACAACTTCATTTTCTAATCCTGTAGTGGTTGTTAGATCTTCATCGGCTTCCTCAAATAAAATATCCACATCTTCATCAAAATGATGAAAACCTTTTAAAAAGCAAAGCTGGAAACTACTGCCTTTACCGGCTACACTATCCACCATTATAGTTACCCCGTGTTTATCAGCCAAATCCTTCACTATCGAAAGTCCTATTCCTGTACTCGGATTATTAGGGTTTTCGTTATAATTAGTAAAACGAACAAACAACCGCTTTTGAATCACAGGATTGATTCCCGGCCCATTATCGCTCACTTTTAGCAAAACTTGTTTTTCGGTTTCCTCCACAACTACTTCGACCGTATCGCCTTTATGGCAATACTTGAAAGCATTTGAAATTAGATTGACCAAAATTTTGTCCAGACTATCGGCATCGGCCCAAACAATGGGAGTTGTAGCATTCACTTTTAGATCTAAACGGATCTTACTCTGCAAGCTTATTTCTCTGAAGTTTTCACATACTTTAGCGGCAAATTGACCTAAATTAATCGCCTTAACTTCTAATTTTCTATTTTGAATTTTCCTTAAATCTAAAATTTGATTGACTAAATTCAGCAAACGATTACTGTTTCTTTCAATTCCCTGAAGTTGAATTTTTATTGATTCCGGTATATTGTTATCCGATAGCATTTTTTCAACCGGAGCAGTAATCATGGTCAGCGGCGTTCTGATTTCATGTGAAATATCAGTAAAAAACTTCATCTTCAAATCAGATACCTGTTTCTCAATTTGAACATCATTTCGCAATTTCAGGATGGTAGAAAATGTACGCCTGATGAAACTAAAAAGAGCTATAGCCAGTAAAATATAGCAGATTATTGCCAAATTAGTCCACCAAATCGAAGGAAGAATCGTGATTTTAATTTTTCGTTCATTGTTCACCCACAAATTATGATCGTTAGTAGAGGCTATCAAAAGCGTGTATTTTCCTCTGCTTAAATTCGTATAATTGATAGACTGCCCCCCTTTTATATAATTCCACTGATTGTCAACTCCTTCTAATTTATAACGGTAAACAATATTTTCGTTTTTCACATAATCCAATGCCGAAAACTGTACCCTGAAAAAATTCTGGTCGTGTTCCAGCCTGACTTCCTGCAACAAATCAGGATTGCTGGGAGTTTCAGGATTTATTTCGTGCAACTCCTTATTATTAACGGTGAAACTGGTAATAGCCAAATAAGGTCTGAATCGAAAAGGTTTAATGTTTTCAGGCTTAAAAACCACTGCCCCACTGGAATAACCTAAAACAATTTCGCCATCAGGAAGACGACATTTAGTAGCTTCAGAGAATATTTCGTTTCCTATAAGCGATTTCAATTCAGGAAAAGTTTCAGAGGTAGCATTTTTAGAATCAAATCGCACAATTTGATTGCTCCCCATAAGCCATATTTTACCTAATTTATCCTCCTGTATAGACACAACCCCATCAATAGGGAAACCAATAGTTTCTTCTCCAAAAGATTGTACTTTTAGCTCCTTTTTTTGATTCAAATCAACTAATAGCATCCCTTTTCCATTCGTTGCCAATGCTAATTTATTTTCTGAAGTTACCAGTATGTCCAAAATATCATTGCCTGAAACCTGCGGGTATTCCTTAAATTTTAATGCGTTTGGGGATTGTTTTTTTCCGGAAAAAGAAAACAGTTTATAGGAAGAAATAAAAAACAGTTGATGATCCTTACTTTCAACAATAGACCGCACCCTATCAGCCGATTTTATTGGGTAATTTTTCAATTCATTTCGATAATTAATGAACTGAATTTTAGAATTGGATTCCCTGATTAAATTGACTCCTCCGCCCCAGGTAGCCAGATAAATTTGCCCTGAAGCAGCCTGAAAAACCCTGTAAATATCATTCGAACTAATACTGTATCGATTAGCCTCATTGTACTTATAATGAACTACTTTATAATGGAAAGGCTTTGCCGTTGGCAACAAACAATACAATCCATTACCTCTGGTAGCTACCCAAATTCGACTTTTATTATCCTCTAACATGTGGTAAATATCGGCACCCCAGCCCGGACTGCCGGCAGACAAAGTTCCATCGGATCCTAACACGCCTATCTTCCTTTTTTTGGAATCAAACAATGTAATTTTATCGGTACGACTGGCTAGCCAAAGATTGCCTTTTCTATCGGCCATTAAACCTCTGACATTATTTTTTTTTCTCCCTGGAGACACATCTAATTTTAAAGCTGAAAAATGCTTGTTGTCAAAAGTCATCAAATCCAGCCCTTGTCTATATGAACAAAACCATAAATTTCCGAGGCGGTCAAATGTAGCGGCGTGCATCACATCAGAAACAACTTCTGCTGATTCTTTCATAGCATACGATATAGACACCAGCTTATCCTGTTTTTTATCCCAATAAGCCAATGCACCTCCTCGGGGTTGTGTCCAAATAGTTCCATCAGGAGCAGTAATTAAAATGGTTTTTCTGGAAATTCCCTCCGCCGTAGGATCAGTTGAATCGACCTGCAAATGCTTCAACTTTCTGCTAAGCAAATCAAATCGATATATTCCTAAAGCATTGGTTTCAAACCAAAAATATCTGGAATGGGTCAAGCCCAAATACTTACTATTCGTATCCGGAAATCCTGCTGTGGTTTTACTGTTATACACATCCAATTTGGCTGTTTTCATATCATAATAACCAATGCCCTGAGTCTTAGTTACAATAAGTACTTTGCCGCCTCTCACATATTTTATTCGGTCAATATCAGCATTTATTCCTAATTGAACATCAAAAAAAGCATTGGACTGTTTAGAATAACGGGTTAATTTACCGGCAGTTCCTGCAAACCATAACTCGTCTTTAGTTTCCATAACCGAATTATAAGAATACGACCTGCCCGAAGGTCTGGACATATTGAAAAAGAAATATTCAGGCACTTCAGCCGATTTCTTTAACCTGCAAATCCCTTTGCTGGTCAAAAACCAGGTTGTACCCATAGTATCTTCAAATACTTCCTGGATTTTTCCTCCCTGAAGTTTAGCCTTTTCAAAAGAAATTTCACTTAAACTGTTATCCGTTTCAAAAACAACTGCTGTATTTTTATCTTGCGAAAACAACCACACCCTGCCCGAAGACATCAGTCTGAATTCTCGAAATGAATTATTGGAATATTTTTTAGAATAAGACTCTAAAGGCGAGTGATAATTTAGATTCTTAGTGTCAAAATAATAGATTTCGTCCTGTTCTGACTTAATCCAGATTCGTCCGTTTTTATCAAATTTAAAACTCGAAACCCGATTAGACAACAAATTTAGCCTTCCTCTTTGCAGTACTTCAAAATTTTGAAAAGTATTGCCATCATATCTTATTAATCCGATATAAGTACCTAACCAAATGAATCCTTTTTCATCTTGTTGAATATCCAGAATACGGGACTGACTTAAATTAGCATCAGCTGAAAACCGCTTTAAAACTCCAAATGGCTGTGCCAGAGAGAATGCAGATAGCAGACAAAAAAAGGCAATAATTATATTTTGCTTCAAAATATTTTTTTTTTTAAATCTTAATCATTACAAAAGTATCAAAATTACAGTCTGAACCTAAAACAACGGCTCTTCCTGGCTAAATACCCCTACTTAAATAGCAATTTGTCCACCCTTTCACTATCCTGAAAATTAAAAAATTACAACTTCAAGCTGTACGACATCCCCTAAATAGCAATATGCCCTAAGCTAAAAAGGCTTAAAAATCTAATTTTGTTTTAATTGTAGCTGATCACGTAAAATCTTTTATAAATTAGAAACAACTATTAAAATAAATCAACCTAAAATATTAATCAATAATATGAAAACAATAAACTCTTTAGTGTTTATTATTAGTCTGACAACAATAACCACTTTTGCACAGCATGATTTCAAGTTTACCAATACTGCATTGCCTGTTGAAGAACGCGTAAATGATTTGGTATCCAGAATGACTGTTGACGAAAAAATAAGCCAATTAATGGATTCCTCACCGGCTATAGAACGTCTTGGTGTACCGGAATACAACTGGTGGAACGAATCCTTACACGGTGTTGCCCGTGCCGGATATGCCACAGTCTTTCCGCAATCCATTTCCATCGCCTCTTCCTGGGACAGAAAATTAATATTTGATGTGGCCTCTGCCATTTCTGACGAAGCCCGTGCCAAACACCACGAATTTTTAAGACGAGGACAACACGGTATGTACCAGGGATTGACCTTCTGGTCTCCTAATGTCAACATTTTCCGTGATCCTCGTTGGGGTCGTGGTCATGAAACTTATGGGGAAGATCCTTTTCTGACCTCGCAATTAGGACTTAATTATGTTAATGGTCTTCAGGGAACCGATAAAAAATACCTGAAAGTGATTGCCACCGCAAAACATTATGCTGTGCATTCAGGTCCGGAACCATCCCGTCATCAATTTAATGCCGAAACCAGCGATATTGATCTATACGAAACCTATCTTCCTGCCTTTCGAACTTTAGTCAAAGAGGGACAGGTTTACTCGGTAATGGGGGCTTATAACCGTTTTAGAGGTGAATCGGCCAGTGCCAGTCCCTTTTTATTTGATATTCTTAGAAACAAATGGGAGTTTAATGGCTATATCGTATCCGATTGTGGTGCTGTAACTGATATTTGGAAATGGCACAAAATTACACCTGATGCGGCAACGGCTTCTGCTTTAGCTGTAAAAACAGGACTGGATTTGGAATGTGGCAGCAGTTACAAATCATTGAAAGAAGCATTGGAACGCAAATTGCTGACCGAAGCCGACATTGACATCACTTTAAAACGTTTGTTTACAGCTCGTTTTAAACTGGGCATGTTTGACCCGGAAGAAATTGTACCTTATGCCCAAATTCCATTTTCGGTAAACAATAATTCGTCTCATGACTATTTGTCCAGGGTAGCTTCGCAAAAAAGTATTGTTCTTTTGAAAAATCAGAATCATACACTTCCGCTTTCCAAAAACATTAAAACAATTGCTGTAATTGGACCTAATGCCAATGATATACAATCCTTATGGGGAAATTACAGCGGAATTCCAAGCAATCCTGTCACAGTATTAAAAGGAATCCAAAACAAATTAGAGCCAAACGCAAAAGTGTTGTATGCCAAAGGTACCGATTTGGCCAAAGGTGTTCCTGAAATGAAAATTATTCCATCTGTTTATTTTCAAAATGAAAATGGTACACAAGGCTTAACAGCAGAATACTTTGATAACACCAAATGGGAAGGGAAACCGCTTTTTAGCCGAATTGACGACAATATCAATTTTCAATGGGACATCAACACTCCGGATTCCCGATTGAAAATGGGGAATTACAGTGTGAAATGGACGGGTTATCTTGTGGCTCCAAAAACAGGAACTTACAGTATTTCAGAATGGTCAAAACCATTTATGACGGTGGAAATTGAAGGCGGAAAAAATACCGGTGGAAAAAACAACCACCATCCACGTTTTCGCCCGCAAAAAGTAGAACTGGAAGCTGGAAAAAGATACAAAATAGAGGTAAAATACCAAAACTTCTATGGCGATGCCATAGCCCAACTTTTATGGGCTGAACCACAGGAAAATGTATTACAGCAAGCTGTTCAAACGGCTAATCAGGCGGATGCTGTAGTTCTGGTATTGGGATTAAATGAACGTCTGGAAGGCGAAGAAATGAAAGTAGAAGCAGATGGTTTTGATGGTGGAGACCGCACCAGTCTTAACCTGCCATCTAATCAGGAAGAATTGATAAAAGCTATGGTAGCCACGGGAAAACCTGTTATTCTGGTTTTAATCAACGGAAGTGCACTTTCTGTAAACTGGGCTAACGATAACGTTCCTGCTATTCTAACTGCCGGATATCCGGGGCAACAAGGAGGTAATGCCATTGCTGATGTCCTTTTTGGCGATTACAATCCAGCGGGTCGATTACCGGTTACTTACTACAAATCTGTTAATCAACTTCCAGATTTTGAGAATTATAATATGAAAGGTCGTACCTATCGTTATTTTGATAAAAAGCCATTATATCCGTTTGGATTTGGTTTAAGTTATACCAAATTTAAATACAGTAACCTTCAAATTCCTGCCAATGTTAATGCTGAAAAAGATTTTGAAGTATCTGTTGATGTAAACAATATTGGCGACCGTGACGGAGATGAAGTAGTAGAATTATATCTAAAAGACGAAAAAGCTTCTACTCCACGGCCTATTGTGCAACTAGAAGGTTTTGAACGTATTCATTTAAAAAAGGGAGAGACTAAAACGGTTCGTTTTACAATAACACCAAGGCAACTTTCTTTAATCAATAACAAAAAACAACGCGTTGTAGAACCCGGATGGTTTACCATCTCAGTAGGAGGAAAACAACCCGATGATTCAAAAGACAACCAAAGTGGTCGTTTTAACATCAACGGCAAAACGCTACAACTCGAAAAATAGTTTTCTTATACTTCAAAACCGTCTCGCAAGCTGAGGCGGTTTTTTTTATAACCAAAAAGTGGCTTTTTACAACTATTAAAATATAAATAGTTTATAGCTGGTAAAATCGTAAATTTGCCGTTATAGTTACCACATAAAATGGCAGTCAGCATCAAGTATATTTTTGCCTTATCATTTTAAATTTTGTAAAATGAAAATTGAAGTAGCTAACGTTTTTTTGATTATGAAAAAAGCCCTTTATTTTTTATTCACTAAGTCTATAGGTTTATACATCAACCTCTTGAGTTTTATATTTCCTAAAAAAGCAAACCAGCTGGCTTATGCACTTTTTAGTGAACCAAGAGACGGAAAATTACTCAAAGAAAAACTTCCTAATGTACTTAAAGAAACAGATCAGGAAATTTACCAACATGAAGGCGAATATTTTCAAACCTACACCTGGAAAGGCAACGAGAATGTCATTTTGCTGGTACACGGTTGGGAAAGCAATGCTTCGCGTTGGGAAAATTTATTGACCTACCTAAAAAAATCCAACAGCACCATTGTTGCTCTGGATGCTCCGGGACACGGATTATCGAGTGGAAAAGAATTCAATATTCCGCAATATGCTGCCTTTATTGATATTCTGGTTCAAAAATACCAACCCAAACATCTTATTGGTCATTCTCTGGGCGGGAAAACCTGTCTTTACTACCAATCGACTTATCAAAGTAACAGCATAGAAAAAATGGTGATTCTGGGCTCTCCAAGTGATTTTAAAATTATCCTTAACAATTACATCAATTTGTTGAGCTTAAATTCTAAAATATCCAAAGGACTCGAAAATTATTATCTCCATCATTTTAATCTTCAATTAGAACATTTTTCAGGGAAAGTTTTTGCTTCGAAAATAAAAACCAAAGGACTCATTGCTCATGATACCGATGACAGCATTGTACTATTTGAAGAAGCAAAAAAAATAGCCAGTAGCTGGCAAGATGCTATTTTTATAGAAACCAAAGGTCTTGGTCACAGCCTGCATGGCGAAGAATTATATCAAAAAATTTACGCATTCTTATTCGAATAATTTTTAAAAATTACTGTTTCGCAAAAATTCGCAAAGTAAAAGACAAAGTCTCGCTAAGTTTTTTTTTTTAAAATCCATGTAAAACTATCAAATTAGGTTTCCCCCTATTCTAATGACGTCAGTAAATTAAATATTTCTTTGAGTCTCTCTGTGATTTACTTTGCGAATCTTTGCGTAATAACCAATTTTCACATTCTCAAATTACTTACTTTTGCACTATGGAAGAAAATCTAAAACGTCTCAACAAATTCATAGCCGAAACCGGTTTTTGCTCCCGTCGTGAGGCCGACAAATATATTGAAGAAGGTCGTGTAACCATCAATGATGTCGTTCCGGAACTTGGGACAAAAGTGGGTATAAATGACGAAGTGCGCATTGATGGCAAACTAATTCATGAGAAAAACGAAAAACCTGTTTATCTTGCTTTCAATAAACCTGTTGGGATTGAATGTACTACTAACCTGGAAGTCCGCAACAACATTGTGGATTACATCAACTATCCCAAACGTATTTTCCCTATTGGACGTTTAGACAAAGCTTCGGAAGGATTGATTTTTATGACCAATGATGGTGATATTGTCAATAAAATATTGCGTGCTCGAAACAATCACGAAAAAGAATATACTGTAACAGTAAACAAACCTATCACCGATCGTTTTATCCAACGAATGGGAAATGGTGTTCCTATTTTAGACACCGTAACCCGAAAATGTAAGGTAGAGCAAATTAGCAAGTACATTTTCAAAATCATACTTACCCAAGGTTTGAACCGTCAAATTCGCAGAATGTGCGAATATTTAGGCTATGAAGTAACTGCTTTGAAACGTATTCGAATTATCAATATTTCGCTTGATGTTCCTGTGGGACGCTACCGCGATTTGACCGATGCTGAAATTAAAGAATTAAATGAATTGATCGAACCTTCGAGCAAAACCGAAGAAGCGAGCTTACCTAAAGTGGAAGTACCAAAACGCCAAACGGAATTCATCAAAAAAAATGATCCCCGATTTAGAAAACGCGGGGATTATTAACTAAAAATCATATACAACAACAAAAAGGGGAAATTCATTTCCTCTTTTTTGTTTATTTCTCTATTCCTAAAGATAGAAAACAAAACAATTCGTTAACCTTTTCTTCGAACTATAGTAAACTACAATTTGGATGAAGCCCCTAATTTTGCGATATAATCCAATATAATACCATTGAAATTTTCATTCCCCAACGTTCGCAATTTTAGAACTCAAATCTTTTTATCATTTTCAGTAATGATTCTTTTAATCATTATCTGGTTTCTAACCTACCTCACTATTGATCGAAAAATAGACCATCTGAATAATTTCAGCTATAAATCGTATCAGGTTTCTCAGGACTTTAGTACTAATATCAAACGGTTTCAAACCTTTTTGCTATACGGTTACAAGGAGAAAGATTTTTACATCCATCACAATCAGAAAGATTTAAGCCAATATATTTCTAATTTAAATAGACAAAGAGCAGCTATTAATTCGATTTATAAGGAATCCCGGGAACTCCAAATCGAAATTAACGAAAAACAGATGCTCAGGCTTTTTAACAAAATTGATCTGCTTATTGCAAATGTCAATCAGTACAAAAAGATTGCTTTAATCAGAGGATTTAAAGATTATGGTATTGAAGGCAAAATGCGTAACAAAGCACATTTTTTAGAAGAAAAAAAATATTTAAAAGCTTTTACCATTCTCCAGTTTCGCCGCCACGAAAAAGACTATATGCTGCGATCTGAAAAAACCTATCTTCAAAAATTTCAAAATTTATACAACAACACCATACAATCTAACGAAATCAGCCCGGTTTCAAAACAAATTCTTAAAGATTATAAACGCTATTTTGACACCTTGGTAATGCTAACAAACCAATTAGGTCATGCTCAAAATCTGGGATTAAACGGCAAAATAAACCAATCCAACGAAGAAATTGAAAACCTATTCAACCTCATTATTTCTTACAACGAAATCAGGATTAATCAATTAAAAGCCAATTTATTTTATTTCCAAATTGGACAAACCTTGTTAATGATTGCCATTGCTTTGTTTTTATGTGTTTATATCTCCAAATATTTTACCAAAGACATCAAATTACTTTCATTGGACATTTCGAATTTCATTTTTTCGAATTTTAAAAACACTAATTCTAACCTACTCCAACAATCATCTATCAAGGAAGTTAATTTTTTATTGAACAGTTATAAAATACTAAAAGAAAAACTCAATGAAAACCTGGTTGCTCTTGAAAAAAACAATGAAACAGCTAACAATACTGCCAAATTTAAAACCCAGTTTCTGGCAAATATGAGCCACGAAATCCGCTCGCCCCTAAACGGTGTTATCGGTATGTTGAATATCCTTAAAACAAGTCCTTTAAACAGCGACCAATCGGAATATATTGAAATTGCCGAACACAGTGCCAATCATCTTTTAGGTATTGTCAACATGATTTTAGATCATTCTAAAATGGAAGCCGGAAAGATCAAACTGGAACAACATCCAACGCATCTTAAAAATGAACTTTCAAAATTAATCCGATTATTCGAATACCGCATCAAAGACAAAAACATCGCCTTGCATTTTAATTTTGATGAACGCATTGAAAGCAATATTCTTTGTGATAACTTAAGACTCCAGCAGGTTTTAATCAATCTTTTGGACAACGCCATTAAGTTTACAACTGTAGGCAATGTCAAACTGGAAGTAAGTCATATTGAAGAACATGACAATATTCAAAAAATCAATTTTAGGGTGATGGATTCCGGAATAGGTATTGATGTTAATAAAACCGAACAACTGCTACTGGCCTTTGAACAGGCTGATTTAACAACTACCCGAAAATACGGAGGAACGGGTCTGGGACTCACCATTTCAAACCAATTAATCAGTTTGATGGGAGGCTCTAAATTAAACATCATCGCTTTAAAAGAAGGAGGATCCAGTTTTAGTTTTGATATTCCATTCAAAATAAATAAGACTTCGTTAGTTGTCGAAAATACAGCTAATACATCGATAAGTTCAAACAAAAATAGCGTTAATAAGGCCTTAATTGTTGAAGATAATTTAATCAATCAAAAGGTATTAAGAAAACTTCTGGACAAAATAAATATCCCTGCCGACATAGCTAACAACGGAATAGAAGCCGTTGCCCTTTTCGAAAAAAACGATTACGACATCATTTTTATGGACTTACACATGCCGGAAATGGACGGTTTTGAGGCTACTAAAAAAATCCATTCGTTAGCCAAATACAAAGCTAAAAACATTCCAATTATTGCCGTTACCGCCAGTGCTTTTGATGAAGATAAAATCAAAGCCATAGCCAATGGAATGGATGATTTTGTAAGCAAACCTATTGTACTAAAAAATCTGGAAGAAACTATTGTAAAACAAATGAAACTGCATTATAGCGTATAAAAAAACAAACCCAAAACTTTTCAGCTTGGGTTTAATTTTTTTTTTTATCATTTCAAATCCAGTGTTTCATAATACAAAACTTTAGATATAAAATTCACATTTTGATATTCTGATAATTCTTCCGTTTTGCCATTATCTAAATCATTAGATTCCTCCGGATACAAACCATAATATATTTCATCATTATAATTTAAACTTCCAAGAAATTCCTTGTCAATTCCCTTGTTTACCGAAATATTATAATTGCTAATCAAATTCCCCCAATTGACATAGCTGCACAAAAGAATTAAACCATAAAAATACCATAGCATTTGGTTAAAAAGAAAGGCATTGGTTTTCTGTTTTACAATTTTTAAAAAAGAATACCACAATCCAACAATTGCCAATCCTAAAAACGCATACACTCCTAACCTTTTATAGGTCAATCCAAAATGAGAGATGTATTCGGTATTTTTAATCACAGCACTTACAATCAAAACTGCGTTCAGAATAATCCACATTTTAGCTAATTGTTTCAGATTTTTTGCTTTCTCATCAAAATTAAATCCGCCTTTAAAATAAAATAAGATAACACCAATAGCCATAACAATGGAGAAAATAACTGCATTGACACGCTCATGTGTATCTGCACTTAGTTTCGATTTTTCGACAACTTCAAAAAATTGCTCATAATTATAAGTCACTATAAAAATCAAAAGCAGTACATTGAGAAAAAACAAAGTGATTTCGCCACTCCTTCTTTCAAAATCAATATCAAGGAATGAAAAAGTGCTTTGATTTTGAAGTTTAGCCTCATCGTTGAAATTATTAGCCAGTAGTTTATTTTTTTCATAGCAAACTTCAGGAATCCAATAATTCCAAAAAGTAAACGAGATATAAAATCCTAAACTTGAAATCACAAAAAGTATCCAAAGATTAATATCGAAATAATAATCGGTAAAAAGCGAAGAAAAATGATTGCTACCAAAAGAATACACTATAAAAAACAAGGCTAAAAATACCGCCGGAATAACAAAATAGGCTATTAACTTTTTAGCAAAATCATTATTGATTTCTCTTTTGGGCAAATACTGACTAAACATCAGTACACGCCCCAAAGACGTAATTCCGTTTAAAAATAGCAATGGAATCACCTGAATGATTTTAAGTTCCTGATTTTGTACCCGGAATTGTAAAAAAACCAAAGACAGGAATAATGCCAGAAAAGAAGCAAAATCAGCATACCAAGCAAAAGCCACACAAGATAGAAATGAAGTTCCAAATAACATCCTATTCAAGCTGTCTTTGAATTTACTCCTGTTATTATAACTTACTAATCCTAAAAGAAATAGACCAAAAACCCCCACATTCAGGCCTATTGTTTCCTTGTAAAAAAGCAGTATAAAAACAAGACTGCTCACTAAAATCAAATGGTATTTTTTCATGATTTAAAATTTTAAAGTACTTTGTATTTCAAAGCTTAAGGTTAAAAAAAAGGATTATTTAGAATTGATTAATTTTTCGAGAAAATTCAAATGCTCTTTAAAAGCTAATCGGCCAATATTAGTAACACGATAAGAGGTTTTCGGCTTTTTACCCACAAACTCTTTCTTAATTTCTATGTATTCTGATTTTTCCAATGCCGTGGAATGACTTGCCAAATTACCATCGGTAATATTCAACAAGGCCTTCATTTCGGTAAAATCCACCCAGTCATTAACCATTAGGATTGACATAATACCTAATCGCACCCGACTTTCGAAATTTTTATTTAATTTATCAATAATTCCCATGAACTATTTGTATTTTTTTAAAAGGAGTAATCCATAAAAAATATGCAAAACACCAAATCCAATCATCCAGAAAACAAAACCACTTCCCAGAAAAAACAAAGCGATAATGCCCAAAATCACTTCCGATATTCCCAAATATTTGATGTCCGAAAAAGTATAATGTGCTGCATTAATCAAAGCTAAACCATAAAAAATAAGGGTTGAAGGAGCCACTAACACAAACATACCGTGGTAAATCAAAGCAATACAAAATAACCCTCCTGCCAGAAGCGGTATCAACAAACCCAACAACATCTTTTTGGTTGTAGCAGTCCAAATAGCCAGATTATTTTTTCTGCTTTTTCTAACAGTGAACAGGATTCCAAAAAACAAAGCCAGCAACAATATTAAACTCGCAATGGTAATGAGCTGTTGGATTAATTCGGGACTATACTCCTGATTCTTTCCGTCTAAATAATCAATTCCATTAGCTTCTAATAATTTAAAAGCAAAACCACCTCCTATTAATGCCGAAATTCCGGCAAAAACACCTGATAATCCGCTTAAGGATATAAATCGGGAAGAACGCTCCATCATGGAACGTATGTGTAACAAATCTTCTTGATGCTTCTGAACCATATTTAAAGTACTTTGAAATACAAAGTTATATTTTATTTTTGAAACGAAACAATAAAAATTGATTTTTTTTTAATCCTTTTCAAAATACAAAATCCCCAGTAAAAGCAGCAGTTACAATTGCTTTTACTGAGGATATTTGTGTTTTTTTATAAAAGTTATTACAGCTGTTTTTCTAAAATCTTTTTTAAAGATTCATTGGAATGGTGTCCTAATTCTGGATTTACTACCTCTCCTTTTTTATTCACCAAAACATAATGTGGAATTCCGGAAATATTAAATTTTTGGGTTAAATAATTCCATTCATCTTCTGAAACTCTGTAGTGTTCGCCTTTTATATTTGGAATGCTGTTATTCCATGTTTTTTCAGGAGAACTTTGGTTTGTTATATACAAAAAGACAACTTCTTGATCTTTCATCTCGTCTTTTAGTGGTGCAATTTCTTTAATTCCTTGCATACATGGGCCACACCAAGTTGCCCAAAAATCGACATAAACTACTTTTCCTTTGAACTTAGCTAACATCGAATCAAATAGTTCATCACTTTCGGTTTTCTTAACCGTATTAACTACAAAACCTGTTTGTTTCTTATTCATTTCTATCTTAGCTTTAATTCTATCATTTTCTCTAACAATAGAATTAGACAAAAAAGGATTCTTTATTTTTCCTTGTATCCATTTTAATTGAGTATCAGTATATGGAGTAAAATTGCTTTCTAAGTCACCTGCTTTATCCTGTAAAGTAAATACATCATATACAAAAGCCTCTTTGATACCAAAAATTTTATTTAGCTTATCATTCAACTTTTCAAATTCTTTTTCATCAGCAATCACCTGAATATTTTCCTTGTATTTTTCATTAAATAACTTTAAACTTTCTCCATATTGGTCATAATATTGTTTTTGGATAGCCAATTCCTCTTTGGTTAATTGAGATAATTTAAATTTTTTCAGCAATTCATTTTCTTCAACTGTAAGTGTTATACCCTGAGTTTTCAAATAAGCTGCCAGAGCTTCAACCGAAACTCCAATCTTTGGATTGTCTTTTTGCAATTTACTGTACGCTTCTTTATGATTGGTTTGGAATTTTTGAATTTCAGTTCTATTAGTGTCAAAAAAACCAATAGTTCTCATCATATTCTTTTCTACTTTTCTACTGGCAGCAGCCATCTGCAACTCGTCTGTAGATAAAGTAACCCCTGATTTTTGAAGCGATTCAGCTGTTTCAGAAGTTAAATTATAAAAAGAACTAACAACATTGTTTCTAAAAATATTAGCAAACCTTAACCTATTTATAAAAATATAGTAACTATTAGTTACTACTGCTGTTACATTATTTAAAACCGATGGAGTTAAAAAATCATAATAGGATTTATCTAACTTAAAATCTTCTGTTTCTGAATCAAATTGATTATTTTCTGACAATTTACTTCTTTTAAAATCTTCTCTGTACATATCATAACTTAGAATATTCTCCAAAGCCATATATTCAATATCAAGCTTTTTAATTTGAAGTGCTTTCTGGCTAATAAATTGCTTTTTAGTAATAGACTCTATAATTTGAAGTTGATTATTTTTTATATCCAGACAAGCCTTTTTATAATCCTCAGGACTTATCTCTAAAATTTTGCCCAATAGTTTTCTATATTCTTCATAATGACTATAAGGTTCACCAAAACTTAGAAGATCAGAATTTATTCTGGCACAATCTCCCATAAACAATGGAGTGTCCCTATCGACAACCATAAAGGTTTCTTTCCCAGGTTCTACAAAAACAGAAGATCTATTCCCAAGAATATTTACATAAATAGATTGCGGATGATTAATTGGAAACTTGACCGAAAAACTGCCATCATCTGCAATTTTAACCAAATGCGAATCTTGATTTCCTGTCAAAACATTACTTACATGTATCGTTCCTGTTTTTCTAGCTGCTCTGCCAGTATAACCTTTTATAAAACCGGAAAAAGTAGCGGAATCTGATTTAAAAATAGCAGAAGTATAGACTTCATCATTAGTTAGTTTATAGTTTGGATTATCTATTTTTTCGGTACTATAAGTTGCTAATTTTTCTTTATTGTCTCCAAACTTAACTCCTTCTTTTTTATCGATTTGAGCATAAATAGTCTTTTCCTTTCCAGCGTTTTCTAGCACAATAGTATAATTGTTTTTTTTGCTTTCTACAGTTTTATATTTCCAAACTGCTTTGTCAACAACCGCCTGATTGGCATAAAATCCGTAATCCCATTGATTACTTCCATCGGTTAGAAACCAATTTCCCTGTAAAACTTTGGGTATTAAGGATTCCGAATCTTTTTCATTAATTACAATATCGTAGATAGACCAATCCCCACCTTCATTGGCCTCACCAAAATCTACTTTATTTACCGTATTATCCAATTTAGGAAAATACAATTTATAACTCACTTCTCCACTTTCGGGCATAGTATATCTTTCGGCTATGGGAATGCCTTCCGTTTTAGTTACAAAAATTTTCTCTCCTCCATTGACATCTTGTATAAAAGATTCTTTAGGAATAAAAATCCATTGTCCCGGATAATATTTAATGTAAAAATGAATGATTGTTGCCGAATCGGTCAATTCAATTTTAGTTAATTTCCCAGGAAGATTACTCAAACCATAGTCTGGTTTGTCAATTGTTTTCTGCGAGAAAACACCACAGCTCATCAGAAGTGCAACAAGAATACTAAAGATTTTTTTCATGTTTTTTTTGGTTGGTTAAATTGGTTTAATAAAAAAGCTATAAGCTTTTTTAGCTTAAAACTCTTCAAACTTAATTATTAATTCAGAAAAAGATTATAATTATTTGTTAAAAAGAGAGAAAATACGTTAATAAAACTTGCATATTATGTATCAGATTAATTTCTAAAATACATTCGGCTTGAATTATCTATGTCAATATTAATCGTTCCATCTACAATAACACCATCAATGTAAGAATCATTAGTTAAACTTCCTGACAACATTTTGGCTCCTTTTTGAGAATTTAGATAAAGCTTAGTTTTATCTAATTGCAAATTCATTTTTTCAATATTATCACCATTAAGACGCAAATAAGAATTTTTAGACTCAACATTTACATAAGCAGGTTTATTAAAATCCCAAAAGAAATCTGAACTATTCAAGTTGATTGACAAACTATCCACCTGATAATTTCTTAAACTAACATTCGCTTTTTCTTTGGCAATAATAGACTTCACGTTTTTACAATAGACTTCGGGAACAATTACAAAATGCCCCCTTTTAGATTCTTCTTTTCTAACAGAATATATATATAGAGTATCATTACTAACTTCAAAATGAGCAAAATTAGGATGAACATCTTTCAAATAACTCTGCGAAACACTAAACTCTCTACCATTCTTCAAAACGAAAAAGGAACCTGGTTCAGCAACTATAACCGAGAAAGGAGCGGTTTTCTTTTCTTGAATAGCAAAATCAGCTTTATAATCAACTCCTTTATAGTATTTCGAACCGATAAATAATAAAGTAATCCCTCCGAAAAGAAAGGTTAAAAATGAAATTAATATAATGTTAGATATTTTCATGATCGTTATTTTTTATAGCCGTTAATAATTCGTTTAAATCGGCAGAGTTTAGTTGGAGTAATTTTACTTTAAGAAGAAAATCAGGTAAATCCTGACTGAAAAAATTGGCTTTTTCATTGGCTTTAATGAGTTCGAAAGCTTTTTCGGAAACAAAAAATCCAATGCCCCGTTTGTTGTCAAAAATCCCGGATTCCTGCAAATTAGCATAAGCACGCATGACCGTGTTGTGATTCACTTCAAACTCGGCAGCCAAATCCCGCACTGAAGCCACTCGGTCTCCAGCTTGCAATTGTCCTTCTAAAATTTGCCTACAGAGATTATCTACTATTTGCAAATAAATCCCTTTGGTTGATTTAAAATCCATATTAAGCCTCCTTTTCTTTTAATTTAAAATAAGCGATTGGTAAAAAGAATACCCAAGAAAGTAACGACAAGGATAACAAGGAAAATTCAGTACTGTCAAAATTCTCAGTCACTTGAAAAGCATAAAATTGTATATCAAAAAATCGAGGTGCTGAATAAATAATTTTGGATAGTAACATAGAAAGCAAAATGCAACTAAAGAATAAAATACCCGAAATCACAACGGTTTTAACCAAAGCATATCTTTTAAAGAAAGTTGTTCCAGCAAAGAGATAAGTTCCGTAGGAGAAAAAACCAAAAATCATAAGCAGTATTTGCCAAATATCCCACAACTTACCCTCTCTGGTTACTAAAAGGCGATATTCAAAATAAGGAACTACAGCTGGATCAAAAAATTGATTTCCATTAATCATTTCTGGAATTAAAGAAGCTTTGGCTAAACGAATGGCAATCCAAAAAATCCCCAAAGCTAAAGGAATAAAAATTCCTATTCTCAATAAAAACTGCACCAAAAATTTTTCGAAAGTTGAGCCTGGAGCAAGCAAATAATTTGCGGTTTTAATTTTATCGATCAAATCAGGGAATGCAGTGCCTACAATAACCCCTACTCCCATCATAAAAAACACAAAACAAACCATATAAAGATTATTGATATTTTCAGCATAATTCATTATGCTACTTTTACTCGAACTAAGAAACCAATAGGTCAATAAATAAGTTATCAATCCTAATCCAAGAATAGCCAAAAGGTATTTTGTTCTATTAATTAACAAATCCTGCTGAAATAAACGAACAAATCGGTTGAAATTAAAATGGTTATTAAACGACATGATTTATAGATTTTAAAGTTACTTTATTGATAATGGCATTAAAAAGCAATTCAATGTCAATTTCGGTTTCTTCTAATTCATTTACTGCTGTAATGATTCGGTAACCGCCCAGGCATTTCTCTTGGTAAATTGGATTTTCTATCCCTGCTAAACTAGTCACGGTTTTAAATTGCCATTGTTTACTGATATCAAGAATCGTTTCGTTGTAAACCATCTTACCTTCGTCTAAAACCACAATGGTATCAATTATGGTTTCAATATCTTTTACCTGATGGGTTGAAATCAAAACCAATTGTTCATCAGAAACTGAGCTCACTAATATTTTTCGAAACAAACTCTTAGACGGAATATCTAAACCATTTGTGGGTTCGTCCAGAATAAGCAAACTACAATTAGTCGATAAAGCAAAAGCAATTAAGAATTTCTTGCGTTGTCCGTGCGAAAGTCCGTTCAGATTTTTTTTGGATTCTAATTCGAATTCCTGCAAAATGTGATTCATTTTTTCGTAATCGAATTTAGGATACAAAGGAGCTGTTGCCTTTATATACAAACCAATAGTTATGGAAGGAAACGAAAACTCCTCAGAAACCATATAGACATCTGACAAGAAATCAGGCAATCGATCAAAAGGTTTAAAACCATTAATGTTTAATGCTCCTATTTGAGGTTTTAGTAAGCCTGTAATTAACTTCAAAAAAGTTGATTTACCAGCTCCATTTTTCCCAAGCAGCCCTACAATGCTTCCATTGTACTGCTCAAAAGATAAATCAGTAAATAAAGCGTCCTGCTTTTTATACTGAAACGTTAAGTGTTGAATGCTTATCATAATATATTTTATTAGTGTACTAGTTTTCTAGTACACAAAAGAATAAAAAAAGTAAATACAAAACAAGTGTTTCGATAAAAAATCTTACTTATTTAAATCTAAATCTCTGAAAAAGCCATATATAGCTAGAAAAAAGCAACTAAAAAAATGTATTAATTGATATAAAAAATCAAAACCATCGCTTTCTTTTAAACAGAAACACACCAAAAAGAGACAACAAAAATGAAATAGAGATTACAATTCCTATTCCGTAAGGATTATTTTCTAAATTATTAGGCACGTTCATTCCGTATAAACTCGCAATCAAAGTAGGAATCATCAAAATTATCGAAATAGAAGTCATTTGCTTCATGATAGTATTCATATTATTCGAAATCACAGAGGCATAAGCATCCATAGTCCCTGTTAAAATGTCGCTGTAAATATTAGTGGTTTCCTGTGCCTGACGCAATTCAATTTCTACGTCTTCTAACAACTCCGGATCAAAATGTCCTCTTTGGGATTTTATATTTCGAATGCGCTGTAGCAAAATATCATTTCCTTTCAAGGATGTCATAAAGAAAACCAAGCATTTTTCTATTTGCAAAAGTGCTTGTAATTCTTCGTTTTTGATGGATTTCTCCAGATTATTTTCGGCCAGTTTGATTTTTTGATTGACTTGTTTCAAATATTTCAAATACCACACACTGGAAGACAAGAGCAACTTTAAAACCAAATCAAAATTGTCTTTGATATTAATGCGTTTTCGTTTGGTATAAGCCACAAAATCAGTAAGCATCTCCGTTTGCTGAAAACTTACCGTAACACAAATTTCTTCCTTAAACACAATACCCACAGGAATAGTTTGAAAAGGTAATTTGATATCCTGACTCTTCACCGGAATCCGCAGAATAATTAACGTCCAGCCGTTTTCTATTTCAATACGCGGTCTTTCGTCGATATCTTCGATATCATTATAGAATGCTTCGGGAATCTGAAGCTCACCAAGCAGGTATTTTTTTTCTGATTTAGTGGGACATTCCACATTAATCCAGCAGTTGGGAGTCCATGTTTCAACCTGAGTTAATCCGTCATTATTTTTATAAAATGCTCTCATTATAAAATGCTATAAAAGGGTGAATAGCATTTTGAATAATGTTTCAAATGCTATATTAAAATACTATTTCCGAATAATAATCGTCCATCGCTAAGGATTGTTTTTAAAAGTGCTGCAAAAGTATTCTTTAAATTCAGTTTCGATACGAATTCTAAAAAACTTTAAGCAATTTTTAAGACATAAAAAAAGCCCTAAACTTTCGTTCAAGGCTTTCATATAAAAACTAATTTTATTTATTTACGACTTCTGATTTTTCGGGCCAAAAGCGTATTTTTCAGTAACATTGCAATCGTCATTGGTCCTACACCACCCGGAACCGGAGTGATAAAAGATGATTTTTTACTTACACCATCAAAATCTACATCTCCTTTAATCACATATCCTTTTGAATTAGAAGCATCTTCCACACGGGTAATTCCCACATCAATAATAACTACACCGTCTTTTACCATATCAGCCTTTAAAAACTCAGGCACACCTAAAGCCGTGATAATGATATCAGCATTTTTAGTGTATTCTTCTAAATTTTTAGTTCTACTGTGCGTCAAAGTAACGGTTGAATCACCTGGATTTCCTTTACGGCTCATCAAAATACTCATTGGACGACCTACAATATGACTACGACCAATTACTACTGTATGTTTTCCTGAAGTTTCCACTTTGTAACGCTCTAACAATTCCATAATTCCAAATGGAGTAGCCGGCAAAAATGTTTCCATTTCTAAAGCCATACGCCCAAAATTTGTTGGATGAAAACCATCAACATCTTTTTGAGGGTCAATAGCTAAAAGGATTTTTTCCTCATCGATATGTTTTGGCAAAGGCAACTGAACGATATAACCATCTAAATTATCATCTTCGTTCAATTCTTTGATTTTTGCTAATAATTCTGCCTCAGTAGTTTCTTCAGGCAAAGCAACTAATGTAGAATCGAAACCTATTTGCTCGCAAGAGCGAACTTTACTCCCTACATAAGTTAAACTCGCTCCATTGCTTCCAACAATTACAGCAGCTAAGTGAGGTACTTTTTCCCCATTGGCTTTCATTTGTTGTACTTCGGCAGCGATTTCGTTTTTAATGTCTTCCGAAGTTTTTTTTCCGTCTAGTATTTGCATAAAACTGTTTATTGTTTTAGTTTATTGTTTTAGTTTATTGTTTTTAGTTTGCTTCGCCAGTTCGCTGACGCTCGTGTGTGGTTCGTAACGCTATCGCAAATCTGCCACCTGAAATCTAAAGTCTTTTATTTCATTCCAGGCATACCACCTGGCATTCCTTTCATTCCGCCCATCATTTTCATCAGGTTTTTTCCGCCTGGTCCCTGCATCATTTTCATCATTTTGCTCATTTGATCAAACTGTTTCATCAACTGATTTACCTGCTCCACTTTTGTTCCGGAACCTTTAGCAATTCTTGCTTTTCTTTTTACATCAATCAAAGCTGGTTTTTTTCTTTCTAATGGCGTCATTGAATAAATGATAGCTTCAATGTGTTTAAAAGCGTCGTCTTCAATTTCTACATCTTTCATCGCTTTTGAAGCACCTGGTATCATTCCTACCAAATCCTTCATATTACCCATTTTCTTTACTTGTTGAATTTGAGTCAGGAAATCATCAAAACCAAATTCATTCTTAGCAATTTTCTTTTGTAATTTTCTGGCTTCTTCCTCATTGAATTGCTCTTGCGCTCTTTCAACCAAAGAAACAACGTCTCCCATTCCAAGAATACGCTCCGCCATACGATCCGGATAGAAAACATCAATGGCTTCCATTTTTTCACCAGTTCCAACAAATTTAATTGGCTTATTTACTACTGATTTAATAGATAATGCAGCTCCACCACGGGTATCTCCATCTAATTTAGTCAGGATAACACCATCAAAATTTAAAATATCATTGAAAGCTTTGGCCGTATTTACCGCATCTTGTCCTGTCATCGAATCCACAACAAATAAAGTTTCCTGTGGTTTGATAGCATCGTGAACACGGGCAATTTCGTCCATCATTTCCTGATCTACAGCCAAACGTCCGGCAGTATCGACAATAACTACATTGAAACCATTAGCCTTAGCGTGTTTGATTGCATTTTGAGCAATTTCAACAGGATTTTTATTCTCCGATTCTGAATACACTTCAACACCAATCGAGTCTCCTACCACATGCAGCTGATTAATCGCCGCTGGACGGTAAATATCACAGGCTACTAAAAGTGGTTTTTTATTCTTTTTTGTTTGAAGATAATTAGCCAATTTTCCGGAAAAGGTAGTCTTTCCAGAACCTTGTAAACCGGACATCAAAATCACTGAAGGTGTTCCCTGCAAATTAACTCCGGCAACATCACCTCCCATTAATTCAGTCAACTCGTCTTTAACCAACTTCACCAACAATTGTCCTGGCTGTAAAGTAGTTAATACGTCCTGACCTATTGCTTTATCTTTTACACGAGCGGTAAAATCTTTGGCAATTTTAAAATTCACATCGGCATCAAGTAATGCTCTACGAACTTCTTTTAAGGTATCAGCAACGTTTACTTCGGTAATTTTACCGTGACCTTTTAGTATATGAAAAGCTTTATCTAATTTTTCGCTTAAATTATCGAACATAGTATTGATTTTTTTGAAGTTGCAAATATAAGATAAACGGTTAAAGTTAAAAAGTTTAAAGTTTAAAGTTTTGCTGACTAAGCTTATTTTTTTCGCTTTAGCATAAAACTAAAAAGAGGCTGGAAAAACCCAACCTCTTTCAACAAAAAAAAAATAAAAAAAACCAAGTAATTAAAGTTAATGAGTATCGGCCATTAATTTAATATATCGTATAAAATGTCAAATCAATCCCTTTTGCTATTACTAAAACCCAGCTATTAAATGACTTTATTTACAAAAATCAATTTTATTATCCGGACATCTGGATTTTTTTTACTGCTTCAGTGCAGAAAGTCCAGAATCGGAAAAAATCACTCGGACTGAAATTTTTAACAATTTCACCTTATGAGCTAAAACTACAATAAAGAACAACGATGCAAATATAAAATTATTTTTATTTATTCTAAATAAAAACATATATTTGTCGAAAATAAAAAAGAAAAAAATATTTTACATATATGCGATTAGTCGAAAGCAATTAATTATAAAACAAAAAGCCATCCGATTGGATAGCTTTTGAATAAAATTTGTGTGTTAGTTTGTTTGAAAAGAGTTGATAATCCTAGATTATCGGCTCTTTTCTTTTTATAAGTATCTTAAAAAAAGTACGCAGATAAAAATCAGACGGATCTGTAAAATCTGCGTGCTATAATTTTATTTAATCTGCCAAACAGATTATCAATTACATTCTCTCAGGAACATTAATACCTAATAAACTAAATGCAGCAGCAATAGTATCGGCTACTTTTTTAGACAATTGTACTCTGAATATTTTGGTATCCAAATCGGCTTCACCCAAAATTGGCACTGCCTGATAAAATGAATTGTATTCTTTTACCAAGTCATAAGTGTAATTCGCAACTAAAGCCGGACTGTGATTTTGTGCTGCATTCTGAATTACTTCGGGGAATAATTCCAATTGTTTTATCAATTCTTTTTCTTTTTCGTGCATTTCAACTACTGTCGATGTAACAGCAAAATCAAAATCAGCCTTTCTTATAATCGATTGGATTCGGGCATAAGTATATTGAATAAACGGCCCTGTATTTCCGGCAAAATCAACTGATTCTTCAGGGTTAAACAAAATACGTTTTTTAGGATCTACTTTTAAAATATAATATTTCAAAGCACCAAGACCAATAGTCTTGAACAATTTTGCTTTTTCTTCTTCTGAATAACCGTCTAATTTCCCTAATTCTTCAGAGATTTTTTGCGCTGTATCGGTCATTTCCTGCATCAAATCATCGGCATCCACTACAGTTCCTTCACGGGATTTCATTTTTCCCGAAGGTAAATCCACCATTCCGTATGACAAATGAAACAAATTAGCTGACCAGTCAAAACCTAATTTTTTCAAGATTAAGAACAACACTTTAAAGTGATAATCTTGCTCGTTTCCTACGGTATAAACCATTCCGCCCACATCTGGATAATCTTTTACACGCTGAATTGCCGTTCCAATATCCTGCGTCATATACACTGCTGTTCCGTCAGAACGCAAGACAATTTTTCTATCTAAACCTTCCCCCGTCAAGTCAATCCAAACCGAACCGTCAGGATCTTTTTCGAAAATCCCTTTTTCCAATCCCATTTGAACCACATCTTTTCCTAATAAATAGGTGTCACTTTCGTAATAATAAGCATCAAAATCAACACCTAATTTTTTATAAGTAGCAGCAAATCCATCATAAACCCATTGGTTCATGGTTTTCCAAAGAGCGATTACTTCTGAATCTCCGGCTTCCCATTTACGCAACATTTCCTGTGCTTCCAGTATAATAGGCGCTTGTTTTTTAGCTTCCTCTTCTGTTTTTCCTTCCGCTATTAATTGGTTAATTTCTTCTTTGTAAGCCTTATCAAAAGCCACATAGAAATTCCCAACCACCTTATCACCTTTCAATCCCGTTGACTCAGGTGTTTGATCCTGACCAAATTTTTGCCAGGCCAACATCGACTTACAAATATGAATTCCCCTATCGTTGATAATTTGGGTTTTATAAACTTTTTTACCCGATGCTTTGATAATTTCAGCAACAGCATAACCTAATAAGTTATTTCTAACGTGACCTAAATGCAAAGGTTTATTGGTATTTGGTGAAGAATATTCCACCATTACAGCCTTATCTTCAGGACTTGGAGTCACAAAACCATATTTGACATCATCTTTAATCGAATTGAAAAAATTCAAATAATGAGCATCCGAAATAACAATATTTAAAAATCCGGAAACTACATTAAATTGACGCACCTCAGCAACATTTTCAACTAAATAATTCCCTATTTTATTTCCTAATTCTACAGGATTACTCTTTATGATTTTCAACAATGGAAAAATCACCATGGTAATATCTCCTTCAAATTCCTTACGCGTGGCTTGAAATTCAATTTTTTCTACGCTTACTTCAAAAAGATTTTGAATCGCTTTGGTTATAGATGGTGTAAGAATCTGTTGTAATGACATGTAAACTTTATTTTTTAGGTTGGCAAAGATAATCCTAATTCATTAATTAGAAATAGTAAAACACACAATATATCGAATTCAATTCGATATTTTAGTCATTATCATAATAAAATGCTAAGAAAATCTCCTTTAGCTGAAAAGTTTTTACTTTTGCCTTATGTTAGCTACAATTAGAAAAAACAAAGCCCTTCGCTTATTTTGTGCTTTTATGGCACTCTATCTACTCAATTGTAGTGTTGACACCAGTGACATAACTCCCAATTACATTCCCGAAGATTTAGGTTTTAACGAGCAGGAAACGATTATCGAAATTGTTGTCGAAAAGGTTTTGGGCTTTGAAAATGCAATCCCTGAAAATGAAGATCCGGACAGCGAAAATCATAGAATTTTCAAAAAAACAATTTCGGTGGCTTTTTATATTTTACCTGATTTTGACAGCAAAATCAAAGAAATCAAATTCGATAAAAATCCCGTGAACAATCGATTTAATAAAACCGATGTACTGAAAACCTATTTCGAAATTCACTCTCCTCCTCCCGAAGTTTAGTCTGTTTTTTTTTAGTCTTTATTCGATTTTGTTTCTTTTCCAAGAAACAAAACGCATTTACACATCACAAAATCAAACAATTAAACATGAAGAATAATAGTTTAAAAACAGCTTTTTTCACAACAATTACAATGTTGTGGATGACTCAAAATACCAAAGCTCAAACAGAAAAAGAGCAAAGAAACAGTATTATTGACAGTCTTTACATTCAGGAAACAGAAAACAAACACCAGCGATCTAAGGTTTTACATGCCGAACCGCTTTACATTGATTTAATACGGGATCTTGGTGCCCGAAAAGGAGAAAGAGAATGGAATGTAGGTCTTGGACTTACCGATAAAAACAAATACGACGAATATATAGCTCTAGTAGAATATGAATGGGCTCCCATTGACCGTTTAGGGCTTGAAGTCGAATTGCCTTTTACTTTTTATCCTTCTGCCAACGCTACTACTCCGGGCAGTAAACTCAACGGACTGAAATTAGCTACTCAATATTCCTTTTTTGTATCCGAAAAACTAAAAACATCAATGGCTATTGGATATATTCACGAATTTGGGCTCACTTCCTTTAACAGCTATGGCAATGAAAAACTATTTACCGGAAACACCTATAATCCGTTTTTTATAGTGGCTAAACGCTGGGGAAACAATTTTCATACTCTTTTATATACCGGGCCATCCATAGAACATCATTTTGAAACTAATAGTACTCATACTACATGGCAAATCAACAGCAATTTCCATTATATGATTCCCGGAACTAGAAATTTTATTGGAATTGAATTCAACAAAGAAATACAACCCAAAGATTTTGACATTACTATAAGACCTCAGATGAGAGTAGAAATCACAGAGCATCTTTTAGTGGGCATCGTTACAGGAATTCCTGTTAACAGAGAAAACGAGCGATTTAGTTCGTTCTTGCGATTAATTTACGAACCCAAACATTAAGCAAAAAATCCCAACTTTGAAAAACTCAAAATTGGGATTTTCTTTTTAAAAACAAACTATTTTTCTGCCTTCCATCTCCCATCTTCCATCTCCCATCTTCTAACTTCCATCTTCTAACTTCCATCTTCTAACTTCTAACTTCACAACCTACCACTTAATAATAGCACTTGCCCAGGTAAATCCGCTACCAAAGGCCGCTAAAACTACAGTATCTCCTGATTTAATTTTCCCTTGTTCCCAGGCTTCGGTCAATGCAATAGGAATCGAAGCTGCAGTAGTATTACCGTATTTTTGCACATTATTATGAACCTGATTGTCATTCAAATTGAATTTCTTCTGAATATACTGAGAAATCCTCAAATTAGCCTGATGCGGAATTAGCATATCAATATCAGCAACCGATAAATTATTGGTTTCCAAAGCTTCGTTAATAACTTCTGTAAAACGGACTACAGCGTTTTTAAACACAAATTGTCCGTTCATATAAGGAAAATAACTCTCGTCATCAGCATTAGTATCGGCTAGAATATCCGTCACCCAACGTCCGCCCATTCCCGGAGCTTTTAAAACCAATTCTTCGGCATGAATTCCCTCTGAATGCAAATGAGTCGAAAGAATCCCTTTCGACAAATCTTCTTCTCTGCTTAACACCGCTGCACCAGCTCCGTCACCAAAAATTACCGAAACACCGCGTCCGCGGGTAGTCATGTCTAATCCTGCAGAATGTACTTCGGAACCTATGACCAAAACATTTTTATACATACCTGTTTTAATGTATTGATCGGCTACCGAAAGCGCATACACAAATCCCGAACACTGATTTCTGACATCTAAGGCACCTACGGTTTTCAATCCCAAATCTCTTTGTACTAAAACTCCCGGTCCCGGAAAATAGTAATCAGGGCTTAAGGTAGCAAAAACAATAAAATCAATATCCGCTTTGGCAATTCCGGAACGTTCAATAGCAATTTGAGCTGCTTTTACCCCCATTGAAGTAGTGGTATCTTTTCCTTTTTCGATATGTCGGCGCTCCTGAATTCCGGTTCTTTCCTGAATCCATTCGTCATTAGTATCCATAATTTTTGACAAATCGTCATTAGTAACCACATTGGAAGGTACATAAAAGCCCAAGCCCGAAATTTTTGAATGATACATATTTTAGTTTTTAATAACGTCTACTATAAATGTAATAAAAAAACCAGTCTAAAAACTGGTTTTCTCTATTCAATTCTGCTTATTTTAATTAAGCTGTCTGATCCTCTACAACTGCATCAGCTGCATTTTTCTTTACGGATTCAATACCGTTTTCCATGGATGCAAGCGATTCATACATTTCGCTATTACCAATAATCTGACCATTACTGGCTTTTAAATTAAAATAAAATTTGCCGTTTGAAGATTCTTTACGGTCAAATCGACCGTCTTCCTGAGCATTTTTCCTAACCGATTCAATTCCGTTTTCACAAGCGGCTTTGGTTGAATAACCTTCGCTTGCCAAAATGGTCTGACCATTACCCGCTTTCAGATTAAACTGAAATTCGCCATTAACTCTTTTTGTAATTACAAATTTTCCCATTCTTAATTATCTTTTTAATTAATAATCATCTAAAAATCAGAACCTCTACAAGAATTCATCTGATTAGTTAAGCTAAAAATAATAAAAAATTAAACGGAAAACTTTAATTAAATATTAAAATTCAAACAAACTACGGTATCAGTTGCTAATGCTGAGTTGTGTTCGAAAAAAATAACTTTTCTGTTAAAAACCGCTTTTATAAGATAATGACTTCCCTTAAAATAAGATTGCTTGACCAATACATTCATCACTCCGTTTTCGGTTACTTTTAACTGATGCGGATACAGCAAAACCAATTCGTCTTCACCTTCCACATTGATCAATTGGGACAATCTCAATTCATTTACTTCACCAAAAAGAGAAGCCACATACTTATTTATTGGATTGTTGTACAAATCATGTGAATTGGCTTTGGCTAACATTTTTCCGTTTTGCAACACAATAGTTTCATCGGCAAAAGAAAGCGCATCGGTACTATCATGTGTAGCAACAATAACCGTAATTCCCTGTGCTTTTAAGTAAGCAAACAAATTGCGACGCAGTGCATTTTTCCTGAAATTATCAATATGGCTAAAAGGTTCATCAAGCAATAAAACTTCGGGTTCTAAGGCTAAAACCCTGGCCAGCGCCACACGTTGCTGCTGCCCGCCACTCAGGTATTTTGCCTTTACATCGGCATATTCGGTCATTTCTACAATTTCCAATAATTCCTGAATGCGTGCTTTTTTCTTTTCAGGAAAAATATTCGACAAATATTTCCCCACATTTTCAGCTACCGTAATATAAGGCATCAGATCAAAATCCTGCGACAAGTATTTCATAAATGGCATTCCGGGAACCAGATTAAAACTCGTGCCTAAAACCTCGGTTTCATTCCAAAAAATCTTCCCTTCGTTTAAATCATACAACCCATAAATCAATTTCAACAAAGTACTTTTACCACAACCACTTTCGCCAATTACAGCAATATTTTGTCCTTTTTTTACAGAGAAATGAATGTTTTGAACCACTGGTTTTTCGGTATAACCAAAGGAGATATTTTGAACTTGAAGCATTTTTAAAAGAATGTTTTTTTGAGATTGCAAAGATAGATTTCTTTGGTATAAAAAAAGAGGAGAATTTAGAAATATCTATAAAAAAATCAGCCTCGGACAACATCCATTTAACGGATAAAAAACAGATTTTATTTTCATAATAAAAATTCCGTCAGGGCAGCGCTTAAGAAGGATTTTTTTAAATTACCACAGATTCGCAGATTGTTTTATAATAATCAGCGAATCTGCGGTAAAAAACAAAAAAAACCGCTTCGCTATAATAACGAAACGGCTCTTGATATTTTAAAAAAACTAAAAACTACTTTCCAGCTTCTTTTTCAGCGTCAGCTTTCATTTTAGCATTGGCAACAATCGCAAATTCTACACGACGGTTTTGAGCTCTTCCTTCAACAGTTCCATTATCTGCAATTGGATCAGCAATTCCCATCCCCTGAATAGTAAATCTGCTTGCTAAAATTCCTTTGCTTGCTAAATAATTTTTAACCGATGTAGCACGCTCACCTGAAAGTTTCAGGTTGTAATCAGCCGGTCCTGTACTGTCAGTATATCCAAAAATAGTAATATCAGTATCCGGATATTCATTGAAAACAGTTACTAACTTGTCTAAATTTGCTTTTGCAGCCGCTGTCAAAGTTGATTTATTCGTATCAAAACGAATCGCATTTTCATTTAAAACTAATTTGATTCCTTCACCTACACGCTCTACGTCAGCACCCGGAATAGCCTGATCAATTTGACGGGCTTGTTTGTCCATTTTATTACCAATAACACCACCGGCAACTCCACCTACAACACCACCAATAACTGCTCCCATAGCTCCTTTTCCACCTTTTCCAAGGTTGTTCCCAAGGATTCCTCCAAGGATAGCTCCACCGGCAGCTCCAATAGCAGCTCCTCTTTGCGTTTTATTTGTATTTTTTACGGCCTCACAGCTTGTGAAAAGCGAACCTAAAACCATCACAAAAGCTAATGCTAGTACTGATATATTTTTCATAATTATTTTTTTTTTTGTTATTTATTAAACTTCTTAGGATTAATTCACACGTTGAAACTGGTAAACTACAGCTGTTAATTTTCCGCCCACATCAATTCTATCTACTAATTGGAAAGAACTTTCTGTTTGATTAGCTACCTGCAAAACGTAACCATCTCTCACCTTTCTGGCTTTTTCACCAGCATCTAAAATTTTCAATACAAATTCTCCATTAGAATTCACAAACCAGGTAATAGGCGAACTAAAAACAGGACAATCGTACTTAGTCAAAGCCATTGTTCCCTTGTTGTTATTAGAAACAAACTTCCAGGTACTTCCTTCAAAACATTTTGAATCGGCTAATTGAAAAGAATTTACCTTAATGTACTCTGAACCCGGATAAGAAACAGAACTAATAACCCAATTTCCTTTAATCCCGGTTTGAATCCCCCTGTCTAATTTAGTGGCAGTAACTGAAGATGTTTTACAAGAAAACAACGCTAATGCAATTGCTGTAACAAAAAATATTTTTTTCATCGTTTATCATTTTTAATATTAAACTTAGGCAAAGATACAATCTAACTTACGGATTTTATTTCAAAATGATATTATTTTATTACAAAATTTACGAGTAAGACATTTTGTCACCCCGAATCGAATTGGTACTTTATTTGAATAGGCTGTAACCGATTGTAAAACACTATTAAAAAATTTTAAATATGACAACTGGAAAAATTAATGTTTCGGTGGAAAATATCTTTCCGCTAATTAAAAAGTTCTTATACAGCGATCACGAGATCTTTTTACGTGAGTTAATTTCAAATGGAACAGATGCAACATTAAAATTAAAACACCTGACTAACATCGGTGAGGCCAAAGTAGAATATGGCAATCCAATTCTTGAAGTAAAGATTGACAAAGAGGGTAAAAAACTGCACATTATTGACCAGGGTATCGGTATGACAGCCGACGAGGTGGAGAAATACATCAACCAACTGGCTTTTTCAGGTGCCGAAGAATTCCTTGAAAAATACAAAGACAGCGCTAAAGATTCAGGAATTATTGGTCATTTTGGTCTTGGTTTCTACTCGGCTTTTATGGTCGCTTCTAAGGTGGAAATTATCACTAAATCATACAAAGACGAACCGGCAGCTCACTGGATTTGTGACGGAAGTCCTGAATTCTCTCTGGAACCAGCTGACAAAACCGATCGTGGTACTGAAATCATCCTTCATATTGCCGAAGATTCATTAGAATTTTTAGAAGATTCAAAAATCAGTGGATTATTGAATAAATACAACAAGTTCATGCCTATTCCAATTAAATTTGGAACAAGAACTGAAACACTTCCTAAGCCGGAAGATGCTCCTGAAGATTACGTAAACGAAACGGTTGAAGTTGACAACATTATCAACAACCCAAATCCAGCCTGGACTAAACAACCAACTGATTTAACTGACGAGGATTACAAAACCTTCTACCACGAATTGTATCCAATGCAATTTGAAGAGCCATTGTTCAACATTCACTTAAATGTAGATTATCCGTTCAACCTTACCGGAATTTTGTATTTCCCTAAATTAGGTTCGGATATGCAAATTCAAAAGGACAAAATCCAATTGTACCAAAATCAGGTTTTTGTTACCGATAATGTTGAAGGAATTGTTCCTGAATTCCTAATGATGCTTCGCGGAGTGGTGGATTCTCCGGATATTCCGTTGAATGTTTCCCGTTCAGGATTGCAGGCAGATGGTGCAGTGAAGAAAATTTCGAACTACATCACCCGTAAAGTAGCCGATAAACTAAAATCATTATTCAACGAAAACCGTGAGGATTTTGAATCAAAATGGAACGACATCAAAATCGTTTTGGAATACGGAATGCTTTCGGAAGATAAATTCTACGAAAAAGCGGGCGCTTTTGTATTGTACCCAACGGTAAACGACAAATATTTTACCCTTGACGAATTAAAAGAAAACCTAAAAGACAAGCAAACCGACAAAGACGGAAAACTGGTTATTCTTTACGCCGGAAACAAAGAAGCACAACACGCTTACATTGAAACTGCCGAGGCTAAAGGATACGAAGTATTGCTTTTAGATTCGCCAATTATCTCGCACTTGATTCAAAAATTAGAAAACGACAATAAAGATTTAACTTTTGTTCGTGTGGATTCAGATCATATTGATAACCTAATCAAGAAAGACGAAACTACAATTTCTAAACTTTCTGATGAAGAAAAAGAAAGTCTGAAAACTTCTTTAGAGTCCTTTGTCCCAAAAACATATACTGTTCAACTAGAATCTTTAGACAGTCAGGCAGCACCATTTATCATCACGCAACCGGAATTCATGCGTAGAATGAAAGAAATGAGCCAAACCGGTGGTGGCGGAATGTTCGGAATGGGCAACATGCCGGAAATGTACAATTTAGTGGTAAATACTAATTCGCCTTTGGCATCCACTATTTTAAGCACCGAAGACAAAACAGCTCAGGAAAGCTTAGTAAAACAAGCTTTAGATTTGGCTAAACTATCGCAAAACCTATTAAAAGGAGAAGCCTTAACTGCTTTTGTAAAACGTAGTTTTGAGATGATTAAATAATTTTTTTGGTTGTTCGTTAATTCGTTTGACTAATGAAATACAAATCCTGCTGGTACAAACTGGCAGGATTTTTTTGTTTACAAACAAATCACAAAAATAATTTGTAAGAATATTTTAATATATTTAAAAATAGACAAGTTAGTAATATCTTGTAGAAACTAAATAAAACCTAAATAATGGAAAAAATAATTTCAATATTAATTTGCTTAATACTTATTTCTTGTGATTTTGAAAAAAAGAAAAGTAAAAGCAAGTTTGACAATATTTCAGAAAAAGATACTACTTGTTTAAATGGTATTAAAGAAGCAAAAAAGGATATTCAAAAAGGCAAATTAGTCTATTGTTATACAATGGGTGGTCTCTTGTATAAAGGTTTACGCTCGGAAAAAGAACTCACTGTACTCTTAAAGCAAAATAACATTGAATTTAAAGGTGTTGTAGTTTCTGATGTTCAATATGAAAACCAGACACATTGTTATTGCCCCTATATGGAAGGAAAGATTATCGAAAAATACGGAAAAAAGTTTACAGACTCATTACTAAACATTGCAGATGAAAAATACTTAATGAATCATATTAATGATACAATGTATTTTGGAGATTGTGATAAATGGCCAAATTATCCGAATGATAAAGAAGATAGTAATGATGAATATAGTATAGTCTTACAAAATGAATTAGCAAAAAAAATAACTTATCCAAAAGGCTACATAAAAATAAAAAATAAAACATATAAGGATACAGCCTTTGTAGACATTAGGTTTTATGTTAACAAAAAAGGTGAATCAAAAATATTAAGTTTTTGGTTCGTCTTTGATTTAAAAACCAATCACAATTTTAAAAGAGAATTAGAAGCTGAAATCAAAAAATATATAAAAACTGAAAATTGGACACCTGCTCAAATAAGAGGAGTTAATATGAATTCAGATATGAATCTTAGATTCCATTTAAAATGATAAAAATCAACAACTTGGATTTGCAATCTATGCCCACAAAGATGAGCAACTTTGCCGAGTTACTGGATGAGATTGCTTCGCTATCGCTCGCAATGACATACTAGAGGGTTTAAGTCATTGCGAGCGATAGCGAAGCAATCTCACTAAAAGAGTAAATCTAGTATGTAAAATACAATTACATCGCTAGCCGCTCAATAAAACTAAAAAAGATGAAACCAGGATTTGTCTATATCATTACCAATAAATACCAAACGGTAGTTTATGTTGGTGTAACATCAAATCTTCCACAAAGAATTTTAGAACATAAAAACAAGAAATACCCAACATCCTTTTCAGCCCGGTACGATGTAAGCATATTAGTTTATTATGAGCAATTTCAATGGATTGAAGATGCTATAGCTCGGGAAAAACAAATAAAAGCGGGTTCTAGAGATGCCAAAAACAAATTGATTCGATCTATCAATCCAACATGGAAAAATTTATTTGACGAAATTAAAGATATAATGACTGAATAATACTTATTTATAAATTTAAAACCATGTTCACAACAATAAACAACTTTGCCGAGTTACTCGATAAGATTGCTTCGTTCCTCGCAATGACAAAATTGTGGATCATTATATAAATAACACCATGCACGAAAAACCAACATTATATTTTAAAAATGCTTCCGAATGGAGAGCCTGGCTACATGAAAACCACAGTAGTTACAAGGCGGTCAATTTAATTTTTTATAGAGTAGCACACGAGGCAGAAAGTATGCGTTGGGAAGAAGCGGTAAAAGTCGCTATCTGTTATGGCTGGATTGATTCAACAGTTAGAAAACTGGATGAACACCGCAGACAACAGCTTTTTACTCCCAGAAAAGACAAAAGTATTTGGAGCAAAATAAACAAAGGGTATATCGAAGATTTAATTGCTGCCAATTTAATGCACGAAAGCGGTTTGAAAAAAATTGAAACGGCTAAGAAAAATGGTTCTTGGGAGAGTTTAGATGCAATCGAAAACCTAGAAATCCCGGAAGACTTACAACAGGCTTTTGCTGAAAACCCAGTTGCTTTTTCTAATTATGAAGCCTTCAGTAAATCCTATAAAAAAAATTATTTATATTGGGTAAGCCAAGCTAAACGTCAAGAAACAAGACAATCCAGAATCAGTCAAGTCATCGATTTGTGCGAACGAAATTGTAAAATGAGATAGAATTACTTAATTGTACATCTGCCAGTCTGAGCTTGTCGAAGACCTCGTTAAAACAACACTTCGACAAAGCTAGTATCACAACAAAAACAATCATCACTATGGAAAAGAAATTGTCATCATCAGAATCCGAAGCACTTTTAAAAACACTGAAAGAACGATTTGAAAAAAACCAAAATCGTCATGAAGGTTTGGAATGGGATAAAGTTCAAGTTAAATTGGAAGCAAATCCTGAAAAATTATGGTCACTGAACGAAATGGAAAGAACAGGCGGCGAACCCGATGTTGTCCATTATGATAAAACCACAGACGAATATACATTTTATGATTGCGCTGCCGAAAGTCCTAAAGAACGTAGAAGTCTTTGTTATGACCGTCAGGCATTGGATGCCAGAAAAGAAAACAAACCTAAAAACAGCGTTATTGATTTAGCTACCGCTATGGGAATTTCACTTTTATCAGAAGAACAATACCGTGAGTTACAAAAATTAGGAAAATTCGATACCAAAACATCAAGCTGGATTGAAACTCCTGCCGAAATCAGAAAATTAGGCGGAGCTATTTTTGCTGATTTCCGTTACGGAACCGTATTTGTATATCACAATGGTGCTGAATCCTATTATGCTGCCAGAGGATTTCGCGGAGCGTTAAAAGTTTAAATTATTCAAGTCTTACTAACAAATAAACCCAAGTAAAATGATGTTTACATTAATTGGAATGAGTTTGCTTTTTATCGCCATCGGATTTATTGTAAACGAGCATAATGCCAAATACCTGCTTTCAGGATACAATACGATGAGTGAAGAAGAGCAAAAGAAAGTAAACATTAAAGCTTACATTCAGTATTTTAGAAAATTTCATCTCTTTCTAGGCATTTCATTTTTCCCGATTGGAACCTTATTGACTTATTTTATTGATGAAAATGCTACTGGAGTTTTTATTGGAATCTACCCTATTTTAGCCTACACTTTTTTTATTGCCACTAGCTTTAAATATTTTAACTCCAAAAAAAACAAAATTGGAGTTTTTATTCTTTTGGGAGCTTTAATTCTGATTATTGGATTTCTTGGGCGAGACCTTCAGGAAAACAAAATGTTTATCAATTCTGAAACTATTGAATTTCAAGGCAGTTATGGTGAAATTGTACCTTTAAAAACCATAAAAAGTATCGAATTAGTTAGTGACAAACCAAAAATCACTCTAAGAACCAATGGTTTTTCTCTTGGAAGCGTTAAAAAAGGCTATTTCAAAACCGATAAAGGCGAAATTGTGAAACTGATTTTAAACGGGGATAACAAGCCCTATATTCTTCTCACAAAATTAGACGGAAAGAAAATTTATTACTCTGCAAAAGAAGAATCGAATGAGAAATTATTTGAGGAAATTAAATCTACACCTGCCAAATAAGTAAAATCCGTCTCGTTTTTTAAAACAAGACGGATTTTAGCGATCTTCAAAAATATTAAAGACCTAATCGCACGCTGGGGGTACGTACACCTATTTGAGTATTGATTCTGGCACCGCTGGCTGGAGTTCTCTGATAATAAGTCGGTTGATTGTATTGGTAATAATAAAATCGGGCGTGGGTATAAAAATAATCATCATGATGACAATGCCTGTCACAATGATAATAATGTTCGGAATAAACATCTTTCTTGCTGGCAATATAGGCGCGATAAGCTTTTCGATCTCTTTCCTTCAGCTCTTTTTCATAGGCTTTTTGTTCTTTCCAAAAAGCTTTTTCCTCAGCCTTGGTTTTAGCCTCAAAGCGCAATTCATATTGAGCGTCTTCTGCACCTCTTTTTTGATAATAGGAAAGTTTATCAGAGCTATTACTCACACTTACTCTACTTTCCACTCTGGCTTCCTGCGCGTATGTAATTGTCATTGTTCCTAAAAAAAGCAATGCAAATACTGTTTTTATCGTTTTCATAATTTTCAATTTTAATTATCGTTAGTATTACTACTTTCAATTATAAGACAACTATAAGCCGGTTTACCCTACCCTGATGAATAAAAAAATAATCCATTAAACCTTTTTTATTATTTAACATCTTAATTAACAACCATAAAAAAATAAACCAATCCCGATACCGAAGTCTCTCGGTACGGAACTAAAACCTACTCACTATGAATCCTAATACGCTTTGGTCTCTCCGTTTAGGCTTTTCAAACCAGCAAGCTGCTGCAATCGAAAAAATGGGAATTGCTAAATTTCTGGACGCTTCTTTTAAAAGCAATTTTGATAAAAGTATTCCCGATTTTTTAAAAGACAGCCCCAAAACATTGTCGGATTATCGGGAACTCCGAAAAAAATCAAAAGCACTTACCGATGATCAAAAAAAAGATTTTCAAAAACAGGAAGTACTCACCTCATTAGACATGAAAGCCTGGTGGCTGGACAAGATGATGCACAATGATTATCCTCTTCAGGAAAAAATGACCTTGTTTTTACACAATCATTTTGTATCAACCTACCAAAAAGTAAAAGTCAACTACTGGATTTTTGAACACAATCAATTGCTTCGAAAACATGCCTTTGGCAATTTCAAAGAATTGACTAAAGCCATTTTAAAATCCAATGCTATGTTGCGGTACTTAGACAATGTTGATAATCGAAAAGGTAAAATCAACGAAAACCTAAGTCGGGAATTACTGGAACTTTTTACACTAGGTATTGGCAACTACACCGAAGACGACATCAAAAATGGTGCGAAAGCATTGGCAGGATTAGGTGTTGGAGAAAACGGCGGTGTTTACAGGGACAAATTAGCCGACGATTCGGAGATTATTTATTTTGGAAAAAAAGGACATTTTAAAGCTGATGATATTGTTGATATTATTTTTAAGCAAAAAAACAGTCCGTACCTTTTTACCCGAAAGATATTGCAATGGTTCATTTATGATAATCCCGACGAGAAACTGGTGACTTACTATGGTGATTATTTCAGAAAGCAAAATTTTGAAATCAAACCGCTATTGGAAAAAATTTTCACCGAAGAATTTGATAAAAAAACCGCTGGTTCTAAGATTAAAAACCCATTGGAATACAGTGTACAACTACTGTCCGAATTACATATTAGCCCTAAAAACAATAGACCAATAGTAGTTTTTCTAAAAAATCAGGGTATGGATTTATTCAATCAGCCCAATGTAAAAGGCTGGGAAGGCGGAAAATCCTGGCTAACTTCTCAAATCTATTTGCAACGCAACAATCTGGCCGATTTGTACTGTAGCGGAAGAGAATATTTCAATCAGAGAACCATGACCAACATGATGGAAGAAAACCCAAACAACAATCGGGCTGCGCTTAGAAAAACAATCGTTCAACTGAATTGGAACAAAGGAACTAACAAAGAAATCATCAGTGAATTATCAGACCGATTATTATTTCAGGTAGATCATGATGCCCGAAAAGATTTCGAAAATATCTTAAAATACGATTTTGATTTTAATGCTCAAAATGCCAATCAGGCTGTTTTAAGACTCTTTAACGCTATGATCAAAGAACCTGAATTTCAACTAATTTAAACAGAACCTTCTAACAATACCTATTATGAACAGAAGAAATTTTCTATCGCTTACAGGAACATTGACAGGAGGAGCCCTGTTACTACCTGATTTTTTATTTTCTTATGGATCACAAAAAAACCTAATCATAGGTCAACAATGTCTTGTTTTTGTACAATTGAATGGTGGAAATGACGGTTTGAATACTTTTATTCCTTTTGAAGATCCTTTGTATTATGATTTACGTCCTAAAATTGCTATTTCAAAAAATGAGGTTATCTCTACAACCAAAGGCATGGGATTTCATCCTGCCTTAAAAGGGTTTGCCCAAATGCAACAAAATGGAGATTTATCAGTCATTCAAAATGTAGGTTATCCGGAACCCAATCGTTCGCATTTTAGAAGTCAGGAAATTTGGCAAACCGCTTCAGATTCCAACAAATACGTAAACGAAGGCTGGCTGGGACGTTACCTTGATTTACAATGCGTAAATCATACACCTACTGCGGGAATTAACATCGATTCTATCGATAATTTATCATTAAAAGGAGAAAGCCCTAATTCGATTACGGTAAAAGACCCGGATCGATTTAAAATAAAAAACATCAAAGAAACAGACGTTTTATCAGAGAATCCTTCATTGGATTTTGTTAGAAAAGTAGCCAATTCGGTCTTAGAAGGCTCGGAAGAAATTCAAAAAGCCCTAACCCAATCGACTACTCAAACCAGCTATCCTAAAAATGCACTGGGCAAAAATCTGGAATGGATTGCCCGATTAATCAAAGGAAATCTGAATTCGAAAGTATATTATACCTCGCAGGGAGGCTATGATACTCACGATAACCAATTGGTGATTCAAAAAAACAAATTCAATGAACTGGATAGTGCTATTTTTAGCTTTTATCAGGATTTAAAACAAGCCAATTTGCTTCAAAATGTAACCATAGTGGTGTTTTCTGAATTTGGACGAAGAGTTAAAGACAACGGTAATGGAACCGATCACGGAACTGCGGCTCCTATGTTTGTCATAGGAGGACAAAATCAGGGAAGAGTCATTGGTTCTAACCCTAATCTAGCCGATTTATCACAAGGGGATTTAAAACATCAAATTGATTTTAGATCGGTATATGCCAGTTTGCTAAAAGAAAAAATGGACTTTGATTACACAAAGATTGGTATAAAAAATCAGGCTTTACAAGGTTTATTTTAACAGTATAATAGGACTTTTTATTCTTGTTTCATTTTGCTATAGCGTACTTTTACCGCCATTAAAAAACACAGGAATGATTAAAAATAAAACCTTAAAAGGAGTACTATTTGTAGCATTAGGAGCCAGCAGTTACGGCATGCTGGCTAGTTTTGTAAAAATGGCCTATCTGGAAGGTTATACCACTGCCGAAGTGAGTGGAGCACAATTTTCTTTAGGTCTTTTTACGGTTTTGCTCCTAAATATTTTTCGAAAAATTAAAAAGAATACTGACGATGTAAAAATAGCCAAACATCAGATTCTCCAGCTCATTTTAGCAGGAACTTCCATGGGATTTACCAGTGTGTTTTACTATTTATCTGTTAAATACATCTCGGTTTCCATTGGTATTGTCTTATTGATGCAAACGGTTTGGATGGGGGTATTACTCGAAATGTTCTTAGACAAAAAAAGACCTTCAACACAAAAAATAATTTCAGTTGTTATTACTTTAATAGGTACAGTCCTGGCAACTAATTTACTTCATGACGAAATTAGTTTAGACTGGCGTGGTTTCTTTTGGGGGATATTAGCCGCTGCGGCATTTACAACTACCATGTTTGGAGCAAATAAAGTTGCGGTAGAAGTTCCTTCGATACAACGCAGCTTTTTTATGCTCATTGGCGGAACATTAATTGTAGTATTATTTGGTTTTATTACACAAATCACTCCTTTTAATTATTCGATTTTCCTGAAATGGGGTATTATACTGTCTTTATTTGGCACCATCATCCCTCCTTTTCTGCTCAATACCGGTTTTCCGCTTACAGGCATTGGACTGGGCAGCATCGTTTCGGCTTTAGAATTACCCGTTTCGGTAACAATGGCTTATTTTTTATTAGCTGAAGAAGTAAATTGGGTACAATGGCTGGGTATTTTGTTAATTCTTACAGCAATTATTCTAATGAATATTCGTTTAAATAAATAATTGGAATTGTTTTTTAATACGCTAAAAACAGCTGAAAAAAGAACGCAAAAACAGCTAAAAAAACAGCAGGAGTCGCAGCTAAAGAGAATTTCATAAAAAGTAAATAATCACACAAAAAAAACTGACTTTTGAATTGAAGTAATTATTTTTTTTATTAATATTGGAATCTATTACAATATCATTTTTTAATTTAAAAAACTATTTAGAATAAATTTTCACCTGATGAAAAAGAGTAACCGTAAAGAACTGACTTGGGAACAAACTGAAAAACTTGTTACATTGGCCTTAGAGGAAAAGAATCCTTTTGAAATAATAAAAAAAGAATTTGGATTGGCTGAAAAAGAAGTTCTGGAAATCATGAAGAAAAAAATGCCTCTGGAAAAATTTGAGATGTGGAAAAAGAAAGCTACGGCTACTAAACCGAAACCTAAGCCGCTTAAAATTGATGATTTTGACGACGATTTAGATGGAAAATATTATATCAAAAATAAATTAGATTAACCTATCGTAAAAGCACTCTCAACCCGAAGTGCTTTTTTTAATTTTCATAAGTTGTAAAATCATTACAGCATAAAAAACTATTGGACCCAAACATCCCATTAAACATGAAAAAAACTTTTTTTGTTCTGGCCATTGCCTCACTATTTTTAAATTATCAAACGCTCCAAGCACAAACTACTAAAGGGGCAATTATTCAGGTGGGTATCAATTTGAATGAGGTTATAAACGACCAGGTTTTAGTAACCGTAAATGCTCCAAAAAGCAATAGTGACGAAATAACCTATCGCATCCCTAAAACAGTTCCGGGAACTTACTCTGAAGACAATTATGGGAAATACATCGAAAATTTGAAAGCTTTTGATAAAAAAGGAAATTTGTTAACTGTTAAAAAAGCAGACGAAAATTCATGGACAATCAGTAAAGCGAAAACTTTGAGCAAAATTACGTATCTGGTTAACGATACTTTTGATAGTGAAAAAGGAACAGGTTTTGGACAAGACGATGTTTTTTCGCCAGCCGGATCTAATATTAATGCAGGCGAAAATTTTATGATTAACACCCATTGCTTTGTGGGCTATTTTGACAATTTTATGACTACTCCTTACGAAATTTCGGTAAGTCATCCTGCAAATTTATGGGGAAGCACATCCATGATTGATAAAGACAGCAGCACTACAAAAGATGTTTTTATTACCTCACGCTATGCCGAATTAGTAGAAAATCCTATCATGTATGCTAAACCGGATTACACCACATTTAATGTGGACGGTATGGACATTCAAATTTGTGTTTACTCGCCTACAGCAAAATATACAGCCGAAAGCATTACCGCTGAGATGAAAACCATGATGACGGCTCAAAAACATTTTTTAGGAAAAATTAATGCTACCAAAAAATATACCGTTCTTTTGTATCTATCGAGTTTAAAACCGGATGATGCCCGTGGTTTTGGTGCTCTTGAACATCCTACTGCAACAACGGTGGTATTGCCTGAAATGATGGAAAAAGAAGAATTAGTAAAATCGATGATGGATGTGGTTTCGCACGAATTTTTCCACATTGTAACGCCATTAACCATTCATTCGAAAGAAATCCATTTTTTTGATTACAATGCACCAAAAATGTCCCAACATTTATGGATGTATGAGGGAGTTACCGAATATTTTGCCAATTTGTTCCAAATCAATCAGGGCTTGATTTCAGAAGAAGATTTCTACAATAGAATTGCCGAAAAAATCGAAGAAGCCAAAGCTCTGAATGACACCATGCCTTTTACCGAAATGAGTACTAATGTATTGAAACAACCCTACAAAGACCAATACCTGAATGTGTATCAAAAAGGGGCTTTGATAGGAATGTGTATCGATATTATTATCAGAGAAAAAAGCAACGGACAAAGAGGAATTCTGGATTTAATGCAAAAATTATCTAATGAATACGGAGTAAGTAAACCATTTAATGATGCTGAACTTTTTGACAAAATTACGGCTTTGACTTATCCTGAGGTAGGCGATTTTTTAAAGACTTATGTTGCAGGACCAACACCTATTCCATATGAAGTTTATTTAGCCAAAGTAGGACTGGCAAAATCAATTGTACAGGAACCGGCAGCCGTTTTCCTTAAAGGTCAGACACCTTATGTAATGGTAAATCCTAATAATAATGAAATTAGTGTTGTACCCAATATGGATTTGAATGTATTTTTCACGCATCTGGGATTAAAAGGAGATGATGTTATTTTAGAAATCAACAACGTAGCTTATTCGTATGACAACATTTACGACATGATTAATCAAAGTGACAAATGGAAAGAAAACGAAGAAATCACTCTAAAAATCAGACGCAACGGCAAAGAAGAATTACTAAAAGGAACCGTAAAACTACCTCATGAAGACAAAGAAAAAATAAACGTTGCAGATGATTCTAAAAAACAATTAAAAGAAGCCTGGCTAAAAGCATAATCTAAAAATCAAAACGAAAATAAAGAATCGCTCATTAATTTGTTCAACAATTTTCTTTATTTTGCACAAAATCTATTCATCAATGAAAAAACCAATTCTCGCATTAATTGCCCTAATCCTTATTGTTTCTTGTAACAAAAAAGAACTTAAAGGAAATCTAAACATCACAGGAAATGTAAAAGGACTAAAAGAAGGAACTTTATACATACAAAAATTTGTTGACACCGCCTTAGTTGCCATCGACACCATTAAAATTGACGGAAACTCTCATTTTGAAAGTAATCTTGACTTGAAATCGCCTGAAATGTTGTATTTATTTTTAGATCGCGGAGTTAGCAATTCCTTAGACAACAATTTGATGTTTTTTGCTGAACCGGGAATTATCAACATCGAAACTAATTTAGATGCTTTCCTGTCTGGAGCTAAAATTACAGGTTCAAAAAATCAGGATTTGTACGAAGATTATAAAAAAACCACTTCTAGATATAAGGATGAAAACTTAGAGCTTATTGAAAAGAAATTCAAAGCCATTAAAAGAAAAGATCTTAAAGCTATTGACAGTCTGACTAAGTTGCAAGACTTAAATCTAAAACGCAAATACTTGTTTGCTGTTAATTTTGCAATGAACAATAAAGATTACGAAATAGCTCCTTACATTGCTCTGGCCGAAGTCTATGATATTAACGTTAAATATTTAGATACTATTAAAAACGCTATGTCGCCTAAGGTAGCCCAATCTTTATACGGTAAAAAACTAACCGAATATGTGGCTAATATTAAAAAAGCTAATTAAGAAAATCGGAGTAATTCCAATTCTAAAAAAGCATTTCAACTAATAACTGAAATGCTTTTTTGTTTTTTTAACAAATCGAATGCTAGCTGCTCATTTTAATCTCAAAAAATAAAATGTCACAAAAAAAATAAATATCTTAGCTATCTAACCTACTAATTGCTATGTGGAAAAATTTATCCTTCAAAACACAATTAATATTAATTCTCTTAATACCAGTTACCGGATTACTGTATTTTACAATTACCAATATTAATAATACCTACCAAAAGCATCTCAGAATTGAGAACAGCAGCGAACGAATTGAGAATATCGCTGCTTTTTCTGAAGGTATAATGCTAATTAATAACGAAAGAACATTAAGTGAATATTCAAAGTTTAATCCCAATAAAAAAGCGGAATTAAAACTCAATAGAACAAAAACACTGGAATGGTTTTCTAAAATAAATACTACCGATAGCGTTGTTCTAAAAAATATTGATGAAGCTCAAAAAATCATCAATCGCATTCATTTTGATGCTGAGGATAATGCTTCAACATTAACCAAATTTGAGGAATATTCAACTTTAAACAATATCTTAAACAACTTAATTGACCGGGAAATTGTCAATTCAAACAATGCCAATTTAACCAAACTGGCAAATAATTTTAAATCTTATATCGATTCTAAATCGGCTGCAAACTTAATCAGAGCGGTCGTTTTTATTAAATTGACTGACAAAACAATGCAGTCAAATTTATATGCTTATTTTGAAAACATAAAAAATCAAAATAAAAATGCCGATTTTAAATTAGAAAACTACAACGAACTTCATATCAATGATGCCATTATTCAATTTAAAAAATCAGCCGAATTTCAATCTTTTTTAACTACAGCCGAAGCGGTACTTAACAACAATTCTAAAATTACTCCCGAAATATGGTGGGAGCAATCAACTGCTGTAAACGACAAACTCAACACCTTAAAAATTAATAAACTCAATTACATTATTCAGGCTACTCAGCAGGAAAGAGATGCAACAGTTTTAAGCACTATTCTTGCATTAGTGTCATTTTCATTATTGCTGTTAGTAACAGGAATTTTAATCTTCAAATTAATTCGCAATACTTCAAATTCGCTCAACACAATTGCCAATGCCATCGAAAAAATTGCAATAGGCAGCACCCAACGCCATCATCAGCTATCAGGAAATACAGAACTCAATTCCATCCGAATTTCTCTGGAGAAACTAACTGATGCCGTGAGAGAACAAATTGATTTGGCTACAAAAATCAGTTCCGGAAATCTGGGTGATACAATTAAAGTGCGAAGCAAATCAGACACCTTAAATGAAGCTTTAAACACCATGTCTTTAGAATTAAAAAGACTTAAAGATCAGGCAGAAGCCAATAGTTTATTGGAAAAAAACATTAGCGAAATAAACAGTGCTATTATAACTTCTAAAAAAATAACCGATTTTGGAGCCAATATCAGTAAAATTCTAAGCCAGCAAACCAATGCGTGTCAGGCTACTTTTTACACCACCGATTACATTGACAACAAAGACAATCTAATAAAAATTGGCAGTTATGCTGACGATGATAATAGTCCAAAAACGATTGCTTTTGGAGAAGGATTAATTGGTGAAGCTGTCAAAAATAACGAACAAAAATGCCTGAACAATCTAAGTAAAGAATACTCCTTCCTTACTTCTTCATTAGGAAAAGCAGCCATTTACAATGTTTTAATCACTCCTATTGCTTATAAAAATACAATTATAGGTGTTATAGAAATTGGCTCTTTGAACAACTTTACCGATACAGATCAAAAACTATTAAACAGCTTAAAAAACTCCTTAGGCAATGCAACGGCTGTTTTTATCAGAAATGAAGAATTAAAAATTTCAATCGAAGAAATCAATCGCAAAAACAATATTTTACAAGTACAGGAAGAAGAACTAAGACAAAACAACGAAGAACTTAACAAACACAGTTTGCTACTGCAACAATCGGAAGAAGAACTAAAAAGTCAAGCCGCAGAATTAGAACAAACCAATGCCTATCTTGAAGAAAAAAGCCGCGAATTGGAAACTAAAAACTACGAAATTGAGAAGAAAAACAGCGACCTCATTATTGCTCAGGAAGAACTCAATATAAAATCAGAAGAAATTGCTCAGGCCAGCAAATACAAATCGGAGTTTTTAGCCAATATGTCACACGAATTAAGAACGCCTTTGAACAGTATTTTAATTCTTTCGGATATTTTAAAAGACAATACATCGGGCAATTTGACTAATGCCCAATTAGAAAACTTATCGGTAATCAACACCTCCGGAAAAGATTTATTAGACTTAATTAATGATATTTTAGATATTTCAAAAATTGAAGCCGGTAAAGTCGAAATCTATCCCGAAAACACCGTAACAGAGCGCATTTTCTCGGATATGGAAGGGCTATTCAAAACACAAATGCAGAAAAAGAACATTCGTTTTGAATCCAAAATCACCGAAAAATGTCCCCGAGAAATTTACAGCGATGTAGGCAAAATCGAACAGATTCTTAAAAACTTTCTGTCAAATGCTTTGAAATTCACTCCCGATGGAGGAACAGTTTCAATGACTTTTGACCGTCCGGCAGAAAATTGGAACTACAGCAATCCTCAATTGGCATCATTAGACAAAAACGAAGTGCTATTCATTGCAATCAAAGATAATGGTATTGGAATTTCTGAAGAAAACAAGAAAAAATTGTTCCAGAGTTTCCAGCAAGCCGATAGCTCAACCAGTAGAAAATATGGTGGAACAGGCTTAGGATTGTCCATCTCTAAACAATTAGCACAATTGCTTAACGGAGAGGTGTTTTTTGACAGCCAACTCAATAATGGAAGTACTTTTGGGGTTTTGATTCCAATAAAATATCAAGAAAACAGCAATATTGCTAAAACCGAACCAATTGTTACAGCAATTCCTGAAACTGTAGTTGTAAAGGAAGAACAAATAGAATCCGAATATCCAAAAGCAAATGAAGAATTTGTGGATCTTTCGGCAAACATAAATGATGATCGAAACCTAGCCGATTTTGATGATAAAACAGTTTTAATTATCGAAGATGATCCATCATTTGCCGAGGTATTACTTCAGGTAGCTCACAATAACGGATTTAAAGCCATTATTGCTCATCAGGGTGAAACCGGTTTTCAATATGCTAAAAAGTACAATCCTAAAGCCATTATTCTGGATATGAAATTACCCGGAATTGACGGATGGACGGTTTTAAAATGGCTCAAAGAAGATACCGAATTAAAACACATTCCGGTACACGTCATGTCAGGGATGAAACGAGAAAAATTAGCCAAAGAAATGGGTGCTTTTGATTTCTTAGTAAAACCTATTACGCCCGAAAAACTTAAAAATGCCTTTCTCTCTATCGATGAGGAAATCAACAAAGTGTTTAAAAAAGTACTGATTTTAGAAGATGACGAAAAATTAAACTATTCGATAAAACAATTGCTGCATGTCAATGACAAAAACACCATTTGCATTCAGGCTTATTCCCGATTAGAAGCAGAAAACATACTTACTAATGTTGACATCGATTGTGCCATTATCGATTTAGGCTTACCTGATTCTGACAATGTAAAAGCTATTTCTGAATTAAAAAGCATCTCTAAGAATAAGAATATCAAAATCATTATCAATACCGGAAAATCATTATCGGAAGTTGAACAACTAGAGCTTGAAAAAAGTGTGGACAGCATTGTAATCAAAACTAATAATGCCACCGAAAGACTAAAAGATGAAATTTTATTATTCCTGAACAAAATAGAAACTACCGAAAATACCGAGTACAAAACAGCTCCAAATTTAGCCGGAGGCGAAATTTTAAAAAACAAAAATATCCTGATTGTAGATGACGATATCCGAAATATTTATGCCCTATCAGCAGCTTTAACCGGCAAAGGAGCGGTAATAACCACTGCATTTAACGGAATTGAAGCCCTAAATGCCTTAGAAGAACATCAAAGCTTTGATATTGTTCTGATGGATATTATGATGCCTGAAATGGACGGATTTGAAGCCACTAAAAAAATCAGAGAAAATGCAAAATGGAAAAACCTGCCTATTATTGCCTTAACTGCCAAAGCAATGAAAGGCGATCGTGACGAAATTTTAAAAGCCGGCGCATCTGATTACCAGTCAAAACCTATTGATATTCAAAAACTTATTTCACTAATCAGCATTTGGATTTATAAATGATAACTTTAAACGAATTAGACGAATTGCTCTACACAATAAAAAGACAATTTGATTATGACTTTAGTGATTACTCTAAGGCATCGATGCTTAGGAGAATAAATCGTTTTATGGCTATCAACAACATGAAAAATACTGTTGACTTAAAATTTGAACTCATCAACAATCCCTCTATTTTTCAGGATTTCATTAACGAAATTGTGGTTAATGTGAGTGAATTTTTCAGGGATCCCAGCTTTTTTAAATCCTTACAGCAAAAAGTTTTTCCGTATTTAGAAAGTTATCCTAAAATCAATATTTGGAGTGCCGGCTGTTCTTTTGGAGAAGAAACTTATTCGTTAAATATTCTTTTGAAAGAGAATAATCTGTATGCTAAAAGCAGAATTTATGCTACAGACATCAGTACTAATGCCATAGAACGTTCCCGAAAAGGAATTTACGATAACAGCAATTTTAAAGATTATGTTAAAAATTATTACGAATGCGGAGGCAAAGAATCCTTAAAAAACTATTTTGTTTCTGACGAAAAACATTCGATGATACAATCGGAATTGAAACAAAATATTCTGTTTTCTAATCATAATTTAGTTGCCGATGGTGTTTTTAAAGAATGCCAGTTGATACTTTGTAGAAATGTATTGATTTATTTCAACAACAATCTACAAAACAAAGCGTTAGAGCTTTTTTACGAAAGTTTACCTGTTCATGGTTTTCTGGCTATTGGAAAAAAAGAATCCTTGCGTTTTAGTTCAGTATATGAAAACTTTAAGAAAATTGACCGCGAAGAAAAAATTTATCAAAAAATAAGATGAAACCGGAGTTAATTGTAATAGGTGGTTCGGCGGGAGCTTTTGATGCCATTTTGTCTATTTTAAATCATTTAGACAAAAGCATCAACGTACCTATTGTTATTGTTTTGCATCGGTTAAAAAATACAAATTCTTCATTTGAGGATATTTTGCAAAGAAATACGCACTATTCGGTCAAAGAAATTGAAGACAAGGAAAAAATAGAAAAAGGATTTATTTATACAGCACCAGCCGATTATCATTTACTCTTAGAAGAAGATCTTTGTTTTTCGCTGGATGTATCAGAAACAGTCAATTTTAGTCGCCCTTCAATTGATGTGACATTTGAGTCATTTTCGAACATATTAAAAGAAAAATGTTGCGGCATCTTATTATCAGGATCTAACCATGATGGTGCAAATGGCTTAAAAATAATTGCCCAAAACAACGGAACAACAATCATTCAGGATTGTGACGAAGCCGAATTTGCCATTATGCCAAAAGCAGCAAAAAACATTTGTAATCAACATCAGGAATTAAATACCACAAACATCATAAATACATTGAATAATGAATTCTGTTAAAAAGCATACCTTATTATTAATAGACGATAAACCTGCCAATCTAATTGCATTAAAAAGTATTCTGGAAAGTCCAGACAGAGAAATAATATGCTGTAATTCAGGAAACGAAGGACTACAAATACTTTTGAAAGAAAAGATTTCGCTTATTTTGGTCGATGTTCAAATGCCCGAGATGGACGGCTATGAATTTGTAGAAATAACAAAACAGCATCCTAATACGGCTAATATTCCAACCCTTTTTGTAACCGCCATAAGCAACGAAGAAAAATACATAAATAAAGCTTATGAATTAGGCGCAATTGATTTTCTATTCAAACCCTTAAACATTGAAATCACGAGGAATAAAGTAGAATCTTTCTTAAAAATATGGGATTACGATCAGGAATTAAAGAGATTGAACGAAAAATTAGTAGCTAAAAATGGTGAGTTAGAACAATTTGCCAATATCATTGCTCATGATTTAAAAACACCTTTAAACAACATTAAATCCCTGGTTGAATTCATCGAAGAAGAACATCTGTTGGACTTAAAAGAAGGAGCTACCGACTTATTTGAGATGGTAAAATCATCTGCTATGACTATGTCTAAACTAATTGATGACTTATTGTATTATTCCAAAAATGTTGAAAACAACGAAGGAAAAGAAAGCATTAATATCCTTAGCGAGGTCAACGCAGTCCTAAAATTAATTAATCCCGGCAATAACATCCAAATTACAAAAGAAAACCTGAATCACACTATTCGTTTTCAATCGGTAGCATTCAAGCAAATTATTCAAAATTTATTATCGAACGCCATAAAATACAATGATAAAGAAATGACCGAGATACGCATTTCGTACAATGATGCACTACAACAAATAGCAGTAACAGACAACGGCCCCGGAATTCCAAAAAGTCAGGCAGAAAAAATATTTCAAATGTTTTATACTCTGGGACAATCCTCAAGAGGAGATTCGGGAACAGGAATAGGATTGAATTTAGTTCGAAAACTAGCAGAAAGAAACGATGCGAAAGTCTCTATCAACAGCCAATTTAAAGGTGGTTCTGAATTTATCCTCTCAGCATTAGAATCAGCATAAAAAAAAGGAATTGTAGCATCGGTACAATTCCTTTTTTAGTTTTTTATCTCTTCAATGAAAAATGAGATTTGAACTCTTTTACAATATTATTTTCAAGATAATGAATTACAAACCAGTAATCATCGGCCGGCATGTAATAACCATTATAAGTTCCGTTCCATCCCGTTCCATTAGGACTTATTTGTTTTAAAAATTTACCATAACGGTCAAATATTCGAATGTAAGCATAAGGCTGCGAACTCAATTCGGATATGTTCCACGAATCATTATAACCATCATTGTTAGGGGTGAAATATTTTGGATAATTCACCACCATAACATCTGTTTTAGTAATAGGCGCACTGCATCCTGTTTGGTCAGCAACTGTTATCGAATGCGTACCCGAAGCTACATATTCAAAAACATTACTCGATTGAAAAGGACCATCATCCAATTGATAAAGATAATCGCCTCCCGGATTAATTGCAGTAACTGTCACTTTTTGATTCTCGGCAAAAGCTTCAGTAACTGTCCAGCTAAAATCCACTAAGACATTACTTGGCAAAACTGTTACATCAATTGTTTGTTGAGTGGCACATTGACCGATATCAGGAGTAAAAGTATAGGAATCACTATTAAATTCATCAACCGTAGGCGGATCCCAAGTTCCTGTAACACCACTAGGAGAAGTTGTATCTAATGTTGGCGGAGTACTTCCTGAACAGATAGAAAAATCGCTAAAACCAGGGCTAATTGGCTGGTTTACCGTTATGTTCATTGTTTGTGTTGTGGCACATTCATTAGTATTTGGAGTAAATAGATAAGAAGCACTCGCAAAATTATCTACATTAGCAGGAAACCAAGTTCCTGAAACCCCGTTAGGTGATGTCGTAGCTAATATTGGTGCTGGATCTCCTGCACAAAAAGGAGCAATCTGGGCAAAATTTGTTACTGTTTTAGGAATTATAGTCACACTTAAAAGTTGCGGATTGGCACATTGATTCGGATTTGGAGTAAATGTATAAGTTGTTGTACCTAAAGAATTAGTATTAATCACTAAAGGAGACCAGATTCCTGTTACTCCTGATGGAGAAGTAGTATTTAAAGTAGGTGGAGTACTTCCAATACATATTGGAGCGATGGGTGTAAAACCAGGACTTACAACATTTGGTATAATTGAAATTGTAGCTGTTGTAGGAGTAGCCACAACACATTGTCCGGGATTTGGCGTAAAAGTATAAGTAACAGTTCCTAAAACAGAAGTATCGACTGTACTAGGACTCCAGGTTCCAGAAACCGGAGTCGTATTATTTGAATTTGAAGGTAAAATAGGAGCTATCGCATTTTGACATACCGTTAAAGGAATGGAATTAAATGTTGGAGTCTGTCTTGGAAGCACAGTAATATTCATTGTTTGAGGATTCGCACAAGGAAAGCTATTAGAATTAGGAGTAAAACTATAAGTAACAGTTCCAGAAGTTGCAGTATTAATCACAGATGGAGACCAAGTTCCAGTTATACCGTTATTTGAAGTTGGAGGTAATGTTGGAGGTGTATCTCCTTGACAAATAGGTGGTATTTGGGTAAAATTAGGGGTCGTTATAGTTGCTGAACATCTAGTTGAACAACTTGCAGTCTCTTGAGTTACACAAGCCTTTGCCCCTACAGCAGTTAGTGTAAAGACTACTGTTTGACCTTCATTTAATCCAGAAACCGTAAAATTACTTGGAGCATTATGTGTACCTGTTATAGGTAATCCTCCATCAACAGTATAACTATAATTGTAACTACTTTGTCCTGTATTAGCAAAATCAAATCTAATAGAATTTGTAGTTCTTACATCACAAAACAAATTTAATTTTTGATCAACATATACTGTTATTGGAGTTCGCGGAGTACTCTCAACCCCTCCAATGACTTGAGTCACATAATAAATTAGCGGGGTACTTCCTGTTGCAGCAACATTGGTTGGTGGTGTTGGAGCAGTACTAGAAAAAGTCCCACCTGTTGCAACTGTGTACCATCTTAAAGTTCCTCCTCCAGAAGGAGTTGCGTTTAAAGGTACAGCTGCTTCGTTTAAACAATAATATAAAAAGGCTGGATTTGGTGTAGGTGGAGCAGTTTGTGCAAAAACACTAGTACTAAATAACATATTAGCCAGACAAACAAAGACAAATAAAAGTAGATTCTTTTTCATTGTTCTAATTTTTAAAATAGATTAAGATTTGGGGGAATCCTATTATTAGGTAAATATATTAAAAAACCAAGTTTTATTAAAAGCTTTTGAGAAATATAAAACAGATTTTAAAAAAAGTCGAATTAATTTCAAAAAAAAAGACCCAACTAAAAAGCCGGGTCTCAATTATATAATAGCAAGCAAATTAGGCTGCTTCGTGTTGCTTTTCAACAGTAGTTTTCTCTTCTCTGGAAATAGTATCCACTAGTACCGGAGTAGCAATGAACAATGAAGAATAAGTTCCTACAATAATACCTATTAGCATTGCAAAAATAAATCCTCTGATAGATTCACCACCAAAAAGAAACATTGTCAATAATACAATAATCATTGTCAATGAAGTATTTAAGGTTCTTGACAAAGTAGTATTAATAGAAGCATTTACAATATCTTCAAAACTTCCTTTACGTTTTCCTAGTATAAACTCTCTAATTCTATCAAATACAATTACTGTATCATTCATCGAATAACCAATAACAGTCAAAATAGCCGCTATGAAGTGCTGATCCATTTCCATGTGGAAAGGCATAAATTTATAACATAAAGAGTAAATTCCTAATACAAAGATTACGTCATGCGCTACAGCAGCAATAGCACCTAATGAATATTGCCATTTACGGAATGAAATCATTAAGTATAAGAAAATAACAGCTAATGCTCCTAATACCGCCCAGTAAGAATTTGTTTTAATATCTTCAGAGATTGAAGCTCCAACTTTAGACGCTTGTAAAACTCCTACTTTTTTACCATCAAAAGTATTGATAAATTTATCATAAGAAGTATTTGGATAATACTTAGCTAAAGCGGCATATAACTTCTCATTTACTTCCTTATCAACAGCAATACCATCTTCTTTGATTTTGTATTTAGTTGTAATTTTCAACTGATCTTCATCTCCTAAAACCTTAGCTTCTACCGGAGTTCCAAAAGCTGTAGATAATTCTTCTGAAATCACAACTGCATCTACTGGTTTTTCAAATTTAACCTGAAAAGTTCTTCCCCCTACAAAGTCAACCCCTTGATCCAATCCGTTACCGAAGAAAATGGAAACCAAACTCACAATTACTACAATTGAAGAGAAGATATAAGTGATTTTCTTAATCTTGATAAAATCGTAGTTAAAATTAGTAAACCAATTTTTAGTAATATTTGTACAGAAAGTTAAATTAGCCTTTCCAACAATATTTTTATCAATAAAAATTCGGGCAATAAAAATAGACGTAAACAAAGATGTTACAATACCAATAAGTAATGTTAAAGCAAAACCTTTGATTGGTCCTGTTCCAAAAATAAACAAAATCGCTCCAGTCAAAACGTGTGTAACATTAGCATCAATAATAGAACGCATTGCTCCGTGCCATCCGTAAGATGAAGTTACTGCTTCCAGTAAAGATTTACCATCACGCAATTCTTCTTTTGCTCTTTCATAGATAATAATGTTAGCATCAACAGCAGTACCCAATGTTAATACAATACCTGCAATTCCCGGTAATGTTAATACAAAACCAAAACTTGCCATAATTCCGAATAAGAACAATAAGTTCAATAATAAAGCAAGGTTTGCATACCAACCTGCTCTGCCATAATAGAACACCATCCATATACACACCAATAAGAATCCAACAATTGAAGACAGCATACCAGCATCAATAGAAGCCTGTCCTAAGGATGGTCCTACAACTGTTGACTGAATAATATCAGCAGAAGCAGGTAATTTACCAGCATTTAATACATTGGCTAAATCCTGAGTTTCAGTAATATCAAATGAACCTGTAATTTCAGATCTTCCACCTGAAATAGGACCACTGGAAACTCCCGGTGCAGAATATACAACGTTATCCAAAACAATGGCAATATTTGTTTTTTGAGTATAAGCTCTACCAGTTAATTCCTCCCAAGCTTTAGCTCCTTGCGGACTCATTTGCATAGAAACTGCCGGTTTACCGAATTGGTCAAAAGTATCTTTTGCATCAGTAACCACAGCACCAAGCATAGCTGGAGTATTGTCTCTGTTTCCTCTTAAAGCATACAGTTCAACTGCTTCTACTTCTTTTTCTTTAGCATCTTTTAATTTAGTAGCTTTTCCCCAAACAAATTTAGCATAACGTTGATCCGGAGACAACAAAACTTTAATGTCGGCTCTTTTTAAATAACCATTGATTACAGCAGTATCTTTTGGAGCATAGAAACCTAAACCTCCTCCACTTTGAGATAACATCTTATCAAATAGTGGATTATTTCCTTTTTTAGTCTCTGTTGAATCTTTAGTATCGGTCAATAAGGCGCTTAATGAATCCTTAACTACTGCTTTTTTCTCAACTTTAGCAATTTCAGTCTTTTTCAATGCCTCATTAGCAGCCATTAAGAAATTTCCAATTTCTTCAACTTTATAAGTTTCCCAAAACTCAAGTTGTGCTTTTCCACCTAATAATTTTTTAATCCTATCTACATCTTTAGCCCCCGGAAGTTCTACAAGAATTCTTCCCGTTTCTCCTAATTTTTGGATATTAGGTTGTGTAACACCAAATTTGTCGATACGCTCTCTTAGCACTTTAAAAGCACTTTCGATTGATTCATCAACTTTTCTTTTGATTACTTTTTGAACTTGAGCGTCTGTCATTTGAAAATCAACACCACCTTCTCCTTGCAAAGATCTGTTTGCAAAAATGTCTGGCGAAGCTAATTTTACGCTTCCTTTTGAATTAGCTTCAAAAGCTTCAAAAAACTTATTTAAATACGTTTTATTTCCTTCTAAATTTGCAGTTGCATCAGCTAATGACTTATTAAATACAGGATTTTTAGAATTATTAGATAATCCTTTTAAAACATCTTTAATAGAAATTTGAAGAATCACATTGATTCCTCCTTCTAAGTCAAGACCTTTATTAAGTTGCTTGTTTTTTACTTCATCATAAGTGAATTCAGTAAAACCAAGATTCAACACACTTTCTTTACTAATAGAATCTAAATACTTTAACTCTTTATCAGGATTATCTCCTGCAAAAGCCTTGGCTTCACTTTTGACATTATTGGCCACAAAAGTGAATGTGAGTTGGTAAATACTTACCAATGCAAATAGAATTGCGAAAAATTTAATAAGTCCTTTATTCTGCATTATTACTAAAAATTAATTATTTTAAATTTATTATTTTGTGTTAACCTCTTATAAACAATACTTTAGCTTTTATTTATTCTAATCTAAAAAACTTCAAAAGCCAACGGTCATTTTTTAAACCGAGCAAATATATAATTCTGGTTATGATTAACCAATTTATTTATGAATTAATCTCAAAAAAAAGACTGCAAAATTGCAGTCTTCACTTTATATGTGAAAAAAACTTAAGCTAAAATAGTCTTCAAAGCATCATTCATTGCTCTAACTGCATCAGCACTTTTTGCAAACAATGCTTTTTCCTTATCATTTAATTGAATATCCAAAATCTCTTCTACTCCATTTTTTCCAATGATACAAGGCACTCCGATACAAATATCACTCTGACCATACTCACCTTCAACATAAACAGAACAAGCAATCATTCTTTTTTGATCATTCAAAATACTATCAACCAAAAAAGCTACCGAAGCTCCAGGCGCATACCAGGCTGATGTTCCCAAAAGTCCTGTAAGCGTTGCCCCTCCTACCATGGTGTCAGCAGCTACTTTTTGCAACACCTCTTCTGACAGAAACTGTGAAACAGGAATTCCATTATAAGAAGCCAAACGCGTTAACGGAATCATCGTGGTATCACCATGACCTCCAATAACCATCCCCGATACATCATTTGCCGGCTTATCTAAAGCCAAAGATAAATAGGTTCTAAAACGAGAACTATCTAAAATTCCTCCCATTCCAATAATCCTGTTTTTTGGCAAACCAGTAGATTTCAACGCCAAATAAGTCATTGTATCCATTGGATTCGAAACCATAACAATTATAGTATCCGGAGAATATTTTAAAATATTTTCAACTACCGATTTTACTATTCCAGCATTAATTCCTATCAATTCCTCGCGAGTCATCCCCGGTTTTCTGGGAATCCCTGAAGTCACCACCACCACATCACTGTTGGCAGTTTTTGAATAATCATTGGTAACTCCTATCACTCGGGTATTAAATCCTGTATCTGTAGCACATTGCATAATATCCAAAGCTTTCCCTTCGGCAAAACCTTCTTTGATATCTAACAATACTACTTCACTGGCAATTCCTCTATAAGAAATAACATCTGCACAGGTTGCTCCTACGTTTCCTGCTCCTACAATAGTAACTTTCATATTTTAATGTTTATTCGGGTTAAGTAAAAAATTGGTTAACTCCCGCTAATCTACAATTTATTGCTTAAAATAACCACCGAATAAACTATTTTTTACGCATCAATATTAGCGTAAACTGCATTTTTCTCGATAAATTCTCTACGTGGCGGAACTTCATCACCCATTAACATAGAGAAAACACGATCAGCCTCGGCTAAACTCTCAATTGTTACCTGACGTAAAGTTCTGAAATTTGGATCCATAGTCGTTTCCCACAACTGCTCTGCGTTCATCTCTCCAAGACCTTTATAACGTTGAATAGCTGCACTTCCACCCATTCTTTCGTTAGCCTGATCACGTTGAACATCATTCCATGCGTACTCTTTTTTGTTTCCTTTTTTAACCAAATACAAAGGCGGAGCCGCAATATATACGTGACCTTCCTCGATTAATTCTTTCATAAAACGGAAGAAGAATGTCAAAATCAAAGTAGAAATATGACTTCCATCGACATCGGCATCACACATGATGATTACTTTATGGTAACGCAGTTTCGAAATATTCAAAGCCTTACTATCCTCTTCGGTACCAACAGTTACACCAAGAGCGGTAAAAATATTTCGAATCTCTTCGTTTTCAAAAACTTTGTGATGCATTGCTTTTTCCACATTCAAAATTTTACCACGCAATGGCAAAATAGCCTGAAAATTTCTATCACGACCTTGTTTAGCAGTTCCACCCGCCGAATCTCCCTCGACAAGATACACTTCACATTTTGCAGGATCCTGCTCCGAACAGTCGGATAATTTTCCTGGCAATCCACCACCACCCATCACGGTTTTGCGCTGTACCATTTCACGCGCTTTTTTAGCCGCATGACGAGCCTGAGCTGCAAGAATTACTTTTTGAACTATGATTTTAGCATCATTTGGATTTTCTTCCAAATAAGTTTCCACCATCTCACTCACCGCCTGACTTACTGGAGAAACCACTTCTCTGTTTCCAAGTTTGGTTTTTGTTTGCCCCTCAAATTGAGGTTCAGCTACTTTTACCGAAATAATAGCCGTCAATCCCTCACGGAAATCATCCCCGGAAATATCAAATTTTAATTTATCCAACATACCGGAAGCGTCAGCATATTTCTTAAGAGAACGGGTTAATCCCATTCTGAAACCTTGCAAATGCGTTCCTCCTTCGTGAGTATTAATATTATTTACATAAGAGAAGATATTCTCAGAGTAACTCGTATTATAAATCAATGCAACCTCAACCGGAATCTCTGCTTTTTGATTATCCATTGAAATCACATGACCAATAATTGGCTCACGATTTCCATCTAAATAACGAATATATTCTTTTAATCCTTCCTGAGAATGAAATACTTCACCCACAGGATTTCCATCTTTGTCTAATTCTCTTTTATCGCAAAAATTAATTGTAATTCCTTTATTCAGGTAGGCCAACTCACGCATACGAGCTGACAAAGTATCATAAGAAAACTCGATAGTTTGCTGAAAAATAGTCGGATCAGGATAAAAAGTAACAATCGTACCTCTTTTATCAGTATCACCAATTTGCTTTACCGGATAAAGTGCTTTTCCTCTTTCATACTCCTGCTGATAAACTTTTCCATCACTACTATGAACCGTGGCAATTAAGTGATTCGACAAAGCGTTCACACAAGAAACTCCAACACCGTGCAATCCTCCGGAAACCTTATACGAATCTTTATCAAATTTACCTCCGGCTCCAATTTTAGTCATTACAACCTCAAGCGCCGAAACTCCTTCTTTTTTATGAATTCCTACCGGAATACCACGTCCATTATCTTCAACTGTAATAGAACCATCTTCATTTATCGCTACACTTATGGCATCACAATGACCACCCATTGCTTCATCAATGGAGTTATCAACAACCTCATAAACCAAGTGATGAAGTCCACGAACCCCAACATCACCTATATACATGGAAGGACGCATTCTTACATGCTCCATTCCTTCTAATGCCTGAATACTATCCGCTGAATAATTGTTCTTAATTTCTTCGCTCATATGTTCTATTCTAAATGTATTTTTTTGTATAACACGCAAATATATAAAAACGCAATTTATATACCGTTAAAAATAGCCTTCAACAGCCTTAAGTTATCAACAAAATAAGAAGATTTCAACAACAAACAGCTATTTTTTTCAGCATAAATTAAAAACTTGGCAATACTACCAACTGTTCGTATTTTTGCGCCATGAGCGATAATTTTACAACCGAATTTTTCGGAATAGGAATACAGAATGGTAAAACCCCTGAAAACTTAGGCGTTTTATGGAGAACTGCCCAAAACCTGGGAGCAAGTTATATTTTCACAATAGGAAACAGATACGCCAAACAGGCTTGCGACACAGAAAATGCCGTAAAATCAATGCCTTATTTTCACTACGAAACCTTTGAAGATTTTTACCAAAACTTACCCAAAGGCGCACGCTTAGTAGGAGTCGAACTTGACGAACGAGCAGCCGATTTGGAAACATTTGAACACCCTAGGCGATGTGTTTACTTATTAGGCGCCGAAGACAATGGTTTATCTAAAAAAGCAATTGCAAAATGCCATCATCTAATTAAATTCAAATCTGAAAAAAGTTTGAATGTATCAGTAGCAGGAAGCATTGTCATGTACGACAGAGGGCTTAATAAACCGAGGTCCTGATTCAATTGCAATTAAAAAAAAGCCCTAAAAAACAAATTCCCAAAACAAACATTAAAAAATGCTGTTTTGGAAATTTATTATTTTCAATTTGCAATTAGCATTGCCATTGAAATTGATTTTTGATATTGTGATTAAAATCAAACTAGGGTTTTAATTGATAACTACCAACTAATACTGAAGCTGAAATATTTAAAACCCTTTCAAGCTCCCGAATCATATCAACAGTTAGTTTTTTTTTCTTGTTCAAAACCTCAGAAACACTACTTTTTCCACCAATTATCCCAACCAGATCTTTTTGCCTAATATTCATTTCTTCCATTCTGATTTTAATAGCTTCAATTGGATCAGGTGCATCAATAGAAAAGAATTGATTTTCATAATTATCTATCAACATCGACAAAATTTCAGCCTCATCGCCTTCAACTGAATTTGGCGCAGCATCAAAAATCACCTCCAATCTTTCAAGTGCTTCTAAGTAATCTTTTTCTGTTTTAATAGGTGTAATTTTCATAATTCTACTTTTAAATTGTGTCGGCATTTATTTTATCATACTCAGCATGAGTTCCCACAAATCGAATAAATGCCCATTGTCTTTCAAAATTAAATTTTACAATCAGTCGATAAGAATTTCCTTTTATATTAAAAACAATCCTCCCATCTTTTAAGACACTCGCATTAATAAAAGTTTGCTTAACATCATTAGGTGATTTCCAATTTGAATTTTTTGCTGTTTCATACCATGTTTTTAGATACTGCTCGGCATCTGCATGATTTTCCCAGAAATCTTTCAAAGTCTTTTTCGCAATTATTCTTTTCATATCTCTCAAAACTACACAAAGATACATAAAAAGTTCTTGATACACGAACCTTTGTGTTGATAAATAGAATTTACCCCAAACACCATTTTTCATAAAAAAACAAAATTTCCAAAACAAGCATTTAAAATGTCGTTTTGGAAATTTGAAAATTGAATCATTTCAATCAACTCAATTAATCATTGAAATTGATTTTTGATATTTTTATTTAATAATTCTCACATTCATTTCTTCTACCTTTTTATCTGATAAAAGCGATGGTGCCCCAAATAACAAATCTTCACTAGTTCCTGTTTTCGGGAAAGCCATAACTTCACGAATAGATGCTTTTTTCTCTAAAATCATCATTAAACGGTCAATTCCCCAGGCAATTCCTCCGTGTGGTGGCGCACCGTATTGGAAGGCTTTATACATCGTTCCTACACTCTTAATCATTTCTTCTTTGTTGTAACCCATATTTCTATAAGTCGCTTCCAGAATCTCCGATTTATGTGCACGAACAGAACCTCCACCAATTTCGTAACCGTTTAAGATTATATCGTATTGCTGCGCAATGATAGTTCCAATTTCTTCTTCCTTACCATTCATGTGTTTTTCCAAATCATAAATAGCCGGCATCGAGAACGGATTGTGCGTAAATGTCCATCTTCCTTCATCTGTTTTTTCAAACATTGGAAAATCAACTACCCAGGCTGGACGTAATTCCTTAGGATTAATCAAATGCAACATTCTACCCAATTCCTGACGAACAGCATCTAAAGCTTTATTAGCCGTAGCATAATCTGCTGCTGAGAAGAACACAATATCCCCAACCTGAGCATCCGTAGCTTTTATGATTCCTGCTGCAATTTCTTCACCTAAGAACTTAATAATTGGCGATTGCAACTCCTCTTCATTAACAATAATATATGCCAATCCACCTAAACCGTGTTGTTGAGCAATAGCAGTTAAAGCTTCGATTTGACCTTTAGACATACGCTTATTTCCTTGCTCCTGAGCCGAAACCTTGATACATTTTACAATTCCGCCTTCTTCAATCGGTTTACTGAATACTTGGAAAGTAGTATCTTTTACGATAGCCGTAATATCTTGCATTTTTAGGCCGTAACGCAAATCAGGTCTGTCACAGCCATAGAAATCCATCGCATCTTTATAGGTAATCACTTCAAACGGACGTAAAATCCATTTGTTACCGTATACTTTTTTAACTACTTCATTGAACAATTTCGTGTTCAAATCGATAATCTGCTGCATGCTGGCATAAGCCAACTCCATATCCAATTGCGTAAATTCTGGCTGACGATCTCCACGAGAATCCTCATCTCTAAAACAACGCGCTACCTGAAAATATTTCTCATAACCACTTACCATCAACATTTGCTTGAACTGCTGTGGCGCTTGTGGCAAGGTGTAAAACAAACCAGCTTGTTTACGTGTAGGAACAATAAATTCACGTGCTCCTTCATCGGTTCCTGCACTTAGAATTGGTGTTTCAATTTCTAAGAACTCTTCCTCATCTAAGATGTCACGAATTAACTTAATTACCTTATGACGATTTACAATCGCACGACGTACCTCATCATTTCTGTGATCCAGAAACTTATATTGAAAACGGGTTGCTTCGTTAGTTTTTGCAGCTCTCTTAATTTCGAAAGGCAATGTTTTAGATAAATTTAAAATTTCTAAAACCGAAGTTTCCAATTCAATTTTACCCGTACGCAATCCTGCATTATAATCATCTTCATTACGTCCTACTACAATACCTTTTACCGAAATTACCGATTCCGGTTTCAATTTCACTAACTCGTCGATATTAGGAAAAGTTTCTCTACTGATATTAACCTGGAAAATCTCATAACTTGAATCACGCAAATCAATAAACATCAATTCACCGTGGTCACGAACACTCGCTACCCAGCCTGACAACATCACCTCTTCGCCGATATTTGCCTCTGATAATTGTGAAATCTTATGAGTTCTGTAGGTATCTTTTACAACAATAGGAATTTCAGGAAGTGCTTCTTCTTGAACTTCTTTAGATTCAGCAATTGCTTCTTTAGAAACTTTTTCCTGCGCTTCTTTTTTCTCCAAAACAGCAGCAGCACCTAATTTGTCTAATATAATCTGACGAATTACTTTTCCATTCGCTCCTTTTCCAATAACACCTAAAACTTTACCAACTAAAATACCTGCTTTTCCTTGGTCACCCGCTTTTATATCATTGGCTACAGCTTCATTTTCTGAAATAACCGTTGCAATTACTTCCTGAATTTTATCTTCAGAAATGGTATTATCTGCAAAATATTTATTGTAATCGAAATTTTGATCTTTTAGATATCCTGCAATCGCATTTTGAACTAAAACAGCCGTAATTTTTTCAGCTTTAAACAAAACAAAAATGGTTATCAAATGTTCAATATTATGAATCTTATCATAATCTTCAGCCTTGATATTATTTGCTAAAGTTTTAGCAACAAACGATGGATCTTTAATTTCGTTATTTAAAGTCACAAATGTTCTGGAACGCAACGCATCTGCCGTGAAAAATTTAGCATCCTGAGGCAAAACACCTCCGTTAATCAAAATAGATTCAACAGCATAAGGCAATGCACTTGTATCTACTGTAATCGCTTCAATCTCTGCTTTAATGTTTACGAAAGGTAAATCCGGTTCCGAAATAAAACGGTAATCCGCTTCGAATTCTTTTTTACGCATGGTTTTGGTTTGCTTTAAATCAGCATCCCATAACACAGTCGTTTGATCAGGTCTAAATTCTTTATTTTCGATAAAATAATTAAACTGCTTCTCAACTTCTTCTTTCAAAGCTTCGACCATAAACTTAAACGAATTCAAGTTTTTGATTTCTGTTCTTGGGTTTAAAACATCCGAATTTATTTTGCGTAAAGAAACTGAAACATCTGATTTGAATTCTCCTTTCTCCAAATTCGCTTCAGAAATTCCTAAATTTTGAACAATACGCTGAATGTATTGCGCATAAGTCGAAGCGTCTTCAATATTACGAACACAAGGCTCCGTAACAATTTCAATCAACGGAACTCCCGCTTTATTAAAATCGACCAACGAAATTTTCTTTTCGTGCATCAATTTTGCCGCATCTTCTTCAATATGAACCTGCGTCAAATTTACTGTAAATTGAGAACCGTCGTTTCTATAACAAGAAACCTGTCCGTCAGGAATTATTGGATTATGAAATTGCGTTATCTGAATATTTTTCGGGTTATCCGGATATTCGTAATGCTTTCTATCCCAGGAAATCACTTCATTACTAAATGTCGAATTGACCGCTTTACCAAAATAAATGGCTTTAGTAATCGCTTCTTTATTTATGGCTGGCAAAACGCCCATTTGTCCGGTACAAACCGAACATATATTTTGATTAGGTGTTTCTATTTCTTGATTTGGACAAGAACAAAACAACTTGGTTTTGGTATTCAATCGAACATGAGTTTCCAGTCCGATTACCAATTCTAAATCGTGGGCTTTTAAAGCCGCCGTTAATTGTTCCAATTCCATTATATTGTATCTTTTAAGAAGTTTGCAAACTTCAACACTAATTCATCATTATTTTTTGCTGCAGTAATTTGCAATCCAGTACTTGTCCCTTGTGGCACAGTTAAAGTTGGCAATTGCCCTAAACTAAAACCAACCGTATAGGCATCCGACAAATACATAGCCAAAGGATCTTTTAAACTGTCTCCAATTTTAGGAGGTGTACTTGGTGTAACCGGCGATAAAATAATATCCACCTCTTCAAAATCCTTACTGAAATTTTCAGAAATCTGATCTCTTACAGCCAATCCTTTTAAATATATTTCATCTGAAAAACCTTGTGATAACACCTGATTTCCACCTACAATTCTTCGTTTTGTTTCTTCTGAAAAGTTTTCAGAACGCGTTACAGCATAGGTGTCAATCAAATTATCCCCTTCAATACGGTTTCCATAATTGGTTCCGTCTAAACGAGATAAATTCGAAGCCGTTTCCGCCATTGCCAAAGTATAATACGTCGAAACTAAAATATCCGATTTGAAGAAATCCAATTCTTTCACTTCAATTCCTTTAGCTTTTATCTTTTCGATGTTAGCTAAAAAATCAGCTTTTATAGTAGCATCAATAGCTTCACTTTCTATAAAGTTTTTGAAATAACCAACAGTTTTCACAGACGAAGTTGCAATTGCTTCTTCACTAATTTCTGATGAAGTGATTGAAGTTTGATCTTTTGGATCTTTTCCACTCATTACATTCAACACAATTCGAATATCTTCAATTGACTTTGCCAATGGACCAACACAATCTGTAGAAGATGCATAAGCCATCAATCCGTATCTTGAAATTCTTCCGTAAGTGGGTTTAAAACCATAAATATGATTGTATCCGGCAGGCTGACGAATCGAACCTCCAGTATCTCCACCAATAGAAAACACAGTATAATCCTTGGCAACATTCACCGCAGAACCACCACTTGAACCTCCGGCAACCAATTCTGGATTAATTGCGTTTTTTACCGCTCCAAAAATCGTGTTTTCACTAGAAGAACCGTGACCAAAACTGTCGCAGTTTTCTTTCACCAATGGAATCGCACCCGCATCCAATAATTTTTGAATAGCAGTAGCCGTGTAAGGCGATTTATAATTTTTCAACAACTCAGAACTTGCCGTAGTGTAAGTTCCTTGTACCATATACACATCTTTAATCCCGAAAGGAATACCTTCCAGCAAACCGATAGTTTCCCCGTTTGCAATTTTAGCATCCACCTTAGCCGCTAAATCTAAGGCCAAAGTATCCAATAAAGAATTTACAGAGTTGTATGTATTTTGTTTAAGTAAGTCTAATTTTTCCTGTACTAAAGACGTACAAGTTATTTGTTTTGACACCAATTGTTGGTGTATTTTTTTTATCTGAGAATCCATTTTATCCTTCTATAACTTTAGCAACAACTAAAAAACCATTTTTTTTGTTCGGGAAATTTTCTAAAATAAGTTGTTTTTCCATAGCCGAACTCTCTATCACAACATCTTCTCTTAAATCACTTACAGACACACAATTATGATTGACATTATTCAAGGAATTATTATTTGATGGATGTGCATTCTTGATTACATCAAATAATTTGTTCACACTCTCTGAAGGCTGTGCTCCTTTAATACTCGACAAGATGTCGACTGTCATTATTTTACTCATAATTTTAATTCGTTTTAAAGTCAAACTTTTAAGCTGGCGAATTTACGAAAGTTTTTTTTAGGGAATCCCATTTTTTTAAATGATTTCAATTGTATAAAAACCATTGGATGTACATCAGTTCGAGTATTTTTTATGCAGTAAAACGGAACAAAAAATATATCGAGAACCGTTTTTAATGAAATTTTTCTTGTTCACGATACGATTTTCTATCGAAAATCACTCGAACTGACGAAAAATTATCATCAAAACTAATTAGATTAGAATCTATTCAACACTCTCAATCAAATAGTTCGTTCCATTAATTTCAAAAGTAAAACCCACCGAATTCCCCATTAACTTACTTCCCAACGGCGATTGTGGAGACAAAGCAATCACATTTATTCCGTCAATAGTTATTTTTGGCAAAGCCAAAGACAGATACAGATAAATTCCATTGGCTTTCACCAAACTCCCTAAGACTATTGTTTTTGCAATTACCGAAGCATCAATTTTGTCCAAAACGGCTTTTTGCTCTAAAACCTCTCTTAGTTTCGTATTGAATTTTTCCTGTTCCAAATGCATCATCGACAGAGCAGTTTCGTGTTTATCACCAGCGGAACCTTTGGCATCATTTTTAGAATCCTCGGTCAAAGCTGCAATCATATCCCGGAAAGCATCGATTCTATCTTCTACTAATCGGCAATAATAATCATATATTTTTTGTTTGAAAGTCATTTTATTGAAGTACTACAATTCTTAAACTACAAAGATGTTCTTTTTTTTAAAGTGTAAAAAACATTTTTTCTGTAACTTCGTAAAGAATCTTATTAATCTTATTCTTTTTAAAATCTACTATGAAAAAATTAAAATTCATTTCCGCAATTGCTTTTGGCTCACTATTAATGCTAGCTACCAACGTACAAGCTCAAAAATTCCCTGGCTTAGACAAAAGCCCATTAGACCAAGCTTTATTTCCTGCCGACAATAAAATCCCAGTTAAATCAGCTAAAATTGTTTACAGCCGTCCACAACTTAAAGGACGTACGTTAAGCGAATTGGCTCCTGCTGGAAAAGTATGGAGAACCGGCGCTAACGAAGCAACTGAGATCACTTTTTACAAAGATGTTATGCTTGGTAAAACCAAAATCAAATCAGGAACTTATTCATTATACACTATTCCTGAACAAGAAAACTACACCATTATCATTAATAAAAGTGTTAATGTTTGGGGAGCTTACAACTATAAAGCCGAAAATGATATTGCCCGATTAGTTGTTCCTGTAACCCAGGCGGAAGAATCTCTGGAAGCTCTTTCAATGGTTTTTACTCCAGCTGAGAAAGGTATGATTCTCAACATTGGATGGGACAAAATGCGTATTGCGATTCCTTTTACAGAATAACATTTTTTTACCACAAAGGACACAAAGTTTTCACAGAGACCACAATTTTTTTTTAAACAATCTGTAAAAAGTCTTTAACAAAAAAAGAGCACTAAGATTTCGAAAGTAAAAACAAAGGATTAAAACTTTGTGGACTTAGCGAAAATCTTAGTGCTCTTTGTGGTTAACTAAAAAACTTAAAAATCAAATTTATAATTCGCCCCCAGCATCACCTGAAAACCTTGTACAGGATAATTCATCCATTTTTGATAGGACTTATTGGTCATATTATTCAACTTCAAAAATGCGGTTAGCTGAGAATTGTATTTGTAACCAACATGCGAATTCAAATCTATATAGCTTCCTAATTTCACAGGAGTACCCACAGGATTTAAATCAATATTCGTTTGCATATCTTTTCTTTCTCCAACATAAAACAGTTTAGCTCCCGCATACCATTTTGGTGTAATATTAAAATCAATAGCCGAATTCAACTCTATTTCAGGCAAATTCCACGCTTCTTGCTGAACGCTATTTTTATAACTGCTAAAAGTTCCTCCAATTCCAAAACTTACATTTTCAGAAAAATCAGCTTTCAAATCTCCTGAAAAACGAAAAGTTCTTACATCATCATAAACCACCTGAAATGAGTTCCCAAAAGCATAATCTTCATTCGAACTATTCTCAGTATAATCATTACTTCTAAACAAAGCCTTATTTCTTTCGTTAATATAAGAACCACGAATGTTATAACTCACACTGGAAGCTAATTTCCCCTTCAAACCGGCAAAAACATCATACTGTTTATCCATAGGTGCAATGGCTAATGTTGGAGATAAAAACGGGTTTTCTTTTACAAAATCCATATACGAGTTTTGCTCTAAACTTCCTTCTGCCCCTGCATAAAAAATCATCAAATTGTCCACAACAGGATAAGAAACGCTCACATTTGGGTATATTAAAAATTTATTATCGGCTCCTGTTTTATCTATACTATAAAATAATGAAGCTCCTAATTTTACGTCCCAACCGTTTTCCTGAATGTTCAGACTAGGCGAAAGTCCTAAATTAGTAAAACCATATTTTATTGCTTCCAAATTGTCATTCGCATAATTTTTATCGAAAGTTCCTCCTACATAATCCACAATAATATCGGTTTTTACCAATTGATCAGCAACATCAAATTGCAACTTTGGTTTAATATAAAATCGGTTTTCGGCCGAACCAAAACTATCCGTAAAATGACTGAATTTCATTACCATTTCTTTAAAAGCTCCTTCGGAAAAATCCAGTTTTCCGCCTAAAAAAATTCCATTGTATGCATGCTTAGAATCGATACTTCCTATTAAATTATTTCTATCAGAAGCACTTAATGTACTCCCAAAATCCATTGGCAAACCATACCAGTTATACACTTGATTTTGATACCCTAAATCAATATTCCAGGACATTTTATCATAATTAGCTCCGTAAGTTATATCCAAAGCGGTATCATAATACCAATCGTCTAATTTTACATTATTAATACCTCCCTGAGAAGAAAAATGACGAAACATCCCTCCTACATAATCATTCTTTGCTAATTCCTGATTAACAAACAACTCAGCATTCAACGCTCCGTAATTCCCAATTGCCAGAGTAGCATAATTATTAAAAAACTTTTCTTTGGCTTCTTTATCCACTGCTTCAGCCTTTCCTTTGGCCGGAGTAAAAGTCGAAGCTACCGGAAACGAAAAAATAGTATATTTAATCGTTTCTTTTTTAGTGTTTGACTCGTCATCAAGAGCCGGAGATTCCTGAATTTTTGACGCATCTGATATTGTTGGCGTATAGGATTTTACAATATTTACCTCTTCTGAACCTATGCTTTCATTTTTCTTTTGGGCAAAAGAAAATTGGAAAACCATCACAAACAGACCTAATATTATTTTATTTTGGAAAATGAATTTCATACTTTATTTTTTTTTACGTGAAGCACTTCGACGCCCGAAACTTTGGGACAGTGTGACAATATTTTAAATTAATTAGCTATCGAAGAATTTGTTTTAGACTCTTCTGATTTAATTCGGGCTAGCTCCGTTTGTGCTTCAGTAACCACATCCGGGAAGTCAGAAAAATTCTGAATTACGCTATCTAAAATGTAGGTTGCCTGAAAACTATCTTTTAAACCATAAAAGTTTTTAGCCATAAGAATCAAACCTTTGGCTCCGTAAAAACGATAAGCAGCATAACTTTTGGCTAATTTTTGAACCACAGTATTCGAAGCTTCAAACTTAGCTTCTTTGTTTTTAAAATAAGCATCATAATACAACGCCTCTGCTGCCAATTCTCCTTTAGCAATCAGCAATACTTTGGCGTAAGCTGCTTTCGCTTTCGATTCATCTCCAGTTTGCATGGCCGAACGTGCAATGATAATTTGCCCATCACTTTTTACATTATCATCGATTTTTGGATTATTCAACACTTTTTCGGCATAAACAACCGCATTAGCATAATCCTTATTTTCATAATAACATTTCATCAAATTAGACTGTGCAAAAACTTTGTTTTGAGACAAATCAGCTTCATTTTCTAAACGCGCCAATACCGGAATAGCTCTTTCTTTTGCACCGCTATCTAATAAAATTTGTGCTAATCTTGATAGAGATTGCTCTGTAAATTCGCTTCTTGGCTCATTAACAACATATTCGTAGTTAGGAATCGCTTTATCTTTTTGACCTTCGGCATAATAGGCCTGCGCCAAATAAAAATTCGCTTTCAAAGCATGAATACCGTTTGGAAAACTCGAGATATAAGCTCTAAAACCTGAAATTGCCTGAGCATTATTATTTTGCTCAAATTGTTTCACAGCCGATTCAAAAGTATCGTTATCCAAATCAGCATCAGTAACAGCAACAAAATCCAATGTACGCACCCAGGCAGCATACTCAGCTACTTTTCCACTATCTACATAAATTAATCTTGCTGTAGCAACTGCCTCTAATGCTTCAGAAGTTTTAGGATACTCGGCAGCTACTTTTTTGAATTTCATCAAAGCCTCAGAATTGCGATCGGAATTGTAATAAACTAATCCCTGACGCAAAATAGCTCTGGATGTAAACGCACTGTTTTTGTATTCGCTTATTAATTTATCATAGGTTTTCAAAGCTGAATCCTGCTTGCTCGTCGCCACATAGGTATTAGCTAATTCGAACATCGCATCATCACGATAGCTTGATTTAGGATAAGCCAGTAAAAACGAATTTAACTCTTCAATTTTTTTGTCATTTTTAGCCACAAAACCATAACTAATTGCTTTTTGATAATAAGCATAATCAGCATCTACACTTTTAAGTTCGATTACTTTATTGTAGGCATCCATAGCCGGCCAGTATTTAGTAGTCACAAAACGACAATCAGCTAAACGCAAATAAGCATCGGTTATTCTGGTTTTATCATCTTTTACCTTATCAATAAATCTTTGAAAAGCATCTCCGGCTGCATCGTATTCTTTTAATTTAAAATAGGCATACGCAATATTGTAACTGCTGTTTTTATACTCAGGAGTTGTTGCCGCTGATGACATTGCTGCAAATTGTTTGAAGCTCAACAAGGATTTATTGTAATCTTCTAAAACATACTCTGTTTCAGCTTTCCAGAAAGTAGCTCTGGCAGTAAATTGAGCATCAATAGTATTAGCTAAAGATTTTTGAAACATTTGCGAAGCTGCTGCATAATTTCTATCGGTATATAATTCCAGACCTCTGTAAAAAGTTACTTTTTGGTAAGCCAATTTATTTTCCGGGATTTTGTTTTTTTCCAGTAAAACCAAAGCTTCTTTGTAATTTTTAGAAGAGATATACGAATCAATCAATAATTTCTCCACCACCGGACGACTGGAATTATTGGGGTATTTATTGATAAAACCAAGCAAAACAGCAGGTACACTTTGATAGGAATTCCCTAACTCATAACTCAATTTAGCATAATTCAAATGGGCATCTTCCTGAATGGCTGCATCAAAAGCCATTTCGGAAGCATTTTTGAAAGCATTCAAAGCCTGTGGTTTTTTATCTAATTTCAGGTAACTTTCCCCTAAATGGTAATAGGCATTCTGAGCCACTCCATCTTTTCCGCCAATAATTTTATTGAACTGGGCAATGGCATTTTCAAAGTCGTTTTTCTTGTAATAAGCATAACCCAATTGGTAATAATCGGTGTTATTCCACTTTCCTCTTTTACCTTTGTAAGCCACTAAATACGGAATAGCTTCGTTGTATTTTTTTAAATTAAAATAGCTTTCACCAATAATTTTATTCAATTCCGATTGCTCTGCTTCATTCGATTTAGCCATCGCTTTTTGCCCTAAAGCAATTGCTTTTTCAAAATTTCCCGACTTGAAACTCATATCCGCCTGATAATAGGAAAGTTTTTCAGCAAATTTTTCATCAGTTGCTACCTGGTCAAAATACTTATTGGCCTCCTGATAATTATTGCCTTCATAAGCCATAAAACCTAAATAATATTTAGCCTGAGAACCATAAACTTCTGATTTCAAAACCTTATTAAAGTAAGTAGTTGCTTCTTTTTTGTTATTAGAACTAAATAAACTATACCCTTTTTGAAAATTAAATCGGTCTTTGTCCTTAGCACTCAACTGACTTTCATCTACTTGTTCAAACTTTTTTAGTGCTTCTGAATATTTTTTTTGATTAAAATAAAAATGAGCTACTTCTACATAAGCCTGATTTGTTTTAGAACTTGTTGGATATTTTTCTAAAAACGATTCCATCAGGACATCAGCATTAGCATGTCCTAACCGAACAGCACAACTGGCATCATAATAAGTACAATCTGATTTGATTTCATCGTTTTTTACTTCTGATTTTACTCTCTCAAAAAGAAACTGAGCCGAAGCGTACTGATTGTCTTTATACAAAGCAACCGCTTTATTATAATCCTTAAAATCACTAGTATATACAGCAGTTTTTTGTGCTAAAAGCGAAGTAGTTTTAACAAAAACCAACAAAAAAAAGAGCCTGGAAAATTTACGCATTTTTATCTTATTTTAATATCCAAATATATCATATTCTACATTTGATAACGAGTACCTAATTAGTTTTATTATGAACAAATATTTTAACAGAGCGCAAAAAACCAGTATTTTGATATTGCTATTTCATAATTGATAATTACTTTTACACCATAAACAAATTCTAATTATGTCTCAAGCCGTACTATCCTTAAAAAATGCAACTATCTATCAAGAAGATAAAGTAATCTTATCGAATGTTAACCTTGAAGTAAACCGAGGAGAATTCATTTATATTATTGGAAAAACCGGTTCAGGAAAAAGTAGTTTAATGAAAACGCTTTATGCTGACTTACCATTAATTGAAGGCAACGGACACATTGTTGACTTTGATTTAGAGACAATGAAAGAAAACGACATTCCTTTTTTAAGACGTAAAATCGGAATTGTTTTTCAGGATTTCAAATTATTACCGGATCGTTCTATTCAGGACAATATGCTTTTTGTTCTTAAAGCAACAGGCTGGTCAGACCAGAACGAAATGAACCGAAAAATAGAAGAAGTTCTGGATAAAGTAGGTATGAAAAACTACGCTCAAAAAATGCCGCATCAAATTTCGGGCGGAGAACAACAGCGTGTAGCCATTGCAAGAGCTTTATTGAACGACCCTGAATTAATCCTTGCCGACGAACCTACCGGAAACTTAGATCCGCAAACCAGCGTGGAAGTTCTGGATGTTTTGAAAAAAATTAATGCCAATGGAAAAACCATTCTTATGGCGACTCACGACTACGCTCTGTTGATGAAATTCCCTTCAAAAACCTTAAAATGTGAGGATGCTAAAATTTTTGAAGTCGTACAAAGAACTGTTTAATTTTTATAATACTAAAATTTAGAATCTCTTGAAACAAATTACATCTATTCAAAATCCATTCATAAAATCTTTAGTATTATTACAGGAAAAAGCCAAAAACAGAAGACAAACCGGAACTTTTTTAATTGAAGGTGTACGCGAAATTTCGTTAGCCGTAAAAGGAAATTATGAAATTGAAACCGTATTGTTTTATCCTGAAATTTGCAGCGAAATTGAAGCAAAAAAATTAGCCAAATCAGCTGAATTAATCGAAATCAACAAAGAAGTATTTCAAAAACTAAGTTATCGCGAAACCACCGAAGGTGTATTGGCTGTAGCCAAATCAAAATCCTTACAACTTTCTGATTTAAAACTTTCAGCAACACCCTTAATTTTAGTTGCCGAAGCTCCTGAAAAGCCCGGAAACATAGGCGCACTTTTAAGAACCGCCGATGCCGCTAATCTTGATGCTGTAATTATTGCCAATCCCAAAAGCGATTTATACAACCCAAATATTGTTCGTTCCAGTGTAGGCTGCCTGTTTACCAACCAAATTGCAACAGCAAGCACCGCTGAAATCATTTCTTTTTTAAAAGAAAAAAACATCAATTTCTACTGTGCCACCTTGCAAAACTCGACAAGCTATCACACTCAGGACTACACAAAACCAACCGCGCTAGTAGTTGGAACTGAAGCCACCGGACTTACCCAGGAATGGCGTGATGCCGCTACGCAAAACATCATTATTCCTATGCAAGGTGAAATCGACAGCATGAACGTTTCTGTTGCTGCCGCCATATTAATATTCGAAGCCAAAAGACAAAGAGGGTTTTAGATTATAGAATTCAGACTGCAGATTTTAGATTTCAGAAAATTAGCCACAACTTCAGCCAAGACAACAAGAATAATAAATGAAACAGAAATTATACATCCTATCTGTAATTGGCTGGACATTAACAACCTCAATTGTATTATTATCTTTATTCAAAATAAATTTGGTAGAAAAATTCCCTTATTTATTTATTCTTTTTGGTGGAATTTTTATTGTACTTATCCCTGCTATATTTTATGCCAAAAACAATGAAAAAATCATGGAATATGAATATGACAACAATATTATATTTAATTCAGGAAGTATACCTTTAGCACCATTCTTTAAAAATGCATCAAATTGGATTTTAACAATATTAGGTTTAAGTTTTTTCACTGCAATAATTTGCTTCTCTAAATCCCTACACAGCGAAGGAAGTACAGAAATTATAAACAGTAAATACTTTTTAATAAATCGCGGAAATATAATTAGAGAAATAACTGAAAATGAATATGAAAAAATTAATTTACTAATCATTAGAGGCTTTTTCGGAATGGCTATGTTATTTTATTCAATTCCAATTTTAGTCTATAAAAAATTAATTGAGTGGGATAATAATGATACAGAATAAAATCTAAATTCTGAATTCTAAAATCTAAACTCCCAACTCTTGCATATATGCGAACTTATCGTTATTTTTAGAAAATGAACCCTGCACTTATGACAGAAATAGATATTGAAAAAGAGAATAAAGCAATTGCTCAAGAATACAAAGAATTACTTCGCATTAGTTACCAAACATTAACTACCGAAGATAAAAAACTGATACGCAAGGCTTTTGACGTTGCTGTGGAAGCTCATAAAGACCAAAGAAGAAAATCGGGAGAAGCTTATATTTTTCATCCCATTGCTGTGGCCAAAATTGTTGCCTCCGAAATAGGTCTTGGAGCTACTTCAATTGCAGCGGCCTTATTACATGATGTTGTAGAAGACACCCCTACTACCGTTAAAGATATTGAGCGAATGTTCAATCCTAAGGTAGCACAACTTGTGGAAGGTTTGACTAAAATATCCATCGTACAAAAAGACATGAATGTCTCTATGCAAGCCGAAAACTTCAGGAAGATGTTATTGACCTTGTATGATGATGTGCGTGTAATCCTGATAAAAATAGCCGACAGATTGCACAATATGCAAACTATGGAGTCTATGGATGACCACAAACAAGTTAAAATTGCATCAGAAACCTTATACATTTATGCGCCATTGGCTCATAGACTAGGCTTATACAACATCAAAACAAAACTGGAAGATCTAGGTTTAAAATATACTGAACCTGCCATATACAATGATATTGTCAGCAAAATAAAAGAGACCAAAGAACAACAGGATGCTTACATCAAAGACATCTCAGACGTACTTAAAGCTTCTTTAGATGCCGAAGGAATTGATTACATCATAAAAGGCCGCCCAAAATCTATCTATTCTATCCGTAGAAAGATGAAAGCCCAAAATGTAACTTTTGACGAAGTTTATGACAAATTTGCACTTCGAATTGTGTATAAATCAGACGCACACGATGAAAAGTTTATTGCCTGGAAAATTTATTCTATCGTTACCGATCATTACAGACCCAGCCCAAGCCGACTAAGAGACTGGATTTCGTCACCTAAATCAACAGGTTATGAAGCCTTGCATATTACGGTAATGGGACCTAAAGGACGTTGGGTTGAAGTACAGGTACGCAGTGAACGTATGGACGAAATTGCAGAAAAAGGTTATGCTGCACATTACAAATACAAAAACGGAGCTACCGAAGAAGGCGGATTGGATGTTTGGTTGAACTTACTTCGAGAAGCTTTAGAAAATCCTGAAACCAACGCAATTGACTTTGTGGAAGATTTCAAAATGAACTTGTACTCGAAAGAAATCTATATTTTTACCCCTAAAGGCGATATTAAATCGCTGCCTAAAGGAGCTACATCACTAGATTTTGCATTTAGTATCCACTCCGAAATTGGAATCAAAACCCGCGGAACCAGAGTCAATGGAAAATTAGTTCCTTTAAATTATGAATTAAAGAGTGGGGATCAGGTAGAAATTATCACCTCTCCAAATCAAAAACCTACTGCCAACTGGTTAGATTATGTAACTACTTCGAGAGCAAAAAATAAAATTAGAAATGTTCTTAACGAAAACACTAAGAAAATTGCCGAAGAAGGAAAAGAAGTTCTTACCCGTAAACTAAAACACCTTAAAGTTACTTTGAATGAAGGAGTAACTAACGAATTAGTTAACTTTTTCCACCTTAAAACCAGTTTGGATTTATTTTACCGAGTTGGAATTGGCACTATTGACAACCAGCAATTAAAGGACTTTGCTGCTCAAAAAAGTAATACCTTAATTAATTTCTTTAAAAGCAAAATCAAACGTAGCGGAAACACAGCCGATACTGATATCCACAGACCTGTACTCAACAACAATTACGACATGTTGGTTTTTGGTAAAGAACAGGATAAATTAGATTACAAACTTTCTACTTGTTGTAACCCAATTCCGGGAGATCAGGTTTTTGGTTTCGTTACCATCAATGAGGGAATAAAAGTGCATAAAAAAGATTGCCCTAACGCGATCTCTTTACAGTCCAACTACGCTTATCGAATTATGCCTGCCAAATGGATTGACTCTTCTCAACAAGAATTCAAAGCCATTTTGAACATCACAGGAATGGACACCATTGGTTTAACTAACGAGTTGACAAAGGTGATTTCGAATAATATGAATGTGAATATTCAAAGTATTTCATTGAGTGGAGACGCAGGACTTTTCAAAGGACAGCTAACGGTAATTGTACAAAACATCACTATTTTGAAAAAACTAATTGACAATATCAAAAAAATTGACGGAATTGACCGTGTAACCCGGGTTTACAAAAATTAGTTTCCCTAATAATATATTTTTTCCCAAATACTTTAGATAACTAAAAAGATTTTGTTTTCAAAAAACACCCCTAAATCAGCGGTTAATTTTATTAAAAAAAACAAAATTATTATCTTATAAGTATTTAAACTTGAAAACTATTAAAATAAAAATTTATCTTTGCCGAATATGACACTCATTTCCACAAATAACGACAAAAATCAAGAAATTGTAAAAAACGTTTTTACAATGTATCTTGAAAAAAACGGGCATAGAAAAACGCCTGAACGTTACTCTATACTTCAGGAAATCTATGAAAGCGAAGAGCATTTTGATATAGAAAACCTCTATATCAAAATGAAAAACAAAAACTACCGTGTCAGCAGAGCCACGCTGTACAACACTATAGAATTACTTTTAGACTGTGCATTGGTGCGCAAACATCAGTTTGGACAAAATCAGGCACACTATGAAAAATCCTATTTTGACAAACAACACGACCATCTTATCATGACTGATACCGGTGATGTAGTCGAGTTTTGCGACCCAAGAATACAAACCATCAAAAAAACCATCGAGGAAATTTTTGATGTAGATATCACCAATCATTCCTTGTATTTTTATGGTACAAAGAGAGTTGCAAAAACAGAAGAAAACAAAGAAGAAACCAATAACGATAACATTTAGTTTAAAAAAGGCGGTGATTCTTTACTGCCGAAACGAATTAACGATTAAATAAAAAATTAAAATGACCGTAGATTTATTACTAGGATTACAATGGGGAGATGAAGGAAAAGGAAAAATTGTTGACGTTCTTACCTCAAATTACGATATTATTGCTCGTTTTCAAGGTGGACCAAATGCAGGACATACTTTAGAATTTGACGGAATTAAACACGTACTTAGAACCATTCCTTCCGGAATTTTCCATAAATCAGCGGTAAATGTTATTGGAAATGGAGTTGTAATTGATCCGGTTGTATTTCAAAAAGAAATCGAAGGATTAGAAAAATTCAACATCGATATCAAAAAGAAATTAATCATTTCTAGAAAAGCACACTTAATCTTACCTACTCACCGTTTATTAGACGCTGCTTCTGAAGCTTCTAAAGGTAAAGCGAAAATTGGTTCTACTCTTAAAGGTATTGGCCCAACTTACATGGACAAAACAGGTAGAAACGGTTTACGCGTAGGAGATATTGAATTAGAAGATTTTAACGAAAGATACCGCGCTCTTGCTGACAAGCACGAAGCAATGATTGATTTCTACGGTGTTAAATTAGAATATAACTTAGCTGAATTAGAAGCTGAATTTTTCGAATCTATCGAAGAAATTAAAAAATTAGATTTCATCGACAGTGAAGAATACATGCACCAAGCTCAAAAGGCGGGTAAATCAATCTTATGCGAAGGAGCTCAGGGTTCATTGTTAGATGTTGATTTTGGAACCTATCCTTTCGTAACTTCATCTAACACTACAGCTGCCGGAGCTTGTACTGGTTTAGGAATTGCTCCTAACAAAATCAAAGAAGTTTACGGAATTTTCAAAGCTTACACTACCCGTGTAGGTAGCGGTCCTTTCCCTACTGAACTTTTTGACGAAGTAGGTGCTACAATGGCAAAAGTGGGTAACGAATTTGGTTCGGTTACAGGAAGAGCAAGACGTTGTGGATGGTTAGACTTAGTTGCTTTAAAATATGCAGTTCAGGTAAACGGAGTAACGCAATTAATGATGATGAAAGGCGACGTACTTTCAGGTTTTGATACCTTAAAAGTATGTACTGAATACAATTATAAAGGAAAAAACATCGCTCACTTCCCTTACAATGTGGAAGAAGAAAATGTTGCTCCAATTTACAAAGAATTCAAAGGATGGAAACAAGATTTAACCGGAATGACTACTTACGAGGAATTACCGCTTGAATTAAAAGAGTACATCGAGTTCATTGAAAAAGAATTGGAAGTGCCTATCAAAATTGTTTCTGTAGGTCCGGACAGAAAACAAACTATTATGAAATAACAATTAACGCTCTGATTTTTCAGGGCGTTTTTTTATATCCAAAATCACAACACATGAACGACCCAAAAATAACCATCCAAAAAACCAAACTGCTTTCGGACAACTGGTACATCCTGAACAAAGTAACTTTTGATTATCAAAAACCTGACAATAGCGTGATTACTCAAAAAAGGGAAGTCTACGATCGTGGTAACGGGGCGGCGATTTTACTTTATAACAAAACAGATAAAACCATTATTTTAACCCGTCAGTTTCGTTTACCAACCTACTTAAACGGAAATAAAAGCGGAATGATGATCGAAGTTTGCGCCGGCTTATTAGATCAGGACGAACCCGAACAATGCATCATCCGAGAAACTGAGGAAGAGACAGGCTATAGAATTTCTAAGGTAAAAAAAATCATGGAAACCTATATGTCACCGGGAGCCATAACTGAAATTTTATATTTATTTATTGGCGAATATGACGCTTCTATGAAAGTCAGCGAAGGCGGCGGACTAGACCATGAACAAGAAAATATTGAAGTCTTAGAAATGTCATTCGACCAGGCGTATGCCATGATTGAAACAGGAGAACTAAAAGACGCCAAAACGATTATGTTGTTGCAATATGCTAAGATAAATGGGCTGATGTAATTTAACATCAACTTATAAAAAACATCAAATATTGTACATATATTTGTACTTAAATAAATACACGTTATGGTAGTTACAAATATTTCCGATTTCAGAAAAGATATTAAATCTTACTTTGATGCAGTAGCGAAGAATTTTGAAACCCTGATTATTAACCGGGGAAAAGATTCAGGGATTGTAGTGATATCGCTTGAAGAGTACAATTCGCTGATGGCAACAAATTACGAATTGTCATCACGATTGAATGAAAAACGCCTTGATGCTGCTATTGAAAAATTAAAAAACAATCAATCATTTTCTAAAGATTTAATCGAAGAATAAGATGAAATATGTCTTTGTAGATGAATCTTGGGAAGATTATTTGTATTGGCAAAAAATCGATAAGAAAAAAGTAAAAAAGATCAATGATTTACTCAAAGATATTGCCCGTACACCATTTGAAGGCATCGGAAAACCCGAACCTCTAAAACATAAGTATGCTGGTTTTTGGTCACGTCGAATTGATGATGAACACCGATTAATTTACAGGTATTTGGAAGATGAAATACAGATTGTAAAATGCCGACACCATTACGACTAAGACTCTGCCCAAAACAAAAAAAGGACAATAAGAATATTTCTCATTGTCCTTTTTTTTGTAAACAAAACCTAAAATTATTTATTAGGTTGTGGTGTCATCCTTAAATAATATTTAATACGATTGAATCCTTTTGGGAATTTTGCCGGAATATCTTCATCTGGTATTGATGGCGAAATAACCACATCCTGACCGTCTTTCCAGTTAGCCGGTGTAGCAACACTGTAATTAGCTGTCAATTGCAAACTATCGATTACACGCAACAACTCATCAAAATTTCTTCCTGTTGAAGCCGGATACGTCAAAATTAATTTTACTTTTTTATCAGCGCCAATAATAAATACGGAACGAACTGTAAAAGTATCATTAGCATTTGGATGAATCATATCATACAAGTTAGCGACTTCTTTGTTCTCATCAGCGATAATTGGGTATTGCAAAGTTACATTTTGAGTTTCTTCAATGTCTTTAATCCAGTTGTTGTGCGATTCTAAACCATCAACACTTAACGCAATAACCTTGGTATTTCTTTTTTGAAATTCAGGGAAATAATTAGCTACAGTTCCTAATTCTGTTGTACAAACCGGTGTAAAATCAGATGGATGCGAAAACAAAACACCCCATGAATCGCCCAACCATTCGTGAAATTGCACTGTACCCTGTGTAGTTTCTGCTTTAAAATCCGGAGCGATATCTCCTAATCGTATTGTTGCCATAAGTTCTATTTTTATATAAGTCCTATAAAATTAGTCAAAAAAAACTAATCCCGAACCAATTCTTGAAACAAATAGACCAACTTAAATCAATCCGATTTCTAAAACCCAGAAATCAAATGATTTGGAGTATAAAATACCAAAAAGCAAGTGTAACAAAAGAAATAGGAATTCCAAAACCAATCATCATACTACTCAATCTTGGCTTTAATCCATGAGAAGATGCCAAAATACTGGCCATAATCATGGGTGCCATCGCAGCTTCGGTAATAGCTACTTTAATCATGAGTGAATTTTGTTTCAGGATAACTACATACAGCAGAAATAAAATGGCAGGAGTAATTAGTAATTTATAAGCTAATCCTATCCAGAGAAATTTCCAATGTTTGCTTCGGCTATCAAAATGCAGTTGTAAACCCACAGAAATCATGGCTAATGGCGTCAGCAAACTCCCTACTTTTTGTAAAGCGAACTGGAAATAATCATGAAAATCCAATCCTATTATATTTGCCGCACAAGCCACCAAAAAAGTAATAAAAGGCGGAAACAGCATTACTTTCTTAATTATTTTACTTCCGCTGGTCGCTTCTTTAGAATAAAGCGTAGCCACAACTACCGCAATAGTAGAAAGCACTACAAAAGTTCCCGGCTGATCGACTAAAATAGCCATTTTCAAACCTTCGGAACCATACAGCGCATTAACAATAGGATAACCCAAAAACGAGGTATTTCCTAAACCGGCAGTAATAATTAAACAGCCTATTAATTTTTTAGACCAGCCGTATTTTTTGCCTAAAAAACGAAACAAGAAAAAAGAGAGCGTAAATCCAATCCAGGTAACACCAATGAGATACAACAACTCATTATCCCAATGGATTTTAGGAATAAAATACAAGGCTAACGAAGGAAGACAGATATAAACTACAATCTTATTTAATAGTTTATAACTATCAGAAGGAAACCATTTAATGCGTTGCAATGCAACTCCCAACAGTAAATAGATAAAAATTAGAATAATATTGATCATAATGCGGCAAAGATATTTACTAATTTGCTAGTATCATAAACATATCCGTAATATCACAAGACAAACACCGCAGTTAAAAAAACTTTTCGCGTAGGTTTCAACCACAGATTAACACAAATTATAAAAAAACTTCGTGTCTCTTTGCGACTACTTTGCGAATCTTTGTGGTAAAAATTAACTACGCCGTTTCCTTTGAATGTATTATTTTTACAAAAAGCATTTTCTATTTTGAAAAAAGATAAGCACAACGAAGAAAGCAATATCCAAAATTTCAGTCCTGCTGTTTTGAAAAAAATCCAGCAAGCCCGAATGACGCAACCTGATACCAAGGAACTTATCTCTGGTATTTTAGCAGGAGAAATCAGTGCGTTAAGTCGAGCTATCACTTTAATCGAAAGCAGCAATCCCGAACATTTCACTAAAGCCAACGCAATAATCAATGCCTGTTTGCCACACGCTAACAATTCTGTTCGAATAGGAATAACAGGTGTTCCCGGAGTAGGAAAAAGTACGTTTATAGAAGCTTTTGGAAAACATCTAAGAAATCAGGGAAAAAAAATAGCCGTGCTAACAATTGACCCCAGCAGTTCTATTTCGCATGGAAGTATTTTGGGAGATAAAACACGGATGGAAGAATTAGCCAAAGATCCCAATGCTTATGTGCGTCCTTCGGCATCAGGAGAAACACTGGGCGGTGTGGCCCGCAAAACAAGGGAAACCATAATTCTCTGTGAGGCCGCCGGATTTGACACCATTATCATAGAAACCGTAGGCGTGGGACAAAGTGAAACAGCTGTTCACAGTATGGTTGATTTCTTTTTGTTATTACAAATTGCAGGAGCCGGTGATGAATTACAAGGCATAAAAAGGGGAATTATGGAAATGGCTGACGCAATTGTAATCAACAAATCGGATGGGGATAACATTCAAAAAGCCACATTAGCAAAATCCGAAATAAACAGAGCCTTGCATTTATTCCCTTCAAAAAAATCAGGATGGATTCCTATGGCTACAACTTGTAGTGCCAAAACACATGAAGGCATTACCGAAGTTTGGCTCAACATTCTAAAATATATCGAACTCACAAAAAGCAACGGCTATTTTGATACCAAAAGAGCCGAACAAAACGAATTTTGGTTATTAGAAACCATTAACAATCAATTACAACAAGATTTTTATACCAATACTGAAATTCAGGATTTATTAGAAAAAACTAAAAAAGCGGTGCAAAACAATGAATCCTCACCTTTTGCAGCCGCTCAATTATTATTGGAAACTTATTTTAAAAACAAACCTTAGATAGCGTAATACCTTTTATCTAATATTACCTACCGAATTCTTAGCCGTATCGTGTTTGGTTTTCAAAACTCCGTTTTCTACGGTAAAACCAATACGAACCTGAGTCTTTAAAGTATCTTTTAATCCAGAAGTGGCTTTTTGCGAAATCACAAATTCTAATTCGTATTCGCCATCCGGCAGTTCCATTACAGTATCTGTATCCTGATCCTGAATTGTATATACTTTCTTTGCACTTTTAGCATAGGATGCAGCTGCTGCGCCTCCACCAACGCCACCAGCTAAATTACCAACACTGGAAACGGCTGCCGAAATAATCGCTCCACCCGGTAAAGCACCTCCTAACAATGATGCACCTTGCGATAAAGCACCACCTGCAGCCTGTAAGCCCTGATTTACTTTTTCGCCAAAAGTAGAACGCTCAATCGCTGTCAATTCATTAATGCTATTGTCTTTTAAATTAATCTTATAGCCTGAATTAAGAGGAAATAAAACGACACAGCCATTTTCAATCAGCCTAATATTCATCCCTGAATTTACCTTTTCGCCAAAGGTTGCCCCCTGTGTCTGTTTTGGAACAGTAATATTCATCGAAATCCTATTTGGCATCCCACTATTATTGATCGTATTGATTCCTCTTTGATTGGATTCAGCAGGGACATCTCCTTTTCCTAAACTCACTTTAGCTCTATTTGCAGTAGTCAATTGAGCATTTACAAAACAATAGAAGCTTAAAGCCAAAACAACAGTTATTCGTTTAAAATTTTTCATTTTAGTATCTTTTTAAGTTTATTATATATCAATTAGAATTTGATTTTGTTACCCTTATTTAAAAAAATATTGAAAGAAAAAAAATGGCTGTAAAACGATTTAAATTTAATCATTTTACAGCCATCAAACTGTTTATTTACAAAGTTTTAAACAGCAAAACTATTCTTTCTCGTAACGTTCCATTTCCCGATCATAAAAAGCATTGGCTTCTTCGATCAAACCTTCCATTTCGGCATTTAATTCGGCTTCATCAAGATCCTCGGCTTCTTCCATAAATTCCACCTCATCATCTTTTAGATTAATAATAAATCTTGGGTAATCTAAATGAATGATAAAAATATCATCCGGAAAATCAGTGTTGTCGCCAAGTAAAAATTTAGGTAATTCCATGCTATAATTAATTTGATTATTTTTTGAGTTGCCTGATTTTTATTCGAAAAAAAGAACAACTATCTTATTTTTAATGTTTTTCTAAAATTAACTTCCTTGTTAATTGAATGAAGCGAATATACAAAAATAAAGCTGCTGTTGTTAATCCTGCCAAAAGTCCAATCCAAATTCCAACTGCTTCTAAACTGGTATAAAATCCCAGATAAATAGACACTGGAAATCCCACAATCCAATAAGCTACAAAGGTAATATACATGGGAACTTTAGCATCCTGTAAACCTCGTAACGCACCTAAGACTACCGCCTGAATTCCATCGGAAATTTGGAAAACAGCAGCTACTAATAACAATTGAGCCGCTATGGTAATCACTTCGGTATTGGCTACAAAATCGGCAGTGTTATTCATATCTACAAACAAGACAGGCATTTGTTTATGAAACAAAACAAAAAACAAAGCAAAGAAAACTTCTAATAAAACGGCCAATAAAAAGATAGAAAAAGCTACGATTTTCATTTTCTTGTAATCACCCAAACCTTTTTGATTCCCTACTCTAATGGTAGCGGCAACGCTCAATCCCATGGCAAACATAAAGGTAAATGAAGCCAGACTCAACGCAATTTGGTTCGCCGCCTGATTGGCAATTCCCAATCGTCCTGAAAGCCAAACCGCTGCTGTAAACAATGCTACCTCAAAAAACATCTGCATAGAAGAAGGAGCCCCTAAACGAATGATTTTCAGATTAATTTCTCGTTGTATTTTTTTTATTGAAAAACCATCAAAAAAGGGATGAAACTTTGCGTTTTTCTTCATCTTATAGTGCATATATCCCAACATTATAAAACGGGAAACCAGGGTTCCAATAGCTGCACCAAGCATTCCTAATTCAGGAAAAATCCAAATTCCGTAAATGAAAACGTAATTTAAAAAAACATGAACCACATTGGCCAAAATTGTAGCCCACATAGCATATTTAGTTTCACTCATTCCATCGGCAAATTGCTTATATCCTTGAAAAATAATCAATGGAACTAACGAAAACGCCACAATGTCCAGATAAGGTTTAGACAATTCGACCACATTTTCGGGCTGTCCCATAAATGCAAGTAACTGTTTGGCAAAAAGAACCAATAGAAAAAGAAAGAATCCTAAAAAAACACACAAATACAATCCATGGTGAAATACACTTCTCCCCTTTTCAATATTCTGCTCGCCATCGGCTTCGGCAGCCAAAGGTGTTATGGCAGTCGAAAAACCAATTCCCAATGACATCGCAATAAAAACAAAACTGTTAGCCAAAGAAGCTGCTGCCAACTCAGTAGGACCTAATTTCCCTACCATCACATTATCTACAAGTCCCACCACAGTATGTCCAAGCATTCCTAAAATAATAGGATAAGCCAATCGTAAATTATAGGAGAACTCTTTGGTATAAGTAGCTAAAGTCACTTTATTTTTTTTAAGGCGACAAAGGTAAGCAGAAGGAAATCGATATCAAGGTTTGTACAGCATAATATTTTATCCGAAGAATGAGCTATTAGCAAACCAAATAATTAAAAATAGCCACGAATTGCTTCGCCTGTTCGCTATCGCTTGGGTCACCAATTTTATTTTAAAAACTATTCGTGAATTCGTGGCTGTACTATGCTAAACTTATTTCAAATATTTTTTATCGGTCAGGGTTTTCATAAAATCAACCAATTGTTTTTTCTCTAAATCAGTCAGGTTCAATTTATCTTCAGGTAAGGTTTGATTTTCTAATGAGAATCCTAATCCTTTCCCTCCGCCTTCATTATAAAACTCAACTACTTCTTCCAGCGTTTTAAAAACACCATTGTGCATATAAGGCGCTGTTAATGCTGCATTTCTAATCGTTGGTGTTTTAAACGAAAATTTATGAATCACGGCTTTGGTCAAATTGTACTTTCCCAAATCAGAATCTAATTTGCCATTGGCATCAGGAACGCCTAAAACTTCACTTTCTGATTTCATAAAATTTGGCGGCACTGTTCCATTGGTTAACGGAATAAAATGACAAGTAGCACATTTGGCTTTGCCTGCAAAAAGATTAAAACCTGCTTTTTCATCGGAAGTAAAAGCAACCTCATCACGCATATAGGCATCAAATTTAGAATCGAATTTACTCAGTGTTCGAATATAAGAAGCCAAAGCATTTTTGATTTCAAAAGCAGTAATTCCTTTTTTTGGAAAGGCTTTTTCAAACTTTTGAATATAATTTTTGTCGTTTTTTATTTTCTGAGCCGCTTCTTCTAATGAACCGTGCATCTCATCAGCATTTGTAATCACCGCTACCGCCTGATCTTCTAAATAATTCACTCTCGAATCAGAGAAAAACACACGTTGAAAAGCAATATTGGTAAGTGTAGGCGTATTTCTTTTTACAAAAGACTTGCCATCAAAAGAAAGGGCTTTTTCTAAACCATCGGTAAAAGCTTTATCGGCGTGATGGCAGGAAGCGCAGGAACGGCTGTTATTTCCTGACAAAACAGGGTCATTAAAAAGTAATTTCCCTAATCCTGCTTTCTCTTTAGTAGTTTTATAATCCGGAAAAGCAGAAAAAGCTTCTTCGTCAAAAACTTCTTTCTCAAATAAGGTCTGCGCATTGGTTTTCAATCCACGTATTTCATCAAAAAAAGGAATTTTCAAATCTTTCTGATTTTGATATAATTTTCTGCTCAACGGATTGGCATAATTTTGAATAAAAGCCGCACGGTCAAAAGCATTAAAATCAGGGTTGGCTTTTAAATAATTAATTGCCTCATCGATGATTTTTAACGTCGCATCCGAGTCGCTTATGGCATACACCTGATAGTATTTTTGTATTCCAGCTAATGCTCCTGCCGCTTCCGGAATGGATTTTTGAGCAACCGGCGAATCAAAACCTGTAATTCCTAAAGTGATAATTCTAAAAACTTCCAATCTTAAGGCATCAAAAACATGCGCATCGGTCAATTCATTTGTCTCGGCTATTCGATTCAAACGTTTTAAATTAGCCGTAAGAATTCCGATTTCTTTCAATAATTCTGATTTGGATTTCACATCATACGCAGGAAACAAAAACTCTTCAATTACCTGAAATCCTTGTGGTGGCAAAGTCATTTTATCATCTTCCTCAAACTCTGAAAGAGCCGGCCCGTTAATAGCCTTAGAAACTTCCGGGAAATAATATTCGCTAAAAACTTCTATTTTTTTATAATTCAGATGTGCTGCTAAAAATTGCTTCTGAAGTTTTTGGGAATCAGCATTGGATTTTATTAAATTTTCCAAATCGTTTACTGATTGAATTAAAGTGGTTATATCGGCTTGAAATAATTGTTTTACTTGAGTTGGTTTTGGAGTTTCCTGACATGAAATTACCAACAAAAGCAATAAAAAAAAGCATATTTTTTTCATAATAGAAGAGACAGAATGAATATACAAAAGCCACGATTTCAAAATAAGAAACCGTGGACTTTTAGAATTATTTTAAGTTTTATTATCTCGCTAATCCTTTGATTAATACAACCTGACTGGCTTGTTTTTCGTTTGGACGACCTGTTCCTCCATCAACTCCTTTGTATTTATCACCATTCCAAGTGTGTGGTTGAACGCACAACATAAAAGTATCATCAATACCTAATTGCTCAGAAACATCAATTAAAGCGCCATATTCCCAACTTCCAAATCTTGAACTTCCTCCTACATTGTATTTAGCAGCATCTGTTTCGGTACGACGGTGGTCTAATTCCACCACTACTTTCATGGTTTTCTTAGCAATATCGTATTGGTAAATATAAGCGTCATGCGTTTCGTCTCCATAACCGTTTGAATCTTCCTGAACATATACATAGTTTTTAGTTACACAAATGTTATCCGGATTTTGGAAAGTTTTAGCTATTCCATTACGGTCATCTCCATCAAGTAATACTTTTAAATTTCCTGATAATGGATTGTTTTCATCTAAATCTAATTGGTACACTCTACCGTATTTTGTTCTCGAAGCATCAGCATTAGCACCTGTTCTATCTTGTCCTGTTACATTAAAATAGATTTCTCTGTCGGCTGCTTTTTCCCCTTTTCTATAATCCAAATCTTCTACTCTACCAAACTTAAGTCCTTTTAAAGTATTTACAGTAGCATTGATTTGAGCCCCTGTTAAAGTTGTATGATTGTCAATTTTTACAAATGAAACTGGATAATTTTTACCTACAACCATGTCTGTTTCTCTTTGATTATCGTTATTTCTTTTCATCATATACAAAGAACCATTTGTAAGATCGCCCACTGTAATAGAAACATACATAAATACTTGCCCTCCATTAGTTCCTGAATCGTCATCACCAAGAATGACAATAGTTTTCCCCGGGAAAGCCGAAGCTTTTAATGGTAAAGCATTCTCTGCACTCAAACGTCCTAAACCTGGCAATTCTTTAGAAACACTGTTAGATTCCACATCTCCATAAGGATTTACACCATGTGTGCGAGACTCTTCTCCTGATTCTCCGGAAGTTAAATACAACGGACCAAAACCATGTTCTTTAGGTGTTGCCATTGTTGCACTACACAATCTCCAAACTCCTCCATTAGAATTCAACAAATACTCTCCGGCAACCGGTTTGAAAGTTTTGTCTAAAGTCACTCTTGAAACGGCAAAATTGTCTTCGTGATTTACTAAAAAGGTAAAAGTACCATCGGTGTTTTTTAACAATCCGCTACCATCAGCTGATCCTCCGAAAACAAAATTTGGAGTATCAGGCAATACATCATCAGAAGTTATCAAAGAGAATAACTCTAATTTTTCAAAACCTTCTTTTTTCTTTAATAATACCGGTGTTTCAGATTGATCGGCTAAAACCACCTCTGACTCTGTTTTGTCATTCTCGCACGAGAAAAAAGCTGTACTTAAAAGTAGCCCTAAAATAATTTTTTTCATCTTGGTTTGTATTTTTGTTTTTTTTCAAAGCAAAGAAAGCCCAGGGATTTTAAAACAGCATGAACTAAACATTAGCAAACCTTAAAGAATTATTCTGTTTTTTGATACAAAAAGCCTAACAAAGCCAGCCTTAAGTTAGCTAAACATTTTCTTTAGATTACCGAAATATCAACTAAGGCTTCTTTTATAAAATTCTCGTTTTAATACAAAATCTCAGCTTATTGAATATCAACAACTAGCTATTTTTTGATGCAAAAAAGTAACGATAGTCACAACATTTGAATACAATTACCGTTTTTTAGCACTAGAAAGTCCTTTTTAAGTTCGAATCAAATTAAAAATGAATTATAAAACCCCTCAAATCATGAAAACAACAAGAAAAATTACCGCTGCCTTTCTATTTGCATTGGCATTATTTAGTTTTAACGGAGCAAAAGCACAAGAGACCTCAAAATACGACCAAGGTTTTAGACTCGGTTTTGGCTTAAATGCAGGTTATGCTAACGAAGACCCATACAAACTCATTCTGGGAGCCGATGCCCGATTGCAATATGACCTGACCAAAAGATATTCGATAACCTTAACAACAGGTTTCAACAACGTCTTTGTAAGCGAAAATGATGGTGACGACTTAGGTTTTATTCCGGTAAAAGCAGGTTTAAAAGCCTTTGTATGGAATGATCAATTTTATTTAACAGGTGAAGCTGGTGCAGCTTTTGCGGTGACTAATAATTACAACGACACTTCTTTATTGTTGTCTCCGGGAATTGGATATGCTAACAAATATATTGACATTTCGGCGCGCTACGAACACTATTCTGATTTCCCAACTATTAATAATGATGGTACTCCAGGCAAAGGTTTTGGTCAATTTGCGCTTAGACTGGCTTATGGTTTTAAATTGTAATTTATAATAGGAATAAAAAAACTGACAGGTTTTTGAAACCTGTCAGTTTATAACACAGCAATTAAAGGCTTTTATTCTTTAGCCAATTGCTCTTTATACATCGTAAAATTAGCTTTTACTTTTTCTTCTAAATCAGGAACTTGAATATCGGTTAATTTCTGCATTTCTTCCCAAATAATTTTAGCTACAATATAGCGTGCCATTTCTTTGTCATCGGCAGGAACAATGTACCAAGGTGCTTTTTCGGTAGCCGTTTTATTGATTGCTTCTTCGTAATATTGCATATAAGTGTCCCAATGTTCACGCTCTTTTAAATCTCCGGGCGAGAATTTCCAATGGTGTTCCATATTTTCCAATCGGCGCAACAAACGTTTACGTTGCTCTTCCTTACTCAGATGAAAATAAAATTTCAATACAATTGTCCCATTTTGAGTAATATGTTTTTCGAAATTATTAATCTGTTCAAAGCGATTCTCCCAAAACTGAGGCGTAATATCTTCCAGTTTTTCAATTCCCGGCAAATTTTCATTCAAAATATATTCGGGATGCACACGGGTAACCAAAACATTCTCATAATGTGTGCGATTAAAAACTGCAAATTTCCCTTTTTCAGGCAAGGCCAAATAATGTCTCCATAAATAATCGTGTTCCAGTTCGGTAGAATTAGGCGTTTTAAAACTATGAACCACTACCCCACGCGGATTAAATTCCTTAAAAACCTCCCGAATCAAACTGTCTTTCCCCGAAGTATCCATGCCTTGCAAACAAATCAAAACCCCGTAGCGATTGTGCGCATACATCACATCCTGCAATACACTTAACTTCTCCTGAACTTTTTCCAGCTTTTCTTCCTTATCATCATCACTGGTCTCATTAAATAAATTCGTTGGGATTTTAGACAAACTAATCGCCTTCGTTACTTTAAAATCATCTGGATTAATCGACTTCATAAGGAATATTTTAACTTTATACTCTCAAATATAAGGAATAAATACTATAATTTTAGCCTTTTATATAGGCCTTTAAGAAGCTATTTCCAGCTATCCGCTTTATCTTTTACTTTTTAAAGAAAAAAGTAAAAGGATACAGCTTCTATCTAGGCTAAGGTAGCTGCTTTCAAAACAAAATACATGGAAAAATTCACACTTGATTTATTATTTCACATCATCGGAATTGGCTCTGCCTCAGGACTCCTTTACAAAGACAATTCCCTGTTTATTGTTGGCGACAACAGCGGTTTTTTATACGAATACCATCTTGATTCTAAAGATTTAAAACGTCATCCGTTAATAGAAAATCCAACCGAAAACATCATCAAAAAAGACAAACCTGACTTTGAAGCCCTAAGTTATTTTCAAGATACACTTTATGCTTTCGGCTCAGGTTCTACTGCAAAAAGGAATTCTATGGTCGAATTTGATTTGGTACAAAAAAAGAAAATTGCCACCAACAATCTATCCGAATTATACGCTGTAATGCAAAATTTCGCCTCCATAAAACCCGAAGATTTTAATATCGAAGGAACTATTCATGATGGCGAAAACTGGTATTTCTTGAATCGGGGCAATGGAATTTCAAACAAAAACACGCTTTTTAGTCTTCGTGCCAAGAAACTGAATCAGGAATTCAGCATGTTGTCAAACGACTATAAACTCCCTAAAATAAAAGGAGTTCGCAGCAGTTTTACCGATGCCGTTAAAGTTGATAACAGCATTTATTTTTTGGCCACAGCCGAAGATACCCAATCCACTTATGACGATGGCGAAGTACTGGGAAGCCTTATTGGTCGCATTGACCTGGAAACCATGAAAATTGATTTCACCCAAAAAATCTCTGACAGCCATAAATTTGAAGGGTTAACCCTTTTCAAAAAAGACAATAATAAAATTGAATTCTTACTTTGCGAAGACAAGGATACCGAAATTCTTGAAACCGCTATTTATAAATTATCTCTAAATCTTAAATAATCATGACCGACTTAAAAAATAAAAATGCCCTAATTACGGGCGCAGGAAAAGGAATTGGTAAAGCAGTTGCAATTGCTTTAGCCAAAGAAGGTGTAAACATCATTTTAGTAGCCCGAACACAAGAGGACATTGACAGCGTTGCACTAAAAATAAAATCTTTAAGAGTAAAAGTATTGGCTATAACTGCCGATGTTTCCGATATTAATTCCATAAACGCAGCTGTTGAAAAAGCCCTAGCCGAATTTGGAACTATTGATATTTTAATCAATAATGCCGGAATTGCCGCTTTTGGAAAATTCATGGAACTGGAACCTGCCGCTTGGGAACGCATCATTCAGGTTAACTTAATGGGAACCTACTATACTACACGCGCCGTTTTACCTAACATGATTGAAAGACAAACTGGTGATATTATTAATATTTCTTCGACTGCAGGATTAGCAGGAAATGCTTTAACGAGTGCTTACAGTGCTTCTAAATTTGCTGTCTTAGGACTTACGGAATCCTTAATGCAAGAAGTGCGCAAACACAACATTCGGGTTACGGCTTTAACACCAAGTACCGTTGCCACTGATATGGCTAAAGAATTAAACCTAACCGATGGAAATCCGGAGAAAGTAATGCAATCGGAAGACATAGCCGAATTAATCATCGCCCAACTTAAACTCAACCGACGCGTATTTATCAAAAATAGCAGTATTTGGTCAACGAATCCCTAAAAAAATAAACTCCAATAATTGGAATTTAAGTATTGGAGTTTTATATTTATTAAAAAACTAAACAAATGGAAAACTATTTAAGACAACTGGTTTCAATAGAATTTCTGGATAAAAAAGAAATTTATAACGGTTTTCTCATCGACTATTCTGATGATTGGATATTATTAAGAAATAATCCTATTGACTTTATAGTAGATGGCTTTGTTATTCTTAGAAATAAGAATGTAGAACACATTCACAGAGATGAAGAACTTGAATTCACTGAAAAAGTGATTCGGTTAAAAGGAGCCAAAACAAATGCTGAAGACATTATTCCTATCAAAGATTTAGATACTATTATTCGCTACATTGATAAAAAACACGGTGTTTTTCAAATTGCAAAAAAATCAGCTAAATCCGCATATTTAGGAAAATTGATTGAATTAAACAATGAAGAACTGACTATTGACTTTCTAGATATCAGAGGTGAATTTGGAGGCGAATTAAGTTTTAATCCCGAAAAAATAAGAGTCATTGAATTTGGCACCGATTATATCAATTCGTTGAAACTGGTAGCTCAGGAAAATCAAAACAAGCACTAAATTAGCTAGAAAAAACCATTAAGAGATTTAAGTTTCATTAAGATTTTGCTCCTTAATTTCCTTAAATCTCTTAATGGTTTAAAAAAACTTACGTGTCTTATACCTCAAAAAACACACTGATAACCAATCAGATACCAATTTTCAGTTATTTTATTTTAAAAAAAATTGACTTCTCTCCCAACCTTTTTCCTTTTTTAACGCTCTTTATTATTAAAGACCATATTGTGATAAACGAAAATCTAATAATAGCTTGCAAAAAAATGCAACGCGATGCCCAGCGTCAAGTGTATGAGTTTTTGGCGCCTAAACTCTACGCAAGCTGCAAGCGCTATTTAAAACAGGAAGAGGAAATTGAAGAAGCCTTAGCAGATGCTTTTTATATCATTTTTACCAAATTAGATCAATTGAAAGAAATTGGTGCTTTTGAAGCCTGGGCTCGAAAAATAGCGGTCAATCAATGTTTGGCAACTATTAAAAAGAAAACCAACTTCAATATGTATCTCGATGATGTCAAAACATTGTCGCAAGCTTTTACTGATGAGATGACGAATCTTGAAGAAGAAGATTTACTTGATTTACTCAATCATATTCCTGTGGGATGCAAGACTATTTTTAACCTTTTTGTCATTGAAGGCTACAGCCACAAAGAAATAGCCAGCATGCTCAACATTTCTGAAGGCACTTCAAAATCACAATTGAATGCTTCAAAAACAAAATTGAAGGAATTAGTAAATAATCTGTATTACCAAAAATCGAATTAGTCATGGACAATCAAGATAAAATAATTAACAAAATCAAAAGTGCTGCTCAAAAGGCAGAACATCAGGATTTTCCGGGAATGGATAAAGTTTGGGCGCGTTTAGAAGACAAGCTCGATCAAAAAGTACTGGAAACCAAAACGAAACTTTGGAAAAAATTAGCCATAGCTGCTTCACTGCTATTGTTTGTTTCTTTGGGTTATCAGTTTTTTAAAAACGACACTAAAATCAATTCATCTTCTGAAATCAATGAGAACAAAGTAGTTATTCAAAAAAACGAAACCAGTAGCGATAGCATAGTTCCTTCTGAAAATATCAAAACCGAAGCTCCAGAAATTTTGCAAAAGCAATTAGAGAAACAAAATCCTGTTGCAGTAGTTGAAAATCCTACTCCAAAAAATGACACCAAAATAATTGTTTCTGATAAAAAGGCTGAAGAATCCAATATTCAGGCAGACGGAATCATCAGTCAGGAATCGAATAGTATTTTAAGTGTAGCTCCGTCAGCTCCTGTAGCGGCAAAAAGCCTTGCACCAGTAGCCAATGAATACAAAGAAAAAGCAGCTATGTTTTTTTCAAAAACCAGCCCTGTAAAAACTATTTCAGGTGTTTTAACTGACGCAAAAGACAACATGGTTATTCCGGGAGCATCAATTCAAATCAAAGGAACCAAAAAAGTTGCCTTTACTGATTTGGAAGGAAAATATACGATAGATGCTGAAAAAGGGGAAATACTAATTTTTAACATGATAGGGTACAAAACTAAAGAAGCTATAGTTAGTAACTCGGATGAATTAAATCCTAAACTCTCCCCTGCCTCCGATGCTTTGAATGAAGTGGTAGTTGTGGGTTATGGAACAGCACGAAAAAATCAGGCAAAAAATGCAGCGCCAATAGCTAAATATGGGACAACCAAATTTTACAAATCAGAAAAAGAAAAATCTGTTCCGCACATAAAAGATGCTTTATATGTAATTAACGGAGAAGCATTCGACGAAGTTTCCTTATTTGGTCCCAATCCTACAAGCCCCTATGCCCCATTGGACAAACAAAAAATTGAAAGTGTTCAAGTTTTATCTAAGGAAGAAATTTATAAATACAGCAATGTAATTGGCCAGAGAACTTACAATGGAGTAGTAATTATTACCACTGAAAACGGAATTCCACTGAAGCGTTAATTCGCAAAAATACTGTCAAACATTTTAAAAATTATTGTCATGAAAAGTCTAAAACTTATTTCATCAGCCCTTGCTATGCTCTTTTCTATCCTAACTTTTGGACAGGAAATCACCATTACCGGAACAGTAACTGACCAGACTGATGGTTCAGTTCTTCCTGCTGTTTCTGTTACAATTAAAGGAACTAAAACAACTACTCTGACTGATTTTAACGGAAATTATTCCATTCAGGCTCAAAAAGGAAAAATATTAGTTTGTAGCTACATCGGTTATCAAACCAAAGAGGTAAAAATTGGAAACTCAAAAGTGATCAACATTAGTCTACAAAGTAATTCTTCATCCCTACAGGAGATTGTCGTTGTGGGATATGGGAACAACCATAAAGGCAAACTTTACTCTGCTAAGGCTGTTGCTTATGAAAAAAAGAATTTAAACAAGGTTGCTTTGAACCAACATACGAGAACTACTGCAATGGTAATGCCTGCAAAAGCAAAAGCAGAATCAATTACTGAACCTCTTCAAATTTATGGAAATACAAATCCCATAAACATCAATCCTCCATTGCCAAACACGCCCAATCAGGAAGATTACGAAACTTTTGTTGAAAATCAGTTTGAAACTCCTAAAAACGCACCACTTTCTACCTTTTCTATTGATGTGGATAATGCTTCTTATACTAACATTCGTCGCTTTATTAATAACGGACAAGCCGTTCCTAAAGATGCCGTTCGAATCGAAGAAATGATGAACTTTTTCAAATATAATTACCCACAACCTAAAGAAAATCATCCTTTTTCTATTAATACTGAATACAGTGATTGTCCCTGGAACAGTAAACATCAATTATTAAAAATAGGATTGCAGGGCAAAAACATTCCAACCGAAAACTTACCGGCTTCCAATTTGGTTTTCCTGATTGATGTGTCAGGTTCGATGAGCGACCCCAACAAACTCCCATTACTCAAACAATCGATGAAAATTTTAGTAAACGAATTGAGAAAAGAGGACAAAGTCGCCATGGTGGTTTATGCAGGAGCAGCAGGAATGGTTTTGCCTCCAACATCTGGAGATCAAAAACAAACGATTATTGATGCTTTAGACAATCTGAATGCCGGAGGTAGTACCGCAGGAGGTGCCGGAATTGAATTGGCATACAGAACTGCTATTGCCAACTTTATCAAAGGAGGAAATAACCGTGTTATTCTGGCTACTGACGGCGATTTTAATGTAGGCACTTCATCAAACAAGGATATGGAAACCTTAATTGAAGAAAAACGAAAATCAGGTGTTTTCCTGACTTGTTTGGGTTACGGAATGGGAAATTACAAAGACAGTAAAATGGAAATCTTAGCCAACAAAGGAAACGGAAACTATGCTTATATCGACAACATTCAGGAAGCCAATCGCTTTTTAGGAAAAGAATTCAAAGGTTCCATGTTTGCCATTGCCAAAGATGTCAAAATCCAAATTGAATTTAATCCTAAACACGTTCAAGCCTACCGTTTGATTGGCTATGAAAACCGAAAATTACGTCCTGAAGATTTTAAAAACGACGCTATTGATGCCGGCGAATTAGGCAGCGGACATACCGTTACCGCCTTATATGAAATTATCCCGACAGGCATTGACAGTGATTACAGCGTTTCGGATTTAAAATATACAAACACGACTATAAACAAAGAGTCTTATAGTAATGAATTAGCAACTATCAAATTCCGTTACAAAAAACCCGATGGCGATAAAAGTATTGAAATGGTAAAAGTAATTGATAACAAATCAGTTCCTCTTAATAATTCTTCTGCAGATTTCAAATTTACAACGGCCGTAGCCTGGTTTGGATTGAAATTAAAAGATTCAAATTTGGTTCCGAATAAGGAAACCGAAAAGATAAAAAATCTAGCCAAAGAAGGATTATCTAATGACGAAGACGGTTACAAAGCAGAATTTATCCGTTTGATAGAAACCGTAAAATAATCTATAAAAAGAAACCATTAAGAAGTTAAGTTTAATAAGTTTCACGCTTATTTTTCTTAATCTCTTAATGGTTTAATTATTTGTAATTTACTTATTTTTTGCCTTTAAGCATTTCTCTATTTTTTTGCTCTTTTAAAATCACACTAATATGTGGCTGAGTCCATTTTTTAATTTCACTTTCAGCTATATTCAGACTATTTGGACTGGAAACTAACTGATACCAAGGTTTTGGTTTGTCAAATTCATAAGCTCCAAAAACAATCACAGGAGTTCCTTTGACTTTGACGTTTTCATCATCCTTAAGTTCCCATTCATCAGCCCAATCATACAGATATTTAGCATCTTTTTCTTGAAGTCTCAAACAAGAATGTGAGGCTGGATAACCTGGTAATTCATATTGATGCCATCCTACACCTAGTTTGTTTTCAATATTAAAATTCCATTTTAAATCCCACTCATCGTTAAAAGTACTGATAGTTTCCTCTGCTTTCCAATTGGTAAAAAACAATCCTGTTGGTGTGGGATCTTTTTTTCTTCCCATATTTGTTGGTCCTGTGTAAACCAACTGGCCATGCTCGTAAGCTCCAAATGTTTGTGTTGGATATGAAAAGTAAATGATTTTATCAATTTCTTCCAAATAAGGAATTTCTAGCGGAAAAGGCAAATAATAAGCTAAATCTCCCGAGCTGTCATTGGGCACTACAATGGAATCTAATTTTTTAAGATTTTGGGCATCCGTTCTATTAATAGCATACACAATATACAATTGTGTACTATCATTAGTCGCTTTTTTTAACCATTCTTTAGTGTTTTCAAAATGATAGGAGACATCCTTTGGTTTTTTGCGCTCAATTTTAATTACTTTTTTTTCTTCTTTTACTGTTTTATCATTCTCTTTACAAGAAAATAAAACAGAACCTACAACAGCACTAAGTATAAATAGTATTGGCTTCATAATGATTCAATTTTTAATTATTTAAAATTACCCCATTAAAAGCTCTACTCCCTTATACAATTAACCTAATGATTTATAAAATTTAACCTTTGATGTAAATAAAAAACCATTAAGAAATTAAGTTCCATTAAGTTTTGCGCTTAATTTCCTTAATCTCTTAATGGTTTAAAAACTTATATGACTCCTGCCTGTCGGCAGACAGGTATATGTTTAAACCTAAACCAAAGCAGAAGCAAATTCCATTCGAACGCTTCCGTCTTCATCAATTTTAGTCAAATTGATTTGGTGTAAAGTATTCACTAATTCAGGATTCCAAGGCGTTTTTACTTTTACGTAATTCTCGGTAAAACCATGAATATAACCTTCTTTATTTTCTCCTTCAAACAAAACGGTTCTGCTGGTTCCTAACTGGCTTTCGTAAAAAGCACGACGTTTTTTAACCGATAATCCGCGGAGCATTTTGCTGCGCTTTGCACGAACATTCGAAGGAACCACTCCTTCCATTTCGGCAGCTTCGGTATTATCACGCTCTGAGTACGTAAAAACGTGTAAATACGAAATATCCAAATCATTCAGAAAATGATAGGTTTCTAAGAAATGCTCATCGGTTTCTCCCGGAAAACCTACAATCACATCCACGCCAATACAGGCGTGAGGCATTACTTCGCGAATTTTATTCACTCTTTCGGTATAGACTTCTCGCAAATAGCGACGCTTCATCAATTTCAAAATATCATTGCTTCCTGATTGTAGCGGAATATGAAAATGCGGTACAAAAGTTCTACTTTTCGAAACAAATTCAATCGTTTCATTCTTCAATAAATTCGGTTCGATAGATGAAATTCGCAAACGCTCTATTCCTTCTACCTCATCCAAAGCCTGAACCAATTCCAGAAATGTATGCTCGTGTTTTTTATTCCCAAATTCCCCCTTACCGTAATCCCCAATGTTTACTCCAGTAAGTACAATTTCTTTGATATTTTGCGCCGAAATCTCTTTTGCATTTTTCAATACGTTCTGCAATTCGTCACTACGGGAAATCCCACGAGCCAACGGAATAGTACAATAAGTACATTTATAATCGCAGCCATCCTGAACTTTCAAAAAAGCACGGGTACGATCTCCTATAGAATAACTGCCTACATAAAAATCGGCTTCGGCAATCTCGCAGGAATGCACTTCGCCCATGTCATTTTTAGACAAATCATTGATATAATCGGCTAATTTGAATTTCTCGGTAGCGCCTAAAACCAAATCCACTCCATCAACACTCGCCAATTCTTCGGGTTTCAATTGGGCATAACAGCCTACAGCAGCAACAAAAGCTTTGTCATTCAGCTTCATCGCTTTACGCACCACTTGTTTGAATTGTTTATCGGCATTTTCAGTCACCGAACAGGTATTGATGACATACATATCAGCCACTTCCTCAAAATCGACACGATCAAAACCTTCGTCTTGTAAGTTACGGGCAATTGTCGAAGTTTCTGAAAAATTCAGTTTACAGCCTAAGGTATAGAAGGCTACTTTTTTACGTTTCTCCATAAGTAAGCGCTATCTAATGAAATCGTTGTCAAAAAAATAGCGTGTGCAAATTTACATATAAATTGCAAGAATTAAAATCCGATTATCATTATATTTATAAATAGATTCTAAATATAGAAATCATGCAATCAGCTAATTTACAAAAGGATAAACTGGAGTTAATTGAAAAGATTATCCACACGGAAGATCAAAGCACTTTGGATTTTTTAAAAGATGTCTTCATTGATGATAATTCAGAATATAAACTAACTGAAGAACAAAAGTTAATTATAGAAGAAGCTACAGCAAAATACTATTCCGGTGAAGACCCCGGCCTCACTTGGGAACAAGTAAAAAACAATGCCAGAAAAAGAAATTTCCAAGACTAGTAAAAATCCAAAGAAAAAATTTTAATAAAAAGTAAAATTTGGGCGTGCCCTCCGTAAAAACTTCGGGTCGGGCTATTCGCTCTATCTTTATGGCTTTTATCAAAGCCATAAAGGATACCGCTGCTATCCCTCACGCAAATCTGAGATATAAGAAAATCTAAATGTTATTTTAAGTTTTGTAGTTATTTATTGATATATTTGAGATAAACATAGATTCTTTATGACCTTTAAAAAGTATATTCCACAAATTTCTTTCACTTTATTACTCCTTTTAGCTATTCCATTTGAATCTGGCTTTACTATTCAAAGCCTAACAGGTTGGAATATGGTTATTCCAAGTACTAGTTATTTAGAAATAATAGTTTTGATTATAATTTCATTAATCACATTTATTTATTGGAAGACAGCAAAAAGCAAAATTGATTTAAAGCTATTTACACTTCATTTTATTTTGACAATTCCTCTTGTACTATGGGCACGATTTAATTTTCCTATCCGTCAATTTACTGCAAAAAATTCAACTGATATTTTTGAGATGATTAATTTAATAGATAGAATTCTTTATTCGGTTCTACTATTATTTTTCATAGGACAAGTCATTTTTGCTTTTTTACTTTTTAAAATAAGAAAGATAAACAAATAACTAACCTTAAAACAATGAAGAAAACCACTCTATTTCTTTTATTATTAACGTTCATTTCTTGTAATCCATTTAATGAAGATAAGGTTTTGAAATACAAAAATGATTTAAGTAATTTAGTTTCAAAATTTGAAAAATATAATAATGGTATTTATGATAGTGATGAATTCGATGAATTTATAATTGGTGATATTGAGCAATTAGATATTGATTTAATTGTAAAAAATGGAAATAAAAAAAATCCAACTTATTCTGGATTTATCGAAGAAAATGATAGCCTAATTATTTTTATTAAAAAACCTAACAACATATTTGATAAGGAAAAAAGAATCATTTATGATTCACATAAAACCCCAAAAAAATTTGGGAACAATCATATTACTGGAGCTTCATACAAACTTATACAATTAGATGAAAGGTGGTATTATTCTGAAATAGGATTTGATTAAAATAAAACAAATACAAACCCCGCTCCGCAAAGTCACCGACTTTGAGGATGCGTTCATCAGTCTATGACTGATATATAAAAAATCGGTTAGAAACCGTAAATCACTACCTCAAAGTCAAAGACTTTGCGGAGCACCAACAAAAAAACCAGTAAAAAACTAAGCTTTTAAGAACCGCTCTTAAATTACCTTAATTTCTTAATGGTTTAAATTATAATTATAAAAATCTTAAGCCAAAATAAATCTTTGGATTACTTCAGCAACACCGTGATTATTATTAGAAGCTACAACCACATCACCTTTGTCTCTTAAATGGGCATCTACATTATCAACCCAAACACCAAGACCTGCATATTCAATCATTGATAAATCGTTGCCTGCATTCCCCACCGCAATCACTTCCGATTGCAAGATGTTTAATTTATCTGCCAGGAATTTTACACTGGCTCCTTTATCAATTCCGGTTTGAGCCGCTTCTAAGAAAAAAGGTTTGGACATACATACACTCAAATGTGGCATGGCAGTTCTCAAATCGGCTTCCACCTCTTTCAAATAACTAGGCTCTTCCAGCAAAATACATTTAATTGCCGAAGTTTGCACACGCTCTTTAAAATTAGGCACTACTTCGTGTTCCAAGCCCGTGATATTCACCTCAACATCAATATATTCTGAATGGGTTTCGCTCACCACTTTTCCGTCCAAATAGGTAATAATATGCGTTTTCTTTTCCTTGCTGTAATCATACAAGGTATGAATTTGCTCTTGAGTTAAACTTTGTTCGAAGATTACTTCGTCATTTTTTAAATCGGTAATTACGGCTCCGTTAAACGAAATCATATACGAATCCATTAATCCCAAATCCCTAGCATATTCAATCATTGCTGGCGTTGGTCGCCCAGAAGCTAAAATAATTTGTACTCCTTTTTCTTTGGCTTTAAAAAGCATCGCTCTATTTTCATCCGAAATGATATGGTCATCGTTCAACAAGGTATCATCCATGTCAAGAACCAACATTTTGTATTTCATCTTTTATTTTTTTAATCTACTATGATTTTGTCTGGTATCAAAAATTTGAAGAATTCTAATTTCAGTTTCCGAATGAATTTTATAAATAATCTTATAATTTCGAACAATCATTCTTCTGTAAGGTTCTCCTAAAAATTCATCCACCTGATATTGCTCCGTAAAATGAATGTTTTTACTCTGCGTAACAATATCTCTAATGACATTTTTAGCTCCTTGAGGTGACTTTAATTGGAGAAAATCAAAGATTAGTTTTAAATCGGCTTTGGCTTGATTATCCCAAAGTATCCTAATTGGCTTTCCCATGTTACCAATTTTCGATTTCTTTTTCTAAATCTTCAAGTGTAGTATAATTGCCTGATGTAATTCGTTCATCAGCCTCTTTAACCATATTGATATATTCTTCTTTATCTACCGGATAACCGCTAATAGTATGGGCAACAGTTTCTTTATCTAAAACTATTTTCAGCGCCATTATTTTTTTGAGTTTACTTTCATCGTTAATATGAAGCAACCAATCCAACAATTCTATTTTCTTTGCATCTATATCCATTTCGACAGTATAATTAGAATAACAAATATACAACTATTAAATATTCAATCGAAACTCTTCAATTACAGGATTTGCCTTAGAAAAATCAGTTTCCTGAATAAACAATTCTACTGCTGAACCAGAACTTCCAAAACCAGCCAATCTAGCCGATTGAATATTGTCTTTTATCACCGTATCAACACCGGCAGCTTCTATTTTTTCTTTCAAAGCCAAAGCTAATACTTCACTCCCCGAAAACACTTTCATTAATCCCATGGTACCCTTTTTATTTATTTTTTATTCTTCTTCTCCGTCCTTTTCTTCGTATTCGTCAAGTTCCTCATCTTTGTATTCTTCATCATAATCCACATCTTCAAAATCAAAGATTTCAGGCTCTTCCATCATTTTATCGGCCAAAATTTCTATTCTTTCTGATAATTGATCTCCAAAAATAATACGTTGCGTTTTAGCAATACTATTCGAAATACGCATAATCTTAGTTTCGTGACGCAATTTCAAAATTGGATTTGCATCATCCAATATGAACATTTTCAATCGGTTTACATTGTAACCCGCTGTAGAAAACATATCATTCAATTTATTTGGAGTACCAATTAAAACGTCGATTCCGGTAGAAACATAATTTTTATCATAATCCATATCACCTTTGTCATGAACACCATAAACTTCCAGTTCACTGTACTTTCCGTACTTTTCAAAAAGCGCTTCCATTTCTAAAACTTTATCTTTGTCCTCCACAATAATTAAAGCTCTTGGCGATTCTTCAACAGAACCAATCAATCGCTGAATCACATTGAGCACAATTGTAGTGGTTTTTCCTTCTCCATCTGGCGCGATAATAATACAATCGACACCACTTTTTATAGTCGAAAAAGTTTCTTTTTGGATATCATTTGCCTCGGTTAATCCGTTTTCAATTAATCCCTGCTGTAACTTTTCGTTTATTTTTTTTAGTTTCATTTTTATAGTTTTTACACAAAGATTCGCTAAGTTTTAATTATAATTCTTTTGCGTTTCTTTTTGTTTTCTCTTTGTGAATCTTTGTGAAATAATTTATTTACTTGCAAACAGCTTTACATCATTTTCAGATATCTGGCTTCCGCCAAGGATAATCAAACGCTCCACCACATTGCGTAATTCACGGATATTTCCCGTCCAATCGTATTCTTGTAATAACTTGATCGCATCATCCGAAAATTTCTTCACTGCATTCCCTTGTTCCGAAGCAATTTTTTCGGCAAAATGAGTCACCAATAACGGAATATCCTCGCGTCTGTCATTCAGCGAAGGTACTTTAATTAAAATTACTGCTAATCGGTGGTATAAATCCTCACGAAAGCGTCCTTCTTCGATTTCTTTTTTCAAATCTTTATTCGTCGCAGCAACAACACGCACATCCACTTTAATGTCTTTATCCGCACCAACTCGGGTAATGATATTTTCCTGTAAAGCACGTAATACTTTGGCCTGAGCCGAAAGACTCATATCGCCAATTTCATCCAGAAAAATAGTTCCTTTATCGGCCGCTTCAAATTTACCCGCACGGTCTTTCACCGCCGATGTAAAAGCGCCTTTTACGTGACCAAACAATTCGCTTTCTATTAATTCTGACGGAATCGCAGCACAGTTCACTTCGATTAAAGGAAAAGCAGCACGCTCACTTTTTTCATGCAGTTGATGCGCAACTAATTCTTTTCCGGTTCCATTAGGTCCAGTAATCAGTACACGGGCTTCGGTTTGAGCCACCTTATCAATCATAACTTTTATATGATTAATTGCTTCGCTTTCGCCAATCATTTCGTAGTTTTTGCTGACTTTTTTCTTTAGAATTTTATTCTCAACTACCAGTTGTTTTCTGTCTAAAGCATTGCGAACCGTATTCAATAAACGATTCAAATCGGGCGGTTTCGAAATGTAATCAAAAGCACCTAAACGCATCGCCTGAATAGCCGTTTCCATATCGCCATGCCCCGAAATCATCACCATCGGAATTTCCGGCTTTATCTTTTTGACTTCTTCCAGTAATTCGACACCATCCATTTTTGGCATTTTGATGTCACATAGAACCAAGTCGTAATCGTTATTTTTTATTTTTTCGTAGCCTGAAACACCATCTTCCGCTTCTTCAACCTGATAAGCATCATTTTCTTCCGAAAGAATTTTAGTAAGCACCCTTCTAATTGCGGCTTCGTCTTCGATAATTAGTATTTTACTCATATATTTTCTAAATTCTGAGGTTCTAAGTTACTAAGATTCTGAGTTCTTTTTTTTAAACATTAAAAAAACCTTAACAACTTAGAACCTTAGTCGCTTCAAATTAATATTTTAACCAACGGTACAATTCTTTCCAACTTGGTTTTTTCCCATACATCAATATTCCCACACGATAAATTTTGGCAGCAAACCAAACCACCAATAAAAATGTCCCAAATAATAATGTAATTGAAACGGCTATTTGCCAAAATGGAACTCCAAAAGGAATTCGCATTAACATCACAATTGGCGAAGTTAACGGAATAATCGAAAAAGCAACTGCAATCGTACTATTAGGATCATTAACTACGCTAAAAAAACCAACATAAACACTTAACATTAAAGGCAAAATCACAGGCAAAAGAAACTGCTGTGAATCGGTTTGATTATCGACAGCGGCACCAATGGCTGCATAAAATGAACTATATAAAAAATAACCTCCGATGAAATAAACCACAAAACCAATCAAAATGCCGGCTATAGGCAAATTCCATAATTCTTTGAGATACAATTGAGCTGTTCCTGTAAATTCTGTTGCAGAATGCTCCATTAATGCAGGCGATAAATTAGCCGCTGGACCAACATTTACTCCAAAAAATACAGAAGCTGCAAACAGTAATGAAAGTCCAATAATGACCCAAATGGTAAACTGTAAAATTCCCGCTAATGATGTACCAATAATTTTGCCAATCATTAACTGAAAAGGTTTTACCGAAGAAATAATAATTTCTATAATTCGGTTTGTTTTTTCTTCAATCACTGATCGCATGACCATATTCCCATAAATAATAATGAACATCATGATTAAATAACCAAAAGCACCACCAATAGCGATTTTAGCTTCATTCAACCCTTTTAAACCTTGTTCTCCTGATGTTTTTGCTATAGCAATATTAACATGGGCCTGCGCTTTTTTTATAGCCAAAGTATCTAAATGCGCATTTTCCAGATTGATTTTAGTAATTTTTCTGGCAATAATATCCTGAGTATTTTCAATAAACGAAATACTTGGACTGGCATTAGAAATAAACTCTATTTTGTTTTCTAAATCAGTTACAGCTGTAGTTTTAGGAATAAGCAATAATCCTTCATAACCATTATTAGCAATACTGTCTTTCAGGTACTGACTGTCAATTTGGGAAAAATCAAAATATTTATAGTCGCTGTCCACATTATTCTGAGCAACAAATTCATTGGCAAACAAACCCGTTTCGTCATGAATAGCCACTCGTTTCACATCGGCTTTCATCGAACTCAAATAGCCCACAAATATTGCTACCGCCACAAATAACAATGGACTTAAAAAGGTCATTACAATAAAGGATTTATTGCGCACCTTGGCAAAAAATTCTCTTTTTATAATCAGTGATATTACACTCATTTCTTGATTTTAGATTTTAGATTGTTGACTTTAGATTTTAGATCTTAGGTTTTACTCTAAAATCTGAAATCTGAAATCTAAGCTTTTTCAGTTACTGTTTGAATAAAAATATCGTTTACACTCGGAATTTTTTCTACAAAGTGAGTGACTTGCCCGCGTTGTGTTATTAAATTCAATAATTCATTAGGCAGTGCATTACCTATTTGAATTTCAAGTTTTAATTCTTTATTCAAGGATTTAAAATTAGCCGGGCTAACAGTGAATTTCTGGGTAATATCATACATCAAACCTTCTACATTATCGGTTAAAACCCCCACTTCAAAACTATTGGTCTTATGTTGTCTTTTAACATCGTCTAATTTCCCTTCGATCAATTTATTCGATTTATGAATCAAAGCAATATGATCACATAATTCTTCCACACTTTCCATTCTGTGAGTCGAAAAAATAATTGTAGAACCCTGTTCTTTCAAAGCCAGAATTTCGTCTTTAATCACATTAGCATTTACAGGATCAAAACCGGAGAAAGGTTCGTCAAAAATCAACAATTTAGGTTTGTGCAACACACAAACTACAAACTGGATTTTCTGTGCCATACCTTTAGAAAGTTCCTGAATTTTCTTGTTCCACCAACCTTGAATTCCCAATCGGTCAAACCAATATTCCAGTTGTTTTTTGGCTTCAGCCTTAGACAAACCTTTCATTTGTGCCAAATACAAGCATTGTTCACCCACTTTCATGCTTTGGTACAAACCTCTTTCCTCTGGAAGATAACCAATATATTGTACGTGTTTGGGTTGCAATTTTTCGCCATCCAGGATAATTAGACCACTATCTGGCATGGTAATTTGATTAATGATTCGAATAAGGGAAGTTTTTCCGGCACCATTAGGACCTAAAAGTCCATAAATACTGCCTTTAGGAACAGACAAAGAAACTTCGTTTAATGCCACGTAATCTCCGTATTGCTTCACTACTTTATTGACTTCTAATAAGGTATTCATGCTGATTTTTTGAATTTTCTTCTTCAATTAGGCCTTTTCGACCTTGCGGCTGTAAAAGTAAATAATTACTACCTAAATCGATTACAATTGTTTCATAAAAAAACCCATTGGCCGCGGCGAATGGGTTTATATGATTTTTATTTAAAAAGTCTAAGAAAACATATCTTTTACTTTCTCAAAAAACGATTTATCTGATTTTTCAGGATTTGGTGAGAAGTTATCATCTTCTAAATATTTCTCGAAGAATTGTTTTTGCTCTTTGTTCAATGTTTTAGGAGTCCAAACATTTACATGAACTAACAAATCCCCATTTCCATATCCATTGATACTTGGGATACCTTTTCCTTTTAATCGAAGAATTTTTCCTGATTGGATTCCTTCTTCTAATTTGATTCTTACTTTACCGTTGATAGCCTCAATATCTTTAGAAACTCCAAGAACAGCCTCAGGGAAACTTACATATAAATCATAATGTAAATTCTCTCCTTCACGCTTTAGAAATTCGTGCTCTAACTCTTCGATAGCCACAATTAAATCTCCGGGAATACTGTTTCCCGGCGCATCGTTTCCTTTGTTAGAAACTTTTAATTGCATACCATCCACAACACCGGCAGGAATTTTAATAGAAACCGTTTCGTCTTCTACAATCATTCCTTGCGCATCAGCGTTAGATGGTTTTTTATCTAAAATTTGACCAGACCCACCACAAGCAGGACAAGTTGTCGCTGATTGCATTCTACCTAAAATAGTATTAGTCACTCGCATTACCTGTCCCTGACCATTACAAGTAGAACAAGTTTTGTAAGTAACTCCAGGAGCCTGAACTTTACGTTTTACCTTTACTTTTTTCTCAACACCATTAGCAATTTCTTCCAAAGTCAGTTTTACTTTGATACGCAAATTGCTTCCTTTAGCACGACGAACACCGCCTCGGCTTCCGCCTCCGCCAAAACCACCGAAACCACCTCCAAAGATATCACCAAACTGACTGAAGATATCATCCATGTTCATGTGATGACCTCCGCCAAAACCGCCAGAACCGTCAAAAGCTTGGTGTCCAAATTGGTCATACTTTGCTTTTTTGTCAGGATCACCTAAAACTTCATAAGCTTCTGCCGCTTCTTTGAACTTTTCTTCTGCCGATTTGTCTCCAGGATTTTTGTCAGGATGAAACTCAATAGCTTTTTTTCTGTAGGCTTTCTTTATCGCCGCAGCATCCGCATTTTTAGAAACACCTAATATGTCGTAAAAATCTTTTTTCATTTGTATTTATTTTTTAAAACGCATTGCAATGCATTTCTACCCAAATTTATTGCCCAATAACTACTTTTGGGTAACGAATAATTTTATCTCCCAGTTTGTATCCTTTTTCAAGAACATCTACTATTTTACCTTTTAATTTAGGTGATGGAGCAGGAATTTGTGTAATTGCTTCTGCAAAATCTGCATTAAAAGCATCTCCAACTTTCACATCAACTAACTCTAATCCCTTAGAAGACAAAGTACTTTTTAATTTCTCATGAATCAACTCTACTCCTTTGGTTAAAGTTTCATCTCCTGATTTTGCAATTTCAACTAAAGCACGGTCAAAATCATCCAAAACAGGTAACATTGCTAATAAAACTTCCTGATTGGCCGTTTTAAACAATTCAATACGTTCTTTTGAAGTTCTTCTTTTATAGTTTTCAAATTCAGCAAATAATCGTAAATGTTTGTCTTTTTCATCCGCTAAGTCTTTTGCCAATTGCTCTTCAACACTTAACTCCTCAGCAACTGCCTGCTCTTGGCTTGCCGTATTTTCTACTGTTGCCTCATCCATTTCTTTATCGATCTCTGTATTCTCAGTACTCATATTTCCCTTATTTTTAAATATATTTTTAAACTTCTTCATTTTTACACTTTCCTTTGGATAGCAAAAGTACTGCCAAAGCAATCCAAATGCCAAATTGTCACCCTTTTCTCTTATAACTATTTTTCCACCCTGTTTTTTCTTAATTTAATTTTTTTTAATGTTAAAATTAAAATTTTAATAAATTTTTAAGACATATTTCAAATAGATTCTATATGTTTGTTATTAGGTTCTAATCAATCTCTGATTTTTAACTAAAACAAGTTTAAAAATTACAGTTGATTTCAAAACAATTATTAATTCGCGATTACTTATACTAAAAAAAGCTTTGTCAAACCGACAAAGCTTTTTTTGTGTTTATACATTTCTGAATTAAATCAAAGCATTCTTTAACGATTCAAAATCCATCGTTATTTGCTCTCCAGAAACCAAATTCTTAAGCGAAAAAGTATTCGAACTCATTTCTTCCCCTCCCACAATTACTGCAAAAGGAATATTGCGTTTGTCAGCATGCTGAAATTGTTTGGCCACCTTAGCTTTATCAGGATACAACTCTACTTTTATACCTGAAGCTCTTAATTTTTTAATGGCTTGTAAAGCATAAAAAGCTTCAGCATCTCCATAATTCACAAACAAAGCCTTTGAACTTGCCGTAACGGTTTCCGGAAACAATCCTAATTCCTCAATTACTAAATAAATACGATCCAAACCAAAAGAAATACCCACACCACTCATGTTTTTCAAACCAAAAATCCCGGTCAAATCATCGTATCTTCCACCACCACCAATAGATCCCATGGCAACACCTTTTGGCGCAGCTACTTCAAAAATTGCTCCTGTATAATAATTTAAACCACGTGCCAAAGTCACATCCAAATCCAAAATGGCAGTTGTCAAGCCTAAATTAGTCACATTATCACAAATAAAACGCAACTCCTCCACTCCTTTCATTCCTTCTTCCGAAGCGGCTAAAAGCTGTGATAATTTTTCTATTTTCTCAGAAATGCTTCCGGTAAAATTAAATAAAGGCTGTACTTTTACAATTGCGGCTTCAGAAATTCCTTTTTCAATCATTTCCTTTTTTACACCGTCTTCACCAATTTTATCCAACTTATCTAAAGCCACTGTAAAATCAATCAGCTTATCCGAAGCACCAATTACCTCAGCAATTCCAGATAATATTTTTCGGTTATTGATTTTAACTGTCACTCCGTTTAAACCTAAAGTAGTGAAAACTGTATCATATAATTGTACCAATTCTACTTCCTGCCACAGCGATTTTGAACCTACCACATCGGCATCACATTGAAAAAATTCTCTAAAACGTCCTTTTTGCGGTCTGTCAGCACGCCAAACTGGTTGGATTTGGTATCTTTTAAAAGGAAATTCAATTTCGTTTTGATGTTGCACCACATAACGGGCAAATGGCACAGTCAAATCATAACGTAAAGCTTTTTCAGAAATACTTGAAGTTAATTTTGTACTGTCTTTAGCCTCCAAATGAGTAGCATTAGCTTTTGCCAAATAATCTCCTGAATTCAATATTTTAAAAATCAATCGATCGCCTTCTTCTCCATATTTCCCCATCAAGGTTTCTGAATTTTCAAACGAAGGTGTTTCTATCGGTTGGAAACCAAATTTCTCAAAATTACTTTTTATAGTCTGGATAATATATTGACGTTTAGCCACCTCAGCAGGTGAAAAATCTCTTGTTCCTTTAGGAATACTTGGTTTTGATGCCATTTTTAAAAGTTAGAAGTTATTTAGAGTTGGAAGTCTGAAGTTGGGAGTTAGAAGTCTGAGGTTGGAAGTTGAAAATTAGAAGTCAGAATCTGAGAGTTTGAAACATTAATATTCCTTCTTCCCTATTTCATCTTTTTCCTTCTTCTTTCTTATTCCAGCTCCCCACTTCCAACTCCCTGCTCCCTACTTCGCCATGCAAATATCTTATTTTTAAAATAAATAACTTGCCTTGAAAACAAACTTCTCTCAAAAATTGTATTTTCGTAGCAAACTACTACAATGCGCAATCTATTAAAGGAAAATATAAGAATAGCTTTTGGTTCTATCAAAACCCAAATCCTACGAACCACCCTTACAATATTAATTATCGCTATTGGCATCACGGCATTAGTGGGAATTTTAACGGTGGTTTCGGCATTAGAAAACACGATTTCTTCTGATTTTGCTTCAATGGGCGCCAATACTTTCAACATCAATCGGTACGAAAACACCATAAAAAGACACGGTGGCGAAGAACGGGAAATCATCAACCCCATTATTTCTTATCCTGAAGCAGTAGCTTTTAAGAACAAATACAATTTTCCGCTTTCGCAAACCTCACTGTCTTTCAAAGCCACTTCAACTGCCGAAGTAAAATTTGAAGCTGAAAAAACCGACCCTGAAATTTCTATTCTGGGTGTTGATGAATATTTTGTTACTAATTCCGGATTAGAAACCAGTTCAGGGCGTAATTTCAATAATTTCGACATCAGCAATAATAATTATGTTTGTGTAGTAGGATCTGATTTTGAAAAAGGATTACTGAAAGACGTCAACCCTATCAACAAAACCATTTCAATTCGCGGTGCAAAATTCAAAGTGATTGGTGTTTTAAAAGAGAAAGGCTCCACTTTTGGCAACAGCCAGGATTTAAGAGTTTTAATTCCTATTCAGGTGGCTCGCTCACTTTTTACAGCTCCTAATATCAATTACAGCCTGAGTGTCATGGTCAACAATAAAGAATTTCTTGATCAGGCCACTGACAATGCCATTAGTACAATGCGCAGCATTCGAAAATTAAGTCCCATAAAAGACAATAATTTCGGCGTAGTTCGAAGTGATGATTTGATTAATCGAATCCTAAGCATTACGCAATATTTAGGATGGGCATCCTGGGTTATCGGTATTATTACAATTCTTGGTTCTTCGATTGCTTTGATGAATATTATGATTGTTTCGGTTACTGAACGCACTCGCGAAATCGGTGTTCGAAAAGCATTGGGAGCCAAACGCTCTACAGTTGCAGTTCAGTTTTTCATAGAAACTTTACTTATAGGGCAATTGGGTGGATTAGCCGGAATTATTTTCGGAATCTTAATCGGCTACGGAATTGCGACTGCCTTAAGTTTTGTTTTTGTTATTCCGTGGGAAGCTATCATGGCTGCTTTCTTGACCAGTTTTATTGTGGCTATTGTTTCTGGATTGTATCCAGCCATTAAAGCCGCAAAACTAGATCCTATTGAGGCGTTGCGTTACGAGTAATCAGATTTTAGAACGCAGGTTGCAGACTACAGATTAAAAAAGGCAGATTTCAGAATTCAGAAAGCAGAATTTAGATTTTAAGAAAATTTGTCTGGATTGTTAATCATGTAATTGATAAGTTTTCCAACTTCTAAACTTTTAGCGGTTAATTCCATGAATAATTCTTCTGAAATATATTCACAAGCAAATGAATATTCCAACCATGCTTGAGTTTCTGCATTTTCTGCATCACAATCTGTGAGTTTTAAGACAAAGTGTTTTTCGTATCTTATTTTTCGTGAAGCTTCAGCCAGGTTTGCAGAGACACTCCTTGACGAACGTCTAATTTGGTCTGTTAGCGAGTATTTCTCTTCGATTGGGAAGGATTTTGTCATTTTAAAAATCAACATAGACAATTCAAATGATTTTTTATAAGCTAATAAATCTTGAAATCTCATCTTATCTTTTTTAGTTAAAACTACAATCTAATTTCTGCTTTCTGCAACCTCCCTTCTGCCTTCTGAAATCTAAATTCTCCCAAAAATCATTCGATCATTCCCGTAAATATCTTTTCTCAACTCAACATTCTTGAAATTCATTTTATCGAGTAAGACTATCATTTCCTCTCCTAGATATTGATTGATTTCGAAGAATAATTGTCCGTTTTGAGTTAGGTTTTTTTGAGCTAATTCGGCTATTTTTCGGTAAAAAATTAAGGCATTATCATCTTCTACAAAAAGAGCCAAATGCGGTTCGTTGTCCAAAACATTTTTCTTGATTTCCTGTTTTTCCAGATTTCGAACATAAGGCGGATTTGATACAATGATGTCAAAATGAGTAGGAAGCTGGAAGTTAGAAGCTGGAAGTTCTTGTAAATCATTAATTTTTAAAATGTCAGTTTTTACAAAATGTACTTCAGTTTGATTCATTTCAGCATTTTTTTGGGCTGTAGCCAAAGCTTTTCCGGAAACATCAATAGCAAAAACCTGTGCATCGGGAAGATTTTTTGCTAAAGAAATTGCAATACAGCCACTTCCTGTACCAATATCCAAAATCCTTAACTTCTCAGTTCTAACTTCTGAGTTCTGCGTTTCAATAATCCACTCTACAAGTTCTTCGGTTTCTGGTCTGGGAATCAAAACGTTTTCATTAACTTCAAATTCTAATCCGTAAAAATGGGTTTTCCCAAGTAGGTACTGAACAGGGATTTCTAATTTTAGTTGTTCCAAAATGGCATTCCAAATCCTAATTTCTTCTTCAGAAAAAACCAAATCAGGCTGTAAAGCCAAATCAATTCGTTTCAATTGCTTTTTATCTTCTAATATCAAATAAAAAAAACTTTCGGCTTCGCCTTTGTCGAAAATAGTCGAAAGTGCTTGAATAAATTGAGTTCTGTATTGTTTGATCTGCATATTTTTAAATTTCTTGATGAAACAAGAAAAAACTTTTTTCCAACCTTTATCAGATTAAAAAATTAAAATCTTTCCTTTCACCATTCAGATATTAAGAAACATTAAGTCTCAATTCCCTTAATCTCTTAATGGTTATATTATTTTTTACTATTAAACTTCAAAAAAGCAAAAATAGCAATAGTTTATTGTTATTTTTAGCCGTTTCAAAACTAAATCATAAACTCAAAAATAACTACTTTTGCGCCGTGAAGAAGATACATGAAAAATACCTGGCGCGCTGCATTGAACTAGCCAAAAATGGCATGGGAACGACCTATCCTAACCCGATGGTAGGCAGCGTTATTGTTTATAATAACCAAATTATTGGCGAAGGCTGGCACAAAAAAGCAGGAGAACCTCATGCCGAAGTAAATGCCGTAAATTTGGTTAAAGACAAGTCTTTACTAGAAAAAGCGACTATTTATGTGAGTCTGGAGCCTTGCAGCCATTTTGGAAAAACACCACCTTGTTGCGATTTAATCATTCGAAATAAAATCCCAAATGTAGTCATTGGAACGGTAGATCCTAACAAGAAAGTAGCCGGTAAAGGCATCAAAAAACTAATCGAAGCAGGAATTAACGTTACTGTAGGCGTTCTGGAAGACGAATGCAACGCACTCAATAAACGTTTTTTTACTTTTCACCAACAAAGACGACCTTATGTTATCTTGAAATGGGCCGAAAGTCAGGACGGATTTATTGCTCCAATAGAAAGAAACGAACAAAAACCTGTTTGGATCACCAATCAATATTCGAGACAATTAGTCCATAAATGGCGAAGCGAAGAACAGGCTATTCTTGTAGGCACACAAACAGCCATAGACGATAATCCTAAACTGGATGTAAGGGACTGGAATGGTAACAATCCTGTAAGAGTGGTTTTAGACAAAAATAATCGGATTCCAAAAGAAAGTTTTCTATTAAACAATCAAATCAAAACGATTGTTTTTTGCCAAACAAATATTGATGCAAACCAAGAAAACCTTATCTTTGAAAGAATTGATTTTGAACAAAATATAGCTCCCCAAATCTTAACAAAATTATTTGAACATCAAATTCAATCGGTAATAATTGAAGGTGGTCGTCAAACCTTACAAACTTTTATTGACGATAACCTTTGGGACGAAGCACGTATTTTTAAAGGAAAAACTATCTTTAAGAACGGAACAAAAGCACCAACTATACAACCAAAAACAAACCAAAAACAGTTCATTTTAGAAGATGAACTAATAATTTCTACCAACCATGATTAATACTATTATTTTTGATTTTGGAGATATCTTCATCAATTTAGACAAAAAAGCCACTATGGATGGCTTTAAAAATCTAGGTTTAAAAGAATGGAATGAAGATTTAGATCGTTTGAATATTCAATTTGAAAAAGGAAACATTAAAAGAGAGGAATTCTTAGCCGGATTTCAAAAACACATGCCTAATGCCAGCATCGAAGAAATTCTGGAGGCTTGGAATGCTATTTTAGCCGACTTTCCTTTGTATCGATTGGAATTTTTACAAATGCTTTCTAAAAAATACCGTTTGTTTTTATTGAGCAACACCGACTCGATTCACATTGAAACATTCGAGCAAAGAGTAGGAACTTCTTTCTACAGCGATTTTTACCAATGCTTTGAAAAAGTCTATTTTTCATTCGAAATGGGAATGCGCAAACCCGATGTCGAAATTTACCTTTCGGTTTTAAACAAACACGAACTGCAAGCCAAACGCACCTTATTTGTTGACGACAAAAAAGAAAACACCGATGCCGCTCAGGCTTTAGGAATTCACGTTTGGAATCTTCAGGTTGACAAAGAAGACGTAGTCGATTTATTCAACAAAGACATTCTTTAAATCAATAGCAATTTCAATATGAAAATTCAATAACAAAATTATATTTTGACATTGAATTTTCATATTGAAATTGTTATTGAATTTTGATTTTTGATATTACTATTGAATAATGAAAGACACCTACAATACCATTGCATTTCCATCCGAAGAAATTCTTTTTAAAGAAAAAGGAAGTAAATTCTTTGGTTATGCTTTCCCAATAAAGTCTGAAGAGGAAGTCAAACCTATAATTGAGGTTTTAAGAAAAAAGCATCCCACCGCTTGCCATTATTGTTATGCTTACCAGATAGGCAGTGAAAAAATCAGCTACAGAGCCAATGATGATGGAGAACCCAGCAATAGTGCAGGAACGCCTATTTACGGACAAATCCAGTCTTTTTCAGTAACCAACACTCTCGTTGTTATTGTTCGCATCTTTGGCGGAACTAAATTAGGCGTTGGCGGATTAATTACTGCTTATAAAACAGCCGCACAACTCACACTAGAAAATTGCCCCATTGTAGAAAAAACAATCGACATCCATTATTTAATTTCTTTTGATTACAAAAACATGAATAAGGTCATGCGCATCATCAAAGAAAAAAATTTAGACATAGTGAATCAAAAAATGGAAATGAGCTGCGAAATTGAGATCAAAACCCGAAAAAAAAATGCCGAACAAATATTCGACATTTTTAATTCTTTATTCGAAATTGAGATAAAAGCAAAGGAATAATTTTCAAGCCAAAATAAATCCCTTAAAAAATACTCCTAAAAAATTCAGAGATTATTAAATTTAATATTCAAATTCCTTCTCAATTTTAAAGAAAATCAAATATAAAATCCTTAGATTTTTATATTCGTAAAAGCTGCGTTTTGACATATTCCGGAGCAGCCATCGGACGACCCGTTTTCATGTTCACAAACACCAAAATTGAGTTCCCAATTGTTAATAACTCATTTTGTTCATTGTATATCTCATAATCAAATTCAATCTTCACTGAAGTCTGACTTTTAAAAATTGTTTTTACCCTCAACAAATCGTCATATCGGGCTGGTTTTTTATAATTAATATTCAAAGAAACCACAGGAAGCATCACCCCGTTTTCTTCCATCCATTTGTATGAAATCCCAATGTTTCTAAGCCATTCCACACGACCCATCTCAAAATACTGTGCATAATTCCCGTGATAAACCACTCCCATTTGATCGGTTTCTGAATATCTTACACGCACATTAAATTCGTATATTTTCATTTTAAACTGTATTATTTTTTATCTTAATTTGGAATATTTTTCTTCTTACTTACAATAATATTTCTTCAAAATCAACCCCTATTTATTTTTTTTTAACGAAAATTGTTCACATATTTGTTACCCCGAGAAATAACATCTTTAACGATATTATTTACTTCAAAAAACAGAATAAAAAATATAATAATTTAACAGAATTTATGAACAAAACTGCTCAATCAGTATGGGATAACTGTTTGTCTTTTATAAAAGACAATATTCAAGACCAAGCCTATAAAACTTGGTTTGAGCCAATCAAGTCAGTTGAACTTACCGATAACGCATTATACATTCAGGTTCCTAGTAAATTTTTCTACGAATGGTTAGAAGAACACTATGTTAAACTATTAAAAGTTGCCCTTACTAAAGAACTTGGTAAAAACGCAAAGTTACTTTATAAAATTAAAATGGAGAACACTTATGGCAACAAACAGCCGTTTACGGAACAATTGCCAAGTGCCAACCGTTCTCCTGTAAAACCGCAAAATGTTGATGCTCCTTTAAAAAATCTGGATCCTGAATTAAAAAATCCTTTTGTAATTCCAGGGATCAGAAATTTAAAAATCGAATCACAACTAAACGCTAATTATAGTTTTGACAATTTCCTTGAAGGAGATTCTAACCGTCTGGCTCGTTCGGCAGGTATGGCTGTAGCCAATAAACCTGGAGGAACTTCATTTAATCCATTATTGATTTTTGGAGGTGTTGGATTAGGGAAAACGCATTTAGCGCATGCTATTGGAGTTGAAATTAAAGACAAATATCCTGAAAAAACAGTTTTATATATTTCTGCTGAAATCTTCACGCAACAATATATAGACTCTGTAAAGAAAAATAACCGAAATGACTTTATTCATTTCTACCAATTAATTGATGTATTAATCATCGACGATGTTCAATTCCTATCAGGAAAATCAGGAACACAAGATGTATTTTTCCATATTTTCAATTATTTGCACCAAAACGGAAAGCAGGTTATCCTGACTTCTGACAAAGCACCTGTGGACATGCAGGATATTGAGCAACGCTTATTATCCCGTTTCAAATGGGGATTATCAGCCGAATTGCACCAACCGGATTACGAGACCAGAATTTCGATTCTAAAAAACATCTTGTACCGCGATGGTGTTGAAATGCCGGACGAAATTATTGAATATGTAGCCCGCAACATTAAATCGAATGTTCGTGAACTGGAAGGTGCTATTATATCGTTGATTGCACAATCTTCTTTCAACAAAAAAGAAGTTACTATCGAACTGGCGAAGAGCGTAGTTGAGAAATTTGTCAAGAATGTAAAACGCGAAATTTCTATAGATTACATTCAAAAAATTGTTTCCGATTATTTCCAATTGGACGTAGAGACTTTGCAATCAAAAACGAGGAAAAGGCACGTAGTTCAAGCGAGGCAGTTAGCGATGTTTTTCGCTAAAAAATTCACTAAATCGTCTTTGGCAAATATTGGTTCTCAAATTGGTGATCGTGATCACGCAACAGTACTACACGCTTGTAAAACTGTAGATAATTTGGTAGCAACCGACAAACAATTCAAAAAATTTGTCGAAGACATCCACAAAAAACTAACGCTATAAAAACCTTATGTCTGTAAAGATTTTAATGGTATGTTTAGGCAATATTTGTCGATCTCCTTTAGCCGAAGGAATTTTAGCTTCCAAACTACCAAAAGACAAATTCTTTGTTGATTCTGCCGGTACAGGCGCCTGGCACTCAGGAAATCAACCCGACGCACGTTCTATTGCTGTTGCCAAAAAACATCAATTAGATATTTCTACTCAAAGAGCCAGACTATTCAAAGTTGAGGATTTCGAAACTTTTGATTACATCTATGTGATGGACAAATCCAACTTTAGAGACGTAATCCGTTTAGCCAAAAATGATGAGCAAAAAGAAAAAGTTGAAATCATTCTGAACGAATTGTATCCAGACGAAAATGTCGATGTTCCAGATCCTTATTACGGCATCGCCAATGGATTTGAAATGGTATATAAAATGCTGGATGAAGCTTGCGAAATCATCGCCGCAAAACTAATAGCAAAACACCACTAATCCGTTCTCAATTTTATTTTAAAAAAGTACAATAATGAAATCAACCCCTCTTTTAGGAAAACTCTATTTAATCCCAACTACAATGGGAGAATGTGACCCGATGGATGTTTTACCGCAAACCGTAAAAAGAACTATTGATTTTATTGATTATTATATTGTCGAAAACGAAAAAACCGCCCGAAAATCCATCAAAGCGGTTCATCCCGAAAAAAAACAAGCAGACTTAGTGCTTTTTGCATTAAACAAACATACTGAAGCCAAAGAACATCTGGATTTCATCAAACCATTATTAGAAGGAAAAAATGTAGGCTTAATGAGCGAAGCCGGTTGTCCCGGAGTTGCCGATCCCGGAGCTGTAATTGTAAAACTGGCACACGACAGAGGAATTCAGGTAATTCCATTAGTAGGACCTTCATCCATTTTATTAGCCATGATGGCTTCGGGAATGAATGGCCAAAGTTTTACTTTCCACGGCTATTTGCCTATTGAAAAAGACGAAAAAAGAGCGAGTTTCAAGAACTTAGAAAGAATCTCTTTCGAAAAAAATCAATCACAAATTTTTATTGAAACACCATATCGCAATAATAAATTACTGGAAGATTTAATCCAAACATTACATCCGGAAACATATTTATGTATCGCAACTGATATTACTTTACCAACCGAATACATCAAGACTAAGAAAATTTCGGCCTGGAAAAAAGAAGCTATCGATTTACATAAGCGTCCTACTATTTTTATTATTCATAAAATGTAGTTCTTTAAAAACATATAAGTCATATAAGTTTTTTTTAAAAGCTTTTGAGCTTACATTATTTTAGCGCACATGAGCTTAAATAAAGAAAATATTTCAATATTATTCCCTTATATAAACTCATCTACAAACTTCATTAAGTTATTAAAAACTTATATGACTTATATGGTTTAATAGACCAGAATTTATTTTCTCAGTACGATTCCTTACTTTTAGCCTTTCAAAAAAGTAAAGCATGTCTAAACTTCCCAACATTAGCACCAGCATTTTTACAGTCATGTCAAAAATGGCTGCAGAATACAATGCTATTAATTTATCACAAGGTTTTCCTAACTTCCCCGTGGATAATAAACTGACAGCAATTGTTGCTAAATTGGCTAACGAAGACATTCATCAATACACTCCAATGGCAGGTTATACGCCGTTGTTATCAAAAATAGCATTACTTGTTAGTGATTCGTACCAAAGAAATATTCTGCCCGAAACTGAAATCCTGGTAACAACCGGAGCGACTCAGGGAATTTTTACCACAATCCAAGCTTTAGTAGAAAACGAAGATGAAGTTATAATTTTAGATCCAAGTTATGATTGTTACGAAGCTCCAGTTTTATTGTGCAATGCAAAACCTGTTCGCGTTCCATTAAATGACGATTATACTCCAAACTGGGAAGCCATCGAAGCAGCTTGTTCTGAGAAAACGAAAATGATTATCATCAACAATCCGCATAATCCAACGGGGAAAATTTTGACTGAAACGGATTTTGAAGCTTTAGAAAACTTACTCGAAAAATTCCCAAAAATCATTTTGCTTTCTGACGAAGTTTATGAATACATTACTTTCAAAGAAAAACACATTTCGATTCACACCCGCGAACTACTTCGCAATCGGGCTGTAGTAGCTTCCTCTTTTGGAAAGACTTTTCATATCACGGGTTGGAAAATCGGATATTTAGTTGCTCCCGAACATTTGATGAAAGAAATCAAAAAAGTGCATCAGTTTTTGGTTTTCAGCGTAAACAGTCTTTCGCAAGCTGCCATAAGTGACTATTTAGACATTGTTTCTGTCGATGAAATTGGTAGTTTCTATCAGCAAAAAAGGGATTATTTCAGGCAATTACTTTCAAAGAGCCGATTCAAATTAATGCCATGCGAAGGCACTTATTTTCAGGTCGTATCCTACGAAGCCATTTCAAATGAAAATGATGTAGATTTTTGCAAACGCTTAATTATTGAACACGGTGTAGCGGCGATTCCTATTTCTAATTTCTACGAAAAAGGCAAAGATTTACATTTAATCCGCTTTTGTTTTGCCAAAGACAATGCTACCTTAGAAGAAGCAGCGAGGAGACTTTGCAAAATCTAACAGAAAAAAATTCCCGGTTTTATTTTCCTTTAAAAATACTTCCAATATCTTTTCCAATTTTTTGTATGGTTTCAATACCTATGTTTAAAGGTTGCGACGAAAGATCTTCATAACGTTGAGCCGTATAGGCATTATCAAATTGTTGCGGATAAATCACAAACTTATTGTTGTCTGGAAAATGTTTACCTAATTTAAATGGCAATTTTTCAAGTAAATTCATGTACGAAGCAGAACCTTTTCTTGCAGAAATAAGAACAAACAAATCATCTTCATTTATTTTTCTCGACAATACCAGAAAATCTTCCCAATCCTCAAAGATATTTATTGTCATTTTAATGTTCAATTTCATCTCTACTGAGAATTTTTCAACTGCTTTTTGGGTAGCCGGATTGCATTCTAAAAACAAAGGAATACTGAGTTCCTGTGCCAATTTAACTATCTTTACAACCCATAAATCAAAGCCATTTTCGTGTTCAGCCAACGGTGGTACTACTACCAAAATTCGCTTATGAAGCACCAATGGCTTAACCAAATCGCAAATAAAAACGGTTTTATCTGTATTCTCTAAAATACTTTCAGTTTTTTCGCCAATTAATTTATCCAATACACCACTGCGCACCGGCCAGCCCATAACAATAATATTTGCCATAATTTCTCTGGAAATACGCGCAACTCCACTGGTAATATTATGATCTATAGTTGTAATTGCATTCACTTTTGTCTCGGTTGCCGAGCCTTGCCTTACAAATTCTTCTAACTTATTTCGGGTTTTAATAATGTTAGATTCAGCCTCTTTATCATTAGAAACCACAGATAGAATCGATACGGGATTAGGTGATTTTTTATCCTTAATCAATATTGAAAATTCGAGTAATTTTTCAATTTTTTTAATACTGGCTATGGGAAGTAAAATATGCTCTTCATTGAGTTTATTAGCAACTACCAAATCAGTTTTATCATTTTCAGATTCAATAACAATTTGCTTGGCTGCTTTTTCGGTAACAAATGAAGCAATAACACAGGTTATTAGAATCAAAATAATAGTACCATTTAAGATATTCTCATCCAGAATATTCGCTTTATAACCTACCAATATCACCGCTAAAGTAGCCGCAGCATGCGCACTACTTAAACCAAAAATGAGCTGTCTTTGTACTTTAGAATACTTAAGCGTGTACTGGGTAATCAATGCTGCAACCCATTTTCCCAACAAAGCTACAACCGAAAGCGTTCCCGCCACGATAAGTGCGGTAGGTCCTTTCAAAATAACACTGGTATCGACTAACATTCCTACACTTATCAGGAAAAACGGTATAAACAAAGAATTCCCAATAAACTCAATTCTGTTCATCAATGCAGAAGAATGCGGAATTAATTTATTCAAGGCCAAACCAGCCACAAAAGCTCCAATTATAGGTTCAACTCCGGCCACTTCGGCTAAAAAAGCAGCAAAAAATACTACCGATAAAACAAATATATAATGAGAATGTTTTTCGCTTTCCAACTTTCGAAAAAACCATTTGGCAATTTTTGGAATAAGCAAAAACATAATGGCCGAAAAAATTGCCAGAGAAATCCCTAATCGCAACCAAAACTCCTGATTAAGATTTCCATTCGTATTACCCATAATTACCGCCAGAATAATCAATACTGCCGTATCGGTAAGTATGGTTCCACCAATGGTTATGGCCACCGCCTGATTTTTCACTATTCCTAATTTACTCACAATAGGATACGCCACCAGAGTATGAGTTGCAAACATACTGGCTGTTAAAAAACTAGCATTAAAATCATAGTTTAAAAAATAAAAACAGACTGGGAAACCTATAGCCAACGGAAAAATAAAGGTGCAAAAACCAAACAGAAGACTCTTATTTCTATTAGCCTTAAACTCATTCATATCCAATTCTAAGCCGGCTATAAACATGATATACAACAATCCGATAGTCGAAAACAAATCGATAGCTGAATTTTTTTCCAGAATATTCAAACCATGAGGTCCAATAACAACTCCCGAAATGATTAAACCAATAATACCGGGAATATTCAGCCTTTTTAAAAGAATGGGAGACAATAATATAATGAACAAAATCAATGAAAAAACCAATACGGGGTTTCCTAATGGCAATTCAAATTCATGTATTAGGTGATTTATAAAATCGGTCATATTTTGATTTATTTTTTAATAAATGATTCGTTAGTTTAAAAGAATCGAATGTTCTAAAAACTGACTTAACAACAAAAAAACACAATTATTTTGCTGCAACAAACACAAGGTCATTTTAACAAATATAAAAACATATACATAAAACACCGCACGATTAATTTAATTTAAGACAGATTTAATATTCAAATAGCTTCAATTTTGTGACATTGGGAGCTTTCAATTAAAAAATCTTAATTTTAAATTCCTGAAAAAATTAGTCTAATTTGTATATTTACCATAAAACGATAAACAAATGAACTTTAGCCAAAAAATGTTACGGGACGATGCCCTCCAAGGAAAAGTAATTGTTGTTACCGGTGGAGGTAGCGGACTGGGAAAAGCTATGACCAAATATTTCCTGGAACTGGGCGCTAAAGTAGCCATCACTTCCCGCGATTTAGAGAAATTGAAAAATACGGCTGCCGAATTAGAAGCGGAAACTGGCGGAATTTGTTTGCCTCTACAATGTGATGTGCGTCATTATGAAGAAGTCGAAAACATGTTGCAACAAGTCTTGAAGGCTTTTGACAAAGTAGATATTTTACTCAACAACGCTGCGGGCAACTTCATCTCTCCTACCGAACGCTTATCGGCTAATGCCTTTGATACCATTATTGATATTGTTCTAAAAGGAACCAAAAACTGCACCCTGGCTTTTGGAAAACACTGGATTGACAGCAAGCAAACTTCGGCTACCGTTTTAAATATTGTGACCACCTATGCCTGGACGGGTTCAGCCTATGTGGTGCCCAGCGCCACTGCCAAGGCAGGCGTTCTCGCCATGACCCGAAGTCTTGCCGTGGAATGGGCTAAATACGGCATCCGTACCAATGCCATTGCGCCGGGACCATTCCCTACCAAAGGTGCCTGGGACAGATTGCTCCCCGGAAATCTTGCCGAAAAATTCGATATGGCTAAAAAAGTCCCGCTCAAACGCGTGGGTGACCATCAGGAATTAGCCAATCTGGCCGCTTATCTGGTTTCTGATTTTTCTGCTTACATCAACGGCGAAGTCGTGGTGATTGATGGTGGCGAATGGCTTAAAGGCGCAGGACAATTTAATATCCTTGAAGCCATCCCCGAAGAACTTTGGGACCAACTCGAAATGATGATTAAAGCGAAGAAGAATAAATAAAACCTCAATATCTAGCCTCATTGTCCTAATGGGGCTTTTTTATGCCCAAAAGGGAACTAAAAAGTCCCCAATACAGACTATTTAAGTCCTAAAAGGACTATTTTTAGTACCAAAATGACCTTTTTAAGTACCATTATAGACTATTATAAGTACTAAAAGAACCTTTTTAAGTCCTATTAGGGGCTTTTTTTAGTATCTAAACGACCTTTTTAAGTACCACTAGGGACTCTTTTAAGTACTAAAACGACTTTTTTAAGGTCGTTATATAGGGTTTTATTGAAATTAAAACAGCCCACAGATTTTACACAAACCATAACCTCCCAGTTTGTCATTCCGACGAAGGAGGAAACTCCGTACTGCTCTTCAAACCACTGTGGAAACACAAAGATTAGCAAAACAGTATTTGTAAATAATTATCTATATATTTGAGAGATTATAAAACAACGTTAATCTGCCTGATTTTGGATTTAAAACCGCTATTTTGTAACGAGTATAAAAAGTTAATAGCCATAATAAAACACAAAATGAAAAAATCTAAATACACTGTAATAGCAATAGTAATTCTTATAACGCTAATACCGCTACTTATATATATTTATAAATTTAGTTCAAATGGAATCTCAAACAATCCAGACCAGTGGAGTAACTTCTCAACATTTTGCAATATATCTCTCAGCTTAGGTAATCTATTTGTCTTTATTTGGCTAACATCCGAAATTCACAATTATAACAAACTGCAAGACCAAGAAAATATAAAACCAATTATTAGCTTTTTCAAGCGAAAAAATAGTGAATTCTACACAATTGAAAATATTGGTTTGCGAGCAGCTATAGACCTAAAAATTAAAAAAAACCTTAAAAATAATGAATGGGAAGTGGAGAAACAATATTACACATTACCTCCTGGTGAAAAAATCGAATTGGAATGGACTTTTGGAAGTATGGAATTAGGAGCCACATATAAAGATATAAATAATCAAAAACATTATTCTTATATGGAAGGAAATGTACTCACTTATTTTGATGATAAATCAGGAAAAGAAAAATTCGGAGAAGTATATAAAAAATTAAACTATCCAAAGATGAACGATTATACTTTTACGAAAGAATAAATTACGGATGTTAACCAGCTCCGCAAAGTTTGCAACTTTGCGGTAGTGACTATCTGTTTACAACCGATATTTTAATGATTATTTCTACAGCTGTCACAGACAGCTTAACGCTTCCTCAAAGTCGGAGACTTTGCGGAGCAATAAAAAGCAAAACACTTTTACACAAAACCTAAACTCCTCCCAATTAAATTCCTATTTTTGTTTTACAAACAACAACAAACCATTTTATGCTGATTATAGGAATTGCAGGCGGAACAGGAAGTGGAAAAACAACGGTCGTGCACCAAATCATGAAGCAATTGCCTGATGCCGAAGTAGGCGTTATTTCTCAGGATTCTTATTATAAAAAAACAAGCCATCTCAGTTATGACGAACGCGCTTTAATCAATTTTGATCATCCCAGAGCCATCGATTTTGACTTATTAGTCACACATTTGCAGGAACTCAAGGAAGGCAAAACCATTCAGCAGCCCGTATATTCTTTTGTGACCCACAACCGAACCGAAGACAGCATCAGCACACATCCCCGAAAAGTAATGATTGTGGAAGGCATTTTAATTTTGGCTCATGCTGAATTAAGGGAATTGTTTGACATCAAAATCTACGTTCATGCCGATGCTGACGAAAGACTCATCCGCCGACTAAAAAGAGACATTGCCGAGCGTGGTCGTGATATGGATGAAGTTTTAAACCGTTATCAACAAACCCTAAAACCCATGCACGAACAGTTTATTGAGCCTACAAAAGCATTTGCCGATATCATTATCCCGAACAACAAATACAACACCGTAGCCATAGACATGCTTCGCACAGTAATAAATCAAAAAATTCTATAATTTTATTGTAATTTTATAATAACACACTAAAATACTAATGCCGTTTTACTTTTATCAAAAGCTGATTTTAGTTTAACCTGACATAAAAAACTAATGAAGAATCCCTATAAAGACAAAGCCTGGTTTCAATTTTTAAGCAACAAATACATTTGGTCCTTATTGTTTTTTGTAACCTGGATGCTATTTTTAGACAATTACTCCTATTTTGACCACAGTGTTTTAAACGACCAAATTGAAGAATTAGAAGACAATAAAACCTATTATCAGGAAGAAATTATAAAGGATGAAGCCCAAATTAAGCAGCTTAAAAATCCGCAGCAGGTAGAAAAATATGCCCGCGAAAAATACTATATGAAAAAAGACAGTGAGGATATTTACATCATTGAATTTGAAGGCGACACTATCGAAAAGAAACAATAAATTATTAACTTTCTAGAAGTTTACACAGAACTAAAAAAAATCTGTGTAAATCTGTGTAACCTGCCTGTCGGCAGACAGGTCTGCGGTAAAAAAACAGAAGCAAAGCTTCAAAAAATCAAATTAAAATGGCTACTAATCTATTCGAAGATTTCGACCCTGTTTCATCAAAGCAATGGAAACAAAAAATCCAGTTTGAATTGGATGGAGCCGATTATAACGAAAGCTTGGTTTGGAATTCGCCAGAAGATATTAAAGTCAAACCCTTTTACCATCGGGATGATTTTAGTAAAACCACCACGGCTGCCACAAAAGCATCGCAATTTAAAATCTGCCAAAACATTTTTGTCTTTGATGTAGAAAAATCCGTAGAAAGAGCCTTGGATTCTTTAAAAAGAGGAGCCGAAAGTTTACGATTTACAATCGAAAATGAATCTGTTGACATCCAAAAACTACTAGAAAAACTTCCGCTGGAAAACACGGCGATTCATTTTGACCTAAAATTTTTATCGGTTGCTTTTATTTCGAAAGTTAATACCATTGTAGAACAAAAAAAAGCTACTGTATTTTACAATCTGGATCCTATTGGACAATTAGCCAAAGAAGGCAATTGGTTTGTCACCAAAGAAAAAGACAATTTTGAAACGCTTCGTTTATTGTCTAAAACAACCAGAGAAAGTTCTTTAATCAGTATTAACGCTGCTTTGTACCAAAATGCAGGAGCGAACATCGTTCAACAAATTGCTTATAGTCTGGCTCACGCCAATGAATATTTGAACCGGATTCCAACGATTCACCAAGCCATTGTTTTTGAAGTTGCCGTAGGAAGCAATTACTTTTTTGAAATCGCCAAATTGCGTGCGCTACGCTTGTTATTTCAATTGATTGCAAAAGAATATTATCACGATAAAGATTGTCATATTTTGGTAACGCCTACAAAACGCAACAAAACATTGTATGATTACAATATCAATATGTTGCGCACCACGACCGAATGTATGTCGGCAATACTAGGCGGAGCGGATGCCATTGCCAATTTGCCTTACGATTCCATTTATCATAAAAACAATGAATTTGGAGACCGAATAGCCCGCAATCAATTACTGATTCTTAAAAACGAAAGCTATTTTGACAAAGTAAACAATCCTGCCGACGGAAGTTATTATATCGAAACCCTAACACAACAACTGGCCGAAAAAGCTTTGAATTTGTTTAAAGAAATCGAAGCCAATGGTGGCTTTTTAAAGCAATTAAACGACGGCATTATTAAAAGAAAAATTCAGGAAAGCGCTGATAAAGAGCAACAACTTTTTGATTCGGGTAAAGAGATTCTTATTGGAACCAATAAATATTTGAATCCAAAAGACAAAATGAAAGAACAAATCGAATTGTATCCTTTTGTAAAAATAAAGCCTCGAAAAACATTGATTACACCAATTATCGAAAAACGACTGGCGGAGAAATTAGAACAAGAACGACTAGAAACAGAAAAATAATATGAAAAAAATTGCCTTACTTATTTTACTGGTGAGCTCACAAATAATGCTTGCTCAAACTAAAATTTATTCGGAGAAAGAAGTTGATAATCAGCCCTATTTTTCTGGCGGATGGAACGAATGGATTGGTTTTGTTGAAAAAAACATGAAATGGATACCTGAAAAAAAGGGAGCACAAAATATCCAAATAGAATTTACTGTACAGGCAAATGGTGCAATTACTGATATTAAAGTAATTAATCCTAAACCAAATATAAATGAAAAAGAAGCATTGCGTGTTATGGCATTGAGCCCAAAATGGATTCCAGCAACCTTAGCAGGAAAAAAAGTACCCTGCCGTCTAAAATATGGTATGTTCAATCCTTGGGCTGATACTGAACCCGCTTTAACTGTAGCCCCTATACACCACACTTCAAATCGCATTACACCTGTAATAAATGACGATGATAATTTAATTTACAGTGCTGCAGGTATAGAAGTAAAACCCAATTTTCCTGAAGGATTCGAAAAATTCTACCAATTTTTCAACAACAACTTCCAAACACCTGATGAAGAAGGCTTAAAAGGAAAGGTTTATGCAACCTTCATTGTAGAGAAAGATGGTAGCTTATCGGATATAAAAATTCTTCGTGACATTGGCTATGGAACGGGTAAAGAAACAATTCGAGTATTAAATCTTTCACCTAAATGGAATCCCGGAATACAAAATGGAAAACCAGTACGAGTAATGTACTCAATGCCTTTTACAATTGGAGGAATTAAAACCTTGCCAGAAACAAAATAATTATGTTGAGAAAAGACCTCCGACATATTCAACTCAATCCTCAGCCATCCGAAGCTAATGCTAGTTTCGAATTTTCTTTTGCCAAAGAAAAAGAAAATGCAGCTGCTGAAAACTTTCTAACAGCTGAAGGAATCGAACTAAAACAAAGCTATTCGGAGCAGGATATTGAGGATTTAGAGCATTTGGATTTTGGAGCAGGTTTCCCCCCTTATTTACGCGGTCCACATACAACTATGCACGTTCAAAAACCCTGGACGATTCGTCAATATTCGGGTTTTTCAACTGCCGAGGAAAGCAATGCATTTTATAGAAAAAATATCAACGCAGGTCAGGAAGGACTTTCCATTGCTTTTGATTTGGCAACGCATCGCGGCTATGATTCCGACCATGAACGCGTAGTGGGCGATGTTGGAAAAGCAGGCGTAGCAATTGATACTGTTGAAGATTTCAAAATATTATTTGACCAAATTCCATTGGATAAGATGTCGGTTTCGATGACCATGAACGGAGCTGTTTTACCCATTATGGCATTTTATATCGTAGCCGCAGAAGAACAAGGTGTTCAGCCAGACCAACTTTCGGGAACCATACAAAATGACATCTTAAAAGAGTTCATGGTACGCAATACCTATATTTATCCACCGGAAGCTTCGATGAAAATAACTGCTGCTATTTTTGAATACGTCAGCAAAAAAATGCCCAAATTCCATTCGATATCCATATCAGGTTATCACATGCAGGAAGCTGGAGCCACCGCCGATATTGAATTAGCTTACACCCTTGCCGATGGATTAGAATATATCAGAACCGGACTTTCAACGGGAATGAAAATTGATGAATTTGCTCCTCGATTATCATTTTTCTGGGGAATTGGCATGAATCATTTTATGGAAATTGCCAAAATGAGAGCGGCAAGAATGATTTGGACCAAACTAATCAAAAGCTTTAATCCAAAAAATCCTAAATCACTAACCTTGCGCACCCATTGTCAAACCAGCGGTTGGAGTTTAACAGCTCAGGATCCGTTTAACAATGTAGCCCGTACCTGTATTGAAGCCAGTGCCGCAATATTTGGCGGAACACAATCGCTTCACACCAATTCCTTAGATGAAGCTATGGCCTTGCCAAGTGATTTTTCAGCTAGAATTGCGCGAAATACTCAATTATTTTTATTAGAAGAAACTAAAATAACAAAAACAGTCGATCCTTGGGCCGGCAGTTATTATGTTGAAAGTTTGACCAATGAAATTGTAGAAAAAGCATGGAAACTAATTGAAGAAATAGAAGCCCTTGGCGGAATGACCAAAGCATTGGCTACTGGAATTCCAAAATTACGAATTGAAGAAGCCGCAGCAAGAAAGCAGGCACGTATTGACAGCAAACAGGATATAATTGTAGGCGTTAATAAATTCAAATTAAAGAAAGAAGCGCCTTTAAATATTTTAGACATTGATATTGAAAAAGTTCGAACACAACAACTCGAACGTCTCCATCAGGTAAAAACAAGCCGAAATGCTTTAAAAGTAAAAGAGGCTTTAGAAAAAGTCACCCTTTGTGCTCAAACCGGAGCAGGAAATTTACTGGAATTAGCCATCGATGCTGCCAGAGAAAGAGCAACATTAGGCGAAATTAGTCAGGCGTTAGAAACAGTATTCGGAAGACATAAGGCTCAAATTAAATCTTTTAGCGGTGTGTATAGTAAAGAAATAAAAGAAGACGAAAGCTTTGAAAAAGCAAAACAACTGGCAGATGCTTTTGCCAAACAAGAAGGTCGGCGCCCTAGAATTATGATTGCAAAAATGGGACAAGACGGGCACGATAGAGGTGCAAAAGTAGTTGCTACTGCATTTGCCGATATGGGTTTTGACGTTGACATTGGTCCGCTTTTTCAAACTCCGGCTGAAACTGCTAAACAGGCTATGGAAAATGACGTTCATATACTGGGTGTTTCTTCCCTTGCCGCTGGTCATAAAACACTGGTTCCACAAGTAATCGAGGAACTAAAAAAACTGGGACGTGAAGATATTATGGTTATTATAGGCGGGGTTATTCCTCCACAGGATTACCAATTCCTGTTTGATGCCGGTGCTGCAGCGGTTTTTGGACCGGGCACTAATAGCAGTAAAATAGCAGTTACAATTCTAAGTCTCTTTGTAAAAGACGAACAAAATTGATAAAAAATTAGAAGATGAGCATTAAAAAAACGGGCACAAATTACACAAATAAACGCAAATCAAATCCCGCTTTAATTACATGAATCTACCGAAGCCGGATAGAAATTTATGTCATCCAATTTTAATTTGATTGGAATTAGTTACGATTAGTATAATATTTTTTTTAAAGTACACAAGCCAAAAAAGCCCATTTGCATCAAAACAAACGGGCTTCTCTATTTATGCTGAATAAATAATTAAAGTGTAACTACTGCATTAACATTAGGCACAATAAATGAAGTGTCATAACCTCCAAAGGCTTTCAAATAACTTCTTATAGAAGTACCGTAGGCATCTCTAATGTACCTTTTGCCATTGCTTCTAAAGTATTTTTTTACTGAACCTGCCCCACCCAAATGAGCGGCTGCTAAAATACCTGATTCAGTTACCAAAATACCGTTTACGACCTTTCCGTCGTATTTAGCAATAACATCCTTTAAAATTGATTTGTTTTTAGATAATAAAGCAACAAATGCTTTTTCTTGTAGTTTAGGACTCTTTAGGAATTTATCTGTATCGTGAATTCCAATAGACCTTAAAGTTTCATTTCCGAATTGGTATTTTCCTAAATACCCTAATGAATTGACTTTTTTGTACTTGTTTTGGGATTCTTTAAACCCAATTGCTTCTTTGAAGCCGATGAAGAAATTCCCTGTAAAAGGAATATTCGAATTAGTATATTCTTGCTTTTCTAATGATGGTAATGAATATGAAACTCCATCATTATTCTTTGTAAAAAACCACTCATTTGTATCCAATTTGTGTGGTTTAAAACTGTAACTTAAAAAGACCACAATTACAGTCAGACTAGTGTAAAAATACCATTTTTTTATCATAAATTATATTTCTTCTAAACCTGTCACTTTTAGAAATTACTGCATGCAAATATACAACTTTTTAACAGAAAGCTGTAAATCAACATATTAAAGTTTTCTAAAAATACAAAAGATGAGCTCTAACCCCCTCGTTAGCCGAGTATTCGATAGTGGGTGCCGGAATTTTCAAAACTGAAAAAACAGAAAAAAATGTCTTTAAAAAATGGGATTTAGTCTCAATTTTTGTCAAATCGAGGTCTAAACTAAGATAAAATTGTCGTGATTTAGGCTGATTTAGGTCTGAAATAATTACGGAATTTTCGTCTTTTCCGGTCAGCATTCCATCGGCTCCATAGCCTATGGCAATATTCAAAATTTTTGGAATTTTTGCCTCTTTAAAAAAGGACTTCAAATTGGCCGATAACCAATAGGTTTGACCATTGTAATCTTTTAAAATTTGTTCGCTAAAATTACTGCCTAAAACTTCAGGTCGGTATTGTGCAAACCGGGTGGTATGAAAAGAAAATTTGGGTGTAATACGCTGTTCTTTCCAAAGCAATTCCTGAGAAACATACAAAGCCGTTCCGCTAGCATTAGCAATCACATCCCCTGTTGAAGCTCCCCATTCAGAAGAAAAACCGTCCAGGACTTCCACAGCGGTTAAAAATGCAAATCCTAATCCTGCCCCATAAATTAATTGCTGTTTAGTACCTGAACCGCTCCATTGCAACATTTCGCTACCCAAACGACCAATATGATAAGCCGAAAAAACATGTCCAGCCTTATCCATTTGCAACCACTCCTGATTGTCATTGATAAAATGAAAGTTGGATCTTGGATAATCGGCGTACCATAACTGGTTCAAACCGACTAAACTTATAGCAGAAAAAGCTGCTTCCGAAACGAAAACAGCTTTTTGTCTTTTAATATTTAAAGTATCCGAAGGTTTAAAAAAAGATTGTAATCCACTTTGAGCCACACAATTTGAAATTGCAAGCAACAAACTCAAGAAAAAAAAGCTTTTAAACTTCAAAACTATCTTTTAATTCCCTGAGCATTCACCCAATCAGAATATTTTTTAGCATTAATATTGTGCTCTGCCAAAGTAGCCGCAAATTCATGATATCCAAAACGATCCACACTTGCACAGAAATAAATAAAATCATTTTTCTCGGGATTTAAAACTGCTTCTAAAGCCGTAATATCAGGCATAGCAATAGGTCCGGGAGGAAGACCAACCACTTTATAAGTGTTGTATGGTGAACTCAAAAACAAATCGTTATAGAAAACTCGTTTGATAACCTGATTAAAATCGTTATCCTTTTTCTTTTTAGCAAAAATAACCGTCGGATCAGCCTGAAGTGGCATTCCAGCGCGTAATCTGTTTAAATAAACACCTGCAATTCTGGGTCTTTCGTCTTTTTTAACCGATTCTTTATGTACAATAGAAGCCAATGTTGTTACTTCTATAGGTGTTAATCCTTGTTTTTCAGCTTTGGCAACACGCTCTTTATCCCAAAAATTACGGTATTCCTTAATCATTTTATCTCTAAACTTCTCTGCCGAAGTATTCCAATATACCTCATAAGTATTAGGAATAAACATGGATAAAACGTTCTCTTCGGTAAAACCATTTTCTTTTAAAAATATAGAATCTTTAAAAGAATTCAACAAAGACAAACTATCAGCTTCAATTTGAGAACCTACACGACCTGCTAAATTCTCGATTCGTTCCTGATTGTTAAAAGCTAATTTTACAGCTACATTGTTTCGCATTGCTTTAACCAATTCGTAACTATTCATTCCCTTGGTCAACAGGAAACGCCCTGATTTTACATTTTCAGGATAACTCATTTTATTAGCGACCATTTCAAAACGATCTAAATTAGTTACATAAAGAGTCAACGAATCCAAGGCTTGTTGGTATGTTGCATCGGTTGGAATATGAACATAAACTTCGTTCTCTGCAAATTTAGTATTATCTGAAAATATTTGGCTAATTAAAACAAAGCCATAAATAATCAATGCCGAAATAATCGTAATAAAAGCGATTGAAATAATTTTTTTTGGGGTCAAAGCTAAAAATTTAAAATTGTTGATTAATTAATTGATAGATGGCTTCGTCTTGATACACTCCGTTGATAAGATTCCAATCCTTTTTAACACCTATACATTGAAAGCCAAATTTAGTAAAAAGTGCTTTACTTGCTTCATTTCCCATAGCAATATTTGCATACAACTGATGTAAATTAAGATGATGGAATGAATAGCGAATCAATAATTCTAATGCTTCAGAACCAATTTTCAGATTTCTATTCGCATCATTTAAAATCATAATCCCTACTCCTGCCCTATTATTTTTAGGATCAAAATCAAACAAATCAATTAAGCCCAAGGCCGGAAAATCCTGATCCTGACAAATGGCTAATCGCAATTGCTTGGCTTCATAAATATCCTGATGCGCATTTTCAAGATATTGACGAATTAAAAATCGGCTATAAGGAGTTTGAGTATTACTCACTTCCCAAATACTTTGATCGTTCTCTACGGCATAAATAAATTCCAAATCATTGGGTTCTAATGCCCGAATATAGATATTATCTCCTTTTAAAGTAATCATTTTGAATAATTATGGATTGATTTCTGAGTAAACATAAATACCAAAATAGAAGAAAACAAGAATCGTTATCAGTCCGACAATAAACGAATTAGTAAAATCATTAATACAATCTTTTAAAGATGTTTTAAAACCTCTAACAGCCCATATCACAATTCCACCAATCAATCTCACATTATAAGTTCCCATTTATCTCGCTTAAAGATTATTTAAATGCTGTTTTCTAAACCTCGATAATACCTTCAAAAACAAATTTTGCAGGACCGTTCAAGAATACATTAACATATTTATTGCCTTCTTTTTCGAAAGAAACAGATAATTTCCCTCCTTCTACATTCATATTAATGGCAGTCAAATCAGTTTGTCCGGTAGCGTTCATTGCAATAGCTGCTGCAGTTGCCCCGGTTCCACAAGCTAAGGTTTCGTCTTCTACTCCACGTTCATAGGTACGAAGTGCAAAAGTGGAATTATCTATTTTTTTTACAAAATTGATATTACTTCCTACTTTGCCATACAATTCTCCGTAACGAATGGCAGCACCGTTTTCTTTTACATTATAATGTTCTAAATCATCCACTAATTGTACATGATGCGGCGAACCTGTATTTAAAAAACTATAATCCGGGTTAATTTTTATACTATCAACATCAATCATTTGCAAAGAAACAATTCCGTCTTTATCGACTGAAGCATGATGCAATCCATCTACAGCATTAAATGAAGTACTATCACCAATTACATTTAATTGTTTCGCAAAAGCGACCAGACATCTTCCACCATTTCCACACATAGTACTTTGATTCCCATCTGAATTGTAATACACCATTTTAAAATCGGTTTCTGGATCATTTTCAAGCAACATCAATCCGTCCGCTCCTATTCCAAATCGTCTGTCACAAAGACGTTCAATTAGTTTCGTATCTTCTTTCGGAAAAAAATTGGTACGATTATCGATGATTACAAAATCGTTTCCGGTACCTTGGTATTTATAAAATTGTATTAACATTATTTCTAAATTTGTTTTACAAAAGTACAAACTATTAATGAAATGTTAATCATTGTTAAACAGCGTTAAAGTGTTTTTTAACATTCGATTTTCATTATAAATTTACTTTACAAATAACAAAAACTGTTAGCTATTATGAAACAATTCTCAAATCTATTTTTAGTCTCACTTTTAAGTGGAGCCACTACTTTAGGGGCTTATAAATTATTATTTGACAATGACGGTTATTTTTCGAATGACAAAAAAACCTTAACAACACTAGCTTCTGACGCTTACGCAAAAAGAGTTGGCTTATCTTCAGACGTATTAGATTTTACGGAAGCAGCAGATAAAACTATCCATACAGTTGTTCACGTAAAAAACGTTTCGTATCAAAAAGTAAGCGACCCTATTCTTGAATTTTTCTACGGCTACAGAGGTGGAGGACAATCTCAGGAACAGGTAGGTACGGGTTCAGGGGTTATCATTTCGGAAGACGGCTATATTGTAACCAATAATCACGTAGTAAAAGATGCTTCAGAAATTGAAATTACCTTAAACAACAAAAAATCATATAAAGCAAAATTGATTGGCACCGATTCTAAAATGGACATTGCGCTACTAAAAATTGATGCCGATGAAAAATTACCTTATAGCACTTTTGGAAATTCCGACGATGTAAAAGTGGGCGAATGGGTACTTGCAGTAGGAAATCCGTATAATCTGACCTCTACAGTAACTGCGGGAATTGTATCGGCAAAAGCCAGAAATCTTGGTACTGATGGCATTCAGTCTTTTATCCAGACAGATGCTGCAGTAAACCCCGGAAACAGTGGTGGCGCATTAGTAAACACCCGTGGTGATTTAATTGGAATCAACACCATGATTACTTCTATGACAGGTTCCTACGTAGGTTATTCTTTTGCAGTTCCGTCCAATATTACCCGAAAAATAATCGAAGATATTATGGAATTTGGTAATGTACAACGCGGAATTTTAGGAGTTGAAGGTGGTGAGCTGAATGCAAAAGCATCCAAAGAATTAGGTATCAAACAAACGGAAGGTTTCTATATTAATAATGTTCGAAAAAATACCGGAGCCGATAAATCAGGTTTGAAAAAAGGTGATATTATCATAAAAATTGACAACCAAAATATTGCGACTTTTGCTGATTTATCCGGATATATTAACACCAAGCGACCAAATGACAAAGTAGCGGTAACCATTATCAGAGAAGGCAACAGCCAAACTATTCCTGTTACATTGAGCAAAAATGAATTTTTTAATACCGAGTTCAAAGGAATCGAATTAGAGAATATTTCGGCCGCTGATAAAAAGAAATTCCGTGTTGATTATGGTGTAAAAATCAAATCAATTAACAACGAAAACTTAAGCCAATACGCCGAAGAATTAAAAGGTAATATCATTATAAGTATAGACAATGTCAAAATCAAAGACATTGAAACGGCTTCAAAACTTTTGAACAACAAAGACGAACGTCAAAGCGTTCGAATTGAAATGATTAATAAAAACGGAGAAATTATTCGAATTATTATTTAATTTTTGAACAACTCACTATCTCAAAAGCCGGTAATTTTACTGGCTTTTGTTTTTTCTAAAAAAAGAAATACTTTTAACTTCTACCCATAAAACTAAAAACTTGAAAAAACCATTCCTACTATTACTCGCTTTAATTAGTTTTCACATTACTTATTCTCAAAACAGCTATGTCTTTTTTGGTTCTTATACCCCTGATAAAAGCGCAGAAGGAATCTATATTTACCAATTAGATACCATTAAAGGTAAATTATCTAAAATAACCAGTATCAGTAACATTTCAAATCCTTCTTATTTGAGTATATCAAATGAAGGTCAATTTATATATGCCTGTACCGAAAGCAAAACCCCAAACGCAGGCAGTGTTAGCAGTTTTAAATTTGACCCTCAAAACAAAAGTCTGACATTTTTAAACAGTCAAAAAACAAATGGAGAAAACCCTGTCTATCTTTCATTAGATCACACCGGAAAATGGCTTGTCGACGCGAATTATACAGGAAGCAGCATCTCAATATTTCCTATTGCAGAAGATGGAAAAATAAATCCAATTGTACAACACATCCCTTTTACTGAAGGAAGCATCAATCCTGAAAGACAAAAAAGTTCTCACGTACATTCGGTGTTTTTTTCTCCAGACAACAACTATATTATTTCTCCTGATCTGGGTACTGATAAAATTAGAATCTTTCCTTTTGACAACAACAAAAAAGAACCTTTAGATATCAGCAACAGTAATTTTGTAAAAAGTACTCCGGGAAGTGGCCCTAGACATTTTGCGTTTCATCCCAATAAAAAATGGGGGTATTCTATTGAAGAAATTGCCGGAGCCATTAGCTCATACACCTTTGAAAAAGGGCAGCTAAACCTTATTGAGAGAATTAAAATTCAATCTAAAAAAGAGTCAAAAGATTTTGGCAGTGCTGAAATTCTCATTAGCTCAGATGGAAAATTTTTATATGTTTCGAATAGAGGAATTGAAAATAGTATCTCTATTTACGGTATCCAAAAAAACGGCACACTAAAAAGTGTTGCTACCCAATCCAGTTTAGGAAATCACCCTCGTAATTTTGCTATTAGCCCTTCCGGAAAGTTTTTGATTGTTGCCAATATGAATAGTGAAAACGTAATTGTTTTTAAAAGAAATCCAAAAACAGGTTTATTAAAAAAAGTAAGCGAATTGAAACTTAAAAACATCTCCTGTGTTAAAATAAAAAACATTTAAGTTTTTAAAACAAAAAAAGTGCTATAGCAGCACTTTTTTTGTTTATAATTTCAATTCAAATTCTATAAAACCCGATTGATTTGAGTTACTCTCGTACTATAATATTTTTCTTTTATTGACGAAATAATAACACCTCCGCCAACAGAAGCGTGAATAAATTTAATATCTCCATCAGTAACTTCAACAACCATTCCTACATGATTAATTTGACTTCTTCCATTAGTCTTGAAAAATATTAAATCTCCTTTTTGAGCATTTTCAGCATCAATTTTCACTCCGTAATGTGACTGCTCAAAAGACGACCTTGGCAACTGAATATCAAATGCTCCAAAAGTAGAACACATCAAACCCGAACAATCAAAACCTTCCTTAGTAGTACCTCCAGCTCTGTAACGTACACCAATATTTTCGGAAGCTCTGGAAATCAATTGGTCTATAAAATCAGGTCCATAAATAGATTTTACATCATTACCAACCATATCAGTTGTAAAAGAATCATCACTAAAATCAAATTTTACTGCTGGTTTAGCATTTAATTTAGATGTACGAATTGTTAATTTTTCACCTACTAAAAGCTTATTTACAATCTTAGGATTCTGATTTTCTAACTCTTTTACCGTAAGTCCGTATTGTTTTGCAATTCCGTATTTCGTTTCTTTAGCTAAAACTTCATGACTCAACTCTACCTGAATATCATCTGTAACCTTAACTTCTTCACTTACTACAATTGTAGCCGACTCCTTTTTAGATTCAACCTTTACTTCCTCTTTATTAACAGCAACACCGCTATTTTCTTCAAACAATCGCTTATTGGTAGTTGGAATTACAATTTTCTGACCGATTCTTAGTGCTTGTTTTTCTAATATTGGATTGGCTTTTTCAATATCAGCTACTGAAACACCATATTCTTTAGCAATACCATAAAGTGTTTCTTTTGCTAATACTTCTTTTAAAATATTCCCTTTAAAATCATTAACAACAACCGCCAAAGTATCTTCCTTTACAGGAATTGGCTGAGAAATAAGTTCTTTTTTAACCTCTTTAATTTCTGCTTTTGAAACTTCCTTTTGAGGAATAGTATTCTCTGCTATTAAATCCTTCGATTCAACAACCGGTACATTAACAGTATTCCCAACTTGCAAACCTCTTTTCTCTAACAGAGGATTCAAAGCATATAAATCAGCAACTTTAACTCCGTATTGTTTAGCTATCCCATACAAAGTTTCTTTAGCCAAAACTATATGTTCTTTTTGAGCAACATTTGATTTAGAAACTTCAACCAACGGTTTTTTGACAGTGGATATAGCAACCGGTACCAACAAAATTTCTTTGAATTTTATTCCTTTCTTAGCATCGGGATTAATTTCATAAATAGCTGCTGGTTTTATATTATACTGTTCTGCGATTTTAGATATTGTTTCTCCTTTAGCTACTGTGTGCTTCATGTATTTTTCCTGAGAAAAACCATTAAACTTACAAAACAGAACCAAGAAAACAATCCAAAATTTAGACCTCATAAAACTTTTTTAAATTAATAATACAGCTTACTCATTTACAACACATTAGAAAACAAAGGATTTTCTAACAACAAAAAATTGATAAAAGCGAATTTAACATTTTAATACCAATAAACCCAATCTTACCAGTACTTTAAGTTATTTTTTAGCATATATTTAAAAAAAATGCGTCCTGATTAAACAGAACGCATTATATCGCAATAAAAAATAAATTATACTTGAGCTGCAATCAAATTCAATGCTGAACCGGCAACAAACCATGCTATTTGACTTTCATTGTAAGTATGATTAGCCACAACCTTATCTTTAGAACCATCAGCATGAACAAACTCAAGGGTTAAGGGTTTTCCCGGAGCAAAATCGACTAAATCAACAAAATTGATCGTGTCATCTTCCTGAATTTTATCATAATCTGTTTCATTAGCAAAAGTCAATGCCAACATCCCTTGTTTTTTCAAATTCGTTTCATGGATACGGGCAAATGATTTCACCAATACTGCTTTTACCCCCAAGAAACGAGGTTCCATAGCAGCATGCTCGCGAGAAGAACCCTCGCCATAATTATGATCCCCCACAACAATTGAAGGAATCCCAGCAGCTTTATAAGCTCGCGCTACAGCAGGAACAGCATCATACACTCCCGTAAGTTGATTTTTAACAGAATTCGTATTCTGATTGTAGGCATTAACCGCTCCAATCAACATATTGTTCGAGATATTATCTAAATGCCCACGGTAGCGCAACCAAGGTCCTGCCATAGAAATATGATCAGTTGTACATTTCCCATAAGCTTTAATCAACAATTTAGCATCCACAATATTTTTACCATCCCAAGCTTCGAAAGGTGCTAAAAGCTGCAATCTGTCCGATGTAGGAGAAACCACTACCTCTACTCCTGTACCGTCTTCTGCCGGAGGCTGAAAACCTGCATCTTCCACATCAAATCCTCTTGATGGTAATTCATCTCCATAAGGAGTACTTAACCTTACTTCCTCCCCTTTATCATTAATTAAAGTATCAGTCAAAGGATTAAAATCCAATCTTCCTGAAATTGCCAAAGCAGCAACCATCTCCGGTGAAGTCACAAAAGCATGAGTATTGGGATTTCCATCCGCACGTTTTGAAAAATTACGATTAAAAGAATGTACGATAGTATTTTTTTCGCCCTTATCAGCTCCTGCTCTATCCCATTGTCCTATACATGGCCCACAAGCATTGGTAAACACTTTAGTACCCATTTTTTCGAAAGTAGCAATTATACCATCCCTCTCGATAGTATAACGAATTTGCTCAGATCCCGGATTAATACCAAACTCCGCTTTGGGAGTTATCCCTAATTCAACCGCCTGATTTACTATAGAAGCCGCACGAGCCATATCTTCATAAGAAGAATTAGTACAAGAACCAATTAATCCCCACTCTACTTTTAACGGCCATCCATTAGCCTCGGCCTCTGCTTTCATTTTTGAAACCGGAGTTCCTCTGTCTGGAGTAAATGGACCATTAATATGAGGTTCTAATTCTGATAAATTAATTTCGATTAACTGGTCAAAATATTGCTCCGGATTAGCATAAACTTCAGCATCAGCCGTTAAATAAGAAGCTACTTTATCCGCTGTATCCACAACATCCTGACGTCCTGTTGCTGCTAAATACCTTCTCATAGAATCATCATATCCAAAAGTAGAAGTTGTAGCACCAATTTCTGCTCCCATGTTACAAATAGTCCCTTTACCGGTACAAGACATATTGGTTGCGCCTTCACCAAAATACTCAACAACAGCTCCTGTTCCTCCTTTTACAGTCAGAATATCAGCCACTTTTAATATCACGTCTTTAGGAGCTGTCCAACCCGATAATTTTCCGGTTAATTTTACACCAATTAATTTAGGAAATTTCAACTCCCACGACATCCCCGACATTACATCGACAGCATCAGCTCCACCAACTCCAATTGCCAGCATGCCTAATCCTCCTGCGTTTACAGTATGTGAATCGGTACCAATCATCATTCCGCCTGGGAACGCGTAATTTTCCAACACAATTTGGTGAATAATTCCTGATCCCGGTTTCCAAAAACCAATACCATATTTATTCGAAACTGATGACAAAAAATCAAACACCTCTTTAGATTGAGTGTTTGCTACAGCTAAATCCGTAGAAGCTCCAACTTTAGCCTGAATCAGGTGATCACAATGTACTGTTGTTGGAACAGCAACTGTTTTCTTTCCTGCGTGCATAAATTGCAACAAAGCCATTTGTGCAGTCGCATCCTGACAAGCCACTCTATCAGGAGCAAAATCAACATAATCAACCCCTCTTCCGTAGGCTTGCTTCGCAATACCATCCCAAAGATGACTGTATAAAATTTTCTCTGTTAAAGTAAGCGGACGACCAACAATTTTACGTGCTGCATCAACACGACTCGCCATGTTAGCATACACTTTTTGAATCATTTCAATATCAAAAGCCATAAGTTCTATATATTTTATGTTATTCTATTTTAAACCATACAATATACAAAAAATAAAAGAGCCCATAAAGAAAAAGCCCGAGTTTTACAACTCGGGCTTTAGATATGATTGTCTAATCAATTGATTATTTAACTAATTGTTTATGAGAAGGTGCAAACTTAGTCAAGTTAATACCATCTACTGCAGCTGTATATTCGTCTATAGTAGGAGTTCTACCAAGAATTGTAGAAAGAACTACAACCGGCGTAGAAGAAAGTAATGATTCTCCTTTTTTAGTATCAGTATCTTCTACAACTCTTCCTTGGAAAAGACGAGTAGATGTTGCCATTACTGTATCACCTTTAGCCGCTTTTTCCTGGTTACCCATACAAAGGTTACAACCTGGACGCTCTAAATACAACATGTTTTCATATTCTGTACGTGCTGCCGCTTTAGGAGCATTATCGTCAAATTCAAAACCTGAATATTTTTGTAAAACTTCCCAGTCACCTTCTGCTTTCAATTCATCAACAATATTGTAAGTTGGAGGTGCCACTACAAGTGGTGCCTGAAATTCCACTTTACCTTGTTGCGCTTCGATGTTTTTAAGCATTTGAGCAAGGATTTTCATATCTCCTTTATGAACCATACAAGAACCAATAAATCCAAGATCTACTTTTTTCTCTCCACCATAGAAAGAAAGTGGTCTGATAGTATCGTGCGTATAACGTTTAGAAACATCAGCGTTATTTACATCCGGGTCAGCAATCATTGGCTCAGCAATCACATCAAGATCAACCACTACTTCAGCATAATATTTAGCATTCGCATCCGGAGTTAAAGCTGGTTTTTCACCAGATCTAATCTCAGCAATTCTCTTATCTGCTTTAGCAATTAATCCTTTCAATACTTGCTTAGCATTATCCATACCTTTATCAATCATGATTTGGATTCTACCTTTAGCAATCTCTAATGATTCAATCAAAGTTTCATCTTCAGAAATACAGATAGACGCTTTAGCTTTCATTTCAGCAGTCCAATCCGTAAATGTAAAGGCCTGGTCAGCAGTAAGTGTTCCAATGTGAACCTCGATAATTCTACCTTGGAATACATTTTCACCACCAAATTGCTTCAACATTTGCGCTTGTGTAGCATGAACAACATCACGGAAATCCATGTACGATTTCATCTCCCCTTTGAAAGTTACTTTTACAGACTCTGGGATTGGCATAGAAGCCTCACCAGTAGCTAATGCAAGAGCAACAGTTCCTGAGTCAGCACCAAAAGCAACACCTTTTGACATTCTTGTATGAGAGTCACCACCAATAATGATAGCCCATTCATCAATAGTAATATCGTTAAGCACTTTGTGGATTACGTCAGTCATTGAATGATATACCCCTTTAGGGTCACGAGCAGTAATCAAACCGAAATCATTCATAAATTTCATTAATTTAGGAATGTTAGCCTGCGCTTTTTTATCCCAAACTGAAGCAGTATGACAACCTGATTGATAAGCACCATCAACGATTGGTGAAATTACTGTAGCTGCCATAGATTCTAATTCCTGAGCAGTCATCAAACCGGTTGTATCTTGAGATCCAACAATGTTTACTTCTACACGAACGTCTGAACCAGCGTGCAATACTTTCCCCGGAGTTGTTCCTACAGCATTTCTGTTAAAGATTTTCTCAACAGCTGTAAGACCTTGTCCTTCATGAGAAATTTCTTTTGATGGAGCAAATACAGCAGGAGCTTCAATTCCTAAAGTTTTAGCAGCGAATGTTTGTAATTTTTTACCAAATACAATCGCGTATGATCCACCAGCTTTAATGAATTCCATTTTTTGAGGAGTGAATGATCTTGAAATATCAATCAACTCTTGGTCTCCATTATATAATTTTTTTGTTTTAGTATTGATTGTTAAAACAGTACCTGTAGCAACAGAATATGCTTGCTCTAAAATCGGCTCACCGCTTTCGTTACGAACAACATTTCCTTCTGCATCAACTTTCTTTACCCAGTTTTTAAGATCTAAACCAATACCTCCGGTTACATCAACAGTAGTTAAGAAAATTGGAGAAATACCATTTGTTCCACCTACAATAGGAGCAAAATTCACAAATGGAATGTATGGACTTGCTTGCTTTCCTGTCCAAAGTGCTACGTTATTTACACCTGACATACGAGAAGAACCAACTCCCATTGTTCCTTTCTCTGCAATCAACATTACTGATTTATCCGGATGTTGTGCCTGCAAAGCTTTGATTTCCTCTTGTGCCTGAGGAGTAATCATACATTTTCCGTGTAATTCACGGTCAGAACGAGAGTGAGCTTGATTTCCTGGAGAAAGTAAATCCGTAGAAATATCTCCTTCACCAGCAATAAAAGTTACCACTTTGATTTCTTCGGCAACTTCAGGAAGTTTAGTAAAGAACTCTGCTTTAGCATAACTTTCGATAATCTCTTTAGCGATAGCATTACCATTTTGGAAAGCTTCTTTCAAACGGCTGGTATCTGCATCATAAAGATACACTTGAGTCTTAAGAACGCTTGCAGCTTCTTTAGCAATTGCAGCATCATTACCCAAGGCTAAATCCAGTAAAACTTTAATAGAAGCTCCACCTTTCATGTGTGATAACAACTCAAAAGCAAAAGCCGGAGTGATTTCTTTCACTACAGATTCGCCCAAAATAATCTCTTTTAAAAACTTAGCCTTCTCTCCAGCAGCACTGGTAGTTCCCGGCAAAGTGTTGTAAATAAAAAATTGAAGAGAATCTTCTCTGTTGGCGTTATCTAAATCTTTAATTTGTGCAATGATTTCGCTTAACAATTGAGCATCATCAATTGGCTTTGGGTGAAGTCCCTGAATTTTTCTTTCTTCGATCTCCTTGATGTAATCGCTATAAATGTTCATAATTGAATTCTTTGTTAATGGCAAATTCCTTGATTACTCAATTCCAAAAGCCACAATATTTAGGTGATTTTTATTTATTTGTGATGCAAATTTAGGTATTTAAGCCGAGAATTAAAAACAATTTAATTCCTCCAGACTACCAAAACATTTATTATTGAAAAATACGCACTCAGAAAGCATTAAACTAAGAAAAAAACAAATTTTAACTTAATTTATAAACAATCAATAATGCGAAAACTATTTTCTAACAAACTTAAAACAACTTGTTATAGCGAAAAGTATGTTTTTCAGCATAAACAGTCTATTTCAAAAGAAATTAAACAAGCTTAGCTATTATCATTTCTTCAGTAATTCCCTCGGCATCAGCTTTGTAGTTTTTAATTATTCGATGCCTTAAAATCGAAGTCGCAACAGCAATTACATCTTCAATATCCGGAGAGAATTTTCCGTTGAAAGCAGCATGAGCTTTAGCTGCCAAAATTAAATTCTGAGAAGCTCTGGGGCCTGCTCCCCAATCCAAATAATTCTTAACAAAATCCGTAGCCAAATTGCTGTCGGGACGCGTTTTACTAACCAAAGTCACAGCGTATTCTACCACATTATCAGCAACCGGAATCCTGCGAATTAAATGCTGAAAATCTATAATTTCCTGCGCTGTGAATAATGGATTTATTTTATGAACCAAATCAGAAGTGGTTCTTTTTACCACCTGAACTTCCTCTTCAAAAGAAGGATATTCTAATTTCACAGCAAACATAAAACGATCCAACTGTGCTTCCGGCAAAGGGTAAGTCCCTTCCTGCTCAATTGGATTTTGAGTTGCCAAAACAAAATAAGGCAAATCTAATTTATGATTCACCCCGGCAATTGTCACCGAACGTTCCTGCATAGCCTCCAGCAAAGCTGCCTGAGTCTTAGGTGGTGTTCTATTGATTTCATCTGCTAAAATAATATTTGAAAAAACAGGTCCTTTTACAAATTTAAACTGACGATTTTCCTGCCCGACGGCAGGCGCGGCATCCAGAATTTCACTTCCTAAAATATCCGAAGGCATTAAATCCGGCGTAAACTGAATTCTTTTAAAATGAAGTCCTAAAGCCTCCGAAATAGTATTCACCATCAATGTTTTGGCCAAACCAGGAACCCCCACTAAAAGCGCATGTCCTCCTGAGAAAACACATAATAATATTTGATCTATTACTGCTTCCTGACCTACAATAATTTTTGCTATTTCTTTTTTCAACTCAGCTCGTTTCTGAACCAAATTATGTATTGCCGCTACATCAGACATTATAAACTATTTTAAATTAAAAAAGAGCTAACCCTATGAATTCATAAAGCTAACTCTTTTTAGTTATTTTGACCAAATTATTTTTTCAACCAGTTATTTGTAAAACTACAATCTCTGTATTCTCCAATAATTTTAATATACGTCTCTTTAATTTTTTCATCAAACCATTTACCGATAGCCTTGATTTGCTTTTCCTTTAATGCCAAATCTTTAATCTTAACATAATCCTGAGCATAATCTGCGGTATGTTCGTTGATTCGGTTAGTAACAGTCACAATTTTATATTGTTTTTTTCCTGATTTTGTTTCGTCTAAAACCGGTAACGAAATCTCACTATCTTTTAAATTTGAAACTTGCGAATACAATTCAGGATCCATTTTAGTCAATTCAAAACGAGTATCCTGTGTGTTTGGATTAATCAAAACACCACCATTAGCTCTTGTTTCTTTTTGATCCGACATGGTTCTTGCAGCATCTGCAAATGAAATTTCCTTATCTACAATTCGCTTTCTAATCAAACTAATTTTTTCTTTTGCTTCGTCTAATGCTTCTTTGCTAACTGTTGGCGTTAACAATATATGACGCAATTCTAATTCCTGCCCTTTTATCTTCTCCAAATAAATAATATGAAAACCATATTCGGTTTCAAAAGGAGCCGATATTTCACCTTCTTGTAAGCTAAAAGCAACATCTTTAAACTCTTTCACAAAAGGTGTTTTACGGGTCATTTTATAAAAACCACCACTGGATCTGGAACCCGGATCCTGAGAATACAAAACAGCCTTGGTCGCAAAACTGGAGCCTTCCTGAATGTCTTTTTTAAAACCATTCAATCGATCTATCACTTTTTGTTTTTCAACTGCAGTTATTTTAGGCTCAATAATTATTTGTGAAACTTCCATTTCGGCACCAAAAACAGGCAATTCATCTTTTGGCAATTTTTTAAAAAAATTACGAACCTCTTCCGGAGTAATTTCAACTTCATCAACTATCTTTTTTTGCATTTCAGAAGTCAGCTTATTTTCTTTCAAAATATCAAAAAAATAACTTCTAAATTCCTCCTCTGTATCTTTTTTGTAATATTTAATTACTTTCTCCATCGAACCAATTTGCTGCACCATATAACTCAATCGTTCATCCATCATCGATTTTACTTCAGTATCAGTTACCTTCACACTATCCTGAATAGCCTGATGTGCATATAATTTATCTTCCAATAATTTCCCTAACATCTGGCATCTTGGAATATCTTTAACGGAACCACCCTGACTGGTGATTTCCAAAAAAGCCTTATCAATATCCGAATCCAAAATAATATAATCCCCTACATTAGCAATAACTCCGTCTATTTTTTGTCGTTTAGACGTTGTTACTTTTTTCTCTACAACAACGCTATCTTTTATTATTTCCTGAGCATTAACTGTTGTATTCAATAAAAATATTATAAAAAATAAAAGTGATTTTTTAATATTTATGGATTTCATTCTTATGGTTTTTAAAGGCATTTGCTTTGGGAATTTTATTTTTTAGTTGTCATCTGATATTCTATCAATTGATACGAAAACAACATAAAAGCATATTATTTATAATTTGTTATAGTAAAAACGAACAAAAATAACAATTCAATTACATTATACAACTATCCACCTGACTATTAACAAAAAATTATAGTCAAAAAAATAAACCATATCCACAATACCTTTAGTTCAATTATCACCAACCTAATCTCTACGTAAAACTCTTCCAATTAACAGAGAACTTATTTATTTTCAAATCGCATATATAAATAGTACTTTTGCAAACTATTTATACGAAATATGAGCTTTTTAAAAGAAATACAACGCCGAAGAACCTTTGGAATTATCTCGCATCCTGATGCCGGAAAAACAACTCTTACTGAAAAACTACTACTTTTTGGAGGTGCAATCCAGGAAGCAGGTGCGGTAAAAAACAACAAAATTAAAAAAGGAGCTACCAGTGACTTTATGGAAATTGAACGTCAGAGAGGAATCTCGGTATCGACTTCTGTTTTAGCTTTTAACTATAAAGACAAAAAAATCAACATCCTGGATACTCCGGGACACAAGGATTTTGCCGAAGACACTTTTAGAACCTTAACCGCTGTTGACAGTGTTATTGTGGTAATTGACGTAGCAAAAGGAGTCGAGGAACAAACTGAAAAGTTAGTCGCAGTTTGTAGAATGCGTAAAATTCCGATTATTGTTTTCATCAACAAATTAGATCGTGAAGGACATGACGCTTTTGATTTGATGGATGAAGTAGAACAAAAACTGGGACTTACTGTTACTCCGTTGAGTTTTCCTATTGGAATGGGTTATGATTTTCAGGGAATTTACAATCTTTGGGAACAAAACATCAATTTATTTAGTGGAGACAGCCGTAAAAATATCGAAGAAACAATTGCTTTTGAAGATGTTCAAAGTCCTGAATTAGAAAAAATAATTGGACAAAAACCTGCTGATCGTTTACGTGAAGAATTAGAGTTGATTGATGAAGTTTATCCAAAATTCAATCAGCAGGATTATCTGGACGGAAAATTACAACCTGTATTTTTTGGTTCGGCTTTGAACAATTTTGGTGTTAGAGAATTATTAGATTGCTTTGTTGCAATTGCTCCATCACCAAGAGCAAAAGAGTCTGAAACACGTTTAGTTGATCCAAAAGAAGAAAAATTATCAGGATTTGTATTTAAAATCCACGCCAATATGGATCCGAAACACCGAGACCGTTTGGCTTTTATAAAAATTGTTTCAGGAACTTTCGAAAGAAACAAACCGTATTATCACGTACGTCAAAAGAAAAATCTAAAATTTTCTAGTCCAAATGCCTTTTTTGCTGAGAAAAAAGAAATTGTTGACATCTCTTATCCTGGAGATATTGTAGGGCTTCACGATACTGGAAATTTCAAAATTGGCGACACCTTGACAGAAGGTGAAATCATGAATTTTAAAGGAATTCCAAGTTTCTCTCCGGAACATTTTAGATACATCAATAATGCCGATCCTATGAAGGCAAAACAGTTGGATAAAGGGGTTGACCAATTAATGGACGAAGGTGTTGCACAGTTGTTTACTTTAGAAATGAACAACCGAAAAGTGATTGGTACTGTTGGTGCACTTCAATATGAGGTAATTCAATACCGTTTAGAGCATGAGTATGGCGCAAAATGTACTTATGAAAATTTCCCGGTACACAAAGCTTGTTGGGTAAAACCTGATGATGCAAAAAATGAGGAATTCAAAGAATTCAAACGAATCAAACAAAAATTCCTTGCCAAAGACAAATACGATCAACTAGTCTTCCTGGCAGATTCGGATTTCACAATCCAAATGACTCAAAATAAATACCCAAGTGTTAAATTGTTTTTCACCTCTGAATTAGAATAAATTCCATAAAAAAAACGGTCTCATGTAATTGAAACCGTTTTTTTTTATGAATTATATTTTTTTAGGCTTAAGACAATGAATTTTCGTAATTCACTACTTTTTTCAAAAAAGCTTTAATTAACAAACGATTAGGAGCCATTCCTGAAGTAATAATTGATTTTTTAGCATTACATTCCTCAGTCGATAAAGTAGAATTTGGATCTTGTTTTGTCCCCATAAACCACAATGCAAATTCCATATTTGAAGTAGCTCTTGAACTTTCTAATTTCACATTTGTTGATTGTACTTTTTCAGCAAAACCAGTACTAGAAACAGCTTTATCCTGTGCAAAAGCAGAAAAAGAAAACATAAAAAACAAAACAAACACAACTATTAGTTGGGTTAATTTTAAGTTAGCTTTATTTGTTTTTACGTTGTTCATAGTTTTTGTTTCTACAATTATGATTTTATTATGAAACAAATCTATTGCAATAGAAAAACAGTAAAAAACATTTCCGACAAACTACTCTAAAACTCGTTTAGCTACTAAAAAAAGCAATCTCACATTATAAAAGAATAAAAAAAGGCTCTCAATGAAATGAAAGCCTTTGTATTTTATGCTTGTCCCGCTGGACCAAAATTAAGCGGAATGGGTGCGTGTTCGGTTTCTTTGATTTCGCCATGAGCTACTTCAAAACGGTGAATATTTTCACCTATAGCCTTTAACAATCTCTTAGCGTGTTGTGGAGTCAAAACGATTCTTGACTTCACCTTAGCCTTAGGAACACCCGGCATGATACTTACGAAGTCTAAAACAAACTCCGAAGAAGAATGATTGATTATTGCTAAATTAGAATAAATCCCTTCGGCAGTTTTTTCGTCTAATTCAATATTGATTTGTTCTTGTTGATCTTTCATCTTTTTCAATTTTTAAAGTGACAATATAAAAAAAATAGAAAGACTACACGAGGTAATCTTTCTATTTTTAATGTTAAAGTATATTATTTACTAGTAAATATATTCTTCTTTGTTTGCCATCATATCGTTGTAATCCTCTTTAGAACCTACAATAGCGTTATCATACTCTCTCATACCTGTACCAGCAGGGATTCTGTGTCCTACAATAACATTCTCTTTCAATCCTTCCAATAGATCCACTTTACCAGCAACAGCAGCCTCGTTTAATACTTTTGTTGTTTCCTGGAACGAAGCAGCAGAGATAAACGATTTTGTTTGAAGCGAAGCTCTTGTAATACCTTGTAATACCGGAGTTGCAGTTGCAGTAACTACATCACGGGCAACAACAAGATTTTTATCAGTACGTTTCAATAAAGAATTCTCATCTCTCAATTGACGTGGAGTAACGATTTGACCTTCTTTTAAGTTAGAAGAATCTCCTGCATCCTCAACCACTTTCATACCATATAACTTATCATTTTCAACGATAAAATCTTTAGTATGAATCAACTGATCTTCCAAGAACAATGTATCTCCCGGATCCTGAACCTGAACTTTACGCATCATTTGGCGAATTACAACCTCAAAGTGCTTGTCATTGATTTTTACCCCTTGTAAACGGTAAACCTCTTGAATTTCATTTACCAAGTACTGTTGAACAGCAGATGGTCCTTGAATTCTTAAAATATCATCCGGTGTAATTGCACCATCAGATAATGGAGATCCTGCTCTTACGAAGTCATTTTCCTGTACAAGAATTTGACTGGATAATTTCACCAAGTATTTCTTAACTTCTCCAAATTTAGATTCGATGATAATCTCACGGTTACCTCTTTTGATTTTTCCAAAAGAAACTACACCATCAATCTCAGAAACCACAGCTGGGTTAGAAGGATTACGAGCCTCTAAAAGCTCAGTAATTCTAGGTAAACCTCCGGTAATATCTCCTGATTTAGAAGAACGACGTGGGATTTTAACCAATACTTTACCTGCTTTAATTTTCTCTCCATCTTCAACCATCAAGTGAGCTCCAACCGGTAAGTTATAAGAACGAATCAACTCACCATCTTTACCATAAACTAATAAAGTAGGAATTAATTTTTTGTTTCTGGCCTCAGAAATTACTTTTTCCTGGAATCCTGTTTGCTCATCGATTTCAACCATGAACGTTTGTCCTTGCTCTAAATCTTCGTAAGCAATTTTACCGGTAAACTCAGAAACGATAACCCCGTTATATGGATCCCATTTACAAATTACATCACCTTTTCCAATAGACTGACCGTCTTTAACATAAATACTGGAACCGTAAGGAATATTATGTGTATTTAAAACAATACCTGTTTTCTCGTCAATTAATTTCAATTCTGTAGAACGTGAAATAACGATATCCACTTCGTTTCCTTCGTTATCTTCTCCTTTTACTGTTTTCAAGTCTTCTACTTCAAGTCTTCCTGGGAATTTAGCAATAATGCTAGACTCTTCAGAGATACCTCCGGCAACCCCTCCAACGTGGAATGTACGAAGTGTTAACTGTGTACCTGGCTCTCCAATAGACTGAGCAGCAATTACTCCTACTGCCTCACCTCTTTGAGTCATTTTTCCTGTTGCAAGGTTACGTCCGTAACATTTAGCACAAATACCTTTTAAAGCCTCACAAGTTAATGGAGAACGTACTTCTACTTTTTCTAAAGGAGAAGCTTCAATTGCTTTCACAATTGTCTCGGTTATTTGTTGCCCTGAAGCTACTAATACTTCATTAGTAAGAGGATTAATTACATCTTGTAATGCAACACGTCCTAAAATTCTTTCTCCTAATGATTCAACGATTTCTTCATTCTTTTTCAATGCTGAAACTTCAACACCTCTTAATGTTCCACAATCTTCGATGTTAACAATAACGTCTTGAGAAACGTCATGTAACCTACGAGTCAAGTATCCAGCATCCGCCGTTTTAAGAGCCGTATCCGCAAGACCTTTACGAGCACCGTGAGTAGAGATAAAGTACTCAAGAATCGAAAGACCTTCCTTAAAGTTAGAAAGAATCGGGTTTTCAATAATCTCACCACCACCAGCAGTCGATTTTTTAGGCTTAGCCATCAAACCACGCATACCGGTTAACTGACGAATCTGTTCTTTAGATCCACGAGCTCCAGAGTCTAGCATCATATACACCGAGTTGAAACCTTGTTGGTCTTCTCTAATGTTTTTCATTGCTAATTCTGTCAATTGTGCATTCGCAGAAGTCCATACGTCAATAACCTGATTGTAACGCTCGTTATTTGTAATAAGACCCATGTTATAGTTAGCAGAAATTCCTTCTACTTGCTCTCTTGCGTCAGCAATCAATTGTGTTTTTTGCTCAGGAATTCTAATATCACCTAATGAGAATGATAATCCTCCGCGGAATGCGAATTTATACCCCATATCTTTCATGTTGTCCAAGAAGGCAGCCGTTTCAGGTACACTTGTTGAATTTAATACGTGACCGATAATATCTCTAAGGTTTTTCTTAGTCAATACTTCATTGATATATCCAGCTGCAGGAGGAACTACTTCGTTAAATAATACACGTCCGGCAGTTGTTTGGATAATTTGGTAAACCAATTCTCCTTCTTCATTAAAATCTTTTGCTCTAATTCTCACACGAGCATTCAATTCTAATCTTCCTTCGTTTAATGCAATATTTACTTCTTCAGCAGAGTAAAAAGTAAGCCCTTCCCCTAAAATTTTCTTTTCGGGAGTAGACAAACGCTCTTTGGTCATATAATAAAGACCCAAAACCATGTCCTGAGAAGGTACCGTAATAGGAGCACCGTTAGCAGGGTTCAAGATATTGTGAGAAGCTAACATTAATAATTGAGCTTCAAGGATTGCTTCTGGTCCTAATGGCAAGTGAACTGCCATCTGATCCCCGTCAAAATCCGCGTTGAAAGCCGTACATACTAATGGGTGTAATTGGATCGCTTTTCCTTCAATTAATTTTGGTTGGAAAGCTTGAATACCCAATCTGTGTAATGTAGGAGCACGGTTCAGTAATACTGGGTGACCTTTAATTACGTTTTCAAGAATATCCCAAACTACAGGCTCTTTTTTATCTATAATTTTCTTAGCAGATTTAACTGTTTTCACAATTCCTCTTTCTATCAATTTACGGATAACAAAAGGTTTGTATAATTCAGCTGCCATATCTTTTGGCAATCCACATTCGAATAATTTCAATTCAGGTCCAACAACAATTACCGAACGAGCAGAATAATCTACACGTTTTCCAAGTAAGTTTTGACGGAAACGTCCTTGCTTACCTTTTAAGGAATCAGATAATGATTTTAATGGTCTGTTAGATTCTGTTTTAACAGCAGAAGCTTTACGAGTGTTATCAAATAATGAATCTACCGATTCTTGCAACATACGTTTTTCGTTTCTCAAGATCACTTCAGGAGCTTTAATCTCCATTAATCTTTTCAAACGGTTGTTACGGATAATTACACGACGGTATAAGTCATTTAAATCTGAAGTTGCAAAACGACCTCCATCAAGTGGCACAAGTGGACGTAATTCTGGTGGAATAACAGGAACCACTTTCATAATCATCCACTCAGGACGATTTTCTCTGTTCAAGTTAGATTCACGGAAAGATTCAACAACTTGTAATCTTTTTAATGCTTCTGTTTTACGTTGTTTAGACGTTTCGTTATTAGCTGAGTGTCTTAATTGGTAAGACAATTGATCTAAATCAATACGAGCTAATAAATCCATAATACATTCTGCTCCCATTTTGGCAACAAATTTATTAGGATCAAAATCATCTAAATATTGGTTATCCTGAGGAAGTGTATCTAAAATATTCAAATATTCTTCTTCAGTTAAGAAATCTAATCTTTGTAATGACTCTCCTTCTGCATTTTTAGCAATACCAGCCTGGATTACTACGTATCTTTCGTAGTAAATGATCATATCTAATTTCTTAGATGGAAGACCAAGGATATAACCTATTTTATTAGGAAGAGAACGGAAATACCAAATGTGGGCAATAGGCACAACTAAGTTGATGTGACCAACTCTATCTCTACGTACTTTTTTCTCAGTAACTTCAACACCACAACGGTCGCAAATAATTCCTTTGTAACGGATTCTTTTGTATTTACCACAAGCACATTCGAAATCTTTTACAGGTCCGAAGATTCTTTCGCAGAAAAGTCCGTCACGCTCTGGTTTGTGTGTTCTATAGTTGATAGTTTCCGGCTTTAATACTTCACCTCTTGATTCTTTCAAGATTGATTCAGGAGAAGCTAGTCCTATCGAAATTTTGTCAAACCTTTTTACCTGGTTTTTCTCTTTATTATTTCTATTATTCATCATAGTTTTTACTATTGATTTATTTGCAATTAAAAATTGATTTTTGTCAAAGTCGAATTAACAACTCCAACACTACCTCGAATTACTTCTCTAAACTTCAAACGACTATTTTGAAGTGCTAGTTATAAAACCTCTTTGGTTTGTATAAAAAATCGGAACGGTTTACGGGTATAAATCCTAAAAACTTTAAAATGAGTAATCAGCCCCATGAAAATGAGACTGATTAACTCTAAATGTATATTACTCTTCTAATCTAATATCTAATCCAAGACCTTTCAATTCGTGCATTAATACATTGAATGATTCAGGTAATCCTGGTTCTGGCATAGTTTCACCTTTTACGATAGCTTCGTAAGTTTTAGCTCTACCAATTACGTCATCAGATTTAACAGTCAAGATTTCACGAAGTGTACTAGAAGCACCATAAGCCTCAAGTGCCCAAACCTCCATCTCTCCAAAACGCTGACCTCCAAATTGAGCTTTACCTCCAAGTGGTTGTTGAGTAATCAACGAGTATGGACCAATAGAACGTGCGTGCATCTTATCGTCAACCATGTGTCCTAATTTCAACATGTAAATTACACCCACAGTTGCTGCCTGATGGAAACGCTCTCCTGTACCACCATCATAAAGATGCGTATGTCCAAAACGTGGAATTCCAGCTTCGTCAGTCAATTCATTAATTTGGTCAAGAGAAGCACCATCAAAAATAGGAGTAGCATATTTTCTACCTAATTTTTGTCCAGCCCATCCAAGAACAGTCTCATAAATCTGACCGATGTTCATACGTGAAGGTACCCCAAGTGGGTTCAACACGATATCAACTGGTGTTCCGTCTTCAAGGAAAGGCATATCTTCGTGACGAACGATTCTTGCAACAATACCTTTGTTACCGTGACGTCCTGCCATTTTATCCCCTACTTTCAACTTACGTTTCTTAGCGATATAAACCTTAGCTAATTTCAAAATTCCTGATGGCAATTCATCTCCAACAGTAATCGTGAATTTCTCTCTTCTTAAAGCTCCTTGTAAATCATTCAACTTAATTTTATAGTTATGAATCAAATCATTAACTAATTTATTAGTTGCATCATCAGCTACCCATTGACCTTTGCTTAAGTGAGCAAAATCTTCAACTGCGTAAAGCATTTTTTGAGTATATTTTTTACCTTTTGGTAAAACTTCTTCACCCAAATCGTTCATTACACCTTGTGATGTTTTTCCGTTTACGATTAAGAAAAGTTTTTCAATTAATCTATCTTTCAGTTCAGTAAATTTAACTTCAAACTCCATTTCAAGTGCTCCTAAAGCATCTTTGTCCTGAGTACGTTTACGTTTATCTTTTACTGCTCTTGCAAATAATTTTTTATCTAAAACCACACCGTGTAAAGATGGAGACGCTTTTAATGAAGCATCTTTTACATCACCAGCTTTATCCCCGAAGATTGCACGAAGCAATTTCTCTTCCGGAGTTGGATCAGATTCTCCTTTAGGTGTAATTTTTCCGATAAGAATATCACCAGGTTTAACCTCGGCACCAATTCTAATCATACCGTTTTCATCTAAGTCTTTAGTAGCCTCTTCAGAAACGTTAGGAATATCATTCGTTAATTCTTCGTTACCTAATTTAGTATCTCTTACCTCTAATGAGTAATCGTCTACGTGGATTGAAGTAAAGATATCATCACGAACAACTTTCTCAGAAATTACAATCGCATCCTCGAAGTTGTACCCTTTCCATGGCATGAACGCTACTTTTAAGTTTCTACCTAAAGCTAATTCACCATTTTCAGTAGCATATCCTTCTGATAATACTTGACCAGGAACAACTCTATCTCCTTTTCTTACGATAGGTTTCAAGTTGATACTTGTTCCTTGATTGGTCTTTCTGAATTTAATTAAGTTGTATGTCTTTTCATCAGCATCAAAACTTACCATTCTTTCTTCCTCAGAACGATCGTATTTGATAGTAATGATATTAGCATCTACATATTCTACAGTACCATGCCCTTCAGCATTAATCAATACTCTAGAGTCAGAAGCTACTTGACGCTCTAAACCAGTACCTACAATTGGAGCTTCAGGACGTATCAATGGAACGGCCTGACGCATCATGTTAGATCCCATCAACGCACGGTTCGCATCATCATGCTCCAAGAAAGGAATCAAAGATGCAGAAATCGAAGCGATTTGGTTAGGAGCAACGTCAGTATAATGTACTTTAGAAGGATCGATAACCGGGAAATCACCCTCTTCACGCGCAATTACGTTTTCAGCAGTAATTTTTCCAGAATCTTCCATTTCAATGTTGGCTTGCGCAATCAACATTCCTTCTTCTTCTTCAGCACTTAAGTAAGTTGGCTCAGAAACTAAATCAACCACACCATCAGTAACTTTACGGTAAGGAGTCTCAATGAATCCCATTCCGTTTACTTTAGCATAAACTCCAAGAGAAGAAATCAAACCAATGTTTGGTCCCTCTGGTGTTTCAATAGGACATAAACGTCCATAGTGCGTATAGTGAACGTCACGAACCTCAAATCCGGCTCTCTCTCTCGAAAGTCCACCTGGTCCAAGTGCAGATAATCTTCTTTTGTGTGTAATCTCAGCAAGTGGATTGGTTTGATCCATAAATTGAGATAACTGGTTCGTACCAAAGAAAGAGTTGATAACTGATGATAATGTTTTAGCATTAATCAAATCAATTGGTGTAAACACCTCGTTATCTCTAACGTTCATTCTCTCACGAATAGTTCTGGCCATACGTGCTAAACCAACACCGAATTGTTGAGACAATTGCTCACCAACTGTTCTAACACGACGGTTTGATAAGTGGTCAATATCATCGATATCTGCCTTAGCATTAATCAACTCAATTAAATACTTCACGATAGTAATGATATCTTCTTTGGTCAAAACTTGTTTGTCCATAGGAATATCAAGACTTAATTTCTTGTTCATTCTGTAACGACCTACTTCACCTAAGTTGTAACGTTGGTCAGAGAAGAACAATTTATCTATAATACCACGAGCAGTTTCTTCATCAGGCGGTTCTGCGTTACGCAATTGTCTGTAGATATGCTCAACAGCTTCTTTTTCAGAGTTTGTTGGATCTTTTTGTAATGTATTATGAATGATAGCGTAATCAGCCTGATTAGCATCTTCTTTATGCAACAAAATAGATTTAACGTTAGAATCAATGATTTCTTCAACATTATCTTTATCGATAATTGTATCACGATCAAGGATAATCTCATTACGTTCGATAGAAACTACCTCACCAGTATCTTCATCTACGAAATCTTCATGCCATGTATTCAATACACGGGCAGCTAATTTTCTACCGATATATTTTTTAAGTCCTGTTTTAGATACTTTAATTTCTTCAGCTAAGTCAAAAATTTCAAGGATATCCTTATCTCTTTCGAAACCGATAGCACGGAATAAAGTTGTTACAGGTAATTTTTTCTTTCTGTCGATATAAGCGTACATAACGCTGTTGATATCAGTAGAGAATTCTATCCAGGAACCTTTAAAAGGAATTACTCTGGCAGAATATAGTTTTGTTCCATTTGCGTGGAATGATTGTCCGAAGAAAACCCCTGGAGATCTGTGTAATTGAGAAACAACAACACGCTCAGCACCGTTAATAACAAAAGTTCCACTTGGAGTCATGTAAGGAATTGTACCAAGATAAACATCCTGAACAATAGTTTCAAAATCCTCGTGCTCCGGGTCAGTACAATAAAGTTTTAACCTTGCTTTTAAAGGCACACTATGTGTAAGCCCTCTTTCTATACATTCTTGAATAGTATAACGTGGTGGATCAACAAAATAATCCAGGAATTCCAATACAAAGTTATTTCTTGTATCTGTAATTGGAAAGTTTTCCATGAAGGTATTGTATAAACCTTCGTTGCCTCTTTCATCTGATTTAGTTTCTAATTGAAAAAAATCTTGAAAAGATTTAACCTGAACATCCAGAAAATCCGGATACTGAGGTATATTTTTTGTAGAGGCAAAATTCAATCTTTCAGTCTGATTTGTTATCATCAATGGACAAAATTTTGATTTAAAAAAAGTAGTTTTTTGTGTAAAAACACTGTTTAATTGATACTTTCTTTTTGTAACCAATACATCTTTAAAAACAAACCAATAAAAAATAAGTCCTGCTTTTTGTCTTCGTATTGATCAAAAACTTTTTCGTATTTTAAACTAAATATATTATAATAAAATGATGTATTTTATTATACGAAAAATGGTTTAGGCATTGAGTGATTAACTCAATACCTAAACCTAGTTCTTAAAACCGAGTTGAATTATTTTAATTCAACTACAGCTCCAGCTTCTTCTAATGATTTTTTAAGACCTTCAGCCTCTTCTTTAGAAACACCTTCTTTAACGTTTGATGGAGCACCGTCAACTACGTCTTTAGCTTCTTTAAGACCTAAACCAGTTAATTCTTTAACTAATTTTACAACTGCTAATTTAGAAGCACCAGCTTCTTTCAATACAACTGTAAATTCAGTTTGAGCTTCTTCAGCTGCACCACCGTCTCCTCCAGCAGCAACTACTACAGCTGCAGCAGCTGGTTCGATACCGTACTCATCTTTTAATATTGTTGCTAATTCGTTAACTTCTTTAACTGTCAAGTTAACTAATTGTTCTGCGAATTGTTTCAAATCTGCCATTTTTTCTATCTTTTAAAATGATTTGTGAAATTATAATTTATTTATTGTGCGCACACTTAAATAAAACAGAGCGTTAGCTCCATTTTATTATGCTTCTGTTTCTTCTCCAGAAAACTGGTTTTGAAGTGCAGAAATAATTCTTTGAGCAGGAGATTGTAATAATCCAATGATTTCTCCAATAAGCTCTTCTTTAGATTTAATAGTAGCTAATGCATCTAATTGATCATCACCAATATAAATTTCAGAGTTGATGTAAGCTCCTTTCAAAAGTGGCTTAGCAGCTTTTTTTCTGAAATCTTTGATAACTTTTCCAGGCGCATTTGCAACATCTGAAATAAAGATAGCGCTGTTACCAGTCAATACTGAAGGTAAATCACCATAATCATTATCAGAAGCTTCCATTGCTTTTGCAAGCAAAGTATTTTTTACTACCTCTAATTTAATACCTGCTTTAAAACAAGCTCTTCTCAAGTTTGAAGTTGTTTCTGCGTCTAACCCAGAAATATCAGATACATAAACTATGTTTGTACCAGCTAACTGTGCAGTTAAATCTTCAATCGCGATTGATTTTTCTTCTCTAGTCATACTAAAAATTTTTAACTACCAATTATACTGCTTTTGGGTCTAATGCAATCGCAGGACTCATTGTGCTTGTAAGGTGAATACCTTTAATGTAGGTACCTTTAGCAGCAGTTGGCTTAAGTTTTATTAATGTTTGAATAATTTCGTGTGCATTGTCATAAATTTGCTCAGCTCCAAAAGAAACTTTACCAATTCCTGCATGTACGATACCAGTTTTATCTACTTTAAAGTCAATTTTACCAGCTTTTACCTCTGCAACAGCTTTAGCAACATCCATAGTTACAGTTCCTGTTTTAGGGTTAGGCATTAAACCTCTAGGTCCTAAAATACGACCTAATGGACCTAATTTACCCATAACAGCAGGCATAGTGATGATAACATCAACATCTGTCCAACCTTCTTTAATTTTTTGTAAATAATCATCAAGACCTACATAGTCTGCACCAGCTTCTTTAGCTTCCGCTTCTTTATCTGGAGTAACTAATGCTAATACTTTTACATCTTTACCAGTTCCATGAGGCAATGTTACTACACCTCTCACCATTTGATTCGCTTTTCTTGGATCAACACCCAAACGTACTGCGATATCAACAGACTCATCAAATTTTGCAGAAGCAACAACTTTAATTAATGCAGCTGCATCTTTTAAAGAGTATAATTTGTTCTTTTCAATTTTTGAAGCAGCCTCTTTTTGCTTTTTTGTCAATTTTGCCATGTCTTTCTCTTAATTAAAAAGGAGCGTCTCCTGATACGGTTATACCCATAGATCTAGCTGTTCCAGCAACCATACTCATAGCTTTCTCAATTGTGAAAGCGTTTAAGTCTGGCATTTTGTCTTCAGCAATAGTTCTAATTTGTTCCCAAGTAACACTTGCTACTTTTTTACGATTAGGCTCACCTGAACCAGATTTTAGCTTTGCAGCTTCCAATAACTGAACTGCTGCAGGAGGAGTCTTAACAACAAAATCGAATGATTTGTCTTTATACACAGTAATTTGTACTGGGCATATTTTGCCAGGTTTATCTTGTGTTCTAGCATTGAACTGCTTACAGAACTCCATGATATTAACCCCAGCAGCTCCTAAAGCAGGTCCAACCGGTGGCGACGGATTCGCAGCACCTCCCTTAACTTGTAGTTTAACTACCTTACTAATTTCTTTAGCCATTTTTTAAAAAATTTAACACAACAATTTACGGAAGCAATTGAAGTGATTATTATAGTGTAACGAAAATTATACTTTTTCTACTTGCATAAAACTTAATTCCAATGGTGTTTTTCTACCGAAAATCTTAACCATAACTTCAAGTTTACGCTTTTCTTCATTAATTTTTTCAACCGAACCATTGAAACCATTAAAAGGTCCATCAATAACCTTAATTGTTTCGCCCAAGCTGAATGGAATTGATTTTGTATCTGTATTCACAGCTAATTCATCAACCTTACCAAGCATTCTGTTCACTTCAGAAAGTCTTAACGGAACTGGTTCCCCTCCTTTAGTTTCACCCAAAAAGCCAATAACACTTGTTATTGATTTAATGATATGAGGAATCTCCCCAACTAAATTTGCTTCTATCATTACATAGCCAGGAAAATACACTTTTTCCTTAACTAATTTCTTTCCATCTTTTACTGATACTACTTTTTCAGTAGGCACAAGAACCTGAGACACATAATCAGACATTCCTAATCTTGCGATTTCTGTCTCTATATATGCCTTTACTTTATTCTCTTGTCCACTTACTGCTCGAACAACATACCATTTTTTAACATTATTATCTGCCATAACAAAAAACTAAGCTTTCATCCAGTTAAAAAATCCTTCTAATGCTTTTGCAAAAAACTCATCCACTCCCCAAGTAGCCAAAGCGAATAATACTGAAAAAACAGCAACAACAATTGTTAGACTTTGAACCTGAGCCCATTCTGGCCAAGTTACATTTGACTTTAACTCTTCAAATGCTTCTGATATGTAATTAACAATTTTTGCCATTATGATATATTTTTTTTGCACGGGCGGAGGGATTCGAACCCCCATCAACGGTTTTGGAGACCGCTATTCTACCCTTGAACTACGCCCGTAATTAAAGCCAGTGACTTCAATTAAGAAAATCAACTGGCTTTTTTTTATTTTAATAGAATTACTCTACGATTTCAGTTACCTGACCTGCACCTACAGTTCTACCACCTTCACGGATAGCAAAACGTAAACCTACGTTCATAGCAATTGGACTCAATAAAGAAACATTGATTGTCAAGTTATCCCCTGGCATAACCATCTCTACACCTTCTGGTAAAGTAATAACTCCTGTTACGTCAGTTGTACGTACGTAGAACTGTGGACGGTAGTTATTATGGAATGGTGTATGACGACCACCTTCTTCTTTTTTCAAGATATAAACCTCAGCTTTGAAAGTAGCATGTGGTTTTACTGAACCTGGCTTAATAATAACCATACCACGTTTGATATCAGCTTTATCAATACCTCTCAACAATAAACCTACGTTATCTCCAGCTTCACCTCTATCAAGGATTTTACGGAACATCTCAACTCCAGTAATAGTAGAAGTTAATTTTTCAGCTCCCATACCAATGATTTCAACAGGATCTCCAGTGTTAGCAACTCCAGTTTCGATACGACCTGTAGCAACAGTTCCACGACCTGTAATTGTAAATACATCTTCAACTGGCATCAAGAATGGTTTTGCTACGTCACGTACTGGCTCTTCGATCCAGTTATCAACAGCTTCCATCAATTCAAGAATTTTAGGAACCCAAGCAGCATCATTATTCAATCCTCCTAAAGCAGAACCTTGAATTACTGGACAGTTATCTCCATCATACTCGTAGAAAGATAATAAATCTCTGATTTCCATCTCAACAAGCTCTAACAACTCAGCATCATCAACCATATCCACTTTGTTCATGAAAACAACGATACGAGGAATACCTACCTGACGTCCTAAAAGGATGTGCTCACGAGTTTGTGGCATTGGACCATCTGTAGCAGCAACTACTAAGATAGCACCGTCCATTTGAGCAGCACCAGTAACCATGTTCTTAACGTAATCCGCGTGACCTGGACAGTCAACGTGAGCGTAGTGACGGTTAGCTGTTTCATACTCTACGTGAGATGTATTAATAGTAATACCTCTTTCTTTCTCTTCTGGAGCGTTGTCGATTTGATCAAAAGACTTAGCTTGACAGTATCCTGCATCAGATAATACTTTAGTGATCGCAGCAGTCAAAGTAGTCTTTCCGTGATCTACGTGTCCGATAGTACCAATATTCAAGTGTGGTTTCGAACGATTAAAACTTTCTTTTGCCATTTTACTTAATTTTTAATCTTAGTTATATATTAATTTCAATTTCCTACTTATTTGAGCCAATGTCGGGATTTGAACCCGAGACCTCTTCCTTACCAAGGAAGCACTCTACCCCTGAGCTACACCGGCAGAGAGTTCTGATTTAGAATTCAGATTTTGAATCTGCAATCTAAAATTTAACCTGTGGGGAGAGCAGGATTCGAACCTGCGAAGTTCACACAGCAGATTTACAGTCTGCCCTCGTTGGCCGCTTGAGTATCTCCCCTAATTTTTAAAATCACAATATTTTAAAGAACCTATTCCAAATCGCATTTAGAATATCTGGAGCCGATAGAGGGACTCGAACCCACGACCTGCTGATTACAAATCAGCTGCTCTAGCCAGCTGAGCTACATCGGCATTTACAATAAAAAAAGTCCGCTATTTCTAACGGACTGCAAATGTATAGATTTTATCTCTCAATCAAAACATTTTTTGAAAAAAATTTCATTTATATATGAGTTCTTATTTTTTCTTTCCTTTTTACAAGCAAACGCTCCAATGATTCTGCAGACAACTCAACAGCTTCTTCAAAAGTTTTACATTGTTTTTTTACCAGAAAATCATCTCCCGGCACATTAATTTTTACCTCAACAATTTTATTTTCTTTCTCACTCGTCTTCTCTACTTTCAAATAGACATCTGAAGAAACCACCCTGTCATAGTATTTTTCCAACTTATTCATTCTTCCTTGAACAAAATCTACTAGCTTTCCATCAACATTAAAGTTAACAGCATGAACATTTACCTTCATAATTAATATTTTTTATGGTTAAACTTTAGAATCATCACCACCTCTAGGATGCGCTACAGCATGGACTTTTTTCAACTCTAATAAACTATTATGAGTATAAACCTGCGTCGAAGCCAAACTAGAATGCCCTAATAACTCTTTAACAGAATTCAAATCAGCCCCGTTATTCAATAAATGAGTCGCAAACGTATGCCTTAACATATGCGGACTCTTTTTTACCTTTTCCGAGACTTTACTAAAGTATGAATTTATTAATCGATACACAAACGATTCACTTAATTTTAACCCTTTTTTTGTTAGAAAAAAATAGTCCCTATCCTTAATCGACTCCAAATCACCCCTCTCCTTTAAATACAACTGCATTTGTTTTAACACCACAACCAATACCGGAATTATTCGCTCTTTATTCCTTTTTCCCAAAACCTTAATTGTCGAATTAGAAAAATCAACCGCATCTATCTTTAAATGAATCAATTCCGACCTCCTCATCCCTGTAGAATACAACAACTCCACCAACAACCTATCCCTAACTCCTTCAAAACCTTCCTCCAACTCAACACCCTCCAAAACCCCCAACAACTCTTTCTCAGAAAAAGGAATCTGAACCTTCTTAGACACCTTTAAAGATTTATGCTTCAATAAAGGACTAACCTCTATCTGTTTTATTTTTAAAAGAAATTTATAATACGCCTTCAAAGAAGCCACCTTTCTATTTACAGAAATAGTCGACAAACCGTTTTCAACCAAAAGCACTACCCATGATCGAATTTGAACATAATCAACACGATCAACATTCTCCTGCTCAAAATCAGCTAAATTATAACTCTGAAATTCAGACACATCTTTCACGTAAGCACATACAGTATGTGGAGAATATTTTTTCTCCTTTTGAAGATAATCCGCAAACGCCTCTAAATTTGTAGCCATAAAAAAACCGTTAGCATCAAATTTATAAAAAATCTGACCACTAACGGTATTATTTTGTTTCCAAAAAAACTTATTAACTCTCTAAGCTATCTTTCAAACCTTGAATGTAAGCCGCTTTCTGGAATTTCATTCTATTTTTAACTGACGGTTTAATAAAAGCAGTACGTGCTCTTAATTGACGAACTGTTCCAGTTTTATCAAATTTTCTTTTATAGCGCTTTAGTGCTCTATCGATATTTTCTCCGTCTTTAATTGGTATAATTAACATAATTTTGACACCTCCTCTCGTTAAGGCTGCAAAAGTAGAAAATTAATTATGAATTACAAATCATTAATTGTAAATTATTTCAAAAAGAATAAGGAACACAGAAAAAAGAAAACAGACTCACTTAAAACTTCCAACTTTCTCCGATAGCTATCGGGACTTCTACCCCTTCAACAAATTTCTTGAAATCACTACCTTTTGAATTTCGGTAGTTCCTTCTCCTATAGTACACAGCTTAGCATCTCTGTAAAATTTCTCCACAGGATAATCCTTAGTATAACCATAACCTCCATGTATTTGAACCGCTTCATTAGCCACTTTCACACACATCTCAGAAGCGTACATCTTAGCCATTGCCCCAGCCGTAGTTACTGCACGATGTTGTTGTTTTAAGAAAGCAGCCTTATGCAACAACAATTCCGAAGCTTCAATTTCAGTAGCCATATCGACTAATTTGAATGAAACTCCCTGAAATTCTGAAATCGCTTTTCCAAACTGATGTCTTTCTTTCGAATATTTTAATGCTGCTTCATAAGCTCCTTTTGCAATTCCTAATGACAGGGCTCCAATAGAAATCCTTCCTCCATCGAGAATTTTCATCGCCTGAACAAAGCCTTCCCCCACTTCACCTAATCGGTTTGCATCCGGAATTCGACAATTATCAAAAATTAATTCGGCTGTTTCACTGGCACGCATTCCCAGTTTATTTTCTTTTTTTCCCGAAGAAAAACCTGGAGTTCCTTTTTCAAAAACAAAAGCAGTCATTCCTTTAGAATCGCCTTTCTCTCCAGTTCTAACCACCACCACAGCGATATCACCAGAAATAGCATGAGTGATAAAATTTTTAGCTCCGTTTATAACCCAATGATCTCCGTCTTTTTTTGCCGTAGTATTCATACCTCCTGCATCCGAACCCGTATTGTGTTCCGTCAATCCCCAGGCACCAATATGTTCACCTGAAGCCAACTTAGGAATCCATTTCTTTTTTTGTTCTTCGTTCCCAAAAGTCAAAATGTGATTTGTACACAAAGAATTATGTGCCGCTACCGACAATCCTATAGATGGATCTACTTTAGAAATTTCTTCAACTATAGTAATATATTCATGATAACCCAAACCCGAACCTCCTAATTCTTCTGGAACCAATACCCCCATAAACCCCATTTCGCCTAATTGTCTAAACAAAGGAACCGGAAAAACCTGAGCCTCGTCCCATTCCATTATATAAGGTTTAATATTTTTTTCTGCAAAATCCCTTATGGACTGAGCAATCATATTTTGTGTTTCACTGTAATCAAAATACATCATTATGGCTTTTTTTTAAAAGTCCAAATATAAGGCTATAATATTTGCATTCTCAATAGACATTCCTTTAATTTTTGTTAAATCGCTTGCATTTTTAATATCACCATTCATACTTCTGTAAATCACAATCTCTCTGGCCAGATTGTATTTGAAATAAGGAAACTGGGCTAATTCTTTGACCGAAGCATTATTAATATCGATTTTTTTTATACTTGAAGTTGTTCCAACCTTAAAAGAAGCATTCAAATGTTCAATCACTTCGGGCGACAAACCCCAGATATCTTTCATTTGTTCCATCGAAACAAATCCGCCCAAACTTTCTTTAAATTTCAAAATTCGCATCGAAATTGCATCTCCTATTCCATAGACTTTAATCAAATCTTCCTGAGTCGCCTGATTAATATCTTTCACAACTATTTTTCCTTTTTTCGAAAAATGTTCTGATTTTGTATTCGAAAAGGCAACTAATTTAGATGTGGGTTTATTTTTTACCCAATCCGGAAATTTAAAATAAGGTGCAATCCCTTTTAATAAAGAATCCGAAACTCCGGTTACCGCCTGAAATTCCTTTGCCGAATTCACATATTTATTATCTTCTCTAAAAGCGTGTAATCTGTCTATTTCAGCTACCGACATTCCTAATTGATACCCTTTATAATCGGTGATAAAATTAGGATTAAAAGGGTACATTTTAGAAACCCTATCCTTTGAATGATGTTCTATCGAATCTATTTGGGTCTCAAGTGCGAGCCATTTTTTTCCGTCTGAATCAATTGTGGAGGTGGTTTTAAAATCAACAAAGAAACAAATCAACTGTATTAGAATAATACAAATAAATAACCCCAAAATTCCTTTTTGTTGTTCTTTGGAAAACTGAAAATAATTCCTGATTGTTTTAAAATTCATCGGTAGCTGCTAAATGAGTTTTTTGCAACTAAATATAAAAAATAAATACCTAAAACTAACCAATCATAAAGAAAACCCAAAATAAAAACAACTTTAACATTAATACGACAACTTAAATCCAAAGTCATTGTTCTTTTCATAAAAAATAATACATTTGGCACTTAACAATAACAAACCTCAAAACCATGTCTATTTGGAACAAGAAACCACTAATCAAACTCTTAGCAGAAGCAGAAGATTCTGAAAAAGGATTAAAAAGAACCCTTACAGCCTGGTCTTTAATCGCTTTAGGAATTGGAGCAATTATTGGCGCCGGATTATTTGTAAGAACCGCTACAGCCGCAGCACAAAGTGCCGGTCCATCAGTAACCTTAGCCTTTGTTGTTGCAGCCATTGGTTGTGCTTTGGCAGGACTTTGCTATGCCGAATTATCTTCTTCAATACCAATTTCAGGAAGTGCCTACACTTATACCTATGCAACAATGGGCGAATTTCTGGCCTGGATTATTGGCTGGGATTTAATTTTAGAATATGCTGTAGGAGGAGCCACAGTAGGAATTGCCTGGAGTGAATACCTTAATGATTTATTGGTAAACATTTTACATACCAGCCCAATCCCCTATGAATTCTCACACTCCCCATTTCAAACTTCTCCGGAAGGTGTTCAGGGAATCATTAATTTACCGGCTTTATTTATAGTTACAGTTATTAGCTTATTATTAATTAAAGGAATTCAGGAATCGGCTTTTGTTAACGGTTTAATTGTTATTCTAAAAACAACTATCGTAATCCTTATCATATATATCGGATGGAAATTCATTAATCCAGTTAATCACACTCCATACATACCACAAAGTTCTGTTTTTACAGACGAACATGGAATTGATCATTCTTTTGGTGGTATAATGGGAATCCTTGGAGCAGCCGGTACCGTTTTCTTCGCTTTCATTGGCTTTGATGCGGTAAGTACTGCAGCACAGGAAACCAAAAACCCAAAAAAGGCAATGCCAATTGGGATCTTAGGTTCATTAGCAATCTGTACCGTGTTATATATTCTTTTTGCACACGTTCTTACAGGTGTTGCTACAGTAGAAGATTTTAGAACAGGCGGTAAAGAAGCCTCAGTAGCATTTGCCATAAACAAATACATGATAGGATATGAATGGCTTGGAGAATTTGTTACGATAGCTATTCTGGCAGGATTCTCTTCGGTAATTCTGGTTTTACTTTTAGGACAATCAAGAGTTTTTTATGCTATGGGTAGAGATGGATTATTGCCTAAAATGTTTAGCGATATACATCCTAAATTCAAAACGCCATACAAAGCCAATCTTGCAATTCTTGTAATCGTTGGCGGATTTGCGGCATTTATTCCCGGAGACATCGTAGGAGACATGACCAGTATAGGAACTTTATTTGCATTTGTTCTTGTTTGCATCTCGGTAATTATTCTAAGAAAAAAAGAGCCCGATATGGTTCGCGAATTCAAAACCCCATTTGTACCATTTGTACCAATACTAGGTGCTCTTGTATGCTTAGCAATGATGTACGGACTGGGATGGGTAAACTGGATGCGACTTTTTATCTGGATGGGACTTGGAGTCATTGTCTATTTTTCTTTTAGTAGAAAAAACAGTGTTTTAAACAATCCTGAAGAGAAAAAATAATACCATAAAAAACCAAAAAAAATCCCTCTGAAATTAAAATTTTCAGAGGGATTTTTTTTATAAATCAAAAACTGATGTCCGTTTAGCTCTAATCAAATCCTTTAATCGAATCCAAAATGCAAGTGTTAAATACACTCCAAATCCTAATCCAACGGTTACAAAAGAAATATAAATAAAAAACAAACGCACACTTGTAACCCGCATGCCCAGTTTATCGGCAAGACGTGAAGAAACATGAAAACCATATTTTTCGAAAAAAAACTTAAGTTTGATTATAGCCGACATTGAAATACTGTTTTTTTTTAAATTTTTGGACAAAATTACAAAAATAGAATCATTAACCACTCTTCAACAACTCCATTCCTATAGCACAGTCTAAACATTTTCCACTAACACAATATTCATTCTTTAATTGCAACAAAGATTGTGTTTCAAACGAATTACTGGCTTTTACACCAAACGATTCAAACTTATCAATAATTGCATTTTTCTCAGGAGCAACCTCCACTAACATTGCCATCAAATCCTCAGTCACTTCCTTTCCCAGACTTTTAGCATACGCAAACTGAATAGGGATAATCGTATTAATCAATACTAAATCGACAAAAGATCTTGATAATTTCTTTGACTTCTTCGGACTCACTTTATCAAATTGATAATGCGTTTCCCAATAAACCGAAGTTCCCAGTTGAAACAATTGATAAATAGTTGCTATCGAAGAAACACTATTAATTTTCGAAAAAAGATTTTGATGAATATGATACAAATGAGCCAATTGTGACAATCGAATCGTGGGAAAATTATCCGGACGATGTTTAAAAAACTGTACTTGTCCTTCATTTTTAGATTCCAATTGGTATTTGTGAAGCAAATAAAAATAGCGAAATTTTAAATCCTTAAAATAAGTATCTTCCTTTTCTGCCTGCAATAAAGCCGCTTGACCAAACAACATTGCTTCTAAATTTTCGACTTCAAAACTTTCTTTTCTTATAACCGAAAAAGGAATTGATTGGGCAATTTTCAGAAAAACTTCACCATTAGTATTCAAACCGAAATTTTTAGCCAGCATACAAAACAAGACCGCTTCCCAATCCTGATTAGTCTGTTCTAACAACTGATAAATAGCTTTCGATTTTCGCTCTAAACGTTCAAAAAACAAACGTTCCTGCCAATTTTTCAAAACAAAATCATCAAAATACTTTAGCTGCTTTTCGCAAAAAATCCATGATTTTGGTGCAATTAACCTTTGATAATTAGCTAAAACTTCCTTACTAACGTAATGCTTAAGTTCCAAAACCGGAATCTCCGAATTGTTTTTTCTAAAAACTTCCACATCATGTTCCCAAACTACATGAAGAATTACATTTTCATAAGCCACATCTTTTTCGTGATGATGCACATACCAGTCTGATGATTTGAGATGAATTTCGACATTACCCGCCCATTTTTGGTTTCCAATGGAAATTTGAGCATTAAAAAAATCAGGCCCTGCTTGCTGCAAATACTGACCAACAGTAATAATTGCTATTTCCTGCCCGGAGGTAGTTTTTAAATTAAGCGTATCAAACTTCCTGAATTTCCAGAGATAATGTAAAAAATCTTCTTTCATCTTAATGACCTAAAAAAATTAGCACACTAATTTAATGAAAAAACTTACGCTATTAACTTTGGAATAAAATTTCTTATCGCTTCAAATACAATTGAGCACAAGCCCTGGCATCAGACAATGCTTCGTGATGATTCAGTTGGATTTTCATTTCGCGGCAACAATCACTGAGCTTGGTAGGTTTTATACCTTTTGCCTTATAGATTTTTACGGTACATTCCCAACGGGAAGCAATATTCAAACCACCGTAATCCAAACCATAATAATCCATCGACTTTAACAAAACATTGCGGTCAAAACTCTCGTTGTGCGCTACAACCACTCTGTTTTGAAGGCGTTTTTGAATTTCCGGAAATACCTGAAGAAAGTTTTTAGCCCTGGCTGTATCACTTGGATAAATTCCGTGAACCTGAATTGTATAAGGATTATAAAGATTGTTTGGCGGTTGAATCAAAGTAACAAATTCGTCCACAATAATCCCATTTTCTACAGTAACAATCCCTACAGAACAGGGATGAAAAGATGTAGCGGTTTCAAAATCTATAGCGGTAAAGGTCATTTTGAATTAATTAAAGAAATTCCAAATCAAACCAAAACGAATCGTCATATCACGATACGGATTATTAGGAGCCGAATAATAATTGTTTCCTGTGTAAGCCGCATTAAAGTGTTCGGCTTTTAGATAAACTCTTGTTCTTTGGATTTTAGCGTTAATAAAGAAATCCAGATTAGGATAATTACCTATTTGTTTGTTTTGCTGCACAAAAAACTCTCCAATAACAGGGTTATAATCGTTGGCAAAATAATTCGTAAAATAATTCAAAGTGACTCCTGCCTGAAGAAACAATGCTTTATGAAAGAAATAATTAGTATAGTAAATTGTATTTCTGGTTACAAATTCAGGCACATTTAATACCGCTTGCTGCTGATCGACTTTTTGATACAAAACGGTATTGTTTAAAGCAAATTTCCCAAAAGTCAACTCCTTATTTAATTTAAGAGAAAGGTATTTAATCGTTCCGCCAAATTGGTTAGGTGTAACTATTTGTTGCGATTCATCGACGGCTGTATTTTCAAAATACAAATAATCCGTTAAAGCCGACAACTGTAACGAAGCCTCAAACCAAGGCGTAACAGCACTTCCGCTTAACACATTGATTTTTTCGTTTTTAAAATTATTCGACCAGTTGTAGTTTACATAATTACTTTGGTACAAATTATAATTATCGTTAGGCAACTTACTCAGATTTTGGTATCCAAAAACAAACTGGAAATCGTCATTCAAATCATAATTTAATTTGGCTTCTAAATTAGATATGGACTGAGCTGTAATTGATCTGGAAAGCAAAAATTTCCCATGCCATTTATTTTTCCAATATTCGTATTGTCCCCCAACACTATTGATATTTCGGGATAAAGTTGACGGAACTACACCATCATCATTAATCAATATTCGATTGTAATAAAAATTACTACGATAATCATCTATATAAAACTGAAATTTTCCCAACAAATTATTCTCATACATTACAGCCGCTTTATTATACATCTTATTGTAATGTGTTTGGTCTTTTAAATTGGAAGTCACAATGGCATCACCAAATCGTTTTACAGATTGTGTTCCAACCGCAGAAAGTATTGTTGGCTGAAAATATTCAAAAAACTTATTCTCATAATTCAGCTGGTGTGACACATATAAATTATTATCCCCCTGAGTTGGATTGATTCTAAAACTATGATCGGCAAAAATGCGTTTGGCTTTCAAAAAAGATTCCGCATCGGTCAAATAGACCTGCAAACGCTGTCTGTTTTGAAAATCAGGATCTTCACTTTCAAAATCCTCTATAGTTGTTATTCCTCCATTTTCCTCATTTAAAGCATCCTGACCTGTAAAATGTGCATTCAAATAATAACGTTTACTGGCATTGTTATAACTGGCTGTAAACCTAAAACTACCTATACTGGTTAACTGATTAATATACTTCCCTTCTGAACGCAATCCTTTGTAAGCAATGGATAAATTCAAATTTGGCGAAAGATTCAACGTAAAATAAGAATCGACTGAATGCCCTCTCCCTAAAGTGGATTTAAAAAATAATTCGGTTACAGGAGTCGCAACCGAGCCATATCGAATTTGATTGGCTTCTAAAAAATTGAAATGCTTTGCCTTAAAACCAAATTCAGGATAAGGTGAATTTTGTTCTAAATTATAATAAAGTGTGTTATAAGCTTGTCCTTCATTAGGAAAAGCTAATAATCCAAAAAGATCTCTACGAATAAAATTATGACTGTATTCCTTGTCAATGGTAAGCGAAGTATCTAAATAAGTTGTATCTCTTTCTAAGGTAATAAATCGGTACATATCTATTGACGCAACCTTAGTTGTGTCTTTATCCTTGCTATTTGCCCCTTTTAACCGATCCGAAAAACTCCTTTTAGGTGTATCTTCTCTTGAATCTACTTGAGAAAACAACAATGTAGGCAGAACTAAAAAATATAGAAAAAAGAGAATTCTCATTCGTGAAAAATATATAATTAGGCTTTTATTTTAAAACTAATAACGGAGCAAAGGTAAATGATAAAAACGTATAAAAAAACAACTTAATTGAGCTCGATATCTAAGCAAATAGAAGATTAACGAACAATTATCTTAAAAATTTTATAATCTTTGCCTTCCGAAAATTTTTCTATACCGTTTGTTATTTCAAATCAGTTCAATAATCCCGATAGCTATCGGGAGGACTAGATGAAATATACAACGGCATTATACAGGAACAATTGGATTAAAAAATAATTATAAACGGTATAATATGCTTGCCTCTACTTTTTCAAAATTGATTCTTGAAGCCGGAACCGACGAAGCGGGTCGTGGTTGCCTTGCCGGGCCTGTTACTGCTGCTGCAATAATTCTACCAACAAATTTTAGCAATTCTATTTTAAACGACAGTAAGCAACTTTCTGAAAAAGTTAGAGAAAAATTACGTCCCATAATCGAAGATGAAGCAGTTACTTTTGCTGTAACTCATTTGCTTCCAAATGAAATTGACGAAATCAACATCCTGAACGCTTCGATGAAAGGCATGCAGGAATCCGTTTTGAAATTAAATGTAGTTCCCGAATTTATTATTGTGGATGGCAACAGAAGTCTGAATGCTAAACTGGGTCTAAAAAACACCACTGGAAAACAATTCACCGCTGAAGAAATCGAATTACTAAAATCAATTCCGAATCAAAGTATTGTAAAAGGCGACTCCAAATATTTAAGCATTGCTGCGGCTTCTGTCTTGGCAAAAACCTATCGTGATGAATATATGGACCGAATTCACGAAGAGTTCCCTATGTATAACTGGAAAAAAAACAAAGGCTATCCTACTAAAGAACACCGCGAAGCTATCCGAAAATATGGCACTACAAAATACCACCGAATGAGTTTTAGATTGTTGCCGGAACAACTTGCTTTAGATTTATAGTTTTTTTTTGCCACGAAGACGCAAAGACACTAAGTTTTTTTATCAAAAAGATTCTAAGAAAAAATCTGCTGAAATCCGTTGAATCTGCGTGCCAAAAATTACCGTTAGCGAGAAGATTTATTGAAACTCAGCTTCAAATAAATCTGTAAAATGTTTCAGGATTTTCGCTTTCACTTCTTCCTCATCTACTTTTTCGACACCGAGTTCTACATTTAAAGTAGTCACCGCTTTTCCTCGAATTCCACAAGGAATAATATTATCAAAATAACCCAAATCGGCGTTGACGTTTAGGGCAAATCCGTGCATGGTTACCCAACGCGAAGCGCGCACACCCATAGCACAAATTTTACGGGCAAATGGCGTTCCTACTCCAAGCCAAACTCCTGTTTCCCCATCGCTGCGTCCGGACTCTATTCCATATTCAGCCAAAGTCAGAATAATAGCTTCTTCCAGAAAACGCAGGTATTTATGAATATCAGTAAAGAAATTTTCTAAGTCCAGAATAGGATAACCTACAATTTGTCCCGGGCCATGATAGGTAATATCACCACCACGATTGATTTTGTAAAAAGTAGCTCCTTTGGCTTCCAGTTGTTTTTCGGATAACAATAAATTTTCAAAATCACCACTTTTCCCCAAGGTATATACATGCGGATGCTCCACAAAAAGGAAATAATTAGGCGTAGGAAGATTAGTTTCCTCTCTGCGGTTTTGAATTTTTAAATCGACAATTCCTTTGAATAATTCTTCCTGATATTCCCAGGTTGATTTATAATCCTTATTGCCTAAATCTTGAAGTTGGATTTTTTTATTCATTAGTCATTGCGAGGAACGAAGCAATCTCACTTTCGTTCATTTATTTGATGAGCTGCAAAAATACAATTAATTATTTTCTTTTGCCACGGAGTCACAAAGTCGAAAAGATTGTTATTTATTGTGCTTAATCTATTGAATTAGCTACCCAAAAGTCCGTTTAAGTATTTTATTAGAAAATATTATTTTCTTTTTTGCTTGATCAAAAAAGAAACAAAAAAATCAAGTCTTACGCTTCCTCGTCGGTCAAATTAGTTTTCGAATGCTAAAAGAAAAGAACTCGCTACGCTCAAACAGCTTTTCTTTTTACGCATTCTTCAAACATTTGACACTCGACTGCGGAAGCTAAGGACGTTTGAATCTCGTAAACAACAAGAATTGATTATTCAAAAACCACATTCAAATTCAGTTTTTCCGGATTTTCGCTATAATCCGTAAAAGGATATTCCACAGTAATGGTTTTTCTGTCGGCACTAAACATGGCATCTGGATTAGAAACTGATTTTACCGCCTTAGGAAAATGGTATTTCAAAGTATATTTTGATGAAGCAAAAATCATTTTAGCCATGCCCATTGAATCAGCCGCTATTTTTTTGATTTGGTCTTTTAAAACTATCACTTTTCGGCTAAAATTTTTCCCATTATAACTAAAGCTTAATTTAGAATTATCAGCGCCAATACTACTCATCATAGCAGCAGGATTACTATTTTTATCTGATTTCCCTTTAAGGTCTTTCAATGCTCCCATACTTTCCATAACACCATCTAAGTCATTGATACTTTTAAACGGAGTGTCCATAGAAAACAATAATTGTTTGGCTTCGGGATTCATTTTAATTTTCATCACAAAGTTTTCCAACTTTTTCAGAGCAGCTTGTTGCTCAGGAGCCAATTTAGCAATACTGTCTTTTTTAGTTTCAAAAATCTGCTTGAACGAAAACGTAGAATCTATTGCCTTAGCATTATTTTTGGCTCCCAATTCGCTTCCTATTTTTTCTCCTGCCATCGCCATAAAACCAGAACCATCAACTTCTATTGCAAAAGTTCCTGAACCATCAGGACGCACTTCAATGTTTTCGGTGAAATTGCAGCTGGTAAGCGTTAGCACTAAAAGAGAAAGACTAAGTAATTTGTATAAATTTATCATGATTTGTTTCATATTTGGGTTAAAATTTCAGGTTTGATGAACGAATTACATCTCAATAGTCAAATTATTAAAAACAATACTTAAAACGGTAAAACAGAAATCAATCCTCTTTTTTCTAAATCTTTAACCATTTCACTTACTGTTTTTACACATAGAAATAATAAATCTTGAACTTCATCTGAATTGTATATCATCTGTGGATGCTGTGTCTTATTTCGATAAAATTTTCGAAGAGAATTTAAATTTATCATTAATTCTTCGTTTAGTTTAGGATTTAGTTTTCCACTTGCATTTGATTTTTCAATTTCATCATAAAAATTCCACCAAGTCTGACTTTCAGTAGCTACGACACCTAATAATTTTTGATAATAAAACTTTAATGTATCCTCAGTACCTCTTAAAGTATGAAAAGCACAAGCTGTATACCTATTAAACAAAAGACATTTGCCTGCTTCATCAAAGTCATAAAATGCAATATCTGGTAATAAATAAAAAACATCATTAGCAAACAACTTAAACATTTCATTTTCAAGAATTTCTTGTGAAATTCTTTTATCGTTTTGAAGATAATAAGCAGATATAATATTTAATTCTGCATCAAGAGTTTTGTCTGTATTCCTTATCTTATTTGTTATTGCATTGTGGATTTCTTTAGGAGTTATCTCTGTTTTTTTTCTACCTCTATTTAATTTAGAAAGTTTATCAATATCCTCATCTATTCCCTGAAGCTTAAGACTTGACTTTGTAACTTTTAATTTAAGCCCATCAATAAATTTTAAATATTCATTAATTTTTTGAAAAAAATCCTCAATTGTATCATCTTGACTTCCATTTAATAATATATGATAATTATATCCAAAAGAGTAATATTGGTATATTTCGACTTTATTCATAAATTCTTTCTGTATATTTTATTTTTTTTTTGTACAAATACTAAACAAGTACAATTCTATACAACTTTTCTGGATTTACAAAATCCTATTTTAAAATTTCTTTCTTAAATCTAAAATATAATAATTCTAACCTAGAGCCCCGATAGCAGTGAAAATCCTATTGTGCCAGTGTTTGGCACAATAGATTGAAACGAATAGCGGGACAAATCATGATTAAAAACGGGAATTTTCTGCTCCTAAAAATTCTAAAACCTGCTTTCTAAAATCTGCAATCAATTTGTTATCTTTGCGGTCTTAAAAATCAGACTATAATGGCATTATCAGAACAAGAAATCATCCGAAGAGAAAAACTTCAATCTTTACGCAACCTGGGAATCAACCCTTATCCTGCGAATCTTTTTCCTGTAAATCATACTTCGAAGCAGATTAAGGAAGCATTTGAAGAAGGAAAGAAGGTTATTGTTGCCGGGCGTTTAATGAGTGTGAGAGATCAAGGAAAAGCTTGTTTTGCCGAATTACAGGATAGCGAAGGACGTATTCAATTGTACGTGAATCGCGATGTTTTGTGTGAAGGTGATGATAAAACATTGTACAACCAAGTATTCAAAAAATTAACCGATTTAGGTGATTTTATTGGCATTGAAGGTGAATTGTTTACGACACAGGTTGGTGCGAAATGTATTCGTGTAAGCGGATTTACTTTCTTGAGTAAAACTTTGCGTCCGCTGCCGTTACCAAAAGTGGATGAAGACGGAAAAGTACATGATGCCTTTAACGATGCCGAATTGCGTTACCGTATGCGTTATGTGGATTTAACAGTGAACCAAAACGTAAAAGATACTTTTATCAAAAGAACGAAATTGTTCAACGCCATGCGTGGATTCTTTAATGACGCCGGGTATCTTGAAGTAGAAACTCCGGTTTTGCAAGCAATTCCGGGTGGTGCTGCAGCGCGTCCGTTTATCACGCATCATAACTCATTAGATATTCCGTTGTATATGCGTATTGCGAATGAGTTGTATTTAAAAAGATTGATTGTAGGTGGATTTGATGGAGTATATGAGTTTTCGAAAAACTTCCGTAACGAAGGAATGGACAGAACCCACAACCCGGAATTTACCGCTATGGAAATATATGTAGCCTACAAAGACTACAACTGGATGATGGAATTTACCGAGAAATTGTTAGAGCATTGCGCTATTGGCGTGAATGGTACCAGCGAAGCTACTTTTGGCGAACACCAAATTAGTTTCAAAGCGCCTTATGCCCGCGTAACGATGACAGATTCTATCAAACATTTTACAGGTTTTGATATTTCCGGTAAAAGTGAAGCCGAATTGTACGAAGCTGCTAAAGGCATGGGAATTGAGGTTGACGAAACCATGGGTAAAGGAAAACTGATTGATGAAATTTTTGGAGCTAAATGTGAAGGAAATTATATTCAGCCTACATTCATTACCGATTATCCAAAAGAAATGTCACCATTGTGTAAAGAACACCGCGACAATCCTGAATTGACAGAGCGTTTTGAATTGATGGTTTGTGGAAAAGAAGTTGCAAATGCATATTCAGAATTAAATGACCCAATTGACCAAAGAGAGCGTTTTGAAGACCAAATGCGTTTAGCTGCCAAAGGTGATGATGAAGCTAATGGAATTATCGATGAAGATTTCTTAAGAGCATTAGAATACGGAATGCCTCCTACATCTGGTTTAGGAATTGGAATGGATCGTTTGATGATGTTCTTGACGAATAATGCTTCTATCCAAGAAGTATTATTGTTCCCGCAAATGAGACCTGAGAAAAAACAAACTATTGAATTATCTGATGAAGAAAAATTCATAGTAGATTTATTGAAAAAGAGCGAAAATAAAATGGATCTGACGCAATTAAAAATTACTGCAAATTTAAGCGGTAAAAAATGGGATGCGTCTATGAAAAACTTATCTAAACACGGTTTGACTAAAGTAGCCGTTGACGGCGAAAGTAAAGTGGTGGAATTAGTGGGATAATTTTTTTATTCGAATAATATTCAAACCCGTCTCGTTTTTTAGAACAAGACGGGTTTTGTGTTTTAAACCAACAAAGCAGCTTTGTTATCAATATCATTTTGAGTAAGTAGTGATTCAATATTACTAAAAGTTACTAAAGCGATCTGCGTCAACGCTTCATTGGTAAAAAAAGCCTGATGGGCTGTAACCAGAACATTCGGGAAGCTCATTAAACGCTGAATAGCATCGTCCTGAATAATATCTTCCGACAGATCTCTGAAAAAAAGTTTTTCTTCCTGTTCGTAAACATCAATTCCTAAATAACCTATTTTTCCTTTTTTCAATGCTTCAATCACATCCAAAGTTTGAATTAAAGCTCCACGACTGGTATTGATAATCATCACATGCTCTTTCATCATCGAAAGTGATTTTTTATCAATAAGATGTTTTGTTTTTTCATTCAACGGACAATGCAACGAGATAATATCCGATTCTTTAAAAATAGTTTCTAACGGAACAAAAGTTACTCCAGCAGCCTCCATTTCAGGATCGGTAACGATGTCAAAAGCCAGAACTTTGCAACCAAAGCCTGTTACAATCTTGGCAAACGCTTTACCAATATTCCCAGTTCCAATAATCCCAACCGTTTTGCCATGTAAATCGAAACCCAATAATCCGTTTAAAGAAAAATTTTGTTCCCGAACCCGATTGTAGGCCTTATGCGTTTTTCTGTTTAATGTCAAAATCATTGCCATCGCATGTTCAGCAACCGCTTCAGGAGAATAAGCAGGTACGCGACATACTTTTAGATTATATTTTTTGGCAGCTTCTAAATCTACATTATTAAAACCTGCACAACGCAAAGCAATGATTCGCACCTTTCTTTCTGCCAGTTGTTTGATTACCGATGCATTGACGACATCATTTACAAAAACACAAATAACATCAGTATTACTAATTAATTTCGCCGTTTGCTCATTTAATTGAGTGTCAAAAAAATCTAATTCGTAACCATAATCAACATTATACTTTTCAAAGAAAACTTTATCATAAGCTTGGGTTGAGAAAAAAGCAATTCTTGATTTTATTGGTAAAATAGGGTGTTTCATGAGCTGTTTTTAAAGGATTCTTTTTTATTTAAAAGTGTTATTCCAATTTAGGAAATAATATTAAACCATTTATAAAAAAAACAATCTATATAATAAATAGATTACATTTATACTTCTAAACCAAAAATATACTCTATCACAACTGAACCAAAGAATAACCACTATGACCAAAAAATTATTTTACCTACTTGTATTTTTTTTCAGCATACCCACAATCAATTTTGCTCAACAGCTAAACGATTCTATTCAAAAAACAAAAACTACTCCACCAGAGATTGAAAAAGTTTACCTCCATACTGACAATAATTATTACACGGTTGGAGAATCATTATGGTACAAAGCCTATTCAGTCTATGCTTACACCAATCAACTTTTTGATCATAGCAAAATACTCTATGTAGAACTCATTTCACCAGAATCTAAAATAATCAGTCGTAATATAACCAACCTTGAAGGCGGTCTTGGTCATGGGGATTTTGTATTGGCGGATTCTCTTGGTGTAAAACCAGGGACCTACCAGTTAAGAGCTTACACTAACTGGATGCGGAATTATGGAGATGATTTTGTTTTCAAAAAAGAAATCCAAATTATTACTCCTAACAAAGAGAATGCAATCCTATCTAAAGAAAACAATAACACAAAAACAATCTCTAAGAGCAAAAAAGACAATTCAAAAGTTGAAAACACAGCAGCAGTACTAGTCGTTTTTTTCCCCGAAGGCGGCTCTCTTGTAGAAGATGTAATTAGTAATGTAGCCTTCAAAGCAACGGATTCCTACGGAAATCCAATTGAAATAAAAGGGACTATTTTTGATACTAATGATAAACCAATCACTTTATTCAAAAGTATTCATGACGGCATGGGAAAATTTATATTACAACCCGAAAAAAACCAAAAGTACTATGCCAAAGTGACCATTCCTAACAATGAAGAAGTAAAAATAAACTTACCTGAAATTCAAAAAACAGGCTATACATTATCTGTTAATAAAGTTGATGAGAAAAAAATAGTCTCTATTAAAACCAATGCAGCCACGCTGAATCAAAACCCGGATGCTGATTTAACACTTATTTGCACCACAAGAGGCATTACTTATTTTGAAGGAACTCAACCCTTAAAAGACACTAAACTTTCGTTTATATTACCCGAGGAAAATTTCCCGGAAGGTATTGCACAAATCACACTTTATGATAAACTCTCCCGACCACAAAGCGAACGATTAGTTTACATCGAAAAAAATAATGATATTACGGTATCTTTATCAACTGATAAAAAACAATATACTCCAAAAGAAAAAGTAAACCTGAGTGTTTCAGCAAAAGACAAACAAGGAAATCCTTTGATAGCTAACTTTTCAATAGCCGCAACGGACACCAATGGCATAAACGAAAATTTTGACAACACTTTAAATATTTGTTCTTATTTCCTCATGGCTTCAGATATTAAAGGAAAAGTACACAACCCAAATTATTATTTCAACAATTCAAATCCTGCAAGACTAAATCATTTAGATCTTCTTTTATTAACCCAGGGATGGCGTGATTTTGTCTGGAAAAAATTCCCAAATCTCAATAATAATCAAAACTTTAAAGTCGAAAAAGGAATTTCTATTACTGGAAAAGTGGAGAATTTATTTGGCACTACAGCCAAAGAAAATAATCAGGTACAAATGATACTTTTAAACAACAAAGCTACCGCAATGCTAAATGACACTACTGATGTGAATGGAAAATTTGAATTCAATAATATTGTTTTCAAAGGCACCGCTACTATGCTACTCAATACAAAAAATCAAAAAGGAAAAAACAGTGGCGAATTTGTGCTGGACTCTATATACAATCAACCCATAGCAGTCGATTTCAAGGGCTATTATCCTTTAAATTATGAAGAAAATAAAATAACTCAAATCAAAACAAATATTCGTAATAAAAACATTCTTTTTAATATTCCCGAAGAAAACCAATTGAAAGATGTAATTATTACTGCAAAAAAGAAAAAAGATGATACCACTGAAAGTCGCTACGGTTTTGCCGATTTTACTTATGTTCCTGAAGAAAAAGGCCCTCGATCTTCTAATATTTTTATACTGCTGCAAATTGCCATTCCTAATCTAACAGCTACTGCTAATTCCGTTCGTTTTAACCGTTATAATGGCCCACCAATTATTTTAGTTGATGGAATAGAAACGGATATGGATCTTTTGTCTTCTATTTCTACCGATGATATTGCTAAAATTGAAGCCATAAAAGGCCCTGGAGCTGCTGTTTTTGGTTCACAAGGTGCCAATGGAGCCTTAATTATCTATACCAAACTTGGAAAAGGAAGCACTACAAGTAAAAAAGTTTTTCACTCTATAGCCATGCCCATCAATGGATATCAAAATACCCGATTTTTCTACTCTCCTGATTACAGTCAACCAAAGCCATTAGAAAAGGACAAAGCCGATATTCGAAACACCTTATATTGGAATCCTTACGTTCAGCCTGATGAAAAAGGAAGCACCACAATTTCGTATTATAACAATGAAGTTGACACAACTGTAAATATCAATTTAGAAGGAATAACCAATAATGGAATCCCTATTGTAGTAAAAAGCAGTTATCAAATAAAAAAATAAAAATCATAATTTCTTCTTAACAATTAAACTTTAAACAGCACCAGCAGTCTTATTTAAAAAATAAAACCTATTGACTATGAAAAACTTAATCACTGCAGCATTGATCACTATTATTAGCGTATCTTCTTATGCACAAGAAAAACAGCCAAGACCAACGAAACACGATGGCAATCCGATGGAGAAATTCACACCGGAACAGCGCAATCAACTAATGTTGAAAAAAATGACATTAGAGTTGGATTTGAATGATTCCCAACAAAAAGAAATGGGAAAAATTATTGCAGAACAAAGTGCAAAAAGAGAGGCTCATTTGAAAGACAGAAAAGCTAAGACAGAAAAACCAACTTCGGACGAAATTTTCCAAATGAAAAGCAAAATGCTCGATGAACAAATTGCTATGAATGCAAAAATGAAAAAAGTCCTTTCCCCGGATCAATTCAAAAAATGGGGCGAAATGAAAAAACACCACCGTGAAGATTTCAGAAAAAAACACCGCCCTGAAATGAGACAACACGACCGTCATACCATGAAAAAAGGAATGAAGCACAAAGATAGTACTGCGATAAAAAAATAACTGTGTTCAAAACACAAAAAAAGGGATTAACTTTTATAATTAAGTTAATCCCTTTTTCATATTGATATATAAGTCTGTTTATTTTTTGGTATGACCGTTATTTCCTGTTGGTAAATAATACAACCAGCTAAAACCTATCAAAAACAAGATTAAAGAGGCCACAAATGCAGGAATAAGAATCTCTTTATTGTTATCCAAAGCATTATTCAATGAAGCATACAACAACCAAATTTGGATACTCACATTCAATATTAATATAAAAATTAACGACGAAAGGATTGCGTTTAATTTATTAGGATTGGATTGATTCTGACTTCTTCTAAAATTACTCATAGCGATTTATTTTAATAATTTATCCGAGTTTTGCTTGCTGCATTGCTGTTGCTGCTTTAACATATATGTCATTTCCTTTGAAAAACACATCTAAACTTGGCAAAGCTCTAGGCGGAGGTCCTGCAATAACATCACCTGTATTAGCATCAAACGACCCCTCGTGACATGGACAATGAATAATTCCGGTTCCTGGCTTGTAAAAAACAGAACAAGAAAGGTGGGTACATTTCTGTTCGTATGCTTTAAACTCGCCAGTTTCCAGATGAATCAATATATAAGGAATTGTGCTTCCATCGATTACAAAAGCACGTGTTCCTCCTAGCGGAACTTCCTCTTTTTTGCATACAAAATGTTCTCCTTCTACTTCTTCTTTTGGATACATATAAGCTTTAGCGGCAACTAATCCACTACCTACCATCAATCCTCCGGATACTAAAGTTAAGAACTTAGCAAAGTCACGACGACTTACATTAGTAGCTTGTTGTTTTTCAATTGGAAAATCCTTTTTCCAATTTTTATTTAAATTATCTTCTTTTGACATTTTTTTATGTTCTAAAAAGTTTATGTTTCCAATTTCAAGTTTTAGCTTTCAAGTTGAGATACTTCTAACTTCCCACTTCTAACTTCTTAATATATTATCAGTTCTGTACTTCCTTTAGGCATCATGATATTAACCTTAGTATTCACCACTTCTTTTCCAAATATGAAACTATTTACCGGAGTACTATTCGGACGCATTTCCTGGATTTCATCTTTAGTACCGTAGAACAAAGCCCCACTTGGACAAACTGTAGCACACATTGGTTTTTTGCCCACACTGGTTCGATCGTAACACATGGTACATTTCATCATCAAATCGTAATTTTCTTCTTTCTTTGGCACACCAAAAGGACAAGCCATCACACAGTTAGAGCATCCAATACATCTTTCGGTATTGGCAGTGTGAACAATTCCGAATTCATCTTTCGAAATCGCATCAGCCGGACACACATTAGCACATACCGGATCGTCACAATGCATACACACCTGAACTGTAGTTTGCACGGTCGAAGCTCTGTCTACATAATTAACATGTATCATCGAATCCTGACCGTTAGTCTCGCATTCGGCACAAGCCATTTCACAGGCTTTACAGCCAATGCAACGTTGCATATCTACAAAAAACTCTTCATTTTTATTGAAACTGGTATAGTTCATTTTATATCATTTTTTTATAGATTAAATACTAGCGTAAGCCTTTGATTCTTTTGAAGGCGGAGCTATTTCCTTAAGCGGTTCCAAATGACAGGCACAAACTTTAAATTCAGGTATTTTAGAAATTGGATCTAATGTTCCCGGCGTCAATTGGTTTGCTGATTTTTTTCCGGACCAGTGGTACGGAATAAAAACGGTATCCTCCCGAATGGTTTCTACAATATTAGCCGGAAAAATCCCTTCTCCTCTTCGGGTAGAAACCTTAATTAATTCTCTTTGTTTGATTCCGTATTGTTGTGCCAATTTAGGATGAATTTCCAATAATGGCTCCGGAAACTGATCTACTAATTTTCCAATTCTACGGGTTTGTGTTCCACTTAAATATTGTGATACCACGCGACCGGTAGTCAAAATCACCGGATAATCGGCATCAGTTACTTCACCGGGAAGTTTGTATGGCGCCGGATTAAAATGGGCTTTCCCATCAGGCGTTTTAAACTTCCTGTCTTCCCATAAACGCGGTGTTCCGGGATGATCTTCTGTTGGACATGGCCAAAAAACACCCATATTATCTTCTACTTTTTTATAAGTAATTCCATAATAATCGGCTGTTCCTCCTTTTGAAGCAACACGCAATTCATTAAAAATGGCTTCACTGTTTTCATAGGTAAATTTATCTTTCACCCCTAAACGTTTGGCTATTTCCAAGATAATCGAAGTATCTGTTCTGGCATCTCCCGGAGGAGTAACCGCCTGACGAATACGAATTACTCTACCTTCGGCAGAAGTAGTCGTTCCTTCTTCTTCTTCCTGCAAAGAACCTGCTAAAACAATATCGGCATGACGCGCTGTTTCGTTTAAGAAAAAGTCAATACAAACATAATATTCTAACTTTTCCAAAGCTTCTCTAACATAATTACTGTTAGGTAAAGAAACTAGCGGATTGAAACAAATAGACAATAAACCTTTGATTTCCCCTCTGTGAATGGCTTCGATAATTTCGTAAGCCGATAAACCTTTACCCGGTAAATCTTTCTCATTAATTCCCCAAACTTCCGAAATATATTTACGGTGTTCCGGATTTTCTATATCCCTGTTTCCTGGCAATTGATCACATTTGTGACCGTGTTCTCTACCTCCTTGTCCATTTCCTTGTCCGGTAATAGTTGCATAGCCACAATAAGGTTTACCAATTCTTCCCGTTGCCAAGACTAAATTGATACATCCCAAAACATTATCTACACCTTTAGAATGGTGCTCGATTCCGCGGGCATGAAGCAAGAAACTGGTATTGGCTTTTCCCCATAACTCAGCTGCCTGTTGTATTTTTTCTTTCTTAATTCCGGTAATTTCTTCAGCCCATTCCAGCGTATTGTCTTTTACAGCATCTAAAGTTTCCTGAAATCCTGAAGTATGATTATCAATAAAATCATGGTCTAACATATCATGATCGGCCAAATACTTTAACATCGCACCATACAAAGCCGAATCGGTTCCCGGACGCACATCTAAGTGAAGATCAGCTGTTCTGGCCAGCGGAATCATCCTTGGATCGATTACGATTAATTTTGCACCTCTGTCTCTGGCTTTCCAAATCCAATGCGTCAGCGTTGGAAATGTTTCGCTAATATTGGCTCCGGCTACAATAATCACCTCAGCATATTCTAAATCCGAATAGTTGTTAGAACCTCTGTCTAAACCAAATGCTTTTTTATTTCCGGCTCCGGCACTTACCATGCACAAACGTCCGTTATAATCCAGGTTTTTGGTTTTTAAAGCGACTCTGGCAAATTTCCCAACTAAATAACTTTTCTCATTGGTCAATGAAACTCCCGAAAGCATCGAAAAAGCATCATTCCCATAAGTTTCCTGAATACGTTTTATTTCAGAAACCGTTTTTTCCATAGCCACATCCCAGGAAGTAGGTACAAATCCTTGTCCTTCTACCCTTTTCAACGGACTTAAAAGTCGGTCTGGATGATTATTTTGCAAATAACGTTGTACTCCTTTTGGACAAAGACGGCCTTCATTAAAAGGAAATTCCATCCAGGGCTCAAACCCTACTACTTTATTTTCTTTTACAGATAGTTGAATTCCGCATTGCATTCCGCAAAAACAACAATGTGTTTTTACCAATTCATCTGGTTCATCTCTTCCCTCATAGCCTTCCTTTGGACTATAATTTTTATGTGGTCCAAATTGTGCAACAATATGCTCTTCTGAAACAGGTAATTTTGCCATGTTTATATACTTTTATCTTTAAATTATCCAAATAAATTTCCACCAGTCTGTCTTGCTCTCAGGTGTGCTTTCGCCAATCGGGCTCTTTTCCCTTCAGGACTTAAATCAAGGTGCGAACCACCATCTTCCATCGAAAAGTCGAAACCTAATTGTTTAGTCACTATTTTCAAATCGTCAATATGCAATTTGGAAGCAAATTCTTCTCCGGTATGTGGACAAACCGCCATTCCTTTTCTTCTTCCTTCCTTATTATATATGTGTGCACCAATTTGAGCCGGACGCTGAATGATATGGAAAAATTTACCAAACGGAATCCAAATCAAAAACATAATTACCGTAACAGCATGAAGAACAGCCAAAAAGTCGAAAGCAAAACCTTTCATGAATTGGTACGAATAAGTCAATCCCAATCCTGTAACCGAAATAGCTATCAATAAAATGAGCGGCAACAAATCGCCTTCAAAAGACTGAGTTGCAATCAATCCCGGATTAGTCAATCGTCTTCTTAAATAATACAATGAACCAAAAATCACTAAATAAGAAGACCAGTTCAACGCATGAAATGTCAGGAATGCCATGATAGAATCCAATTCAAAATCCATTACCTTGAAACCAAAGAAATGTGCTTCGTAAACCGAAATAGAATTAGGAGCCATCGTAAAGTGAATCCAACCAAATGTAAGCGGAATGGTGATTAAAAAAGCCGATGTACAACCTACAGCAATCATAAAATGCGCTATCCAACGGTATTTTCCCCTTGGATATATAAATTTTTGAAAAGCTATATTTTCGATAGATTCTTTAGAAGCAAACCAAAAATGTGAAAACACCTTTCCTGTAAACAGGAAACAAATTCCTCTTTTGAAATAAATCCACGTAGGTGGTCTTTGCAACCACACCGTATAACGATAAACAATCCCAAAGAAAGCGAATACAGTCCCAAACAAGTAGGTAATTAAAGCTGCATCAAAATTTTGCAATTCTCTTGAACCATAAAACACTAACACAATCATAAATACTGAAAGTAGTGTGGCAATGAGCAATGCTTTTACATTATATGTTCTGTTTTTCATTTTAATTTTAGTATTACACGCTTACAATTACAAATCTATTTTTATCCAAAAATCCAAAGGTTTTTATTCGGGAGTAAAATTAAACAAAAGAAAAACTAAGTGAAACTACTTAAGTATTTTTCTAAAGTACAAAAACACTTAAATATGTTATAATTCATGTACAAATCACTAATTTACAACAATAATTTCAATCGAATGTCATCAAACTATTAATTTTTGATATAAAATTGTAAAAAACGTACTGCTTTATTGAATATCAACTGAGTTCCAATTATTTTTCAAATTAAGTATTCCTTCAGGGCAAACGCACGAGTTTTATTTTTGCCACGAATTACACTAATTAGCACAAATAGTATTGATTCTAAAATAAATTACACAAATTTTTATCTGCCTTTGGTAGATTTGTGGAATATTATAACATCCAAATTAGTGTTATTTCGTGTAACCTGCCTGTCGGCAGACAGGTTCGTGGCTACTTTTTTTATTTCTGGAACTGGTGCGTTTGCCATGAGTATTCCTTCATTTAACTTGGTCTCTCACATCCTTTTCGATTGTAAAACCACCAGTTAACAATTGTAGCTAATATAGTAAAAACAATCAAACCAATAAAGAATTGAGTCACAGTTCCATTGGCAGAAATGTTATTCCCTATTAATTTTGAAAAAATAAAAGGACCAAAAGCGGCAATGGCTGCTGTCCAACCAATAACACCTGCTGCCTGTCTTTGATTTTCTGAAAAGATAATTGGAAACTGTCTAAAAGTTCCGGCATTTCCAATACCTGTAAAAAAGAACATCGCTAAAATTACTCCAACAAATAACGGAAACTGTTCCATGCTTGTTGGTGCTACTAATCCCTGAGTGATTAAAATAACAGCTCCTGCTAAAATTCCAATACCTGTAATAGTTGTCAAGATGGCTCCTCCTACTTTATCAGCAATAAATCCAAAAGCTATTCTGCTGGCAGAACCAATAAGCGGACCATAAAAAGCATACACTAACGGATCCGGAGCGTTTGGAAAATCACCATATAAAAATTTTATCATCAAAGGAAAAGCTGCTGACAAACCGGCAAAAGTTCCAAAAGTCATTAGATAAGTAATTGTACAATACCAGGTATGTTTGTTTTTAAAAATATCCATCTGCTCTTTTACTGAAGCCTGCATTGGGATACTTTTTAAAAAGAACCAACTCATACATGCCAAAACTAAGAGAAAACCAATATACCAAAATGCAGCAGATTGAATATAGATACTGCTTTTATTTACCGCCTCATTTTTGGGGCTTATTTTGTTTAATATTTTTTCAGCTAACTTAGGATTTGCATTAGCTATGGCTTTCGATTTGACTTCCAAAGGCAAAGCTGCAAAAACTACTGTATTATCTGCTGATTTTACGGCAGTTGTTACTGAATCTAAAAGCGGTTTCTTTACAGTAGCCAAAATTATATTTTGCGTTTTAACGTCCAAAGCGGCAAAAACTTCTTTTTGCTTTTCAATTGTTGAGTCTGTTAAAACATTTTGTGTTTCTTTGGCATCGATACTTGTAAATACCGAAGTGGTCCCGTAAATACTAACACTCAAAATAATCGGAGTAATAAACTGAGCTAAAGAAACCCCAAAATTCCCAATACCCGCTTGGATTCCCAACGCTGTTCCTTTTAATCTTTTTGGAAAAAACAAACTTGTGCTAGGCATAAAAGATGAAAAATCTCCGCCACCAAAACCAGTGGTAATAGCCAAAAGAACAAATACCCAAAATGGAGTAGAGGTATCCATCACTGCAAACCCGATTCCAATTGCTGGAATTAATTTGAGTAAAGTTGCCACAGTCACTACATGCCTTGTTCCGAAAATAGGCAGAATAAAGGTGTGTATAATTCGTAAAAAACCCGCAGCTAATCCCGGAATAGCCACCAACCAAAAAAGCTGATCTTTAGAAAATGAAAAACCAAGTCCAGGAAGTTTCACCGCAATGACACTCATCATAAACCAGGAAGCAAATGATAAGATTAATGAAAGAGTGGTTACTGTTAATGTTTTCCAGGCAATTTTACTACCTGTTGCCGCCCAGAATGCTTCATCCTCAGGCTCCCACTTGGTCAACCACGTATTACTTTTATTGGTTTGCGTTTCGTTAGATACATTTTCAGGCTCTGATCCTATTTTTTTTAAGTAAGTATCCATAATATTATTTTTTAAAATTATTCTATTTTATTGGTTGCGCTCAATTCCTTTGGTAAACTGAGGCATCTTTTCTCTCATAATGTTAATAATGGTTCGGTGCATCCATAATAAACAGCCCACAGAAATCAGGAAAATAAATATCCAGGAACTCGTCCATAAGCCAGTTGCATTCAATAAGTATCCGAATAATATTGGCCCTATAAATCCGCCTAAACCACCTATTAAACCCACCATTCCTCCTACAACTCCCACCTCGTTAGGGAAATATTCCGGAATGTGTTTGAAAACGGCTGCCTTTCCAATTCCCCATGAAATCCCGATTAAAACTACCAATACCAAATAAATCCACATATTGGCATTAAATTTTATTTGGGTGATTCCTTCTGCCAAAAGTTCTTTCTTTTTGACTTCCTGATTTTGTTGTACTACAATTTCCTGCCATGAATTTCGAACAGGCAAAATATCCGAATCAGATGAACTAATTGTTGATTTTGCATTAACATTGTAAGTTCTTTCTCCTACTTTAATTTCAGAGGCTGATACTTGGGTAACCACTCCATTATTAGTTGCTAAAACTCCGGGACCCGATGTAAAAACTTCCATTTTAGGAAACATCAATAAAAAACTAATGGCAATTGAAGAACCTAAAACCCAATACATAACTGCTCTTGCTCCATATTTATCAGACAAATAACCCCCAAAAGCCCTGATTACACCGGATGGCAAACTAAATAAAGTGGCAAACATTCCTCCCATTACTAAGGTTGTGTGATACACATTCATAAAATTAGGTAACAACCATTGTGAGTAAGCAACGAAACATCCAAAGACTAAGAAATAATAAGCCCCAAATCGCCAAACACGGACATTTTTTAAAGGAGCTAATAATTCGGATGTTGATCTGGCCACTGTTGCTGCTTTTTTATTTTTAGCAAAAAACACAAACAATAATCCAATTGCTACCAATACCACTCCGTAAATTACAGGAAGCATTTTCCAGCCGTTCTCCGTATCTGTTTCGGATAAAAAATTGAGTAAGCTTGGCGCAAAAAAAGTAGTGACGGCAGCACCGGCATTTCCCATTCCGAAAATTCCTAAGGCTCTTCCCTGCCATTCTTTAGGATACCAAACTGAAGTATATCCTACTCCAACAGCAAAACTGGTTCCTACCAATCCAAACAAAAAACTTAATACTGCAAATTCCCAAAATGAACCGGCAAAAGGCAATAAAAACAATGGAATAGAACAAAGTAACAACAATGTAGAGAATACTTTTTTTCCTCCGTATTTATCGGTTAAAATTCCTATTGGTAAACGAAAAACAGCTCCCGATAAAATAGGCAATCCTAACAACCATCCTACCTCAACAACTGACCAATTGAAAATTCCTCTATCTACTAAAAAAGTAACTAAAACACCATTTAAAGTCCAACAGGCAAAACTGATTGTAAATGCCAGTGTATTCAAAAATAAAATACGATGTGACTGTGATAAATTGCTCATAAATTCCCTAAATCAATTATGATGTAAAGATATAATAGTCCTTTATCTATAAATATGATAAATATCAGCAAGTTTTATATTCTTACTAAATTCAAATATAATTTATTTTTTAATACAAAAAACCTCCATTAAATGCCCGAGAGCTTCTAAATAGAGGTTAAAAAAAAACGAATTAATAGACTTTATTTTAATGAAAAGATTTTTGGATTTATAGAAACCATAACCCACGCCCAATTGTTAGTATTTGCAGCATTAGTTACATTTTTAAGTCTTTCTAAAGTTTCGGAAGCAAACATCTGAGAATATCCGGCTGAAACCTGAATATCTTTTTGAACAGCGTAGCCCAAGGTAAAATCAAGCTCTGTTCCTAAATAGCTTTCCTTTTTTTGATTGGAAGCATCCAAAACCGTATTGGGCGCATTGAAAATATGTGGTGTTAACGAAAATTGCCATTTTTTGGAAGCATAATTTAATTTCAAATAAGCATCCTGCAATCCCACACTATTTTGATGATTCCCAACATAGAAATAATCCATAAAACCATTAAAAGCGTGATTGGTTCCAAAAATAGGACTGAACGATTTAATTGCTAAACTGCTATCATTTTGATCTTTCCCTGATAAAAATTCATATCCCAAAGTTGCTTTAAAAGCATCAGTCAAGGCATAACCTACATTGGCTCCTGCATACCAGGCACTGACATTCTTATCGGTACTTTTTCCTGTTTGTCCGTACAAACCTAAATTGCTATCCCATTTTTTATCTTTAAAAACAAGATAAGTTCCAAAAGTTTGTTTGTAATCGACTTCTAAATTCCCAACCGATTTTTCAAATTCATAACCCGTATTCAACAATAAAAAACTGCTACTTATTTTACCAAATTGCGTATGATACCAGGCATATTGCATCGATTTATAATTAGTGGTATAAGGCGTTTTAGGAGCAACCAAATTTTCAGCATTGGCATTCATAGCGAAACCTAAATCCAGTTGATGTTTTTCCTTATGGAAAGAAAACAAGGCGGCATCATGGCTTTGTCCTTGTTGCAACCAATCGATTTCTCCAAAAATACGCTGATTGTCATAGGAAATCACCTGACGACCAAAACGAGCAGACCAATTGGGACTAAATTCATATTGTGCCCAGGCTTCAAAAACAGCTACTCCATTTTTATCCGCTGTGGTTGTGGTAGCAACATCGCCCCAGCTTCGGATGTTCTGTAAAGTCAGTTTGACTTTTAATTTTTCTTGTTTAAAATTCAAATTCAATCGGGAACGCTGTGAGACAAATGAAGTCGCATCTTCTCCGTTTGACATCGGGCTTTTAAAACCGTTTCGGTATTCGTAACGAGGTCTTATTTGTAAATTGGCATCCAATTCCTGTGCATAAGTTCCCAGACTTAGTATTCCTGTTAATGCCAGGCCAATTATTTTTAGTGCTTTCATCGTTAATTTATTTTTGAGCTTCCTCTTTAATTTTGGCTATCGTTGCATCCGAATTAACACCCAAACCTTCTTGTTGATATGTCAGTTCTCCGTCGGCATTGAATACGCTGATAATATTGGAATGAGAAAAATCAATAGGGGATATTTTTTTATAATTTACTGCCAAAACTGCTGCAAACTCCCGGGTATTTTCTTCGGTTGAACGCAGAAAAACCCATTGATTGCTATCCATTTTATTTTCGACAGCAAAAGCTTTAAGACGTTTAGACGTATCTGTTTCCGGGTCAATACTTACCATAACCATTTTCACCTTGTCTTTAATCTTTTCGGGCAAACGCTGCTCGATATTACGCATATCTGCAACTAATCTAGGGCAGGCAGCTTTGCAGGAAGTATAAATCATCACCATGACCAGAACTTTTCCTTTCATATCTTTCATTTCGATATGCTGTCCGTTTTGATTGGTCCATTTGGAAGGAAGATTATAAATCGACAAATCTGAAATCGGCTTGTCTTTTACCGCTGCTTTTGCTTTTTGGTTGCAGGATTGTAATGTAATTGCCAACACAAATACTCCTAAAAAAAGCAAGCTAAGGATTCTTTTTTTTATTTTCTGACATTCCAATTTTGATTTCATCATCTTAAATTTTGAATGGGTTTCACTAGAGCAACTTTATCTTTAGCACAGCGAAATCCCAGATTTCTAGTAGTATATCTTGCTTTTAAACTGCCTCTAAATGCATAACGCATAAAGGCAGCATAATTCATCAAATCGGTGGCATTAACTGAACCGCTGCCACAAAACAAATTCTTATCGGTATCCTTGTCTTTTCTGGATTCACCGGAAAGAAAAATACTGTTGAAATCGGCCGTCCATTCCCAAACCAGTCCATGCATGTCGTAAACACCCCAATAATTTTTGAAGGTTTGCCCTATCGGATTGGCAAAGGTTTTCGGTTTTTCGTACCAGGACATGATGTATTTATTGAAATTTTCTTTGGTACGGGCATCAATACGCTTTTCATCGGCCATAGCAACATATTCCCATTCATCCATTGTGGGTAATCTTTTTCCCTGACATTCGCAGTATTTTTTAGCAGCAAACCAGGAAACATTGGTTACAGCTGCATTATCTAAATTGTTTTTTCCGTAATTGAAATCACTTTCCCATTGATTCAAATAACTTTTATCCGCAAAAAGTCCTTTCATTTTAGAACGGCTGTAAGCTGGATATTTTTTTACAAAAGCCAGATATTGTGCATTAGTTACCGGATACACATCTATACTGAAGGAGGTGACTTTAACCGGTTTTTTATTGGTAACTCCATAAAGAGGGACAAAGCTGCCCTCTTTTATGGATACCATTTTTACTTCTTGTGCAAAAAGAGTAGCCGTCAACAACATCAAAATGGCTGTTATTTTTTTTTGTAGAAACATAGATACTCTTTTTAAACAATTCGTAATTATCTTTGGGCTTTGACCATTGCTGGAGTAATCACTTTTTTGCTATTTCCCCAGCTTGAATAGACATAAGTTAGTACATCGGCAATTTGTTGATCACTTAATGCCTGAGCTGGCATGGCTCCACTAAATTTTTTCCCGTTTACAACTATAGGTCCATTTAATCCTTTTACCACTCCTTTGATAGCTCTGTTTACATCTTTGTTAAGATAATCAGATTTTGCTAATGGCGGAAAAGCTCCCGGTACTCCAGCACCTGTTGCCTGATGGCAAGCCACACAGGTTTGCATATAAACCGATTTCCCTTTAGTTGCATTTTGGCTATAGCCATACAAACCTACTCCCATCATTACGATGCTTAAAACATACTTTTTCATTGGTTTTTAATATTAAATTATTGTTTTTATTTTAATGTTCAGAAGCAACTTTAGGAGCTGGTTTTGCTCTAACTGCTTTTACTTTTGCAGGAGTTACAACTGTTTTATTATTACCCCAACTATTATATACATAGGTCAAAACATCAGCTACCTGCTCGTCTGTTAAATTTTGGCTGGTCATTACATTGTTGAATTTCTTGCCGTTTACTGTGATTTCTCCGCTCAATCCATGCAATACAGCACCAATTGCTCTATCCGGATTAGCATTTAGGAAATCAGATTTAGCCAATGGTGGAAAAGCATTAGGAATTCCCTGTCCTTCTAGTTGATGACAGGCAAAACAAGTTCTTTCATACAATCCTTTACCTGCTTTTATTTGTTCAGGAACTGTTTTGGCTACAGGAGCTTTTGCAACACCATTCGTTTTAGGCATGTTCTGGATTGTTCCTCCTTCCGGCAAATAAATTCCTTCTTGAATTGTTCCTGAATAAATTTTCTTATTTTCTTCTCCTTCAACTTTCAGCATCCCTAATGCTCCTTTATTGAAAGCCCTAAAAATGGAATGATCTACTAATATCAAAGTACCCGGAACATCAACTTTAAACTCTACAATGGCTGAACCACCGGCAGGTATCAAAGTAGTTTGGATATTTTTGTTAACCATATCTCCTCCTTCAATATGAACTTTGTCGAAAATTTCCCCAATTACGTGGAAAGAAGAGACCAAATTTGGACCTCCGTTACCCATATAAATACGAACGGTTTCACCCACTTTGGCTGTAATTGCTTTATCTCCGGCAACAGCACCTACTTTTCCATTGAAAACCACATAATCAGGCTCTTCTTTAATGGCTTTATTCATATCAAAAGGTTGAGAACCTTGTTCTCCATAACTTCCTTTGGTATAAAAATCACCCTGCATGATGTAGTATTCTTTGTCAACCGGAGGCAATCCTCCTTCTGGTTCTACCAATATCAAACCATACATTCCGTTAGCAATATGCATCCCTACAGGTGCTGTGGCACAGTGATAAACATACAATCCTGGATTTATGGTTTTGAAATTAAATACTTTTTCGTGTCCCGGTGCTACCAGAGACGATGTTGCTCCTCCACCTGGCCCGGTTACAGCATGCAAGTCGATGTTATGCGGCATTTTGTTATCCGGATGGTTTTTTAGATGAAACTCCACCTCATCACCCACTCTGGTTCTGATGAAACTTCCCGGTACAGATCCTCCAAATGTCCAATAGGTATATTTTACTCCATCGACCATTTCTCCTACTTCTTCTTTTATCTCCATATTGACAACCAATTTAGTAGCAGCACGATCTCCAACGGGTTTTGGCACAAATGGCGGAGCGGTTAGTTCGGCTTCTGTTCGTCCTTTTACTTTTATATCCTGATAATTTTGCGCTTCTTTTTTAGAACAAGCAAAAAAGAAAAAGACTGCAAATACTACCATAGGCAAAGCACTGTAATACTTACAAGAGTTAAATGTAGTTTTCATAAATTTCAAATTAAATTACTTTTTAATAAAGGACTTTTTTATCCTTTATTTAAGTATAAAATTAAAACTCACATTCTAATTAAAAACTGACAAATATCATCTTTATAAGTTTTTTTTAAGAATTATTTTTTAAGAAACAACAACAACAAAACCAACAGTCCCAGTGTTAGTAAAACACTCATTTTCCAGAAAATATTGGCTTTTTTTAATTCCATAAATTGATATACAACCAATAAAAATTTAACTGTAGCAAATCCTAAAACAAGACTAATCAACAGTTTGCTTATGGGTAAATATATAGAAAGTACCGCTGTAATAAGTGTAAAAAATAACAGCGAGATATAAGTAAAAATTAAAGATTTATTCATGATTAAAAAATTAGATATAAAACCGGAAACAACAATAACCAAATCAAATCGCACATATGCCAAAAAGCAGCGCAAGCCTCAACATCTTCAACCACAGTATCCGAATTTTTCTTGGTCATCCCGTAGTTTGTCCATCCTAAAATAACCAATCCGATGATGACATGAATAAGATGGAATCCCGTCAATAACCAATAAAATGTGTAAAACATATTGGTATCCAATGAAATTCCGCTTTCTATTTTATGGTAATATTCGACACTTTTTAGCAGCATAAATAAAATACCTCCCAGCATGGTCAACTTTAAATAAAAAGAAGCTTTTTTACTATTTCTTCCTTTAAACTCATGAACAGCTGCGGCCATAAACAAACCACTCGTTAATAAGAAAACCGTGTTTACAGCACCAAAAACCGTATTTAATTGCAAACGTGATTCATGAAACAAATCAGCTTCCTGATTGCCATAAAATACAAATGCTACCAATGCCATTCCGAAAGTAATGATTTCCAGAAAAATAATAATCCACATCAGGATGCCTCCCGGCGGATAATAAATGTTTTTATAATTTATTTCTTGTGTATTCATTCTAAAATTATTCCCAATCCAACAATCTTTTTTCTCCTTCTATTTTCTTAATATCCGTAATATCCTGTGACATTTCGATAACACCTCTGTAGTTTTTATCGGCATCTCTTACAGCAAAATAGCGAATGTAAATCAGACGTTCTTTATAATTTATCCAAAACGAAGATTCATTTTGTGTTCCTTTTCTAAATTCTTCTAAAATTTTCAGCACCGTTCCCACACTTTTGGGCGGATGACAAAATTTAACTTCACGCCCAATGATTCCGGAACTTCTGGGAAAAACACGTTCTTCTCCCCGATTATAAAAAATCACTCTGTCGTTTTCATCGACATAAGTCAAATCCAACGGCATCGTTTTAAAAAGCAAATTCACCTGCTCCACCGTCATATAGCCTTCATCATAATGGGAAGTGTTTTCTAAAGAAAAAGTCAGTTCTCTCGGAGTAACATCTTCAGCCGGATGAACGTATTCAACAGCCGGAAACGGAGCCGGAGTATTAGGCAACATCCAGCCAATTTCTTCCTCACCGACACGCATTTTTATCCAGTCTTCTTCGGAAAGTAAATCCAAAGCATTGGGAAATAAAACCGTTTCTTCCACATGCATCAAGCGATAAATCCCATCAACCAAAAATGGAGTGTTTGTACTTATTTTTTCGGGATTTTGAGTTTTAAGATAATAACGAATCAAACGAAATTGTTCTCTCAAATTATCATGAAAAGACCACATGCCCTGTGATGGTCCAACCCAGTTTTTCTTTTCCAAAAACGGAAAAAGCTGGTTTTCTTTTCGGGCAAATCGTTTTTCAATCGTGCACAATTCATTAAATACATTCGTATATTTTTGAAAATCTTCTTCAGGATTTGTATTTGATAATTCTTCTAAAAGAAAATGAATCAGATCATTTTCCTGAAAATATACCCTGATAGGGTGCCCTTCGGGAAGTCTTGTGGTATTAGAATCAGTGTTCATTGTACTATTATTTTTGATGTTTAATTTTTTCATACAATCGCACTAACGATTGCAATAATTCAACAGGGGTGGTTAAAATCTGATAGTGATTCTGCCCAAACATTTGCGGCAAATAATATTTCGCTTCGGCCTCAATGGCCAACGCATAGGAATTGATATTCTTTGAATTAAGTTCGCGAAGTGCCTGTTTCACATCGTTAATACCGTAGTTGCCTTCGTATTTGTCGTAATCATTCGGCTTTCCGTCAGAAATCAGGATTACCCATTTATTTTTGGTATTTCTTTTGTCAAGTCGGGCACCGGCATGGCGCAGAGCTGCCCCGATTCGGGTATAACCGCTAGGCTCAACAGCTCCGATTTTATGTTTGCCAATATTCCAATTTTCATCAAAATCCTTAATGGTCAAATAGGTCGAATAATTTCGGGTTTTCGAATAAAAACTGTCAATCGAAAAATCGATATTGAACTCGTTCAGGATTTCCCCAAAAAGAATGGAAACCTCTTTCTCCACATCAATCACCCGGTTTCCTGCGGCATATCCATCGCTGGAAAGGCTGATATCCAACAGAATCAGAATAGATAAATCTTTTTCTTTTTTACGGTTCGAAATATAAATTTTGTCCGAAGGCGTTCTTCGGGAATGCACATCGACATACAAATCGGTAATGGCATCAATATCAAATTCGTCGCCTTGGGTCTGGCGTTTTTGCTGTTGCATTTTGTTATTGACATTGGTCAACATTTTGCGCAAGCCCATCAAGATCGAAGCATTTTTGGCAATCGTCTTTTTGTAATAATCCGAATCGGTTTTTTGTTGTGATTTGGGATAGACTTTACAAAAATTCTCTTTGTAAATTCCTTTGCTGCAATCCCATTCGTTATAGGTCAGATGAAATCCTTTGGCATCCACTTCGGCACTTTCGGAGATTGAAGTGTTCTCAATAAAATCAGCCTGATAAACCGAATGAGCCGTATCATCCACGCGGACGGTGAATTTCATATTCAGCTCTTCCAAAGCTTCCTGATGGTCTTCCAATTCGTCCGAGCCATCAAAATCACGCCAGACGCCATTAAATTCTTCGGCCGTTTCTACCTTTTCAAAATTATGCAGCAAGACATAATCTTCCTGCTGTTTTTTGTCCAATTCCACCGTTTTAACTTCTTCCACCGCAGTTGCTTTTAAAGTAGTTGTAGGCTGGTTTTCGATTCCTTTTTTGGTCTTATCCGAGAAATTTTCGAGCACCGTTTCGGGATTTTGTTCTACCTCATTTTGCATCCATTTACCGTAAAGCCAGGAAAAATCAGGAGCTTTTTTTTCAGTTGCTTGCTGAATAAAATGTTCTCTGGCCTGGGCATGAAAGTTTTCGTCAAGAGCATAATCTTCGAATACAATTTTCAAAATCGCATTAGAAGTTTCTAATGCTTTTTGCTGCGAAAGCTCCAATGACGGTTCTTTTTCTTCGAAAGTCCAATTGAGATTCAAACGTTGTTGGACGCTTAAAAACAATATCCGGAAAAGATAAAAAGTGTGGTTTTGTTCTTTGGTTGAAAATTCGGCAAAGGAAATCGGAAGGAAAAAATTATTGTTTTTATAACCTCCTTCGCGTTCGGCTGGAAAAATTTCGATAGGATTGCCTGTTAAAGCCCTTGCCAAAATAGTCAGCCGCGGTTTAATTTCGCTAAGGCTAACCGTTCTTGCCAGAATTTCGGGATGTACTTTTCTACTTTTTTTTAAGTGTTTAAAGAATTTCCCAACTAAATATTCATCTATTTCGAAACCCATTTTCAAAAAGTTTTTGATTTTTTAGTTAATGGTTTGTGGTTCTGTAAACTATAAACAACAAACTATCAACACTTTTTCATATCATCAAATTGCACAAATCTTTGAGTGCTTCCAGTGTTTGTAAGTCATCTGTCAGGGGTTCTACAATTGCCACATGAACAGACAAACGTTTGGGTAATCCGCTGTGGATGATTTTTGCGGCATCTACCAACAGTCGTGTAGAAACCGTTTCCGTCAATCCTAATTCGGTCAGGTTTCGGATTTTATTTCCAATGGCCACCAGTTTTTTAGCCGTATCCGTATCGATATCGGTTTCATTAACCAAAATCTCGGTTTCGATTTTGGGTTCGGGATAATCAAACGACACCGCAATAAAACGTTGGCGTGTGGAAGGTTTCAGTTCTTTAAAACCTCTTTGATAACCCGGATTGAAGGAAGCCACCAACATAAAATCCTCGTGTGCTTTCAACGTTTCTCCCAGTTTATCAATAAACAATTCGCGTCTATGATCGGTCAGGGAGTGAATAGCGACAATCACATCGGGACGGGCTTCGGCCACCTCATCCAGATATATAATCGCCCCTTCTTTTACAGCAGTGGTCAACGGACCGTCCAACCAGACGGTTTCGGCTCCTTTGATGATAAACCGACCTATTAAATCCGTAGAAGAGGTTTCTTCATGACAGCTGATAGTGATGATTTTTTTATCCAGTTGATGCGCCATAAATTCCACAAAACGGGATTTCCCCGTTCCGGTTGGTCCTTTCAATAAAAAAGGAATTTTGTTTTTATATGCCTGGTTAAAAACGTCTATCTCTTTGCCAACAGCATGATAATAGGGCGTATTTATTAAAGTTTCTACTAACATATTTTTAAAATTTTAGAAAAAAACCGGAACGTCAAACCATTGTCTTTCTGGAAATGCAGTTCTAAAAAACGCTCGTTATCGTTCCGGTAAAAAAAAAGGGATTCGGTTAGTTATTTTAGCTCTATGGCTTCATCCGAAGGACGGCCATATTTAAAGAAATCATAAATGAAGAGGCTTATTCCGGTGGTAAACATCGTAGCGCAAATAAGCAGTACTACAAAATGGATACTGATTTCGTTTTGAACGGCCATAAATTCCATTTTCATTTTGCGTTCCAAATAAACCTGGGCCACACCTGCAACCCCAAAGGCTACAGTCATTCCCAGCATTCCAACATTGGACAACCAAAATGCTGTATTTCCTTGTGTAGTATTGTAGCGTTTTCTACCCGTTAAATTAGGAAGTGCATAGCTTATAATTGCAAGAACAATCATGGCGTAAGCACCCCAAAACGCATAATGTCCGTGCATAGCCGTTACCAATGTTCCATGTGTGTATAAATTAGTTTGGGGCAAAGTGTGTGCAAACCCTAGTAAACCAGCACCAATAAATGAAACAATAGAAGCACCAATGGTCCAGAATAAGGCTATTTTGTTTGGATGGCTTTTTTCGCCTTTACGGTACATATTCACGGCAAACAATGCCATCGCCAGAAAAGCCAAAGGTTCTAAGGCAGAGAAAATTCCCCCCACGATTAACCAAATTTTATTCACCCCGATGAAATAATAGTGATGTCCTGTTCCCAACACTCCGGAAAGGAAAGTTAAACCAACAATTACATACAACCATTTCTCGATTACTTCTCGGTCAACACCCGTTAATTTGATTAACAGGAACGAAAGAATACCTCCCATAATCAACTCCCAAACTCCTTCAACCCAAAGATGTACTACCCACCAACGGAAGAATGAATCCATTACCTGACTGTCAAACCAAATCATTCCCGGCAGGTACAATAAGGCGGCAAACAACAATCCCATGGATAAAACCAAAGCCGTGGTTGTCTGGCGTTTTCCTTTGAATAGCGTTCCCAGAATTAATCCCAGAAAAAGCAATACATTAATCACTACCAGAAAGTCCAATTCTCTGGGAATCTCCAAGAATTTTCTACCTTCCCAATGGTTGAAGTGAAAGCCAACAATGGCTACAACTCCTACCACCGCTAGAGAAATTAATTGTACATAAGCCCACTTGACGCTGATTAATTCTCGTTGGGCCTCTTCGGGAATAATGTAATAAGCGGCTCCCATAAAACCGGTCAATAACCAAACCACCAACAAATTGGTATGTACGGCACGTGCCGTATTAAAGGGAATAATGTCGTGTAATCCTTGTATTCCTATACGGTCGAAGCCCATGATAAAACCATAGATAATTTGCAGGGAGAACAAAAGCATACACAGTGCAAAAAACCAATAGGCCACTTTTTGTGATTTATATTTCATAATAATACGTTTTAATTATTTTCTTTGGCTAAAGGCGAAACAATTCGGTCAAAACCATTTAAATCTATTTTTCCAACCCATTTAAAGTAGGCTACCAATGCATCGGCATCTTTTTCGTTCATGTGGTAGGCTACCATTTTTCGACCACTAGGTGCCCAGGGTACCGGCGACATTAAGGCTGCTTTGACATAGCCTTCCCCTCTTCGGTCGAGTACTTTTGTCAATTCGGGAGCATAATAGCCTCCTTCTCCCATGATCGAATGACATCCCATACAGTTGTTGGTTTCCCAAAGTTCTTTTCCCCGTACTACCTTTTTGTCAATCTTAGTGTAGTTTGTTTGATCGTTTCTGGGCATAAAGGAATAAACGGTCAATCCTATAAAGATTAAAAAAGTGACCAATGTCCCACCCAAAAAAAATGCTCTTGCCTGTGATTTTGAAAGCATACTTAATTCGTTTTTTAGTTAATAAATGTAGATTTTTAAATAAAGGACAAAAACATCCTTTATTTGATATTGCAAAGAAAAGATTGATATGAAATATAGAATATGATTTAAATCATATTCTATATTTTTTATTATTCCTAAAATTACAGTCACAAACAAGGGCAACTAATCGAAGCTCATTTAACTGATTACAAATCATTTAAAAAACAAAACTTAGCGAAAATCAATTTAGGACAATTTTATCCTTTTTACAAAGAGATTATTTAATTTTTAAACTTAAAAACAACAATTATGGAAACATTAGAAAAAACAACAATTGGAGAATATGTAGCAAAAGATTTTAGAACAGCAGCTATTTTTTCAAAATACGGAATTGATTTTTGTTGCAAAGGCAACCGAACAATCGAACAAGCCTGTGAAAAAAAATTCATTGATGCGAATGAAATACAAGAAGAAATTAACGCTGTTTTGGCAACAAAAAACGACAATACCATCGACTTCCAATCCTGGCCAATGGATTTATTGGTGGACTATATTGAGAAAACCCATCACCGTTATGTGGAAGACAAAACCCAGATTTTACTTCCTTTCTTAGACAAACTATGTAAAGTGCATGGAGCAAGCCATCCGGAACTGTTTGAAATCAACGAACTTTTCATAGGCTGTGCGGGGGAACTGGCGCAACACATGAAAAAGGAAGAACTGATTTTATTTCCTTTCATCAAAAAATTGGTCAAAGCCAGTCTTAGCGATGAACTGATTCAGCAACCACATTTTGGGACGGTAGAAAACCCGATTGCCATGATGATGCACGAGCACGATGCCGAAGGAGAGCGTTTCCGCAAAATTGCCGAATTGACCAATAATTATACACCGCCGGCAGATGCCTGTAATACCTACAAAGTAACCTTTGCCATGCTTCAGGAATTCGAGCAGGATTTACACAAACACATCCATCTGGAAAATAACATCTTGTTCCCAAAAGCAGTCGCATTGGAGAAAAAATTCTCAGAACAATAATAAAAACCAAATAAGTAAACAGAGTGTTCGCATTGAAAAAAAAGTTGGACACGAATTTCACCAATTGTCACTAATTCTTAATCAATTAAAAATCAAATAACACAAATTTCTATCTGCCTTTGACAGATTCGTGAAATTAAAACGGGGTGTAGTTTGTGTTTATTTGTGTAATTCGTGGTGAAAAATTTTAAATGCGAATGCCTTCATAAGTAAATCAAAATCATCAAATGCTATGGAAAAATATGTTATCAAAAGAAACGGCGAATACAAACCCTTTGAGAGTTTTAAAATAAAGGATGCCATTGAAAAAAGTTTCAACAGTGTCAATGTAGTATTTGATGAAAATATTTTCAAAACCATTTTACAAGGCCTGGAAACCAAAGAAACCTGGGCGGTAGAGGAAATTCAGGATTTGATTGAAAAAACGCTTTTCGAGAAACACTATTTTGAAGTCATGCGTTCGTTTATGTTGTTTCGACATACCCGTAAACTGCAACGCGAGCATATTGATGGTCTTAATGAGGACACCACTTATGTAGACAGTACCCAAACTATCGAAGAATATATCGAACAAACCGATTGGCGCATCAATGCCAATGCGAATACCTCCTACTCTAATGCCGGTTTGGTCAACAATGTGGCGGGAAAAATCATTGCCAATTATTGGCTGGATAAAGTTTATACCAAAGAAGAAGGCTATGCACACCGCAATGGTGACATCCATATTCACGATTTAGACTGCTTGACAGGCTATTGCGCCGGCTGGAGTTTACGCGTATTACTCAACGAAGGTTTTAACGGCGTGAGAGGTCGCGTGGAAAGCAAAGCGCCTTCACATTTCAGGGAAGCTTTAGGACAAATGGCTAATTTTCTTGGAATTTTACAGAGCGAATGGGCTGGAGCGCAGGCTTTCAGTTCGTTTGACACCTATCTGGCTCCTTATGTTTTCAAGGATAATTTATCGTTTGATGATGTGCTGAAAGCGGTTCGCAGTTTTGTGTACAACCTGAATGTGCCTGCCCGTTGGGGACAATCGCCTTTTACCAATATCACTTTGGACTGGGTCGTGCCCGAAGATTTGAAAACACAAATCCCGACGAAAAATGATTTGCATTTTTTTGAAGGAAACTTTAATTATGATCTTTTGGTTCGAGCGAAAGAAAGAGGGGTCTTAAAACTAACCGATTTGCGTTACGAGCATTTTCAACCCGAAATGAACCTCATCAACAAAGCTTATTACACCGTAATGACTGAAGGTGATGCCAATGGACAGCCATTTACGTTCCCGATTCCAACGGTAAATATCACCGAGGAATTTGACTGGAACGGCGAAAATACCGAATTGCTTTTTGAAAATACAGCCAAGATTGGATCTTCCTATTTCCAAAATTTTATCGGAAGCCAATATGTTTTGGATGAAAATGGCAATAAAGAAGAAAATCCGAATGCTTATAAACCCAATGCAGTGCGTTCTATGTGCTGCCGTTTGCAACTGGATTTGCGCGAACTCTTAAAACGCGGTAATGGACTTTTTGGAAGTGCCGAAATGACCGGAAGCATTGGAGTGGTAACCATCAACATGGCGCGTTTAGGGTATTTACACAAAGGAAACAAAACCGAATTGTTCAAACAATTAGACCGATTATTATCTATTTCGAAATCGACTCTGGAGAAAAAAAGAGTGTTCATTCAGGAAATGTACGACCGTGGTTTGTATCCGTATACGAAACGTTATTTGCCTCATTTCAGAAATCATTTTTCAACAATCGGGGTAAACGGGATGAACGAAATGATTATCAATTTTACTGAAAACCAAAACGATATCACGACCGCATCCGGAATTGCATTTGCTTCTGAAATATTAGACCATATCCGCAACCGAATGAGAGAATTTCAGGAACAAACCGGAAATTTATACAATCTGGAAGCGACTCCTGCCGAAGGAACTACCTATCGTTTTGCCAAGGAAGACCGGAAACGCTTTACCGATATTTATCAGGCAGGACAGGAAAATAACATCTATTATACCAACAGTTCCCAAATTCCGGTGAATCACACCGAAGATCCTTTTGAAGCCTTGTTTCTTCAGGACGAATTGCAATGCAAATACACCGGAGGAACGGTATTGCACTTGTACATGAGCGAAAGAATCAGTTCGCCCGAAGCCTGTAAAAAATTTGTCAAGAAAGTGATTAGCAATTTCAAATTGCCTTACATCACCGTAACGCCAGTATTTAGTGTGTGCCCGGTACATGGCTATTTGAATGGCGAACACGAATATTGTCCAAAATGTGATGATCTTTTATTAATAGAAAAAAATTAAGAGTTAAGTATCAGCTATCGAAAATTGGTAACCAACTCTTTACTCATAACTTTTAACACATAACTCATAACTCCACAAAATATGAAAACAGCCACTAATCCCATTTTAGAAGAAAAACAGCATTTAAGAACCAAATGCTTAGTGTACACCCGCGTTATGGGCTACCACCGACCTGTAGAGAGTTTCAACATTGGTAAAAAAGGCGAGCACAAACAACGCACTCATTTCAATGAAGAAAAATGTTAGCACCCCTATTTACAGCATAACCCCTTTTACGTTATTAGATTATGCGCATCAATCAGCCTGTATCCTTTGGTTTGCAGGCTGTAATATGCGTTGTCTCTACTGCTACAACCCGGAAATTGTATTGGGAAAAGGAAGTATTTCTTTCGAAAAAGCACTTGGCTTTCTTCGCTCCCGAAAAATTTTATTAGACGGAGTGGTTTTCAGCGGAGGCGAATGTTTGCTGCATAAAAACATCATAGAATTAATTGCTGAAGTCAAAAAAATGGGCTTTCTGGTCAAAATCGACACTAATGGTTCCCAACCCAAAGTCTTAAAAACACTAATCGAAAACCAATTAATTGATTATGTAGCTTTAGATTTTAAGGCTCTGCCCGAGCACTTTGAAAAAATAACCCAATCCACACTTTTTTCTGCTTTTGAAAAGTCCTTACATTTATTGCTGGAAAGCCAGCTTCCGTTCGAGGTTCGTACCACTGTTCATTCAGAATTAATTAGAGAAAAAGACATTCAACTAATGATTGCGTATTTAGAAAATAAAAAATATTCTGGGAATTATTACATCCAGTATTTTGTAAATGATGTAAAAACCTTGGCCAAATTAGGACATTCGTTCCGGGAATTAGACAGCCAAAAACTCTCTACTTCGAAAATTAAAGTTTGTATTAGAAAATAATTTCTGAAAAAATGAATCATCATCTGCTATTAATCATTCATCTCTTAAGTGCCGCAATATGGGTTGGCGGACATTTATTACTTTGTTTTGCCTATTTACCTCAGGCATTCAGGGAAAAAGACCCCAAAATCATTTTAAATTACGAAAGGAAATACGAGGCAGTAGGAATGACTTCGCTCTTTTTCTTAGTAACTACCGGCATTATGATAGCTTACAAATACGGTGTGAGCATCCATTTTTGGTTTCAATTTGCTTCACCCATTGAGAAAGTTGTCTCTTCAAAATTGATTTTATTATTGCTAACCGTAGCCTTTGCATTAAGCGCACAATTTAGAGTGATACCAAGATTAAAAAATGATTCCACTCACTTATCCGAAATGATTTTTCATATTGTATCGGTGACAACAATTGGTGTTTTAATGCTTATTTTTGGATCATTCATACGATTTGGAGGTTTTTAAAAATTGCTACACCAATAGGCAATATTTATTTTAGAGGATAACTATGCAAAAATCTTGGCTTTTAACCTGCTTTTTCAATTTCTTTATTGCAGCATTCATGGGATTGCTGCTTCGGTTGCTCTATGTATTCCCTGTTGAAATTATAAATTATCAGTTTTTATTACACGGACATTCTCATGTTGCCATGCTAGGCTGGGTTTATCTGATGATTTACAGTTTGATTGTTCATTTTTTTATCCCAAAAACAACACAGCAAAAACCCGTTTACAACCGATTATTTTGGCTAACTGAAATAGCTGTTATTGGCATGATGTTTCGTTTTCCTGTTGAAGGATATGCTTTCTTTTCGATTGCATTTTCTACACTTCATATTTTTTGCAGTTATTATTTCTGCCGATTGGTATGGAAAGACGCCCATACCGATTCGCTGCCGGAAAAATTACTTTTGAAAACTGCTTTATTTTTCATGATTTTATCGACTCTGGGGGTTTGGTGTTTGGGACCGGCAGTTGGATTGCTTGGTAAAGCCAGTGCTTTTTACCAAATTGCCATTCAGTTCTTCCTGCATTTCCAATTCAACGGTTGGTTTCTTTTTGCCGTTTTAGCCTTGTTTTTTCATCAATTAAAAGCAAATATCAACGAAAAGCAATTTCGATTATGCTACAAATTGTTAGTCACAGCCACCATTTTCACTTTGGCTTTACCGGTAAGTTGGTATCTTTCTAATCCTGTTTTTCATTGGATAAACAGCATAGGAGTACTATTGCAACTGCTTTCTTTTATTCTTTTTATTCAAATAATCCGACCATATTTTCAAACTTTCTACACCGCTTTAAAAGCTATTGAAAAATTACTTTATGGTTTTGCTTTAACTTCATTATTGTTAAAAATTGTTATTCAATTAGTGGTTTTAATTCCTGAATTGGCTCAAATTTCACATCAAATTCGAAATTTTGTAATTGGTTATATTCACCTGACTATGTTAGGGATTATCAGCGGTTTTTTGTTTGCTTTCCTATTAAAAAATTCTTTTTTAAACGGACAGAAAAAATTATCCAATTGGGGAATAAAACTATTTATTTTTGGTTTTGTACTAACCGAATTGCTGTTATTTGGACAAGGCATTTATCTCTTTTTAGAGAAAGGACAATTCCCTATGTATTTCCAAAACCTATTTTTTACTAGCATTTTCTTACCTGTAGCTATTTTAATGCTTATTTTTAGCCTTTTTAAAGGCATAATTAAATCACATAAATACTGAAAATTGAGTCGAATAATAACGCTTATTTTCTATAAATTTGTAAAAAACTAATTATGTTCTCTAAAACCTGCGAATATGGGATTCGAGCGACTATTTTTATTGCATCCGAATCTTATCAAAATAATAGATCCGGTCTAAAAGATATTGCCAAAAAGATAGATTCTCCCGAGGCTTTTACGGCCAAGATTTTACAGATTTTATCTAAAAACAATATTATCAATTCTATCAAAGGTGTGGGTGGTGGATTTGAAATTCCAAAAGAAAAAATGAGTCAGATAAAATTGTCTCAGATTGTAACTGCACTCGAAGGTGATTCTGTTTTTACAGGATGTGGTTTAGGCTTAAGCCATTGCTCAGAAACACACCCTTGTCCGGTACATGAGAAATTCAAATCCATCCGAAATGAATTGGCTTTTATGTTAGAGAATACTAATTTAGAGGAATTGGCAATGGGAATTAAATCAGGAGATACTTTTTTAAGGTATTAACTTTTTAAATAAATTAGCTTTACAAAAACAAAACAACAAACAACAACATATTACAATTAAACACTTGTTATCAATATTAAAATGGATACAAACAAAATAAAAGACCTAAAAGAACGAATATTACAATTAAAAAAAGAGAAAAATGCGGTTCTTTTAGCGCATTATTATCAGGAAAATGATATTCAGGACATAGCGGATTATGTAGGGGACAGCTTGGGATTATCACAAGAAGCGATGAAAGTGGATGCCGATATTATTCTTTTTGCAGGAGTCCATTTTATGGCTGAAACAGCTAAGATTTTAAATCCAAACAAAAAAGTAATCCTTCCTGATTTGAATGCAGGATGTTCATTGGCAGAATCCTGTCCTCCGGATTTATTTAAAAACTTCATCGATCAACATCCTGACCATACGGTTATTACTTACGTGAATTGTTCGGCCGAAGTAAAAGCATTGACTGACATTGTGGTTACTTCAGCAAATGCAGTAAAAATTGTAGAATCAATTCCTAAAGACAAACCAATCATCTTTGCTCCGGACAAGAATTTAGGAAAATATGTGATGAGCAAAACAGGGCGCGATATGTTACTTTGGGATGGTTCCTGCGTAGTTCACGAAGCCTTTTCATTGGATAAATTAATCGAATTGCACAAACAACATCCGGATGCAAAAATCATTGCACACCCGGAATCTGAAACTCATATTTTAGCTACTGCCAGCTATATTGGTTCGACTTCAGGAATGATTGATTATGTAAAAAACAATCCTAACAATAAATTTATTGTAGCTACTGAATTTGGTATTTTACACAAAATGCAACAGGAAGTACCTGATAAAATCTTAATTCCGGCTCCTGCAAAAGAAGACAATACTTGCGCCTGCAGTGAATGTGGTTACATGAAAATGAATACTTTACAAAAAGTATATGATTGCTTAGTAAATGAAAGTCCTGAAGTTCACGTAGCCGAAGACATTATCCAAAAAGCATTAATTCCAATTGAGAGAATGCTTGAATTATCAAAATAATGACAAATACCAATTACCTGATTATCGGTTCTGGTGTTGCCGGTTTGACATTTGCCCTTCGAATAGCAGAGCAATTTCCGAACAAAAAGATAACCATTGTAACCAAGGCAAATGCTGACGAATCAAATACCAAATATGCCCAGGGTGGTATAGCCATTGTTACTGATAAAAATGAAGATTCATACCAAAAACACATCGAAGACACTTTGATTTGTGGAGATGGATTATGTGATGAAGCTGTCGTAAAAATGGTTGTTACCGAAGGTCCAAAGCGATTAAAAGAATTAATTGAATGGGGAGCCAAATTTGACAAAAACTCTGATGGCAATTTAAATTTAGGTAAAGAAGGCGGACATTCAGAAAACCGTGTCGTACACCATAAAGACCAAACCGGTCATGAGATAGAACGCGCTATTTTGATGCAGGTGTATCAAAAAGACAATATCACCGTTTTAGATCATCATTTTGCAGCCGATTTAATTACCGCTGACAACTGCTGCGTAGGAGCTATTGTTTTGGACGAAAAAACAAAACAAATAAGCACTTACCTATCCGATATTACGCTGTTGGCTACCGGCGGAATTGGTCATCTTTACGGACACACTACCAATCCTGTAATAGCAACCGGAGACGGAATTGCCATGGCCTATCGTGCTCATGCCAATATTAAAGAAATGGAATTCATCCAATTTCATCCTACCGCTTTTTATGATACATCTACCGGTTCCAAATTTTTAATTTCTGAGGCAGTTCGAGGTTTTGGTGCTTATTTACGCACCAAAAAAGGACATCGTTTTATGATTGATTATGATTCCAGAGAAGAATTGGCATCCAGAGATATTGTATCCCAAAGTATTGATTTGGAACTAAAAAAATCAGGTGACGATTGCGTGTATTTAGATTGCACTCATCTGGATATAGAAGCTTTCAAAAAGCATTTCCCAATGATTTACAATCATTGCCTAAAGGCTGGAATTGACATAGAAAAAGACTGGATTCCTGTAGTTCCTGCTCAACATTATATTTGTGGCGGAATTGTTGTTGACACTGACGGAAAAACATCAGTAAACAATTTATTTGCCTGTGGCGAATGTTCACAAACCGGCTTACACGGAGCTAACCGACTAGCATCTAACTCATTGTTAGAAGCATTAGTTTATTCGAGTAGAATTTACGAATATCTGGCCGATCCTAATTTAGAGATCAGAACAATAAAGAAGGATATTCAGGAAACAGTAGCTACTGAAAAACCGGAAATTGATGCTAACTATTTGACAAATTTAAAAGCAAATCTTCAGCATTTAATGAGACAAAATGCGGGTATTGTTAGATACGACTCTGATTTAATTAAAGCTAAAGAACAACTATTGAATTGGAAACAAGAAATAGAAGCGATTAGTAAAACACATCAAATCAACACTTCGTATTACGAATTATTAAATATGATTACTATAGGATATTTGATTGTTACCCAATCTATTGAAAGACATGAAAATCGTGGTGGCTTTGTAAAATTTGAATCGGCTTCATTTGTTAAAAAAAATTCCTAGTTCAGTTTTAGGATTAAAAAAGACATTCAATATTTTTTTATGAATAATTAAACCTTTTGTTCTTTTTATTATCTTACTGCTATAACTTTTAACATAAATCAAAAAAGAAATGAAAAAACTAATTATTGCCGCATTATTGGTTGTTGGAGTATCAAGTTTTGCTCAGGAAAACAACGACAGACCACAGAGAGCCAACATGGAAAGAATGACTCCGGAACAGCGCTCAGAACAACGTATCGCAAGAATGACTAAGGAATTGAATCTGGATGCAAAACAACAGGAACAGCTAAAACAACTTTATGCTGAGCAAGCTGCCCAAAGAGCTAACAGACAAAACAACCAAGGTCAGGGCAGAGAAAATATGGAGGCTCAAAGAAAAGCAATGGAAGATAAAATGAAAGCTATTTTAACTCCGGAGCAACTAACAAAATGGAAAAGCAGCCAGGACAAAATGAGAGAAAGAATGCAGCAAAGAATGGGTGACAGACAAGGTGGCGGAATGGGTGACGACAGACCTGCTGGTGGAAATATGGAAAACTAAAAAAAAGCTTCGAGAAACTAAACTCGAAGCTTTTTTTTACCCTTTTACATTACAATGTCTTTGAAACTTTATCAATTGCATTGATTGTAAAATCCAAATCTTCATAACTCAAAGCATCGGTGATGAACCAGGTTTCGTAAGCTGAAGGCGCAATATAAACACCTTCCTGTAACAATCCATGGAAGAATTTCTTGAAAGTATCATTATCACCTTTAGCAGCCGTTTGAAAATCAACAACAGGACTGGCATCAAAATGTACCGAAATCATAGAACCTACTCTATTAATAGTATAAACAACATTATTTGCTTGTAAAACTTTATGAATTCCGGCTTCTAAATAAGCTGTTTTTTCTTCTAATCTTTGAAAAATAGCTGTATCATTATTTAAAGATTCCAGCATTGCTTTACCAGCAGCCATAGCTAGTGGATTTCCCGATAAAGTTCCCGCCTGATAAACAGGACCAAGCGGAGCCAGATAATTCATAATTTCTTCTCTGGCAGCAAAAGCTCCCACTGGTAATCCGCCACCAATTACTTTTCCGAAACAAACAATATCAGCATTGATGTTTAATAACTCCTGAGCACCACCTCTAGCTAATCTAAAACCGGTCATTACCTCATCAAAAATCAGTAAGATTCCGTTCTCAGAACACAATTGACGTACACCTTCTAAAAAGCCTTTGCTTGGCGGCACACAACCCATATTTCCTGCAACTGGTTCTACTATAATGGCTGCAATTTCGTTCGAATTTGCTTCGATTAAACTGCGTACATTTTCTAAATCATTGTATTTAGCCAACAAGGTATCCTTAGCTGTTCCAGCAGTTACACCCGGACTATTAGGAGTTCCAAAGGTCATTGCCCCGCTTCCGGCCTGAATCAGGAAAGAATCAGAATGCCCGTGATAACAACCTGCAAATTTTATAATTTTATCTCTTTTTGTAAATCCGCGCGCTAATCTTACGGCACTCATACAGGCTTCAGTACCTGAATTTACAAAACGGATTTTATCAATATTAGGAACCATCGATACCGCCAAAGCAGCAATTTGAGTTTCTAATTCCGTTGGCATCCCAAAAGAAGTTCCCAGTTTAGCTTTCTCAGTTACCGCCTGAACTACTGGCTCATAAGCATGTCCCAGAATCATTGGTCCCCAGGAATTAATATAATCAATCAATCGGTTTCCGTCCTCATCATACAAATAAGCACCTTTGGCTTGTTTTACAAAAATAGGTGTTCCTCCTACCGATTTGAATGCTCTAACCGGCGAATTTACGCCTCCCGGAATTACTTTTTCTGCTTCAGCAAACAGCTGACTACTTCTTTGGTATAACATTTTTAATTTAAAATTTCTGATTTTAGAGTTTAGAATTTAGATTTACAATCTTGACTTCTAACAACTCATTATTTTTTTATAACTTATAATTACTTCACTTTCAACTTTTGCCCTACAAAAAGAGTATTATCCGAAAGATTATTTTTTTGCTTTAAATCATCCACTAACAGATTGTATTTTTTGGAAATAGAATACAAAGTATCTCCTTTCTGAACTTCATAAAAAGTATCATTTCCGGAATTTCTAACTACAATTCTTCGATTCTGATTTTCCACAGGCACATAATTTGTTCCCAAAACCTGAGCATCATATTGACCTAAATTGTAACGTTCTATATAAGAAATCAATTTGTCTGGATATCTCGGATCGGTTGCATAACCTGCCTTTCTCAAACCTTTTGCCCAAGCCTGATAATCATCTTTATCCAGTTCAAACAAGCTGGCATACCTGACTTTGCCTTTTAAAAACAAAGCATGATCTCTGTAAGATTCGGAAACTTTATCGTATTTTCTGAAACATTCCTGACTGGAATCGTCATCATGTCTTACCGAATCTCCTTTCCAGTCGGCGTGGCATTTGATACCAAAATGATTGTTAGCACTTTCTGCTAATTTTCCTCTTCCAGCCCCCGATTCTAAAATTCCCTGCGCCAAAATAATACTCGCCGGAATTCCATAGGTTTTCATATTACTCATGGCAATATCTTTGTATTGCAACACATAACCACTAACAACATCATTTTTAACCACCGTTCTCGAAGTCGATTCAATTACTTCATTGCGACCTTTGGATTTTTTATTTTTTTGAGAATATGCAGTATTTTTACCGGATCCTTTTTTAGTTGTTACAATTGGAGATTTTGTAGCATTACAACTAATCAGCGTCAGAAGAATAAATAAAAGTAGGTTTTTCTTAAACATCGATATTTATTGTTGGTAATTGTTTGTTTTTTAATCGCTCATTCATTCCAAAAATGCCTTGCAATCCACCAGTGTGAATAAGCAAAATATTGGAATGAGCCGGAAAATAATCTTTTTGTATCAAATCCATAACTCCAAAAACCATTTTCCCGGTATAAACAGGATCTAATGGAATTTGATTTTCAATATAAAACTGATTGATAAAATAAATCAAATCTTTATTGACCTTGCCATATCCCTCAAAATGATAATCAGTTAGTAACTCCCAATTTTGATTTTGCACAAAAATACGGATTTCATCTTGTAAAAAATCGCCTTTCAGAGCTGGAAATCCTAAAACTTTTTGATGCGGCAACGCGCTGTTAATAATTCCCGAAATGGTTCCGCCAGTTCCTGCAGCACAACAAATATAATCAAACTCGCTGTCTTCATCGGTTAAAATTTCCTGACAGCCTTTTATAGCCAAAGCATTCGTTCCGCCTTCGGGAACCAAATAAAAATCTCCAAATTGTTGTTTCAATTTATCTAAAAACGAAGATTCACTTTTTAATCGATATTCTTCACGGGAAACAAATTCGAATTGCATTCCGCATTCCTGAGCAAATTGGAGCGTTGGATTACTATCGATTTTATCTCTTAATTCATCGCCACGAATAATCCCAATGGATTGCAGTCCCTGCTCCTGAGCCGCAAAAGCAACAGCGGCAATATGATTAGAAAAAGCACCACCGAAAGTAAGCAGCGTTTTTTTATTTTCAGCTTTTGCCTGAAGCAAATTGTACTTTAACTTTCGAAATTTATTTCCCGAAACCACCGGATGCAGTAAATCCTCCCTTTTGATGGTAACGGAAATGGAATTCGGAAAGCTTATTTGCAGTTTTTGATTCAAAGCATTTATTTTTTTGACAAAGGTAAAACTTATAGCTTTAAAATAGTGAAAACTTTTTTTAACCCCGAGTTCACTGTGAATTATATGATGACTGTGATAATTTTTAATACCGCAGATTTTCAGATTTTTTTCCCTTCTTTGAATTAAAAAAAATCACGAAAAGCTTTGCTTACGCTACAATAAATAATTCAAAAACAACTATTAAAAAATCTGCGAATCTGCGGTATTAAAAAACTTCTAAACTTTGCGATTAAAACAAATACTTCCAAAAACTAAAAAACCTTCTTTTTTTAAGATAATCCATATCAATTTCGTTGCTATATGCCTCTCTTTCAAAAGAAATATTTCGATAGGCACGATTTTTGTTACGAAATTGTAATAAGCGAACAAGATATTCAAGGAAGTACCAAATAAAAAAAGGAAGTATCAATAATTCTATTTGTTGCCGTAAGTGAATGCGTTCGTGATTGATAAAAACTGGATTTTGTTTATCAATCCGATGTTTCAAAAACACAAATGGATAAGCCGTTAATCCACGGTATCCTTTTGGTATTAAATACTTGTTAACAACAAAAAACATTGGTTCTTAAATTTATAAATTTGTGTAAACTAACAACAAAACCTATTAATGATTGAACAAAGTAATGAAAATAAATTAATAGAAGGAGAAGATTTCTATTACACAGCCGAAGGATACAAATGTTTTACTGAAAAATACCACTTAAAGAGAGGCTATTGTTGCAAGAGTGGTTGCCGTCATTGTCCTTATGGATACGACAAAAAAACAGGTACAAATAAGAAATCGTTATAAAAACAACCCGAATCTATTTATCTTATTTTAGCGTATATAAAAACACAACCCATTTTTATTCATATATTTAACAATCAAATAATTGCATTATGAAAACACTCAAAATACTACCGCTTTTATTTATTTTTCTATTGAGTTCCTGTAGCTCTGTTAGGGTTTATTCTGATTTTGACAGTCGTGCTGATTTTAGTCAATACAAAACCTATGCTTTTCACAAAAAAGGCATTGATCGGGTTCAAATATCTGAATTAGACAAAAAAAGAATACTACATGCTATTGACAACGAATTGAGTAAAAAAGGCATGAGCAAAAGTGAAAATCCTGATTTACTAATCAATTTTTTCACCAAAGAGCGAGAACAACTTGACGTAAACCAATTCAATATGGGTTGGGGTTACGGTTGGGGTTGGGGATGGAATCCTTTCTTATGGGGCGGCAACACCTATGTTAGCTCATCAACCCAAGGCACACTGTATATCGATTTAATCGATGCTAAGAAAAAAGAGTTGATTTGGCAAGGTGAAGGAGTTGGAACCCTAACTGAAAATCGAAGAGAGAAAGAAAACCAAATCAATGAGTTTGTTGCCAAAATTCTGGCGCAATTCCCACCTACTGAAAAAAAATAAATCATATTCTTTCACCAAGCCTAAAGGGTGGAAAATTGATTTAAAATTTTTAAAAGACCTAAAATATAAAATGATATATTTGTAATACAATCATAAAAAATGAACAACACGATTAACATAGGTATCACAATTAACATTATTATCCAATAATAATGACGGAGTGTTATGTAAATAAGTAATCAAGATACCATTTATTCAACCTCCCAATACGGGAGGTTTTTTTATACCAATAAAATGAAACTACTAAACCAAATACAAGAAGCCAAAAAGCAATTACAGGGCGTGGTCATGGAGACACCGCTATCGGAAAATTTGAATCTATCAACCGAATTCAATGCCCGAATTCTATTAAAAAGAGAAGATTTACAAACGGTACGTTCCTATAAAATCAGAGGAGCTTACAACAAAATCAGCACGCTTAGCCCTGAAGAACAAGATCAGGGTGTAATATGTGCCAGTGCCGGAAATCATGCGCAGGGCGTTGCTTATTCCTGTAAATTACTTCAGATAAAAGGCAAAATATACATGCCTAAAACCACACCGAAGCAAAAAATAAAACAAGTCAAACTTTTTGGAGGTTCCTTTGTAGAAATTGTGCTTACAGGAGATACTTTTGACGATGCTTACGCCGCTGCATTGGCTGATGCTACCAAAAACAAGATGCCTTTCATCCATCCTTTTGATGACATTAAAGTTATTGCCGGTCAGGGAACGGTAGGTCTTGAAATTCTGGAAAGCTATAAAAAACCTATTGATTATGTATTTGTTCCCATAGGCGGCGGCGGACTAGCCTCAGGGCTTTCGGAAGTTTTCAGGTATTTGAGTCCTAATACTAAAATCATTGGCGTTGAGCCCGAAGGTGCTTCTTCGATGAAAACATCTATAGAAAATGGAAAAGTGACCATTTTAGAAAACATCGACAAATTTGTTGACGGAGCAGCCGTAAAACAAGTGGGGAAAATGACTTTTGACATTTGTAAAAAAAACCTAAGCGACATTATTCTTGTTCCTGAAGGAAAAGTATGTACCACTATTTTGCGTTTGTACAACGAAGAAGCCATGGTAGTAGAACCCGCAGGGGCATTGACTATTTCGGCATTGGATTTTTATAAAGAAAAAATAAAAGGAAAAACCGTAGTGTGCATTGTTAGCGGAAGTAACAACGACATTGAACGTACCGCCGAAATAAAAGAACGCTCTTTGCTTTACGAAGGATTGATGCACTATTTTATGATTCAGTTTCCGCAACGTCCGGGTGCTTTAAAAGAATTTGTCAACGACATTTTAGGTCCTGACGATGATATTACTTATTTTCAGTTTACAAAGAAAAACAATCGCGAAGTAGGCCCTGCCGTTGTAGGATTGGAACTCAAAAACAAAAACGATATTATTGCTATAAAAACCAAAATGGACAACAAAGGTTTTGAATACAAATACCTCAACGAAAAACAAGACTTATTTCATCAATTAATTGGCTAAAAACAAGCTAACTTTGTAATTCATTATTCCAGAAAACATGAGCGATTTAGCCGATATTAAAAATCTTGACGACATCAAATTATTAGTAGATAGTTTCTATGCTAAAGTACGGGAAGACAACTTAATTGGACCTGTTTTTAATGAAAAAATAGGCCCTAATTGGCCGGCACATTTAGAAAGAATGTACCGTTTTTGGCAAACCATCTTACTCGAAGAACACACCTACTCAGGCAGTCCGTTTCCTCCGCACAAGCATTTGCCGGTAGAAAAAGAGCATTTTAATCGTTGGATGGAAATTTTTACCGAAACTATCGATGCTTTATTCCAAGGAAAACTAGCAGAAGAAGCAAAACTCCGAGCTAAAAACATGGCAGAAATGTTCTTTTACAAAATTGAGTATTTCAGAAATGGCGGACGGAATTTTTTCGAAAACTAAATCAACTATAATTTCACCTGTTGCCCTAAATCTTTTTCAGTTTCAATAACTTTGCCTTCGTATTGTAATTTCCAACCCATAGTGTTGGTCAGAATCAGGATTTTAGACAATTCGCTAATGAGTCGGTTTTGGGCATTAGATTTTAAGGTTGATTTAGCAATTTTCTTTGCCAAATTAGCCTTAACCTGCTTGTTGATTTTATTGTAATCATCGCCCGTAAAAGGATTCAGTTTACTTTGTTCTACATCATAAAACTGAATATCGGGACTGATTTTTATTTCTTCTTTTGGAATACTTACAATAGTGATTGTTTTGTTTTTTTCGTCAATATCATACTTCATTTGGTGCAAATCATAAGCCACGGTCACATCGGCATTGACCACAATGAGCGCTTTTTTTTCAAAAGAAACCATATCCAACAGGTATTTTTGCTGATTTTTATAGGTAATCACTTCTGAGAAATGCCCCTCGGTAACGACTAATTTACCAACGTTTACAATTTGCTGCTGAATAAGATTGGTATTGTAACTAATAGCATCTTCATCGCTTTTTTTGAAATCACAAAATTTAAATAACAAGACGGCTGCCACTATAACTGCGGCTCCAATAAGTATGTTTTTTATCATAATTAAAATTTAATAAATGGATATTCCGAACACAATTTAGTAATTCCTGCCTGAAGTTTGGCTAGAAATTTTTGATGACTTTCTGATTCTGGCTTAAAAGACCTATGAGATAAGCTTTTTTGAATTCCTTCCACTTGCTCCATAACAATAAAAGCAGTTTTTGAAATGGAAGTTTCCTTAAATCGCTGCCAGATGTAATTTATTGCTACTTGGTTAGGATGCAACATGTCTTCGGCATAAAAGCGATAATCACGTAATTCGTCCATCATAATTTCGTAACTGGGAAAATAAATGGCAGAATTTACATTGCAGAAAGCAGAATCCCCTAAAACCTGATGAATTGCACTAATTAAATGGGCTTTACTCCTTTGATTTTCTACAACGCCATCTTTGATATGACGCACTGGTGAAACGGTGAATGTAAATTTTGCCTCGGGATTTAGCGACTTAATTAAACGAAATGTATTCTGAATTGCGGTTTGAATGCTGTCAATCGATAAAATTTCCTTTGTAAATTGCTTCTGGGGTAGTTTATGGCAATTGGCCACTATTTCTCCGCTTTCGATATGACGATATACCCAAGCCGTTCCGTAGGTAATTAGAAAATGGCTGGACTGGATTATTTGCTGATGTGTTGCAACAACTAATTCATTTAATAATTGTAAAAAAATTGCTTTATCAGAATTTGAAAGTTCCGAATGAACTTCAAAACAATGCCATGAATCATTGTGAACGAAAATATCTTTTTCGCTAAAAAACTGTTTAGTAACGGCTCTTGAAATTAATTTTTCAATCGAAACGGGATTAAAAATAATCCCAAACGGATTGCAAGCATTTTGAAATTTAAAATACTCCAGTTTTTCGGCCATATTTACCGCAAAACAAGAGCCCAAACTTAAAATTCCTGAATGATAATCAACAGGAAACGGACTTTCTAAAATGGGTATTGGGGTACGAAATTGCATTGCAGTTTTTTACCAAAAATAAGTATAATAATATTTATTATAATGAGTCTTATATCAACTTTTTTTTGCAAACAATTAAACATAAATAATGTTGCTTTTTAAACCATATAAGCCATATAAGTTTTAGCTTATCTAGTCTTACTTACATAAACTTTGAGTTGCTGTTTTATAATATATTAAGACCATATAAGTATCGATACACCAAACAACAAAACTTATATAACTTACAGACTTACAAACTGCTTTAAAACCGATAACTAATACAAATATTGGATTTTAGAATAATTTGGATTTCCTACACTCGATTCCGAAACCTGTTCAGTAGGATAATTATCGGCATCGTATTTATAGGTTGTTGGATACAAATTTGCCGAAGCAATTGTTTCTTCTCCATTTACAACCTTAGTTTCAACAACGGTTAAAACAACATTGTTTTTAGAAACTAAAGCAGCATTATCCAATAATTGGTTGTAACCTAAAATAGCACAATACGGATTATTATAAGTATCGTACTCATAAGTAGTTTTAGAAGTAGAAAGCACTCCTTCATCAACATTATCAAAAGTACGCTCCACCTTGATTAAATTTTTATTCTTAAAAAACAAGGTTCCATGATGTACCATTTGCTCCTGATTTTGAGTATCGATCTTGAATTTTTCATACAAAACCGTTTCACTGTTTTCATGAGTGTAATAAATCACATAATGATCGGACGAAGTTATTTTAACTAATTTATCATCAAGATAAGTATATTGTAATGTAACACTAAGTTGTGTTTGCTTATTATACTTAACAATTTTAGTAATCAAGCCGTCAGTATAGGTATAATCAATTCTTTCCTTTGAATTATCGGCACTTAACAATTGATTTTGATTGTATGTAAAAACGGAATTTTCTGAAACACCATTCTCGGTAGATTCAATAATTTTGACAAAATTCTTTCCTTTAATTTCTTTTTCATTGGAACAAGAACTAAAAAGAACAGCAACTATTGAAATGAAAACAAATATTCTATTTAATTTTCTCATGGTTTTATAGGTTAATTTGAACATAGCATATTGGGGACTTCAAAACTATATATTAAATACAGCTAAGCCAACAAAACAAGTTCAACAACCTAAAAACTCGTTAAAAAGAATATTTCAAACAACAATTACTGCAAAATATCGAAACATTTTCTATATCAGGGTTTAACCTCATCAAATTGTTAATTCGTTTTTGCAAAACTTCTTAGGCTAAATTCGACCTGAACTCAAACGAACTCTAATTTGGTACTTCAAAAAGAATTACTGATGCAAACCAACTACTTATTTTATCGACAAAATACATAGCCCAAGCGATTTAAAGAGTATTTTATCCTTTCAACGATTTTAAATGGTGAACTCATTTATTGCTTTTACTTTTGATAATGAATACTACAACCAACACCATGAAAAACATATTCAACCCAATTTACAGACAAGATTATTTAGAAGGTTATTCTAAAGGTCTTGATCCTTATTCGAAAGTAAAAAGCGACACAGCCAATACTGCTTTTAATGACGGATTTAACTCCGGTAGAGTTGATTACGAAAGTGTAAATGGCTGCATCCTTGACGGAATTCCGAAAAAAATCATCACCGAAAAAATCTTAGAAGAATTCCTAATGGCCGGCTTACTGGGTATTAATATTGACACCGAAGGTTATACCCATTTCCAGATAAGTGTTTTAGTGAAGTGGTATCAAAGTGGTATTGAAAAATACGATCCTAAAGAAAACAATTACTTACTGGATATTCTGGAAGAAAACGGAATTGAACTAAACCATTCCTAAAAATAACTTTTTCATACTTAAAAAGAGAAACCCTTTTAGTTGGCTTACACATTCTAAAAGGGTTTCTTGATTTTTATAAAACTTAAATTTTACTTCACAAAGTCAATTGCTTTTGATAAAGCATCCGGGATTCCGGCTGCGTTTTTACCTCCTGCAGTTGCAAAGAACGGCTGTCCTCCACCCCCACCTTGGATAAACTTCCCTAATTCACGAACTACCTGACCTGCATTTAGATTTTTCTCAGCCACTAATTCTTTAGAAATATAACAGCTTAACATTGGTTTTCCTTCTTCGGCTGTAGCCAAAACTAAAAACAGATTATCTCCTAAATTCCCTAATTCATAAGCCAAATCTTTTGCTCCCTCTGGGTTCAAATCAACTTGTTTAGCCAGAAATTGAACGCCGTTTACTTGTTGAAGTTCGTTTGCCAATTCGGCTTTCATATTTTTCGCTTTCTCTTTCAACAAAGCTTCCACTTGTTTTTTCAATTTGGCATTTTCATCCTGTAAAGAAACTACTGCTTTAACCGTATCTTGTGGATTCTTCAATGCCGTTTTAATTTCGTCTAACAATTCTTCCTGCGAAGCAAAAAACTGTCTTACGCCATCTCCGGTAATCGCTTCAATACGACGGATTCCTGCCGCTACTGCTCCTTCAGAAACAATTTTGAAAGACCAAATATCAGCGGTATTGTTTACGTGGATTCCTCCACACAATTCCATGCTGTCTCCAAATTTAATTGCACGTACATTATCACCATATTTTTCTCCAAACAAAGCCATTGCTCCTTCATCTAAAGCTTGTTGGATAGGAATACTTCTTCTTTCGATCAATGGCAATTGCTCTTGAATTCGAGCATTTACAAAATCCTCTACTTGCTGCAATTCTTCATCAGTTACTTTAGAAAAATGAGAAAAGTCAAAACGTAAATTTTTTGGGTTTACCAAAGATCCTTTTTGCTCCACATGCGTTCCTAAAATACTTCTCAACGCCTGGTGCATCAAGTGTGTCGCCGAGTGATTTTTAGAAGTCGCCGCTCTTAAATCGGTATTTACTTTTGCTACGAAAGAGGCGTTTACATTTTCCGGCAATTTTTTAGCAAAATGCAAGATTAAATTATTCTCCTTCTTTGTATCTATAATTTCGATGGTTTCATTAGCCGAAACCAAGGTTCCTTTATCACCTACTTGTCCTCCACCTTCCGGATAGAATGGCGTTGCATCTAAAACAATTTGGTACAAAACACCATCTTTTTTAGAATCTACTTTACGAATACGCGTGATTTTCACTTCGTTTTCTGTCTGGTCATAACCTACAAAAGATTCTGTATTCCCATCAACCAAAATTTTCCAGTCGTCAGTAGAAACTTCAGAAGCCGCACGAGAACGTGATTTTTGTTCTTGCATGGCTTTTTCAAAACCAGCTTCGTCTAGGCTAAATCCTCTTTCTCTAAGAATTAAAGCGGTTAAATCAATTGGGAAACCAAAAGTATCATACAATTCGAATGCTTTTGTTCCTGCCACTTCTTTTCCTTTAGTCTCAGCCATTACATTTTCCAACAATTGCAATCCTTGATCTAAAGTTCTTAAAAAAGAAGCTTCTTCTTCACGAATTACATTGGTTACCAAAGTTTGTTGTTTTTTGATTTCAGGGAAAAATTCACCCATTTGATCTGCCAAAACAGCAACCAATTGATTGATAAAAGGTTCTTTAGTATTTAGAAAAGTAAAACCGTAACGAATAGCACGACGCAAAATACGACGAATTACATAACCTGCTCCAGTGTTAGATGGCAACTGTCCGTCAGCAATAGCAAAGGCTACGGCACGAACGTGATCCACCACTACACGAATCGCAATATTGGTTTTATTCTGCTCTTCTGAAATATTTTTTATTTCATTTGAGGTGTATTTCAATCCTGTAATTTGCTCCACTTTTTCAATAAGTGGTGTAAATACATCGGTATCATAATTAGATGTTACATTTTGCATCGCCATACACAAACGCTCAAATCCCATTCCGGTATCTACGTGTTGTGCCGGTAACTTTTCCAATGAACCATCGGCTTTACGGTTGAATTCCATAAATACGTTGTTCCAGATCTCCACTACCTGCGGATGATCGGCATTGACTAAACTAAATCCTGAAACTTCCGCCCTTTCAGCATCGGTACGCAAATCGATATGAATTTCCGAACAAGGCCCGCAAGGTCCCTGATCACCCATTTCCCAGAAATTATCTTTTTTGTTTCCAAGGATAATGCGGTCTTCAGATACAAATTGTTTCCAAATATCGAAAGCATCCTGATCAAAAGGCACATTCTCTGCCTCGTTTCCTTCAAAAACAGAAACGTACAAACGGTCTTTGTCTAATTTTAACACTTCTGTTAAAAATTCCCAAGCCCATGGAATAGCCTCTTTTTTGAAATAATCTCCAAAAGACCAATTCCCAAGCATTTCAAACATGGTGTGGTGGTAAGTATCAAAACCTACATCTTCCAAATCGTTGTGTTTTCCTGAAACACGAAGGCATTTTTGCGTATCAGTAATACGATTGCTTTTTGGCGTGGCGTTTCCTAAAAAATATTCTTTAAACTGAGCCATTCCTGAGTTATTAAACATCAGGGTTGGATCGTCTTTTAGAACAATAGGTGCCGAAGGGACAATTAAATGTCCTTTACTTTCAAAGAATTGTAAATACGCTTTGCGAATGTCTTGTGATTTCATTTTTATATTTTTTTGCCACTAAGGCGCTAAGGCACAAAGTTTTTATTTATTTTTTGTAAAACTCCTAAATTCAACAATTTTTAAATCTTTGAATTTTAAATTTTGTCAATCAATTTTATGTTATATTTAATACTAAAAAAAGGGCGGAACAACTAAAACATTTATTAAATTTGTTGCAATGTGCTTTTTTAGAGGTGCAAAAATAGGGTATTTTAAAATATGGCGAAAGTAAAATATTATTACGATTCTGAAAATCTGGCTTATCGCAAAATCAAAGTCAAAAAAAGAACAAAATTTGGCTTTGTAGCCTTATTTTTGTTGGCTTCCGCTTTATTTGGTTTCATCAGCTTTGTAGTTTTGTTAAACACCCCTTATTTTGACACTCCAAAAGACCGTCTTTTGATTCGGGAAATTGAAAATTTAAAATTAAACTATGCTTTTTTGAATAAAAAAATAGATCAACTGGACAATGTAGTGGAAGCTATTGAAGAGCGTGACAACAACCTGTATCGCACTTATTTTAATACAGCGCCCATTCCTGAAGAAGAAAGAAAAGCAGGCTACAAGGGTGCAAATAAGTACAAAGCACTTCAGGGATACAACAACAGCCAACTGGTTTTACAAACCACTAAAAGAGTCGATATTTTAACAAAAGAGCTCGTAATTCAATCGCAATCATTAGATTATATTTTAAAATTAGCCAAAGAGAAAAACAAATTACTGGCCGCTATTCCGGCCATTCAGCCGGTTAGAAATGAAAATTTAAAACACATGGCTTCCGGTTTTGGTTATCGCACTGATCCTTTTACAAAAGCTAGAAAAATGCACAAAGGCATGGATTTTACAGCTAAACAGGGTACTCCTATATTCGCCACCGGAGATGGGGTCATTGCACGGGCCGACAATACCGCTTCGGGATATGGAAACCATATTGTTATCAGACATGGTTATGGATACGAAACCTTATATGCCCATTTGAGCAAATACAAATGCCAAAGGGGACAAAGAGTAAAACGCGGGGACATTATTGGATTAGTAGGAAGCACAGGAAGATCGGAAGCACCACATTTGCATTATGAAGTTCACAAAGACGGTCGGGTGGTGAATCCGCTTAATTTTTATTATGGCAATATTTCGGCAGTGGAATACGTTGCCATTTCAAAATTGGCCAACCAGGAAAACCAATCGCTGGATTAGTTTTTAGTACTTAGTATCTGATTCTATAGTGATTAGTAACAAGTAATTGAAAATTTAGATACCATAATTAATAATAGATGATAAAAACAATATAAAAAAGACTGGGGACTAGGGACTAGTAACTACGGACTAAAAAAACAACAAAAATGCACATAGAATTACAACCCGGTAAAAGATATTACAGCATCGGCGAAGTGGCGAAAGCCTTTGACGTCAATGCGTCGCTGATTCGTTTTTGGGACAGCGAATTTGATATTCTCAAACCCAAAAAGAATGCTAAAGGCAACAGAATGTTTACTCCTGAAGACATCAAAAATCTCCAATTAATTTACCATTTGGTTAAAGAAAGAGGATTCACACTAGAAGGAGCTAAAACCCATTTGAAAGAAGGTCAGAAAAAAACGCTGGACAAATTTGAAATTATCAGTAAACTGGAAGCAATCAAAGTACAGTTGACTAATATTAAAAATGAGCTTTAGTCAATTTCAATAGCAAAATTCAATTACAATATCAATTTTGAAATAAATAAAAACAATAAATATTAAACTTTAAATTAAACAGAAACATGGATTTTAAAAAATTTTTACCTTGGATTATTTTAGCAATTATTATTATTGGTGGTTATAGCTGGGTTAAAGGAATTAACAACACTGCTGTGACTCTAGGTCAGGATGTAGAACAATCTTGGGGGGATGTTCAAACAGCTTATCAAAGACGTAATGACCTAATCGGAAACTTAGTAAACACCGTTAAAGGAGCTGCTGATTTTGAAAAAAGCACTTTAACAGCTGTTATCGAAGCTCGTGCTAAGGCTACACAAACTACAATTGACCCAACTAATATTACACCAGAACAATTAGCAGCGTTTAACTCAGCTCAAAGTGGCTTAAGCAGTTCTTTGTCTCGTTTATTAATTACGGTAGAAAAATATCCCGATTTGAAAGCCAATCAAAATTTCTTAAAATTACAAGACGAATTGGCCAGTACTGAAAACCAAATTTTAACTGCCAGAACTCGTTTTAATGAAGCGGTAAAACCATACAATACACACATCAAAACGTTTCCAAATACCCTATTTGCTGGAATTTTTGGTTTCAAAGAAAAAGCCTATTTCAACGCTGTTGAAGGTGCTGATAAACCAGTGGAAGTAAAATTCTAATCCTCCCCAACCCCTCCAGAGGAGGGGCTTTTTAATAGGTATTAAAAAAACAAAACAAATGTCAAAAGTAGAAGATTTTTTAACCAAAGAGGAAGAACAAGAAATTGTTGAAGCTATCCGAATAGCTGAAAAAAATACCTCCGGCGAGATTAGAGTCCATATTGAAAGAACAACTTCTATGGACACCTACGATCGTGCGAAGGAAATTTTCCATGAACTTAAAATGGATGAAACCGAATTAAAAAACGGCGTGTTAATTTATCTGGCGGTTGACGATCATAACTTTGTGATATGCGGAGACAAGGGAATCAACGATGTTGTTGAAGCCGATTTTTGGAATTGTACCCGTGATGCTATGGTTACTCAATTCAAGCAACATAAATTCAAACAAGGACTTGTTGACGGGATTCTAAGAGCCGGAGAACAGCTTAAAAAATATTTCCCTTGGCAGGAAGGTGACAGCAACGAATTATCTAACGAAATATCAAAAGGATAAATAATGAAAATTCCAACACAGAAAAACTCAAATTCCAAAGGAATTTTTCAATTTGTACTCTTACTATCTGTACTTTTTTCCTGCAATTGCATCTTTTCACAATTTACAATTCCAGAAAAACCAAGTTTACAAACATCCGTTTATGACTATGCCAATCTTTTTAGCACCAACGAAAAAACGCAATTAGAAGAAAAACTCATTCGATATTCTGATACAACCACAACACAAATTGTGGTTATTACAATAGAGAGTTTAAAAGGCGAAGACGTTAGTTTACTCGCTACCAAATGGGGACACACCTGGGGAGTTGGAGGAACTAAAAAAGACGACAATGGCGTAATTATCTTAATATCTAAAAACGACCGAAAAATTGCCATCAATCCGGGTTATGGTTTAGAAGACCGATTGACGGCGGGAATTGGCGGTGAAATTATCCGAAACATCATCATTCCTGAATTCAAAGCCGGTAGTTATTACAACGGAGTTAACAAAGGAACCGACGCCTTGTTTGATGTTTTTAAAGGCAAATACAAAGGCACTCGAAAACAAGCCAAACAAGAACAAGATTTCCCATTTCTCCCTTTTATCATCATCATTGCTTTTATTTTGATTTTAGCATCCAGAAACAAAGGTGGCGGTAGTGGAAACTCCGGAAATAGTGGTGGCGGAGGTCCCAGTTTATTAGATGTTATTATCCTGAGTAATCTGGGACGCAATAGCGGTGGTTTTGGAGGAGGCTTCGGTGGAGGTTCTTCTGGTGGTGGATTTGGTGGAGGCGGCTTCGGTGGAGGCTTTGGCGGCGGAGGTTTCTCTGGCGGCGGTTCCAGCGGAAGTTGGTAATTTTTTATATAACTTTCATTGAGAATGGCACACAGATGAAACTGATTTTAACAGATTTTCGCAGATTATAATTTACAAAAAACTAAAAAAATCCGTTTTTATCTGTTAAAATCAGTATCATCTGTGGCCTATTTTTTCATTTGGTCCGCTTAGCGGACAGCCATAATTTTTTATTCAAACACAATCACAATAAACCATTGGCTACAGCTAATGGTTTATTTATTTTAAAAATTCCTTGACTCCTTTATAAAATTATTTATCTTTATCCTGAATTTATCTGAACCACATAAGATAACCCACACAAATGCTTTCACAAAAAACCAAATACGCACTTAAAGCCCTACTCTATTTAGCGCAACAAGATGTCAATCATATTTCTAAAACCACTGATATAGCTGAAGCAGCTAATATTCCTAAAAAGTTTTTAGAACAAATTCTTTTAGACTTAAAACGTGGGCATTTAGTAGGCAGTAAGCAAGGGAAATTTGGCGGATATTATCTTTTAAAATCAGGAAACGAAATTACACTAGCTGATATTCACCGATTATTTGACGGTGCTATTGCTTTACTACCTTGTGCTTCTATCAATTTTTACGAGCGTTGTTTAGATTGCAAAGACGAGTCGGAATGCCTGCTACGACACGGATTAATCACTATTAGGGAAGAAACTTTAAAAGCAATGCAAGGCATTACGATAACCTCATTAGTAAAAAAATAAAAAAATATATTTTAATTTCTACTAATTATATAGAATTAATCATATACATTTGCCCCAGAATTAAAATCATATATAAAAACCCAAAAATGAAACTTATGAAAAGGCAACGAACAAAATTTATTTTTTCGGAAAATTATTCAAAAGAAAACAAAACTCTAAACAGCAATACAACCATAGCTATTATAATGTGTATGTGTTAGTTAAAAAAATTTATTTTTAATTCTACTAATTACATATAACATACATAAATACTAAACATGAAAACAATTTATACAAAATCAATCACAATAATCACATTACTATTATTCTTTTCAGTTTCAAATGCTCAGAATACTTTAAAAGGAAACGTAAAAAACAGTCAGGACCAATCTCTACCAGGTGCAAATGTTATCCTAAAAGGAACTAAATACAACACGACCACAGATGCAAACGGAAATTTTTCGATTGACACAAAAGACAAGACTTCTTTTTCCCTATTAATACAATATGTAGGATACAAAACGGAAGAAATAACTATTACTGAAAATCAAACAGCTCCATTAACAATAAAACTTTCTGAAGAAAACGAACTTGTTGAAGTTGTTATCTCATCTCGAAGAAGAATTGAAAAAGCTCAAAACGTACCTATTCCAATTTCGGTAGTGAGTGGAAAACAAGCAGAACAGGCAGGTGCCTTTAATGTAAACAGAATTAAAGAATTGATTCCATCTGTTCAGCTTTACTCATCAAACCCAAGAAACACAGGAATTAACATTCGTAGTTTAGGTTCTCCTTTTGGTCTTACTAATGATGGTATTGATCCGGGTGTTGGTTTCTATATTGATGGTGTCTATTATGCCCGCCCTGCAATTACAACTTTAGATTTTATTGATGTAAGTCAAATAGAAGTACTACGCGGACCGCAAGGAACGTTATTTGGAAAAAACACCACTTCAGGTGCCTTTAATATTACAACCAGAAAGCCAAGTTTTACTCCTGCTGCTGACTTTGAAGTAAGCTATGGAAATTATTCTTTCCTGCAAGCCAAAGCATCTATTACAGGAGCAATTGCAAAAAAAATTGCAGGACGTATTTCTTTTTCAGGAACACAACGTGATGGTTTAATTGAAAATGTGGCAACAGGAAAAGCAACAAATACATTAAACAATCAGGGAATCAGAGGTCAGTTACTTTTTACCCCTACAGAAAATACTAATATTACATTAGCTGCAGACATCACCACACAACGTCCTGATGGATATGCACAGGTTCTTGCCGGTGTTGCTCCAACTCAAAGAGCTGCATACCGTCAATTCAATCAAATTATTGCCGATTTAAATTACACCCTTCCAAGCACAAATCCCTTTGATCGTAAAATTGACCATGATACTCCATGGCGTTCCGGACAAGACATAGGAGGTATTTCGCTTAATGTTGATACAAAAATTGGAGGAGGAACACTTACCTCAACAACAGCCTGGCGCTTTTCAACTTGGGATCCGTCAAATGACAGGGATTTTACAGGATTACAAGTTTTAGCAAAATCACAAAATCCAAACAGACATGAGCAATTCACCCAAGAAGTGCGTTATGCTGGAGAAATCAGCCCAAAATTATCGGGAGTTGGAGGAATATTCTTTATTGACCAGGAAGTTAATACATATGGAACAGAAGAATCAGGAAGCGCACAATGGCGTTTCTCTCAAAGTACTACTAGCACCAAATGGCAAACACCAGGTCTTTTTGAAGGATATGGTATAAGAACAAATGCAGGTATCCATTCAGTTAGTGCTGCTGTATTTGGTCAATTAGACTGGGCTATTACTGATAAATTACATATTTTACCAGGTTTAAGATACAATTATGATAAAAAGGATGCCGATTACGACCGTGCCACTTACGGAGGTTTACAAACGACAGATCCTGAATTAATCGCTCTAAAAAGATTAGTTTATACTGACCAAAGTTTTAGCAAAAACACGGATGCAACTGACTTTTCAGGAAACTTAACGCTATCTTTCAAGGCATCTGACCGAATTAATGCTTACGCAACTTATGCAAAAAGCTACAAGCCTGTTGGGGTAAATGTTGCCGGACTTCCAACTGTTTCCGGTCAACCAGCTCTTGATTTGGCAGTAATCAAACCCGAAAAAGTACAGCACTACGAAGCAGGTGTTAAAACATCTCCATTTAATAATACTATCTTGAACCTAACTTTCTTTAATACCGATATTACGGATTACCAAACTAATGTTCAGGCTGCTGAATTAGGTGTCAATCGTGGTTATTTAGCCAATGCTGATAAAGTACGTGTAAGAGGTGCCGAATTAGATGCCAGTTTTGTTATCAACAAAAATTTCAGTATAAATGGAGCTGCAACTTATACGGATGGAAAATACATTAAATTTACAAATGCACCACTACCATTAGAAGAAACAGGATCTTCAGTATCTTTTAAAGATGTTTCAGGAAGCAGCTTACCAGGAGTTTCAAAATGGGCCGGAAGTTTAGGTGGTGAATACACAACAGATGCAAAATTCTTTGGAAATTTAGGTAAATTCTTTGTAGCTGTAGATTCTTATGCCCGTTCAGAATTTTCTTCAAGTCCATCGGCCTCAAAATACTTGGTTGTTGACGGCTATGCAATCTTTAATGGTCGTTTAGGATTTAGAGCTACTGAAGGTTTATCAATCAACTTCTGGGGACGCAACCTTTTAAATAAAGATTATTTTGAACAATTATTACCTGCCGGTGGTAATGCCGGTCACTATGCCGGAGTATTAGGAGATCAGAGAACGTATGGAATTACATTGAAATATTCACTATAAAATTCAATTTTCTAACTAAAGGAAGCCGTCTCAAAAATTGTATTGAGGCGGCTTCTTTATTTAATCCAATATTAGAAAACGCAAAAAAACAGCAGTTCAAACAAAATTTAAAATCATTCAAATCACTTACAATAAAGACTATTTTTTTTCTATTTTTACATCTTTAGTAAAATACAAATCATAAAACTGTAACATCATAATGCACATAGCAGTAGCAGGAAATATAGGCTCAGGAAAAACAACATTAACCGCTTTACTATCCAAACATTTTAAATGGGAACCTCATTACGAAGACGTAGTTGACAACCCGTATCTGGATGATTTTTATCACCAAATGGAGCGTTGGTCTTTCAATCTTCAAATTTATTTCTTGAACAGTCGTTTCCGCCAGGTGATGCAAATTCGCGAAAGCGGAAAAAAAGTAATTCAGGACAGAACCATTTATGAAGATGCTCATATTTTTGCCCCTAACCTTCACGCCATGGGATTAATGACCAATCGTGATTTTCAAAATTATGCTACCCTTTTTGAATTGATGGAATCTACGGTTAAAGCTCCCGATTTATTAATTTACCTAAGAAGTTCAATTCCGAATTTAGTGGGACAAATCCACAAACGCGGACGCGAATACGAAAACTCTATTTCTATCGATTATTTGAGTCGTTTGAACGAACGCTACGAAGCATGGATTCACACCTATACGAAAGGAAAATTACTGATTATTGATGTGGATAAAATTAACTTTGTGGACAACCCTGAAGATTTAGGAAACATCATCGAACGAATTAATGCCGAATTAAACGGATTATTTTAAGACACAAATTTTACAGATATTTCTACGAATAAAAAATGCCTCACAATTGCGAGGCATTTTTAGTTTTTTATAGCAAATTTATTTTTTGTGAGCACAACAACTTCCCTTAGAAGTTCCTGAAGCTATAATAAACTTTCCATTCGCATCATAATGAGACAGGCAGGCTTCTTTTTGCGCTGGTGAACATTTTAAACTATCGCACATTTTTGCACATTCTTCTTTGGACATTGTTGCCATTTTGGACATGTCGCAATGCCCCATCATAGCAGCATTATGATGCTCGCAATTTTTATTCGTACAACCTTTGGCGATACATTCTTCTTTAGACATCGAAGTACATTTAGCAGTTGAAACACAACAAGAAGCCGCAGTTCCAATGGTATGACTTCCATTACCTAAAATCGGAGCAATAACTAAACCTATTAAACATGTTAATTTGATTAAAATATTCATCGAAGGTCCGGAAGTATCTTTGAATGGATCTCCAACAGTATCTCCGGTTACAGCAGCTTTATGCGCATCAGAACCCTTATAGGTCATTTCGCCATTAATCATTACACCAGCTTCAAAAGATTTTTTAGCATTGTCCCAGGCACCTCCGGCATTGTTTTGAAAAACCGCCCAAAGCACACCCGAAACTGTAACTCCAGCCATATAACCTCCCAACATTTCGGCAATTAACTGATTATTGTCGCCATAAACTAATTTACCAAGCAACACAATCGCAATAGGAAAACCAATGGTCAAAACACCCGGCAACATCATTTCGCGTAAAGCGGCTTTTGTTGAAATATCCACACATTTAGCATATTCCGGTTTGGCTGTTCCTTCCATAATTCCCGGAATTTCTTTAAACTGACGACGCACTTCATATACCATGTCCATAGCTGCTTTCCCAACGGAATTCATTGCTAATGCTGAAAAAACCACAGGAATCATTCCGCCCACAAACAACATTGCTAAAACGGGTGCTTTAAAAATATTAATTCCGTCAATTCCTGTAAAAGTAACATAAGCCGCAAACAGAGCCAATGAAGTCAATGCTGCCGAAGCAATCGCAAATCCTTTTCCGGTTGCTGCAGTTGTGTTTCCAACAGAATCTAAAATATCGGTTCGGGTACGTACTTCTTTAGGCAATTCACTCATTTCGGCAATTCCTCCCGCATTGTCTGAAATAGGTCCGAAAGCATCAATGGCTAATTGCATTGCCGTAGTAGCCATCATTGCTGAAGCTGCCAAGGCTACACCATAAAAACCCGCTAAAGCATACGATGTCCAAATTGCAGCTGCAAACAATAAAACCGTTGGAAAAGTAGAAATCATTCCTGTTGCCAATCCTGCAATAACATTTGTCCCGGCTCCTGTACTCGATTTTTGAACAATAGCCATTACCGGTTTTGTCCCAAGACCTGTATAATATTCAGTTACCGAAGAAATCACTCCACCAACTATTAATCCGATAATGGTAGCATAAAAAACACGCATCGAAGAAATTTCCTGACTTCCCTCACCAAAAAATTCCATTCTCATCATTGGTGGTAACATGTATTGCACTAAAAAGAAACAGCTAATAGCCGTTAGAACTATGGCAACCCAATTCCCTATATTCAATGCTTTTTGTACCTGAGCTTCTTTAGCATTATCATCGGTTATTTTTACTAACATTGTTCCAATGATGGAAAATAAAATTCCAAAACCAGCAATGGACATTGGCAACAAAATAGGTCCAATTCCGCCAAAAGCATCCTGAATGCTTCCGCCCATATCTTTGATAACATAATTCCCCAAAACCATAGCTGCCAAAACTGTTGCTACATAAGACCCAAATAAATCGGCTCCCATTCCTGCAACATCGCCCACATTATCTCCTACGTTATCTGCAATGGTTGCAGGATTTCGAGGATCATCTTCTGGGATTCCGGCTTCCACTTTCCCTACTAAATCGGCACCTACATCGGCAGCTTTTGTATAAATTCCGCCTCCAACACGAGCAAACAAAGCAATCGATTCGGCTCCTAAAGAAAAACCTGCTAAGGTTTCTAATACTACGGTCATGTCATCAATAGAAGTCCATGTCCCGCCCATAAAAAAATGATAGAAAAAAATAAAAAAAGAAGTCAATCCTAAAACGGCTAAACCGGCAACGCCTAATCCCATTACGGTTCCGCCTCCAAAAGAAACCTTTAAGGCCTGAGGCAAACTACTGCGAGCAGCCTGAGTGGTTCTTACATTGGTTTTAGTTGCTATTTTCATCCCCATATTTCCTGCCAGTGCAGAAAATAAAGCACCAATAACAAAGGCCACAACAATTAACAAATGTGTTTTAACTCCTGGTAAAAAAGTAATTCCCGCCAAAACAATACTGGCAAAAAAAACAAAAACGGCCAGTAATCGGTATTCCGCTTTTAAAAATGCCAGAGCACCCTCGTAAATAAAATCGGAAATTGAGGCCATTTTACCATCGCCGGCGTCTTGTTTTAAAACCCAGGCTCTTTTTAAAAACATAAAAGCAAGTCCAACTAATGCCATAAAAACAGGCACCCAAATCATAATTGTATTCATAAATTCGTTTTTGGTTAAGGTTAATAATCAACAGCATACAAACGAATTTAAACAAAAAAGCAATACTCCTGACGAAGTATTGCTTTTTTTACAAATTTATAACCTGAAAATTATTTAATGCTAAATAACCCTTCAGGCTTGTTTTCAATGGCATTAAAACGATCAGTACATTCTTTGATGATTGCTTTTGCTTCACTCAAATCTCCCCATCCTTCAACATCTACTTGTTTGTTTTCAAGATCTTTGTAAACCTGGAAGAAATGCTCGATTTCTTTTAATAAGTGTGGATTAACGTCTGATAAATCATTTAATTTATTCCAAATTGGATCAGAAACCGGTACACAAACAATTTTCTCATCCGGTCCTTTATCATCTGCCATGTGGAAAACACCAATTGGTTTTACTTCCATAACACATCCAGGGAAAGTTGGTTCGTTTACTAAAACCAATACGTCCAATGGATCTCCGTCAAGAGCTAAAGTTTCAGGAATAAATCCGTAATCAGCAGGATACATCATTGAAGAGAATAACATTCTGTCAAAACGCATTCTTTTGATTTCAAAATCGTATTCGTATTTGTTTCTACTTCCTCTTGGAATTTCGATTAACACATCGAAAGTGTTTATTTTGTCTGCAGTCATTTTATTTATTGTCTTAAGTTGATTTTATCTGGGCACAAAAGTAACTCAAATCCTTATTTATAACAAAACATTTGCTTTAGATTTCGTGATTTTTAGAAATAAAATCCAAACGAACCTTTTACAGAAAACTTCTGCGTATCAGGTGTATTCAAATAATTTCCTCTCCAGGTAAAATCAATTCGAAATACTTTAAAAATATTGCCTATTCCTGCACTGTATTCCCAATACACATCTTCGGGAGCGGCATACACTAAGCCCGAAGCATTAATGGCTCTGCTGGCATCTGAAATTGTTCCGTAAACTGCTTTTGCCCCAATTATTTCTCGCCAATTTAGCTTTCTCATAAATGGAATTCTTGAAAACACACGTCCTCCAAAATTATGTTCCCATTGCAACGTACTGTATTGATCGGCAACAAATTCGTAAAAATTAAGGTTATTAAAAGTGTTTTCGATAGTAGAATATGACTGGTTTCCGGGAATTACACTCATCAATCCTAACGGAATTGTTCCAAAAGTTTTTCCTAATTCCAAAGTAAGATTAGTACGTCCTAATGGTCCAATAATAATAGGCTGTCTATAATACAACTGTAATTTATCATACTTAAAATCACTATCAAACAGGCCTTTAAAACCATGACTATAATTAACATAAAAACGGCTAAAAGGACTATCTACAGTACTTCTTTCTACTCCGTAACCTATCATTTTTCGGTTAGGAGTTAACTCTAACTGCAAATTAACCTCTGATTGCTTAACATCACTTCTTGTGGTGGTTTGGCTTGCATCAGTATAATAATCCAACTTAAAAGTATCCGATGCCGATTCTAATGTCCTGTACGAAAATCCCATTTGAAACATTAAGTTTTTTACAGGCTCCATTTCAACCGACAAATTAGACAAATTAATATTAGTCAACTTTCCATTATTTCCTGTTGAAACCAATGAAGAAGAAGCAAAACTTCTGCCCAAAACATCGTTAGTAGTTGTTAAACTGGCACCTATTTGCTCCACATCCCGTCTATTTCCACCTGAAATGATAATTCGGTTCTTCTTATCCACCATCCATTTTCCTGACAAACCGTATTTGAATTTATTATCATCAAAACCATAGGCTGTATATCCTTGTAAACGCCAGGTGTCATTAGGACCAAAATAAGTTCTTCCCCCTGTTCTAATTCGGATTCCTTCTACTTCATTGTAACCAAAAGTGGAAAAAATAGGCCCGTAATCAAAATGCCCAAACTGTACATATCCACTACCTAAAATAGAGACCAAATTATACAATTGCCTGAATTTCTTGACTGTTTGCAAGGTATCCAGCATTTTATAAATTCCTTTCTCGTCTTTATTTAAGTTTTCAAAACGATTGTCATCCCAATACTTCTCCGATCGATTATAAACCTCATTATCAATATAATTAACCTCATCTCTATAAAAAGCAGCCGGTTTTTCGATATTGAATTGATGATTTTGATACAAGGTAGTACGTTTTCCATACACCCCTTTAGACTCATCTTTTTTATTCAAAGCAAAATCTGACATCATGTGATCGCGGGTCAACAAAAAGACCGAATCGTTTTGCACTTCAAATTCCTGTTCGATATAAATATCTTTTACCCAGTTAATATTGGCACTTTTAGTCACTGCCATATTGATTTTTTTGATGGCAAAAGTGGTATCGTTCACCCAAAAATCGCCTTTAAAAGTCAGCTCATTTTTACGTCTTGGATAAAACAAAATGTTGTAACACCATTTTTTATCAATAAAAGCACTGTCTCTAAGAACATAACTATAGACATCTATACCCGTTTTAGACAATGGACTGGTGAAACTTTTGTCAAAAAAAGTAAGGTGGTTGTTGTAAATATCGTAATTCGAATACAAATCCTTAATAAAAGATAAAATTTGCTGATTATCACTAAATCCAGAATTTTTATTAGCCTTTAATTTTTCTTTTACCTTATTTATTTTATTATTCCCATAAACATCCATTAACGATTCATTGATAAAAATAGGCAGATACGTTTTCCCGGTAACTCTCGAAGTATCAATATGATTAAAAACAAATTCCATTCCTTTGAAGATTTTGTTTTTCATAAAAGCACTATCAATAGTATTCATATCAAACTCTACTTTTTCGTACTTCTCCATTTGGTACTGATCAAATTGGTACAAACCATTTTTTCGCTTTCTTTCCCAAATTTTCCTAAGAATATCTAATGCCGGATTGTTCTTTTTAGAAGTTTTTCCAGAGTAAATAACCACCTCTTTTAATTCCTCGACATCTTTTAGTAATACCTTAAAATTATAATTTACGGCTTTGTCCAAAGTAATTTCCGTATCTGAAAACCCTACAGAAGTCACTATCAAAACAGTATAAGTAGCAGGCGATTCGATATAAAAACGTCCGTCTTCATTAGACATAACTCCCATATTCGAACCTTTAAAAACAACATTTGCAAAAGGAACGGGTTGATTGGATTTATCTACCACTATACCGCTCACTTTTGTTTGGGCAAAAAGTGTTGAGAAAACAGACAATACAAAAAACAGAGCTAGAAATAGGTACTTCTTATTCATACAGGTTGACATTTATTGCTTTTTATTGAGGTTTGTTTGCAACAAACTCCCATTAAAATTTAAAAAAAAAGCTTCATCAAACTAACGTAAGATGAAGCCTTAATAGTATTTACTAATGTATTATTTATACATTACTTTCTTTACTGCTTTCACAACATCAGCTGCGTTTGGCAACCAATCTTTCAATAATACCGGAGAGTAAGGTGCCGGAGCATCGGCAGTTGTAATTCTTTGAATTGGTGCATCAAGGAAATCAAAAGCTTGTTCTTGTACAATATAAGTAATCTCAGAAGAAATACTTGCAAATGGCCAAGCTTCTTCAAGAATTACCAAACGATTTGTTTTCTTAACTGATTTTAAAATCGCTTCGTTATCCATTGGACGAACCGTTCTTAAATCGATAACTTCACAAGAAATTCCTTCCTTAGCTAATTCATCAGCAGCAATAAAAGCTTCTTTGATGATTTTTCCAAAAGAAACAATTGTTACATCAGTTCCTTCTCTTTTAACATCAGCAACTCCAATAGGAATTACATATTCTCCGTCTGGCACTTCACCTTTATCACCATACATTTGCTCAGATTCCATAAAAATTACAGGATCATTATCGCGAATAGCTGATTTCAAAAGTCCTTTAGCATCATAAGGAGTAGAAGGTACAATCACTTTTAATCCTGGAGTATTAGCAAACCAGTTTTCTAAAGCCTGTGAGTGAGTAGCTCCTAATTGACCTGCAGAAGCAGTTGGTCCACGAAAAACGATAGGCACATTAAATTGTCCTCCTGTCATTTGACGCATTTTAGCAGCATTATTTATAATTTGATCAATACCAACTAAACAGAAGTTGAAAGTCATGTATTCTACAATAGGACGACAACCGTTCATAGCAGATCCTACTGCAATTCCTGTAAAACCAAGCTCAGCAATTGGAGTATCAATTACTCTTTTTTCGCCAAATTCAGCCAGCATTCCTTTTGAAGCTTTGTATGCTCCGTTGTATTCTGCAACTTCTTCGCCCATTAAATATATGGATTCATCGTGACGCATTTCTTCGCTCATCGCTTCGCAAATGGCCTCTCTAAATTGTATTGTTCTCATATTATATTGTATGTTGAATTTTCTGAAGAGCAAAAATAAATATTTTAAACCATTTAAAACACAAATTAACTTAAATAATCCTCCATAAATTCTAACATCTTAGATTAGGTATGTGAATATCTCGCATTTATTCTGCTATTTTACACGAATCAAACAAATAAAAATATTATTGCAACAATGCTTAGTCTTTATTCATACTAAATTATTCGAAATATTATTCTAATTTTGTAACTCAATCTACGAAATTTATAAAATATCCCAACATGAAAATACTAGTTTGCATCAGTCATGTTCCTGATACTACCTCAAAAATCAACTTTACAAACGCTGATACCGAATTTGATACTAACGGCGTACAATATGTAATCAATCCTAATGACGAATTTGGATTAACACGTGCTATTTGGTTTCAAGAACAACAAGGAGCTACCGTAACTGTAGTAAACGTGGGCGGTCCTGAAACCGAACCTACATTAAGAAAAGCATTAGCAATCGGAGCTAACGAAGCCATTCGTATCAATGCTACTCCTACTGACGGATTTTTTGTTGCCAAACAATTAGCTGAAGTTATCAAATCAGGAGCTTACGATTTAGTTATTGCTGGAAAAGAATCTCTTGATTATAATGGAGGAATGGTTCCCGGAATGATTGCCGGTATTTTAGGATACAATTTCTTAAACGCCTGTATTGACATTGCTGTTGATGGTACAAATGTAAAAGCGGTTCGCGAAATTGACGGAGGAAAAGAAACTGTTACCACTTCTTTACCTTTAATCATTGGCGGACAAAAAGGAATCGTTGAAGAAAAAGATTTGCGTATCCCCAACATGAGAGGAATCATGACTGCCAGAACAAAAACATTAAATGTTGTTGAACCGGTTGACGCTGCCATAAACACCAAAGCGGTAAAATTTGAAAAACCGGCTCCAAAATCGGCAATAAAAATGGTTTCCCCAGATAATTTAGACGAGTTAATCGACTTATTACACAACGAAGCGAAAGTGATTTAAGATTGTAGAGTTTAGATTTTAGATTGCTGATTGCAATACGAAATCTAAAAATCACCATTTGATTCACCTCTAAAATCTAAAATCGTTAATCTAAAATCTAAAATCATATGTCAATATTAATATATGCAGAATCTGCAGAAGGAAAATTTAAAAAAGTAACATTCGAAATCGCTTCTTACGCAAAAAAAGTAGCTGAATCTTTAGGAACTACAGTAACTGCCTTAACTATCAATACTGAAAACGTTGCCGAATTAGCAAAATACGGGGTTGACAAAGTATTAAAAGTAAACAACGACAAATTAGCCGGTTTTAACGCCAAAGCTTATGCTGACGTTATCAAACAAGCAGCCCAACAAGAAAACACAAAATTAGTTATTCTTTCTTCCAGCACTGACAGCATCTATCTTTCTTCATTGTTAGCCGTAAATCTGGAAGCAGGTTTTGCTTCAAACGTAGTAGGATTACCGGTAAGCACTGCTCCTTTTCAGGTAAAAAGAAATGCTTTTTCAAACAAAGCATTCAACATAACAGAAATCAATACCGAGGTAAAAGTAATTGGTCTGGCTAAAAACTCTTATGGTATTTTCGAAAATGCCTCAACATTAACAGAAGAAGCTTTCAATCCAAGCATTGGAGATAATGATTTTGGAATAAAAGTAGCATCAGTTGAAAAATCATCAGGAAAAGTATCTATTGCCGATGCTGACATTGTAGTTTCCGGCGGACGCGGATTAAAAGGACCAGAAAACTGGAACTTAATTGAAGATTTAGCTGCTGTTTTAGGAGCTGCAACAGCCTGTTCTAAACCCGTTTCCGACTTAGGATGGAGACCACACGCTGAACACGTAGGACAAACAGGAAAACCGGTAGCAACTAATTTATACATTGCAGTTGGAATTTCGGGTGCTATCCAGCACATTGCCGGAATCAATGCTTCTAAGGTAAAAGTAGTTATCAATACTGATGCCGAAGCACCTTTCTTTAAAGTTGCCGACTACGGAATTGTAGGGGATGCTTTTGATGTTGTTCCTAGATTAATCGAAAAACTAAAGGCTTTTAAGGCGCAAAACGCTTAACACCCTAACTCCTTATTAAAATAATTCTGCCTAATAAAATAAGATAATCGTATCTTTGCTTATTGGCAGAATTTTTAATTAATATTGTAACCTAAAACTAGCCAACAAAACTAAAATACTTTTTCATTTCAACAATTATGAGCTTAGTCAAATTATCCATAAAAGGAATTTCATATAGCCAAACACAAAATGGAGCCTACGCTTTGATTTTGAATGAAGTAGATGGCGAAAGAAAACTACCTATCGTAATAGGAGCTTTCGAAGCACAATCTATCGCTATTGCTTTAGAAAAAGAAATCAAGCCGCCACGTCCATTAACTCATGATTTGTTTAAAAATTTTGCAGAACGATTTGATATTGTTGTCAAACAAGTTATTATTCACAAACTCGTTGACGGTGTGTTTTACTCCAGTATTATTTGCGAAAGAGACAAAATAGAAGAAATTATAGACGCCAGAACATCTGATGCTATCGCATTAGCCTTGCGTTTTAATGCTCCTATTTTTACCTATAAAAACATTCTTGATAAAGCTGGAATTTATTTAAAAACGAATCCTACTGATTCCGACAAGGAAAATCAGCCAATGGATGATGTGATTTCAAATCCGGAATCTTTTACCGCCGAAGCCGAAAGCGGTCGCGCTTACATCAAATACAGTCTTCAGGAATTAAACGACTTATTAATTCAGGCTGTAGAACAGGAAGATTATGAAAAAGCAGCAAAAATAAGAGACGAAATTTCAAAAAGAGAATCCTAATTTAAACGTCAATTCGATCATTCAAATCAACAAATAAGCAAATTCAAAGCAATGAAGCAATATTTAGATTTAGTAAAACATGTTATGGAAAACGGTTGCCAAAAAGGCGACCGAACCGGCACCGGAACTAAAAGTGTATTTGGCTACCAAATGCGTTTTGATTTAAGCGAAGGTTTTCCAATGGTTACCACCAAAAAACTACATCTTAAATCGATTATTTACGAATTGCTTTGGTTCTTAAAAGGCGAAACCAACATTGGTTATCTTAAAGAACATAATGTAAAAATATGGGATGCCTGGGCAGATCAAAATGGCGATTTAGGTCCAGTTTACGGACATCAATGGCGCAACTGGAACAGTGAAGAAATCGATCAGATTTCCAATTTAATCCAAGAATTAAAAACCAATCCTAATAGCCGCAGAATGCTGGTTTCGGCTTGGAATCCTTCGGTTTTACCCGATACAACAAAATCATTTGAAGAAAACGTAGCCAATAACAAAGCGGCTTTACCTCCGTGTCATGCGTTCTTTCAGTTTTATGTTGCCGATGGAAAACTGTCCTGCCAACTTTATCAAAGAAGTGCCGACATCTTTCTGGGAGTTCCATTCAACATTGCTTCTTATGCACTATTAACCATGATGATTGCACAGGTATGCGACTTAGAACCAGGAGAATTCATCCATACTTTTGGTGACGCACACATCTATAACAATCACTTTGAGCAATTGGAATTGCAATTATCACGCGAACCAAAACCATTACCAAAAATGATTTTAAATCCGGAGATTAAAAATATCTTTGATTTTGATTACAGTGATTTTACCCTCGTAGGTTATGAACCACACGAAACCATAAAAGGGAGCGTAGCGGTTTAAAATTATAGAAATTCCAAATTCTAATTTTATCCCGATAGTTATCGGGATAAAATTAGAATTTGGAATTTTTTATTAGAATAAAAAAAAAGCATTTTAGATTAAACCTCTAAAACGCTATTTTCTGTTCCTGCAAATTCATTCCATTTAAAAGAATCTGCTTCTGTTTCGTTGATATATTCTCCGTCAACTAAATATTTGAATTCGTAAGCGGCATCTTTATTCAAATCAAAAGCTCCTTTAAAAGTTCCGTTTTTTAATTTACTTAAAGCACCTTCTTCAGGATTCCAATTATTAAAATCACCAATAACCGAAACTTGAGTCGCTTCTTTAGCTTCTATAGAAAATGTAACTTTACAAACTGGTTTTGACTTTACAAATTGTTTTTTAATTGGCATAACTATTTCATTTTTAGATTTATGAGACAAAGTAAGTCAATTTAATCGAAGTTTAAATACCCAAAAGTAAGTTTTAGGATAATGCTTAATAAACTGTTAAAAACAAACCAATTCATCAAATTTAAAAGCTTTATATTTTCAAAATACAAAAAAGCAAGAGACTAAAAGCTAAATATTCTATAGTACAAATCGGCATTTCCAAATTAAATTTTATCTTTATAGTCAAAAAAAACAGCCTATGAAAACCGAACAATATGAATTGTACGAATACGCCAGAAAACGTATAACACAAAAAAAAAGAGTCTATTTTCATTTTGTTGTATTGTTTTTAGCCAGCCTGTTTTTATTTGTATCTACCGAAGTTTTTCACTTTAACGAAGATGCAAATTGGCACATTTGGTTAATTACAGTCTGGTTATTTCTTTTTATATTACACTTTATCAAAGTTTTTATAACCGATCGTTTTATGAGCAAAAATTGGGAAAAAGAACAAATTGACCGATTAATTGCCCTACAGGAAAAAAAGATAGCCGAATTAAACGACCAAATCAACGAAGAATCCTCTACAAAATAAAAACTAATGATTACAATGATTGCTGCCGCTGCCCAAAACAAGGCATTGGGAAAAGACAACCAATTGATTTGGCATTTACCTAACGATTTTAAAAGATTCAAAAGCCTGACAACAGGACATCATATTATCATGGGAAGAAAAACTTTTGAAAGCTTCCCAAAACCATTACCTAATCGCACACACATTATAATTACGCGTCAGACGGATTACAAAGCCGAAGATTGTATTGTTGTAGATAGTATCGAAAAAGCTATTGAAAAATGCCCGGAAGGAGAAGAATCTTTCATTATTGGCGGAGGCGAGATTTATCAGCTAGCCATACCTTTTTCAGATAAAATTGAACTTACGGTAGTGCATCACAACTTTGAAGCCGATGCTTTTTTCCCAGAAATTAAATTGGAAGACTGGGAATTAATCAACAGTGATTTTCAGCCCAAAGACGAAAAACACCTCTACGATTACAGCTTTGACACTTACATCCGAAAACAAAAAAGACCGTCCGAAAAGTAATTCCCAAACATCCTCTTATTGTTTTTATGTGAATTTTTCAAAGTATTAAAAAGATCTACTGATGTAAGTTTGTACCTTATCCTTTTAGATATGCTTAATACATATTTGAGTAATGCAATATTTGCTATAAATTTGATTTCAAGATTTCACAATCCCAAAAAAAACCAACTAATTGATTAAAAGACATTTAACCCTATTTTCCGTTTAAAAATCGTAACTTTAAGAGAAAATGGGGCTATGAAAAATTTTGCTATCAAACTGGTATGGTTTACAACGGCTTATGTATTTGTATTTGCTGGTCTCAATCAAACGAATGTTGATTTGAGAATTATAATGACTTTACATCTTATAGGTGTAATTTTGATTCCTTACATGACGTACTGCGTACTCACGGATAAATACAAAACCAATAAAACATTTAAAGATTGGTACGAAGATCATCCGATGGACACGCTGGAAGACGAAGAAGACAATTAAATTCTTAATCATTTTATTCCAAAAAAAAGTCCCCATTCCGATTGTTCGGAATGGGACTTTTCTATTATTTCTCTCTAATATAGATATCTATTGGAACACCTGAGAAATCCCAATTTTCTCTAATTTTATTTTCAAGGTAACGCTTGTACGGTTCTTTAACATACTGCGGCAAGTTAGCAAAAAACACAAACTGAGGAGTTGGTGATGGCAACTGCATACAATATTTAATCTTCACATATTTTCCTTTAGTTGCTGGTGGCGGATAAGCTTCAATTACTTTCAACATGAATTCGTTGAATTTTGAAGTTGAAATACGTTGTTGTCTATTTTCAAATACCTTTACCGAAGCTTCTAAGGCTTTTAACAAACGTTGTTTAGTCAATGCCGAAACAAAAAGAATAGGTACATCGGTAAATGGCATTAATTCTTTTTTAATTTGCTCCTCGTAATCACGAGTTGACATGGTATCTTTTTCTACCAAATCCCATTTGTTCACTAAAATTACAACACCTTTACGGTTTTTTTGAGCCAGCCAAAAAATATTTTGATCCTGACTTTCAAATCCACGAGTCGCATCAATAACCAGGATACAAATATCAGCATGTTCAATAGCACGCACCGAACGCATCACCGAATAAAACTCTAAATCTTCTTTTACTTTCGCTTTACGACGAATTCCCGCCGTATCAACTAAGTTAAATTCGAAACCAAAACGATCAAATTTAGTATCAATAGCATCACGGGTTGTTCCTGCAATATCCGTAACCATAAAACGGTCTTTGCCAATAAGTGCGTTTATAAAACTAGATTTACCGGCATTAGGACGTCCTACAACTGCAAAACGTGGTAAAATCACTTCTTCCTGAACAGGTTCCGGTTTTTCAGGAAAAGCATCGATTAAAGCATCCAATAAATCCCCAGTTCCACTTCCGGAAATACTGGCAAAAGTGTAATAATCTCCTAAACCAAGGTTGTAAAATTCCACAGCATCCTTCTCACGCATAGCGTTATCCACCTTATTTACTGCTAACAAAACCGGCTTAGTTACTTTACGCAACAATTTAGCCACAGTTTCATCCATTGGGGTAATCCCCTCTTCTACATCCACCACAAAAATGATAACATCGGCTTCATCGATAGCCAATTCGACTTGTTTACGGATTTCCCCTTCAAATACGTCATCTGATCCGCGAACGTATCCTCCGGTATCAATTACAGAAAACTCTTTTCCGTTCCACTCGCTTTTACCATAGTTTCTATCACGGGTAACCCCAGATACTGAATCTACAATAGCTTCTCTTCTTTGTATCAGCCTATTAAAAAGGGTTGATTTCCCTACATTAGGTCTTCCTACTATCGCAACAATGTTATTCATTTTTTTGAATTTTAAATTTCAGTCCCGATAGCTATCGGGATATATTTTAGATTTTGCAGACTAAATCACATATTAGTTTAACAAATCCAAAATGCGGTGTTTTAATTTTTTGCAAAGGTACACTTTAGTTTGCAGTATTCAGCATTAAGTATTCAGTTATTAAAATGCGAAAACTGATTACTACACCCGAAGCTTCGGGACTGACCATTGATTACTGGTTATAACCAAAACGCTTCAACATATTAGCGTTGCTTCTCCAGTTTTTATTGACTTTCACATACAATTCAATGTGAATTTGTTTTCCGAAAAACTTCTCTAAATCCACACGGGCATCCATTCCTACTTTCTTCAAAGCTGCTCCTTTATGACCAATAACAATACCTTTTTGAGTATCTCTTTCGACCATAATCAGCGAACGAATACGAATAATAGTATCCGTTTCAACAAACTCTTCCGTTACAATTTCTACAGCATACGGAATTTCTTTGCTGTAATTCAATAAGATTTTTTCGCGAATAATCTCATTCACAAAAAAACGTTCCGGTTTATCGGTCAATTGGTCTTTTGGATAATAAGGCGGTGAATCCGGTAATAACGAAATAATTCTTTGAAAAACTTCCGGTACATTAAAGTTTTGTAAAGCCGAAATGGGGTAAATTTCTGCATTCGGCACTTTCTCAGTCCAGAAAGCCACTTGCTGCTCTAATTGCTCCTGATTAGAATTATCAATCTTATTCAACAACAACAAAACCGGAATCTTAGAATGAATAATTTTATTAAAAAAAGCTTCATCTTTCAATTCCTGCTCTCCTATTTCGACCATATAAATCAACACATCAGCATCTTCAAAAGCCGATTTCACAAAATCCATCATCGATTCCTGCATTTCATAAGCAGGTTTGATAATTCCGGGCGTATCCGAAAGTACCATTTGAAAATCGTCACCGTTTACAATCCCCAGAATTCTATGACGGGTAGTTTGCGCTTTTGACGTTATAATAGACAATCGCTCTCCTACAAAGGCATTCATCAAGGTTGATTTCCCTACATTTGGATTCCCTATAATATTTACAAAACCAGCTTTATGTGTCATTTTCTTATAATTTAATGCTGCAAAGGTAGTCATATCAAGCCAATAGACGAAATAAAACATTTTTTAAAATTCGGCATTGTATATGTCGAATTTATTTGTATATTTGCACCCGAAACATCGCAGGATAAAACATTATCCAAATCAGATGGCTCATATCCGCCATGGCGGACACAGGTTCAGAAATTGACAAATTGAAAATATATCGCGGGATAGAGCAGTAGGCAGCTCGTCGGGCTCATAACCCGAAGGTCACAGGTTCGAGTCCTGTTCCCGCTACTAATTAACTTTATTGAATTTCAATCGCAATTTGCGAAATACGCAATAAAAGTTATCGGGCTCATATCCGCCACGGCGGACACAGGTCCTAAAAACATATTGAAAATACATCGCGGGATAGAGCAGTAGGCAGCTCGTCGGGCTCATAACCCGAAGGTCACAGGTTCGAGTCCTGTTCCCGCTACTAAGAATGACCCATCAACTTTTTGATGGGTTTTTTGTTTTTTAGTACCTTGCTCAGCCTTTATAAACATTGGGATTAAGTCAAAAACAGAGTTCACTTTATTGGTTAGATATTCCCTGTTTTCTGCCCTAATGGACAAACCTTCTGGAAACACTAGTTTTTGAATCCTAATTTTATTCTCAATATCTCCTCTACCCCAACAATCACTGATGTTTTTGATTTTTTCGACTACTTTTTCTACATGAATCTTGTGGTTAGATAATTTTTTTTCATTCAACTCAATTTGCTCTTCAATAGCCTTTAATTCGGCTCCAAATTGCAAAACATATCTATTATATTTTTCATCTCCAAAATTCGGATTATTAAAATAACGTTCATCCAAATTTTCCATTTTACATTCTAAATCTTTTTTCTTCGCTAACAAACTCTTCGTTTCATCCTTCGCCTCAGTATTCATAGTATCAAAGAGCTTATTTAACTGCCATTTAAAAGGTTCGATAAATTGACTGTTAAGTGTATATTTTGACAATAAATCCTCAAAAGAATTATCCAAACCTTCACTTTTAGATTTTTTACTAGTATGAGCATTGAAACTCGCATTTTTACATTTCTGACACTTGTAATAATGCAACCCTTTTTTCTCAACAACATAACTGGTAAGCAAACATCCGCATTCACAACGCAAAAAACCTGTTAAGGGTCTAAAACCACTAACCTTACTTTTTACGTATTCTTTGACTGCATTCCTTTTATTTTCCGATAGCATATCATTTATAGTCAAAAAATCCTTTTCACTCACCAATCCCTTCCAATTCCCTTTTATTGGCTCTTCAATTAATGAGTTAACCAATACACCACAATAAAATGGCTTCCTCCACATCTCGCTTAGAGCTTGCTTCCTCATAACTAGACCACGTTTTTCCAATTTCTGGCTAATCACATAATCTCTTTCACCTCTTAATTTCCATTGCCATGCTTTTTTCAATATCTCACCTTCTTCATTAATTGTTATTAATTGCGTTTCATTCAACAAAGAATAATCACCCACTTTTTTCCCTCGCATCGTATAACCCCGAGGAGCTTTACCAAGCCAATTACCCGCTTTTAACAGAGCTTTCATCCCAGGGATAGTCTTCTCCAATCTATCCATGTTTTCTCGTCTTGCATCAAGAAGTTTACCGTAAATATCTAATTTACTGTATTCGTCATCAGTACAAAGTCCAGATGACGTTTCAATCAGATGGACCCCTAACTTATCTACTAATTCCTGTACTATTGTAATAGCATTTCCTCCCGTTCTAGAGAATCTACTTATAAACTTTATCGCTATTGCAAAAGGTTTTTTCTTTGAACTTTTAACCTCATCAAGTAATTTAGTAAATTCCTTTCTTGTAAAATCCCCACTAGCACTCTCATAAGTTCCTCCAAGTATATTTTTCAAAGAATACCCTTTTTCATTAGCAAATTGAGTTATTTCTCTTTGTTGTTCTTCCAAACTATTATTTACTAGCTGCATTTTGGAGCTAACTCTTGTATAACCCCAAATCTCTTTTATTTCAACTTTTTCTGTTATTTTTTCCTTGTGAAATTTCTTAAATTTTTCTATTCCCATGATTTTATTCTTTTAAATTATACCCTATAATCGCTAATTGATATAAGGTCTCGATTATTTCATTAACTTCAGATTCTGATATTTTATCAAAACCATCAAATTTTCTTAACTCTTCTTTTGTTAATTTTTCACTATTATTTTTTGCATCGCAAAACATTTTTTTACTCAGTCACCCTTCTCATTCTTTTTAATCGGGTGGAAGATTAAATTGGACATAAAAAAACCCAACACGTATCATAACACCATTATGACACTTCAACAAAGAGTACACCTTTTTATTTTTTTAACCAATATAAGTCTTGAAAAACTATTTTTTTTGATATAATTGATATACAGAAGCAGGAAAAAACTTATTCCCGTGACGGGTCTTAAAATTGAGTTGATTAAGATATTCAGCAATTTCTCTGTAGCTCATTCCTCTATCCTTACAGTTTTGAATAATCGATTTTGCTTGTCTATTTCTATCGTTGTTGATTGCATTTTCCTTAATCTTTTGAATACCTTTAGCTCTTGCATCACTATTAAGATTCTTAGGATTACCAAGAGTAACCCCGCTTTTGCGTAATTCGGCTAAAGCTAATCGGGTCCTAGAACTAATTAATTTGGCTTCTTGCTCTGCCAATGCTGAATATATATGGATAGTAAAATGATTAGCAGTTGGCATATCTACTGCTAAAAATTCTATACCCGCATCCATCAAAGAGCTCACAAAATTTACGTTTCTTGCCAAGCGGTCAAGTTTTGCAATTACCAGAATAGCATTTTCGTTTTTGGCTAATTGGATTGCTTTCTGGATTTCAACTCTAATACGCTTATTTGTTCCCGTTTCGATTTCGGTGTATTCGTTCAAAATAATCCCATCTTGACTGGAAACATATTTTTGAACCGAGCTTCTTTGAGCTGATAAACCCAAACCCGAAATCCCCTGTTCTTTTCTGCTGACCCTGTAATATGCAATATACTTTTTCATAGCTCAAATATTAGGTGTAATAAATCTTAGACGACCGTTTATGTTTTATTACACAACAAATGTAAATTCCTGGAATTCAATAAACAAGATAAATCCTGGTTTTCCTGGGCTTCACAGTGATTCGAGTAATTTCTAGGCATAAAAAAACGAGGACTTAGCCTCGTGATTTTGATTGCAGTAATTGTGAAAGCTCTGAAAGCTCTTTGGGAGTAAAATTTGCGCCTTTAAAAATGATAGGATACCTCAATTCTTCGGTTTTGAGAATCTTCTTTAGCTGTGCAAGGGTAAGCCGTATTTTCATGACAACTTATTTTTATTGGTATTAATAAAATCCCAATCTTCCCCATTCAAACCATCTTTTGCCATATAGAACAATCCCGCTTTGTATCTGTCATATATACTTACATCTGTCCTATCGTAGTTGAAGTATTCTTGAATATCCGTTACAATTTGTTCATGCAGTTTTTTATCTTCAATATAAATTACAAAATGATTGTGATACCCCCTTCGATTGGTAAATTGTTCTGTTGTAAAGAACAATCTTAAATCTGTGGTATTGCCATACTTTTCAGCAAGATAATCATACATACCATGCATCTGTTTAAAGCAACTATTCTTTTTGCGGTCCAATTTATAAGCAACTGTAAAAAAGAAACTCCATTCCATTTGCCAAAAAGTATACTGTAAACTATTCTTATCTTCTAGACAATCAATAAGATTTCGCATCGACTGGTTTTCTTGGCGTAAAATTTTGTTTTCGTCAAACATTATTTCGCTGTCAAAATATCGTGCATGGTCTATTGGAAATAGTCGCTTCCCATTCCTTAATATAGTATCTGAGAATAACTCTTCATTCTTTTTATAAAATCTGTATATCTTACTTTTACTGGCTTTGGTAGTATTTTTAAATTCTATTATATTTTCAAGTCTCATGATTAAATTATTTTCTATTTTGTTATTATTCAGATACAAGAACTCCATACAAGGTTTTTAATCGAGCATCTGTAACAATAAATACGGTAGAGAATGTAAAAGTGTAGCCTATTGGGACTTTTTTTTGAAAAATATTTTTTGGAACTTGTAAATTACTGTCTCAAAATGATACAGTCAGCCCCATAATCCAGAAAATTTAGCCAAAATCTGCTTAGGATATCGTAGGAATGATTGAATGTGTAATGCAGTCTATTTAGTAAGAAAGGTAACAAACAGCTCAAAATGCATGATTTTTGTCTAAAAGTCATAAGTGAGGAGGGGGCTGAGGGTAGGGACTACCTATTATTTTGGAAATTAGAGCTTTAACGACAAACGTGCTTCGGATACTCAATATAGCAACAATATTTCATTCTTAATAGCAAATTTATGGTCTATAAAAGCCAAAAAGCCACCCTGTTATGGAGTGGCTTAAATCTCTAAAATATTAACGTTCTATAGCTATCTACAAGTAGGGCAAGAACTTTTTCTAGCTTCACTGCAACATTTATTCGAGCAATATATTCCTATCGAAGTGGAAGAATTCGTACTATAACAATCTGACATTTTCCCAAGATGCGTATAATGTGCTCCGCTAAATGACTTCCCACACCATGAACATGTTTTAGAAGAGGAATAAGACGACGAACCGTTAGAGGTAGTTTCTTCATTATAATATTCGCTATGGTTGTTCGACATTTCTTTAAAAGATGCTATTTTACCAGCAATTTCATTTATTAATTCATCGTTATTCCAAACAATTCCTCTTTTTCTACATTCAGCAGTAAGACTCACTAAATCATCTTTTAATTCAGTATAATCTACAATTAATTTTTCAGTAGAAGTATTATCTTCTTCAACTAATAATCTATCATATTTGGAAAGACATGAATACTCTTTTTGTTTTAAATCAAGAGGTAAGTTATCACAACTAACTAATAAAAAAGGAATTACCATAAACAAAAGAACACTAAAAGACTTCTTATATTCTACAACTAGGTTTTCTCTTTTTAAAAATACTTTTCTCATTTATTAATTTGGTTTTTAAGTTAAATTTATTATCCGCATTGTTTAGCAAATCAGTAATTATTTTAATACATATATAAATGTCTTATAATCTCCTTTTACAGGAATTAATGTATTGTCTGCTTTTTTATAGGTAACTTCAAACTTACCTTTGACAGCATAAATAATTTCTTCTATGCTTTCCTTGTAAACTGAAACACTTTCTATTTTGCTAAAGTTATTACTTGAACTATTAAGATTTAATGCTCTATCAGTCGTGGTATCTGTATATTCAACAATTAAATCGAAATTATTATAACAACTATTAAAAATGTTAAACTCTGATTTTACATTGGTGTTATTTATATTATATCCTTGAAATTGTTGTTTTGTTTGTTTATGGACCAAGCTTACATCTAAAAATAATTTGATTTTTCAAACTGCTCAACATTCTGGCTTGTCAATTCTACATTGGCATCGCAGCTGTTCGCACCTAAGCTAAATGTTTCTCCTTCTTCAAATTCATGGTGTAATGTTTCTCCGTCAACTGTAACATTACAATAGCCCTGATTGTCAGAAACATTGTCTTTGTTATCATCATTTGAGCATGATGTAGTTGCCAAAAAAAGCAGAAAAGAAGGTAAATAAAGTAGTGTTTTTTTCATTTTTCTATGATTAAATTTTATTGAAAAAATAGCAGTTATCTTTTATGATAACCAGTTTTGGCAAATATATAACAAAATTTGAATTATCATAAAAGATAACTCAAAAAATTGAAAATTTCCCTACAAAAGAAAGTTGGTAAACGTATCCAACAGATACGAATTGAAAAAAATCTAAGTCAACAAGATTTAGCGGCTCTATGTAATTTTGAGAAATCTAATATGTCTAGATTGGAGAATGGCAATGCTAATGCAACTCTTTCAACTTTGGAAAAAGTATGTGATGCATTAAAAGTAGATTATATTGAATTATTTAAGTTTTAAAAAGCTATTTATATAGCTATTTTTTCTTTTGATTCTTCTAATAAAATTTTAGTTTTCGAATAATGTAAATAACTATCTGTCATCCTACAATTTTTACTACAAATAACTAGTTCTCTACCAACTTTGGTCTTATTAGCAAAATAATTAAACTCAAAAATATTTTTTCGTACTTCTTTATAAATTTTATGAATTAACGGATTGTCATCGTAGGACACTAACCAATTACAAGTTGATTTTTTCTGTAGAAATTTTGAAAGTTTTAAGTGGTCATCTTTTCTATAAAAAACGTTATAAAGTCCCTCTCCCTGTTCAACATATGGGGGGTCTAAATACAACAGAAGGTTCTCTTTATCGGATATAGTTTTTTCAATAGTTTTGAGAAAAGTAACAGCATCTTGATTATAAATTTTGATTCTGTCTTTATAATAGGAGATTTTTTCAATTTTAGAAATTAAGTCCGACTTATTAAATCTGGCATCCATTTTCCATTCTCCAGTCTGGGCATTTCCCCCAATTACACCTGCTTTTATTATTCCTGAACGATTGCACCTATTAAGAAAAAAAGTTGTAAAACCTATCTCTATATCACTTAAACTATTTCTTAATTTTTCATCTTGAAGAATTTGTTTACGATAATTCCATTCTTCCATATCTAATTTGCAGTCTCGAATCTTTTGAATAAACTCTTGGGTATGATTTAATATTGCATGCCAAAACTTATACACCATTTCATCTTTATCATTTAGATGAATTTCATAGACATTTTCTAGCATTAATAGTTTTAAAGCGGCACCAGCACCACCCGCAAATGCCTCTACATAAACACCATCAACTATATTATTAGCTTTAATTGTTTTGTTTAAAAAATCATATAATGATGTCTTACCACCTGGATATCTTAAAGGACTATAATTCATTATTTTTTTAATTGGATAACAAAATAATTTAATAGAGGAAAAATTTGGACCCAAATTTTCTTTAACTCTTCAGCATCTGCTGTATAATATTCATTATGAACTAATAAGTTAAAATCACTATGTCCTAAAAGTTTAATATCATTTCTGATATAACCTTGCAAGGCCTGTTTTAACTTCTCATCTTCGATTAAAGTTGTTGAATTAGCAATATGTGTAAGCATATATTTTAACGAAGGAGCTAAATTTGACCTATCTATTCCTCCATTTATTCCGATAGCTTTTTTTAAACTTTCATCAGTGACATCCATCAAAATATCCTCTTTCAATTTTAAAATGTTAGCTTTTGCTTTAGTAAATTTTTTATCATTGTCGGCATTAAATTTACTAATTGTTTCCAATTTTAAAGCTTCAAGACCATTTGTTTTCTTTAGAAATTGATATGAGAGCATATCTAAATAACTTCTAAAGAGAACAGCAACAGCATTTGGATTAGTTTTAATATTAAGTGCTTTTAGTTCATAAAAAATTTCATCAATTCTATTAATCCCAGAATCTAAAAAAGTATTTCCAGACATTAATTTGTTGTTATGAGGTTTATTTTTAAAAGGCCTTTTAGGTTCGGCAGGAGGAACTTCAACAGATTCTTCTTCTAATTCATCTTCTGGTTGGTGATTGTATTTTATATCAGGATTAATTGAAGTGTCAAATTTACCTGAATTTACAAGTCCATTAAAATAGTTTCTCTTGTCAGCATCATCATTAAGTTTCCTCGAATTAATTTCGCCATTAACTACATCAATAGCAATTTGTGACATTCTTTTTTCAAACTCTTCTTTGGGTAATTTTTTTATTAAAGAATAAGATGTTTCATCAAAATCAAATCCCATAAAGTTAAGCCCTTCTTTAAATTGATAAGCTCTTTCTACATTGGTCATTTTAAAACTAGTTTCATCTAAAACAGCTTTTTTAACAGTATCATCTAAGTCTAAATTACAAAGTTCTTTATAAACATTGTATCGCTTAATTGAATTTTTAATTTCAGTCTTTGAAATAGGAAATTTAGAAGCCATTTGTTCAACTGACTCACCTGCAACAAATCTGTTGTATAGAAATCTATCTTGTTTTGTTTTATCCCATTTTTCAACTGCTGAACCACCTGTATGGCGATTTACAATCATTATATCTGCATCCTCTCTAGTTGGAGCCACTATACATTCTAATTTTTCAATTATTGACAAATCAAATGTTTTCAAAAGTCTTTTTATATTAGTTTTTCTTACTGAGCTTTTTATTAAATCTGGATTCATTAAAATTTTTGAAGCAGAAACTCTACGATTTCCCTCCAGAACATGATATTTACCACTTTCTTTTACGACAATTGGTTGTTCATTTAAAAAATAGCCTTTAGTAACTATATCATTAGCAAGCTCATAAACTTTTTCATTCTCAATGAGATAATCAATTATCTCATTTTGATTTAATTTTTTAGTTGTTTCAGATAAACGAGGGTTACTTATATCTAATCGTAAAGTTGTTACACTAATTTTTTTCTTAGGCCAAATTGAATAGTTTATCATATTAAAAATTTAGAAGGAGTAAATTTCTTGCAATATAATGCTTTTTCAAATCTTTTTTTAAATGTTATATAAAAAACATTAAGAATAATATTATTTATTTTTAATCAAATGTGTTTGACAGAAGTTCATGGTCTTTTTAAAACTTTTCGACCTTCATTAATCTATGATATGCAAAGGATAATTTCTTCAAATCTTCGATAAATTGATTCGACAATTCAATTGTAAAGGGTACGTTATACTAAAAGTAATCACAAGCACAAACAATCTTATAATAATCATCTATAAACTGGTTAGATTTTTTCAAATCACCCGCTACTACAAAAGCTTCATAGAAATATGAGGCTTTTTTTATTTATATTTATCAATAAAAACATATGGATGAATTTGTAGTTTACATTCTGTTTTCTGAAAACTTCAATCAGCACTACACTGGATACACTTCCAACATTATTGAACGTTTCAAATCTCACAATCATTTAGCAACAAAAGGACATACCATCAAATACAGACCATGGATTATAATTCATATTGAATTTTTCAATTCTAAATCTGAGGCAATGAAAAGAGAAAAATATTTTAAAACAGGAATAGGACGAGAATTTATTAAAAACATTATCAAAAACTTATAACTCATCAAGCTCATATCCGCCACGGCGGACACAGCTTCGAGTCTCCGCCGCGGCGGACTACTAAGAAAAACTTCATAGAAATATGAGGCTTTTTTTATTTATATTTATAAATAAAAACATATGGATGAATTTGTAGTTTACATTCTGTTTTCTGAAAACTTCTATCAACACTACACTGGATACACTTCCAACATTATTGAACGTTTCAAATCTCACAATCATTTAGCAACAAAAGGACATACCATCAAATACAGACCATGGATTATAATTCATATTGAATTTTTCAATTCTAAATCTGAGGCAATGAAAAGAGAAAAATATTTTAAAACAGGAATAGGACGAGAATTTATTAAAAACATTATCGAAAACTTATAACTCGTCAAGCTCATATCCGCCACGGCGGACACAGCTTCGAGTCTCCTCCGCGGCTGACTACCAGAACAGCTTAACATAAATAGAACATTTTTTCCACACCTTAAAACAAATCACTTATTCATAGCTCTTTTCGAATCTATCCAAACGCATCAAAATATTTTTGTTTAAATTACTATTTGTATTCACCTCAGGCTAACATTGTCACAAGCTAGAAATATTCCTAAAAAACGACAAAGACAATTACTCGAAAATGTATATATTTGTGATTCACACGTTTTAGTTTATGGAAGAAAATAAAGATATTACCATTTATGATATCGCTGAAAAACTGAATCTTGCAACCTCTACCATTTCGAGAGCGTTAAAAGATCATCCGTCAATTAGCGATAAAACGATAAAGAAAGTAAAAAAAACCGCCGAAGAAATGGGTTATGTACCCAATACTTTGGCAGCAGGACTTCGTGGTAACAAAACCAATACAATTGGTGTTCTAATACCCACCGTTACTCAACCTTTCCTTTCTTCATTAATTAGTGGTATTGAAATTACGGCTCAAAAATCAGGATACAACGTAATTATTATGCAATCACATGACTCTTACGAAGAAGAAGTCAGTTTAGCAAAGTCTTTATACAGCAGTAGAGTAAGTGGTGTAATTAGCTCCCTTGCAATGGAAACACGTGACACTTCGCACTTTCAACAATTTGTGAGCAACAATATTCCTTTAGTTTTTGTTGACCGTGTACCCAAAGATTTTAATACGTTCCGGGTTATCATTGATAACTATGCAGCCGGTTACAAGGCTACAAAACATCTTATTGAACAAGGTTGCACCCGTATTGCCCATCTTACCGCCGGATCGGAATTTGGTAATTTGTACAGCGAAAGAAAAAGAGGTTATCTTGATGCTTTAAAAGACCACAATTTGTCTTTAATCGAAGAATTAATAGTCAATCTGAAAACAGTTACCTACGAAGAAGGAGCTAAAGCCAGTAACAAATTATTTGATTTAGAACTTCGTCCGGATGGAATTTTTGCTTCCGGAGATATTATAGCTGTTAGTGCTATTCAAACCGCCAAAAAAAGAGGTATTAAAATCCCTGAAGAATTAGCTATAATCGGTTTTAATAATGACCCTATCTCACAAATTATAGATCCTAATTTATCCACCATTACGCATCCCGCTGCCAAAATGGGAAAAGCATCGGCCGAAATTATACTAAAAAACATAAAATCAAATAAAAAAGACGAAGTCAAAGAAATCACTTTTCTAAATACCGAAGTACTGGTTCGGGAATCTTCTAAAAGAATCTAAAAAAGAAACCACGTTAAGCATAATGTCTGCTAACGTGGTTTTTTGATTATTTCTTTTTCACTTCAAAAGGTGTTGCTGGTAATCCTTCTTTCGAAAATAAATTAGCATCCTCGGGATTATTATCCCAGGCATATCGAACGATTGTGGGATTGCTTATTTTTTCATTCCAGACTTCTACGTTATTACCAATTATTTTAGCCTTTGCCCAGACAAAATTTTTGCCATCATTTGAAATAGCAAAAGATTTTAATTCAGTTCCTTTTTTTACAATTAGTCCTCCTCCACTATTTTTGAAAGAAATAATAGCTTTATCTTTTTCGAAAACAGACTTATTTGGCATCGGGCTTGAAGGTTGTAATTTACGCTCTCCATAAGCTAATTTTCGAGCCAATAAAGACAAGCGTTTCCCCACATCTTCTTTATTTAAAGGATGAATATCGTTCCACTCTCCCAAATCAATCGTTACTGCCATAGCTGTATTAGGCACGCTTAATGTTTCTAACTGAGCTTGTCTTAAAGCCGCCCAATTGCTTTCTCTGGGTTCTGAAAAAGTTTCCATATAATTAGGTAATTGAACAAAAAGAAAAGGAAAATTACCCTGTCCCCATTTTGTTCTCCAATCCTGTATTAATGCTGGTAAAGCTTTAGCATATAATTTAGGATTTCCTGAATTTGATTCGCCTTGATACCATAAAACCCCTTTAATTTTTAAATTAGTTAAGGGAGCAATCATAGCATTAAATAAACCTTCTGGTTTCCAGCGAATAAAGGTCTCTCCTCTTAACGGCTTCATTGTTGCTCCCAATTTGTATTTCCACAATCCTTTTAAATCGATAGTATCTTTATCTACCGCCAAATAATAAGGTTTGTCCAACACAAATCCTCCCTGTCCGGAATTATTAATCACTCTTATCGAAATAACATTCTTTCCTTCTTTCAAAACAGTTGGTTTTAGGGTATATCTGCGTGGCGGATATTGATAACCGGTAGTACCTACTAATTCGTCATTGACATAAACAAAATCTTGATCTACAATGCACCCCATAAACAATTTGGCTGGCTTTCCTACCATTGATTTAGGGACTTGTATTTCTTTTCTAAACCAAACTACCCCATTGACATTCCCAATAGACTGACGATTCCAGAATCCCGGAATAGGCATTTGCTCCCAGTTTCCATCATCTGTTCCTGCTAAATTCCAGTTATTCTTTACACCTTCATCATTTGCATTTAATAATTGATGCCATTCATCTGCTCTTTTTTTATCAGCGGCTTCAATTTCTTTGATGTAACCATTGTTTTTGAATTTTTGAGCTTCGCTATAAGCCTCCGGAAAAGCTTTGAGTGCCGTGTCACTCAACCAGGCTTCTATAGGGGATCCTCCTAATGCTGAATTAATCAATCCAATAGGCACCGGATGTTTCTCATAAATATTTTTAGCAAAAAAATAGGCTACGCCTGAAAAATTAAGCACCGTTTCCGGACTGGCAGACACCCAATTTCCCGATTCTAAATCGGTTTGCTCTTTTTGAAAGTTATATTTATCAGGCACTAAGAAATGTCTGATATTGACATTTTTTGCGTTTTTAATCACCTCTCCATACTTTTCTTTGAGGCGTTCCATAGGAAGCTCCATATTTGACTGTCCTGAGCAAATCCAAACATCACCAAATAGAATATCTTTGATTACAATTTCATTACTAGCCTTAAGAGCCATTTGGTAAGGTCCTCCTGCCTTTTCAGCCGGCAAAATAATACTCCAGTTTCCTTCCTGATCTGCTTCTGTAAAATACACTTTGGATTTGAATTCCAACTTGATTTTTTCCTTTGGTGAAGCCCATCCCCAAATTTTTACTTTTTCATTTCTTTGCAACACAACCCCATCACTAATTAATTTAGGAAGTTTAATTTGTGAAAGAATAGTATTCGTTTGTGCCAAAAGCAAAACGAGAATTAAAAATTTCATTTTTTTCATTTTCAATCTATTTTAGAGTAACTAAAACTTCAGCCATTTTAGGCGCACCTAATTCAAAACTTCTTTTCATAGGACTGGATCCTCCCGCATAAATTTTAAAATCTCCGGCTTCCATAACCCGATTACCTTTATTATTAACCATTTCGAATGCTTCAGGAGTCAGAGTGAATTCAACCTCTTTTACTTCTCCGGGTTCCAGAGTAATTCTTTTCATATTAGCAAGCTGAAAATTAGGCACATCTACTGAGGCAACCAAATCCGAAATATACAATTGTACTACTTCATCTGCTTTCACTTTGCCTGTATTAGTCACTTTTACAGAAACGCTAAGATTGTCTTTTTTCGAAATTCTATCCGAAGATACTTTTATATCACCATAAGAAAAAGTAGTATAACTTAATCCAAAACCAAACGGATACATCGGATCTTCGTTCATGTATCGATACGTTCTTCCTTTCATCGAATAATCTTCAAATGGAGGCAATTGATTTAAGGATTTTGGAAATGTTATTGGTAATTTTCCTGATGGCGCAGTTCTGCCAAAAAGAATATCCGCTACAGCAGTTCCTCCTTCTTCTCCCGGATACCAAGCCAATAATACTGCATCTGATAACTCCTGTACTTCGGCAAGATTCATTGGACTTCCGCCTGTAATTACAGTTACAATTGGTTTTTTATCATTCGGATTTTTATCGGCTGTTTTTCTTAATTCTTTGAGATAATCAATTTGATTTTGAGGCAAATTATAATCCAGTCTATCTCCGGCTGTGGAAGAATCTAATGAATCTCCCTCCTCTCCTTCTATAGTACTCGAAACACCCAACACTACGATTGTTACATCACTATCTCCTGCATTGCCTGTAGCATAATTAATAGGATTTATAGATTTTTGATTCAGCATTGCCCCTAAACGATATTGCAACTGACTTGCCGGACTTATAGAAGCAGTAATTCCCTCTAAAATAGTGACCATATTTGGATTTATACCATAATAATTTCCTAAAAGCACTTCGATACTAGCTGCATTTGGCCCGGTTACAAAATATTTAGAAAGGTCATTTTTTAATGGTAAAATTCCATTGTTTTTTAACAAAACCATACTCTTTTGAGCCACTTCTTTTGCTAATTCCCGATGTGCTTTACTATTAACAACTTCAGGTGCAATAGCATCATAAGGATTACTTCCCATAGGGTCAAACAAGCCCAGTTTGAATCTGGTTTGCAACAAAATTGCCAATTGTTTATCAATATCTTTTTCAGTTATTAATCCATCCTTAACAGCCTGAGGAAGTGATTTATAAGAATCTCCACAATTCAAACTTACCCCGCTTTTTAAAACTAATGCAGCGGCTTCGGATTGGGTTTTCACAATCCCATGCCCTCCTTTATCTTTGGAAACATAAAAATCATCAATAGCTCCGCAATCGGTTACCACATGACCTTTAAACCCCCATTGTTTCCTTAAAACATCAGTAATTAAATATTTATTAGCACAACAAGGTTCGCCATCGGTACTGTTATAAGCACACATTACGGATTCAACCTTAGCTTCTACCAATGCCTGAAAAGCAGGTAAATAGGTTTCCCATAAATCTTTTGGAGTAACTTCGGCATTAAATTCGTGTCTTACTTTTTCCGGACCACTGTGCACAGCGAAATGTTTGGCACAAGCAGCTGTTTTTAAATAATTAGGATTATTCCCCTGCAATCCTTTTACAAATTCAGTACCTATCATAGCCGTCAAAAAAGGATCTTCTCCATAAGTTTCCTGCCCACGACCCCAGCGAGGATCTCTAAAAATATTAATATTAGGAGTCCAGAAAGTCAGACCTCCGTATTGTTTATTATAGCCTTTGGTTTTTGCTACATTATACATTGCTCTGGCTTCGTCTGAAATGGCACTAGAAACCCTAAGTGCTAAATCGGTATCAAAAGTAGCTCCTAAACCTATAGCTTGCGGAAAAACGGTAGCAGTCCCCGAACGTCCCACACCATGAAGTGCTTCATTCCAATAATCATAAGGTGTAATATTTAATCTCTTTATTTCCGGGGTAGCATTCATCATTTGCTCTACTTTTTCCTCTAAAGTAAGTCTGGAAATCAAATCCTGAACCCTTTGATCAATCGGTAATTTCGGATTATAAAAAGGTAATGTCTGACTCTGACAATGAAGAGCAACAAACAGCATTAACAACATGCCTGATTTTTTAAAATTAACACTCATAAGTAGATTTTTGTTAGTTATTATGTCTTTTTTCAATGAATATAAAAAAAATATGAGATTTTTTTTTTTTATATGATACAATGTTTTACTTTTACGCAACCGATTGCAAATATAAATAAAAAACGACACAAAGATTAAGACTGTAAAAAAATTATAACATGTACTCATAACTCAAACAGAGAGTAAATTCAATTGATGTGTTAAAAAAAATCGTTATATAAAATCAATACTAAATGAATCAGCCATTATTTCTATATATCCTATTGCAACTATCTTTTTTGATAGCTCCATTTAATATGTCTGCACAGGAGGATTATAAATTGTGGCTTCAGTACAAAAAAGTGCAGGACATTAAAACCGCTTCAAATTATCAGTCTAAAATTCAAGGAATTCTTGCCTTAAATAATTCTGAAACAATTCAGGTTGCTACAAAAGAATTACTATTGGGGCTTTCCGGTTTATTAGGTCATCAAATTGCTCTTCAAAAAAACACCAATACAGGAAACATGTTGATTTTAGGCAATCAATCCGTTTTAGATAAATCGATTCTTAAAAATCTAAAAAATGAGTTTGACTTGATTAATAATGAAGGATATATTATCAAAACAATCCAATTAAACAACAAAAAAAATATCCTAATCACAGCAAAAACAGATATAGGAGTTTTATACGGCGTTTTTAATTTTTTAAAATTACTTCAAACCAATCAGTCCATTGAAAATTTAGCAATTACTGATGCACCAAAAACCAATATCCGAGCACTGAATCATTGGGATAATTTAGACCGAACAGTCGAAAGAGGTTATGCCGGTTTTTCGCTTTGGAATTGGCAAAAACTACCTGATTTTATTGACCAACGTTATATCGATTATGCTCGTGCCAATGCTTCAATTGGGATCAACGGCACCGTTATTAATAATGTGAATGCCAATGCTTTGATATTAACACCACAGTATTTGGAAAAAGTCGAGGCATTGGCTAAAGTATTTCGCCCTTATGGAATAAAAGTCTATTTAACAGCTCGTTTTTCGGCACCCATAGAAATTGGCGGATTGAAAACTGCTGATCCTTATGATACTGCCGTTAAAAATTGGTGGAAAGAAAAAGCAGCCGAAATTTATGTCCGAATTCCTGATTTTGGTGGATTTTTGGTAAAAGCAAATTCAGAAGGTCAGCCCGGACCACAAAATTACGGTCGAAATCACGTGGATGGAGCTAACATGCTTGCTGATGCAGTGGCTCCGTTTGGAGGAATTGTAATGTGGAGAGCTTTTGTGTATTCAGAACATGATGCAGACGACCGCGCCAGACAGGCCTATAGCGAATTTGTTCCTTATGATGGACAATTCAGAGATAACGTAATTGTTCAGGTAAAAAATGGAGCAATCGACTTTCAGCCTAGAGAACCTTTTCATCCGATGTTTGGCGCCATGCCTAAAACGCCGCTGATGATGGAATTTCAAATTACTCAGGAATATCTAGGCTTTAGCACTCATTTGGTTTATTTGCCTAAATTATACCAGGAAGTTTTAGAATCTGATACGTATAGTAAAGGAAAAAGTTCCACCGTTGCTAAAATAATTGACGGAAGTTTAGACAAACATAAAATTACAGGAATTGCCGGTGTGGCAAATATTGGGAATGACCTTAACTGGACAGGACATCCATTTGCGCAAGCGAATTGGTATGGATTTGGACGATTGGCATGGAATCCGTATCAGGATTCGGAGACTATTGCCGAAGACTGGTTGCGCATGACTTTTTCTAACGAAGAAAAATTTATAAAACCTGTGAAAGAAATGATGCTGGAATCCAGAGAAGCTGTAGTCAATTATATGACACCTTTGGGGTTACATCATATAATGGATACAGGTCATCATTATGGTCCAGGACCTTGGGTAGGTAATTTATCCAGACCCGAATGGAATCCTACTTATTATCACAAAGCTGATACCAAAGGAATCGGATTTGATCGTTCTAAAACAGGAAGCAATGCAACGGCACAGTATGCTCCTGAAGTAGCCAAAATATTTGATGATGTAGCAACTTGTCCAGAAAAAGATTTGCTGTGGTTCCATCATTTACCTTGGGATTACAAATTAAAAAATGGTGAAACGCTTTGGAATTCTTTAGCTTTGAAATACCAGGAAGGTGTAAATCAAGTGGAATCAATGAGTTCAACCTGGAATAAAATGGAGAACTATGTTGATGAAACAAGATTTAAAGAAGTTCAAATGTTGCTCAACATTCAGCATAAAGAAGCCAAATGGTGGCGTGATGCCTGCCTGTTGTATTTTCAACAATACTCTGGAAAAGAATTACCTAAAGGAGTTGAAAAACCAACACAAACATTGAACTATTTTCAATCATTACAATTTCCATTTGCACCAGGGAATTAATAAAAGAAAAAACCGATTTGATAATGAAAGTTACTATTCGAAAAAACACATTTTTACCGCTATTATTATTGTTTTCAATAATGAACATTGGCTATGCCATAAACCCGGATAAATATGTAACCAATAAGGCTTCTAAAGAAAGCTTCCCTTTGGCTTCGAATGGAAAAGTAGCTTCTCTATTGGTAAGCGATATGGATTTCCCGGGAGTTTTGCGTGTGGTGAATCATCTTCAAAATGACATTCGTTTAGTGACTAGTATTTCACCAACTATTACCAATAAAAGCAGTACCGAAAACTACGTTGTTATTATTGGAACTCTAGGTAAAAGTCCCATCATTGATCAACTAGCCCGAGAAGGGAAAATTGATGCCAGTAAGCTGCAAGGAAAGTGGGAAAAATTCACCACTCAAATTGTCAATAATCCTATTGAGGGAGTACAAAAAGCATTAGTGATTGCAGGCTCAGACAAAAGAGGAACTATCTATGGAATTTATGATCTTTCTAATCAAATAGGTGTTACTCCATGGTATTTTTGGGCTGATGTTCCGGCAAAAAAACAATCGGAACTACACGTCCTTTCTGGCGTTCATACATTAGGAGAACCAAAAGTAAAATACCGCGGTATTTTTATCAACGATGAAGCTCCAGCTCTTACCGGTTGGGTTCGTCAGAATTACGGAAAATTTAATGCTAAATTCTATGATAAGGTTTTTGAATTAATCCTTAGAATGAAAGGGAATTATTTGTGGCCGGCCATGTGGAGCGAAAAATTTTATGCCGATGATCCTCAAAACGGAATTCTGGCTGACGAATACGGAATTGTTATGGGAACTTCTCACCACGAACCTTTAGCGAAAGCGCATGGAGAGTGGAAAAAAAATAGTAATGGAGAATGGGATTTTAATAAAAACCCGGAAAGTTTAAAGAAATTCTGGACAGACGGAATAGAACGAATGGGCAATAAAGAAACGCTGGTAACTATTGGTATGCGAGGTGATGGTGACGAGCCTATGACCGAAGGAACTGCTATTGAACTTTTGGAGAATATTGTTAAAACACAACGTGAAATTATAACAACCGTAACTAAAAAACCAGCTGAACAAACTCCTCAAATTTGGGCTTTATACAAAGAAGTTCAGGAGTATTATGACAAAGGAATGAAAGTGCCTGATGATGTTACTTTATTGCTTTGTGACGACAACTGGGGGAACTTAAGAAAATTACCAGCTCTGGATGCAAAACCCAGAAAAGGCGGTTACGGAATTTACTACCACTTTGATTATGTGGGAGGTCCCAGAAGTTACAAATGGATTAATACCAACCAAATTGAACGCACCTGGGAACAAATGCACTTAGCTTACGAGCATGGTGTGGATAAAGTATGGATTGTAAATGTGGGCGATATAAAACCAGTTGAATTTCCTATCGAATTCTTTCTGGATTATGCCTGGAATCCGGAATACTGGAATGAAACCAATTTAAATGACTATTATTTCCAATGGGCGAAGGATAATTTTGGAGGACAAAATACCGAAGAAATTGCCCATCTGTTAAAGATGTATTCTAAATACAATGCCAATAGAAAACCGGAACTTTTAGATTCTTCCAGCTACAGTTTAATTCATTACAACGAAGCTGAAAATGTAGTATCAGACTATAATAAATTGGCTAAAAAAGCCCAGGAAATCAATGCTAATCTGAAATCAGAATACAAAGACGCTTTTTACCAATTGATTTTATATCCTATTCTGGCCAGTGCCAATTTAAATGAATTGTATGTCACCGCAGCAAAAAATAATTTATATGCTAATCAGGGAAGAGCTGCAACCAATGAATATGCTGAAAAACTAAAATCATTATTTGATAAAGATGCGGAACTTTCGACCTATTATCATAAAACAATGGCTAATGGCAAATGGAATCACATGATGTCTCAAACGCATATTGGATATACCAATTGGCAAGATCCAAGGACTAATATCATTCCCAAAACGACAACTATTGAAATCCCTGTTAAAGCGGAATTAGGTGTTGCAATTGAAGGTTCAACAAATTGGTGGCCAAACGCAACAGAAAAAGCGGTATTACCAAGCTTTAATTCTTCTGAAAACAACACTTCTTATATCGATATTTTCAACAGAGGAACGACTCCTTTTGATTTTAAAATTACATCTAAATCAAACTGGATCAAATTTTCTAAAAGCAAAGGAAGTATTGACAAACAGGAAAGAATCATAGTGCAGATAGATTGGAAAAAAGCACCTCAGGGAAGTCATACTGCAACTGCAATCATTTCAGGAGCCGGTAAAAAAATAGCTATTGCCATTAAAACCAATAATACTGAACTTACTGATGAAAAAGGATTTATTGAAAACAATGGATTTATCGCTATAAATGCCGTGAATTTCTCTAATAAATACGAACCAGAATCTTTTAAATGGAAAGTAGTTCCTAATTTAGGAAAAACCGATGGAGCTGTAATTTCATCGCCTATCAAAAAAGGCAGAGTGGAACTGAATGAAAATGCTCCAAAACTATCGTATAATGTTCATTTGAAAACCCCGGGAACAATAAAAGTACAGTTGCATTTTTCTCCTACTATTCATTATTCCACAAGAGAAGGGATGTATTACGGATTGTCATTTGATAACGGAAATCCGGTTAAAGTAAACTATGCGTCAGATCCTGTTATTTTTGATTATAATGGAAAGGTGACCAAGAATTGGGACAAAAATGTTACTGACAATATCAAAGTTATTACAACTGAATTTCAAATCGATAAAGCAGGAAATCACACTTTAAATTATTATCGAATGGATGAAGGTTTAGTACTTCAAAAAATTATTATCGAAACAGAAAAAAGCGAATTAAAACCAACTCTTCTCGGTCCTTCTGAGAGTTCAAACATAAAAAAATAATCAAAAAATATAAAAATCAAAAAATATGAAACCAACCAAATCCTTTTTATTCTTATTCTCGGCAATACTTGCGTTAAGTAGTTGTAACAATAAAATCAATAGCCAATCTGTAGCAAAAAATTCTCTTAAAAATGCATACAAGGGTGATTTTTATATTGGAACAGCCTTAGATATTAATCAAATTGAAGAAAAGGATCCTAAAGTGACTAATCTAATTTCAAAAGAATTCAACAGCATCACTCCCGAAAACATCATGAAATCGATGTTTCTTCAACCCGAAGAAAATAAGTTTGAATTCGATGTAAGTGATAAATATGTAGCTTTTGGACAGAAACACAAAATGTTTATTCATGGACACACCTTGGTATGGCATAGCCAATTAGCACCTTGGATGTCAAAAATAAAAGACAGTGCGAGCATGGCTAATATGCTAACTAATCATATTACAACAGTAGTAAAAAGATACAAAGGAAAAATCGATTCATGGGATGTTGTTAATGAAGCCCTTAACGAAGATGGTTCATTAAGAAAATCAGTTTTTTTAAAAACGTATGGAAAAAATTTTATTACTCATGCCTTTAAAACAGCAGCTGCAATAGACTCAAAAGTAGAATTATATTATAATGATTACAATCTATGTAATGTTAAAAAAAGACAAGGAGCTGTTGAACTTGTAAAAAATCTTCAAAAAAACGGAGCTAAAATTGACGGAGTTGGAGAACAAGGACATTGGCATTTAGATACACCAACTCTTGAAGAAATTGAACAAACTATTTTAGATTTTTCTGCTCTTGGAGTAAAAGTATCTTTCTCTGAATTAGATATTTCTGTACTTCCAAGCCCTTATGGATTACAAGGTGCTGAAATAAGCCAAAGATTTGAGAATAACGAAAAAATGAATCCCTATCCTAAAAGCTTACCCGATTCTATGCAGGTTAAACTTGCTCAACGCTATAACGACATCTTTAAATTATTTTTAAAACACAAAGACAAAATAAGCAGAGTTACATTTTGGGGAGTTAATGATACTCAATCCTGGTTAAACGATTTTCCTATTAAAGGAAGAACAGATTATCCATTATTATTCGATACGAATTTACAACCTAAGAAAGCCTATGAAAGCGTTATCTCTTTGAAAGCAAAAAAATAAATCCACCTACTAAAACAAAAAATTAAATGACATCTATTTCACAAAAATTATCCATAAAAGAAAAAATTGGATACAGCTTGGGAGACCTTGCTGCCAACTTGGTTTTCCAAACCCTGATGACTTATCTTGCTTACTTTTATACTGATATATATGGTCTGTCTCCTTCCGATTCGTCAATAATTATGTTAAGCGTTGGATTAGTAGCTGCTTTTATCTTTAATCCAATCATAGGCGCCATAGCTGACAGAACCAATTCCAAATGGGGGAAATTTCGCCCTTGGATTCTGTGGACGGCAGTTCCTTTAGGAGTAATCGCTTTACTGGCTTTTACTACTCCTGATTTTTCATACAAAGGCAAAGTGATTTATGCTGTTATAACTTATACTTTACTACTCTTATTTTATGCAGGTAACAACCTTCCCTATTCCGCTTTAAGTGGTGTTATCACTGGTGATATGGGAGAACGCAACAGTCTTTCGTCTTATCGTTTTGTTGCTGTTATGTTTGCTCAGTTTTTCGTGCAGGTTTTCATGCTCGGAATCATTAAAAGTGCAGGAAATGGTGATAAAGCCATTGGTATCGAAAAAGTAATGACTGTGTTAGCTATTGTGGGAACCATCATGCTTTTAATTACTTTTTTTACTACCAAAGAACGAATTATTCCTAAACCGGAACAAAAATCGAGTGTTGGTGAAGACTTAGCCGATTTAGTGAAAAATAAGCCATGGTTAATTATGCTATCACTAACCACTTTAGTATTTATCACACTCGCGATGAAAGGTGGAGCTTATGTTTATTATTTTGAAAATTATGTAGATAAACAAGAATTGGCTATTGTTATCCAACCTATTTTGGACGTTTTAAACTCCATTGGATTGAATCAATTTGGTGAAGATCCTATTTCTGCCGGTTTCGGATTGTTTAATGCGGGAGGTATTATTTTTATGATTGTTGGAATTACTTTGTCAAAAAGATTAGCCGATAAATATGGCAAAAGAGACATTTTTGGATTTTTCCTTTTTATCTCAACCTTATTCATTATTGCTTTTTATTTTTTCTCTCCGCAATCGGTTTCCATGATGTTTATTTCCCAAATTTTTCACGGATTTTTCTACGGTATTACCATACCGCTTCTTTGGGCCATGATTGCTGATGTTGCCGATTATTCAGAATGGAAAAACAATCGTCGTGCTACTGCTATTATATTTTCAGCAATGATGGTTGGGTTAAAAGCGGGATTGAGCATTGGCGGAGCCTTAACAACTTCATTATTGGGTTATTTTAACTATACCCCAAACTCATTAGAGCAATCAGCAACGGCTATAAACGGAATAAAATTATTAGTAAGCGTATTTCCTGCCATTCCTTTTATGATAGGAGTTGGACTATTGTTTTTCTATGAAATCAATAAAAAAATGGAAGTTCAAATAGAATCGGATTTAAAAGGAAGAAGAGCTTAATCATTTTGCATCACAATAAAATTAAATAAAATGCCAGAAGAAAGTATAAAACATATAGACTTTAATGAATTAGCAAAAACAGCTATATCACAACCATTAGTATCCAATATATACACCGCAGATCCTTCGGCTCATGTATTTAATGGTAAAATTTATATTTACCCATCCCATGATATTGATGCAGGAATACCTTTCAATGATAATGGAGATCATTTTGGAATGGAAGACTATCACGTTATATCAATGGAAAGCGTTACTTCCGAAGCTGTAGATAACGGATTAGCATTGCATGTAGACGATGTTCCTTGGGCAGAAAGACAGATGTGGGCTCCTGATGCTGCTCATAAAAACGGAAAATACTATTTGTATTTCCCAGCCAAACGTGCCAATGGAATTTTCCAAATTGGAGTAGCTATTAGTGATTCACCAATAGGTCCTTTTTTACCAGAACCCGAAGCCATCAATAGAAGTTACTCTATTGATCCAGCCGTTTTTGAAGACGAAGATGGTAAATATTACATGTATTTTGGCGGAATTTGGGGAGGTCAACTTCAAAAATACAGAAACAACAAATATGCTGAAGAAAACGAAGAACCTTCAGCCGATGAAGCTGCTCTGGGACCAATTGTTGCCTTATTAACAGATGACATGAAGGAATTTGCCGAAGAACCTAAAGAAATCAAAATTCTGGATGAAAACGGCGAAGAAATTTTAGCAGGAGATAATGAAAGACGTTTTTTTGAAGCTTCATGGGTACATAAATACAATGGAAAATATTACTTCTCCTACTCTACCGGTGACACTCATTTTATTTGCTATGCAACCGGTGATAATCCTTACGGTCCTTTTACCTACCAAGGAATAATTCTTAAACCCGTAATTGGATGGACCTCACATCACTCTATTTGCGAAGTGGAAGGAAAATGGTATTTATTTTATCATGATTCCAGCCTTTCTAAAGGAGTAACTCATTTGAGATCTATTAAAGTAACTGAAATTACGTATAATGAAGACGGTACAATAATTCCTATAGATCCATATAGAGAATAAACTTCTAAAATTTCAAAAGAAAAAAATATCAGTTTTCTGTTTATTACTGTTTTACCTTTTTTTATAGTATTAATTTCTCAAAGTAAATAATACTAAGATAGGAAGGCTATCAAACATAGATTTATAAAAAAATTAATGTTTTGGTAAAATAACCATAAAGAGATTAATCATAAAAATATAAAATGAAACCTAACACTCAACAATTAAACGATTTAATTATCCAAGTAAGAAGAGACATCCTTCGAATGGTACACGCTGTTAATTCAGGTCATCCAGGAGGTTCTCTAGGTTGTACTGAATTTTTAGTAGCCTTATATCAAAATATAATGGACCGCAAAGAAGGTTTTGACATGGACGGAATTGGTGAAGATTTATTCTTCCTTTCAAACGGACATATCTCTCCAGTTTTCTATAGCGTTCTAGCTAGAAGCGGATATTTTCCAGTTTCAGAATTGGCTAGTTTCCGTTTGTTAAATTCAAGATTACAAGGACATCCAACTACTCATGACAACTTGCCAGGAGTACGTATTGCATCAGGTTCTCTAGGTCAAGGAATGTCTGTAGCAATTGGTGCAGCTCAAGCTAAAAAATTAAACAAAGACAATCATATCGTTTATACACTTCACGGTGATGGTGAATTGCAGGAAGGTCAAAACTGGGAGGCTATCATGTATGCTTCTGCTAAAGGTGTGGACAACTTAATTGCAACTGTTGACCTTAACGGAAAACAAATTGACGGTACTACTGACGAAGTTTTAGCAATGGGTAGCCTTCGTGCTAAATTTGAAGCTTTTGATTGGGAAGTGGTTGAAATCACTAAAGGAAATGATGTTGAAGCTATCATTGGAGGAATGGCTGAAGCAAAAGCAAGAACCGGTAAAGGAAAACCAGTTTGTATATTATTGCATACTGAAATGGGTAATGGAGTTGATTACATGATGTACAGTCATGCTTGGCACGGTAAAGCACCTAACGATGCTCAACTTGAAAACGCGTTAGGACAAAATTATAATACTGGAGGCAATTCAGATTACTAATCCCCTCCTAACCTCCCCAAAGGGGAGGAATATCAAAATTAATAAATAACATAAACCCTATTACCCCAATAGGAACTCCCCTCCTTCGGAGGGGTTGGGGGAGGAAAATGAAAAAATATATAAATACAGGAAGTAAAGATACCCGTTCAGGTTTTGGAGTGGGAATGACTGAACTAGGTCAGAAAAATGAAAATGTAGTAGCACTTTGTGCGGATTTGATTGGATCATTAAAATTTGATGATTTCAAGAAAAATCACCCGGAGCGTTTTTTCCAAATTGGTATTGCTGAAGCAAACATGATTGGAATTGCTGCAGGTTTAACTATTGGTGGAAAAATTCCTTTTACAGGAACTTTTGCTAACTTTTCTACAGGAAGAGTTTATGACCAAATTCGTCAATCAGTTGCTTACTCTGATAAAAACGTAAAAATCTGTGCTTCTCACGCTGGGTTAACGTTAGGAGAAGATGGAGCAACTCACCAAATCCTTGAAGACATCGGTTTGATGAAAATGTTACCGGGAATGACTGTAATCAACACTTGTGATCACAACCAAACTAAAGCAGCTACAATTGCATTAGCTGACCACCACGGTCCTGCTTACCTGCGTTTTGGACGTCCTGTTGTACCTAACTTTACTCCTGCTGACGAACCATTTATCATTGGAAAAGCAATCATGTTAAACGAAGGCACTGATGTAACTATTGTTGCTACAGGTCACTTGGTTTGGGAAGCTTTAATTGCTGCTGAGAAATTAGAAGAAAAAGGAATTTCTGCCGAAGTAATCAACATCCACACCATTAAACCATTAGACGCTGAAGCTATTTTGAAATCGGTAGCTAAAACAAAATGTATCGTAACTGCTGAAGAGCACAACTACCTTGGTGGTCTTGGAGAAAGTATTGCAGGTGTATTAGCTTTACACCATCCTACTCCACAAGAATTTGTAGCTGTTAGAGATAGTTTTGGTGAATCAGGTACTCCTGAACAATTAATGGAAAAATACAAATTAAACAATCAAGCGATTGTTGAAGCTGTAGAAAGAGTTATTAAAAGAAAATAATTCGCCCCGATTCCGATAGCTATCGGGACTTTCGGGACTGAAATAAAAAACGAAACCGTCAAAAGTAAAATTTGACGGTTTTTTTTTATGGATAAATTATAAGGTACTACATAAGCCTAAAAAAGGCTGCCCGAAAGGGCAGCCTTAATAAAGATAGATTCTCTTTTACTACAAGATTCACTACACTACAATTTAACATTAATTGCAAATAACCATCTTTTTAGCATATTCTTTAAACCATTTATTCACTGGATTTGCACATGCCTGTGGATCATTATCATAAGCAATACCTCCGTTGACAGATCCTTTATCGATAAGATTTTCCGGGGATAAAACATTCCAGCTTACGTTGCCAGATTCATCAGTCAGCACTTTAAAATTAGCACCAAATCCCCAGCCTCCGGCTGTACCTGTCACTCCTCCTTTTCCCCAAACAGCATATTTATCTGGTCCCCAATCAATTTCTGTAATGGCAATAGGAGCTTTATCGGCAATAGGCTTAATATTTTCATTCCAATTTGCCCTAAATACAGTTGGATCATTATTATCTTTTCCCCAATAACCAGGATAAATGTGTACTGCATAACCAATATTTTCTCCTTCAATAGGATTTACAGCATAACCTTTATATTGCGATTGCCAACCCGAACCTGGAATCCAAAGAATATTATTAGCCCCATTCGTTCTAATCATATCGACAATGGGTTGGAAAAACAATTTCAACTGATCAAAGTGAGCTTGGGTATTAGCTCCATAAGTACCATCGGGAAGTTTAATTCTTACGGGTTCATTAGCCAGTTCAAACATCACGTGATCTGAATTTTTTAAAGAAGGATGTTTCGATATATAATCCCAAATTACTTTTAAATAATCATGATAAGCATCACCTACTGCTATATGCTCAGGACAAACACCAGGTGGACGCAAAACAATATACATTCCTCTGGTTTTAGCATGTGCAATAAGAGGAAGAATCACTTTGTCTACCGCATCCTTGAAACGATCGATATTAAATTGAGAAATATCATTTTCCTGAATCCCTGAAACACCTAAATTATTAGTCCAATAGGGATCGATATGCAATCGCACATAATTAAGATACCAACCTTGTTTAGCATCAGATAATTTATCCATAATTGCTTTGTTATATTGTAAACAAGAAGCAACATCATAATTATTCCAACGCCATTCGCCAACTGCTCCACCATTGAACCAAGGACTTGGTGTCATAGCAACTCCATGCATATTAATTATATTACCACAAGGATCTTTTAGATATTTACCAACTACTTTTAATTTAGGCGTTGCCAATGGCCAGGCAATGGTTTCTTCAACCGGGACTTCTTTTACAGGTTCTGTTTTGGTTGGAGTATCATCCTTTGAACAGGAAAACAAAAACAAAAAAGCAAATTGTATGCTAAATAATTTATATAATTTCATTCTGACTGATTTTAAAATTAATAAACCCTTTGAACGTAATTAAAAAATAAGTACGCCCAAAGGGTAAACTCAAACTAGTTATTTATGATTGATTTTAGATTATAAAGTTTTTCAACTATTACAATGCTTATTTTGAGGATTTAAGACCTTCGGCAAAACCAGCATAAGCAGGTTTACGACTGTAGTTTAAACTCCAAAGTCCGATAGGTTCTCCTCCTCTCCAGGATGAATTAGCTGGACTATCTGTCGCAGCCCATTGCGTAATACCGTAACGCTGAGCAGCTGGTACAATGTCAAAATAAGCTTCTACTATTTCTTTATAAAAATCTGACATCTGCTGTAGTTGGGCTGGAGTAACATTTTCCGTTTTTACCATGACTCCGCCCACTTTGATTCCCATATCAAGTTCCGATATTTTCACGAGTTTGCCAGTTGCTGCTAATTTTGTTAACATTGTTCTTATTCTCTCAATTGTAGTTTCCCCTAAGGTTACATGCATCTGAGTACCTATACCGTCAACAGTTTGTCCTTTACTTTCAATGTAATTGACATACTGAATAAGACCGTCACATTTATCACCACCTCCTTCTAAACCGTAATCGTTAATAAAAAGTATATCATTTGGATTTCCATGTAGTCTGGCCAGTCTAAACGCTTCCACAGCATAATCCTTTCCTAAATAATCCTGCCAATAGAATTCATCAGCAGCCATATTAGTTTTACCAACACCTGTTTTTAACTCAAATTGATTTGGCCAATCTGACATTGGCTCATTCACAACGTCCCAGGCTTTTACATACGTTTTACAATTACTAACCATACCAGTTATCCATTTATCAAGTGCTTCAGCGATTATGGCTTTCTTTTGTTCAGGAGTTTTTTCTTGTGTTTGAATACTTCCCGTTGCATTATACTTTTCAATTTTGACATTATCATAATAAAAACTAGAAGCGGTTTTTCCAAGATTAAAGGCAATTGTATTACAGTCTTTCATTTGTTCAGTAACTGTAATCTCTTTTACATAAGCTGTCCATGTAGTAGTATAAGGAACAGCACCAAAGAAATCCCAATGTCTATAACCTCCTGGGTTTAATTGCGCCTGTGTAGGTGAAGATGCTGTAACATCAGCACGCACATCCATAGTAAGCCTGTATTTCTCACCCACTTGTACAGCAGGAGAAAATTTTATATAAAGCTGTGCATCCCATTCATTAGTACGAACACTGGCATTAGTCAATTTAAGTGCTTTTCCTGTTCCGTTTGCTCCTTGACCAACTGCAGTATAACTAGAAGTTAAACCTGCATTAATCTGATAATTGGAACTATCATCGGTCTCAAAATTATTTTGCATTATCAAATCCCAACCTGGACCTGTTGTTGATAAAACATTTGGAGCGATCAATTTATTCAGATAAGTCGCATTTTGATTGGCATGCCAACACAGTGTATGCCCAAAAACAGATACATTAGCTTCCTGAGCCGTTTCTAATAATTTATTGACATTATCAAGTGAAAGACTTCCATCAGCTTTCACTATTGCGCCATGCTTCATTTCATACCCAAGAGTAATCTCATCAAAGTTTCTATTGGCCAATCTGTACATTACATTTTTATTTACGTAATCAGACAAACTGATTCCTAAACCTAATTTAAAATTAGGATTAGCTGTTCTGTCAACATACGTCTTTAGATCAGCATAGGCATCTATTACCTCCTGATCTGCAATACTCGATGGCTTTTCAACTTCGAAAGGGAGCAGATGTGATTCAGTACAGGATGCTAATGAAAACAGCAAAGCTGAAAGTGGTAAAAATTTAAATATATTTTTCATTTTAAATAGTTTTAATTGTTGATAAAATTATCAAGACTAATTAATCTCTGGAGTAAAAACTTCGGCTTTTACCCCTCTATTTCTTAAAACCAGAGTATCCGTTGTAGTAATGTTAAAATCACCATAGTTAACATTGTAATTTAAGTAAAGTGCATCTCGATCCTTAGCACCCCAACTATTTTTCTCTCCTCGTTTAACAAATTTCCCTGTTCCAGTGGCTGGATATAAAGTAGGATTAGAAGAAGAAATACTAACATCTCCTGTAGTCTTGTCAATAGTTAATATCAAATTCAAATTCATGTTATTACCGGATGCATCCTTGTAAGTAACAGGGAAATCAATAGTAGATAATGAAAGTGTGTTGATTTTAAAAACTTGATCTTGCTCAACATATTGTTGATGTCTCTTATCAGTTCTATTTTGAGCAGAATTAGTACTGTTTGTATAAACGTCAACTCCTCTTCTTAAATAGAAACCATCCCAAGGATTGATATATTTGATAGCATAAAATATAAAATCCTTTGGAGCTATAGACCAATGACTAATAATAGCTCTATTAGGATTCGAAATTAATTGCTTACCAGACAAAATAGTATCGGCATTTACCACATTAGTCATTCTAAGAGGAATTACATAGGTGTTTTTTATTGCAAGAGGGTCTGCAAAGAAGGCATCAGTAAGTTGTACATCGATACCACCAGTAATTTGACCTTTAGAAATTACAATTTTATCAGAAAGCAAAGAATAGTAGTTACTGGGCATAGCAACAATAGGATCTCCTCCTGGCCTAAACAATAGACCAGTAGTTAGAGGATTAGCCACTTCAACATCAATAGTAACATCTTTATTATTACTATCGACCCCACCTAGTGTAGCCATAATTCTACATTTATAGTCATTATCTAAAGTAGTATCAAAAATATCTTCTCCCAAAGTTATGGTTCTGACAGGAAATTGATAAGCAAAATAGACTGACTGATAGTCAAAATTATTAAAATCAGTATCTTGATTAGTACATGAAGATAAGGAAACCAATAAAATGACTAAAACTGAAAATATTTTATTTTTCATTTTTTCTTATGTTATATTAAATAAATTACAAAGTAGGGAATGTCTATCTCCAACCTTTGTTTTGAATCAAAGCAGTAAATTTTAACGTTTCAAAATAAGGAATAGGGCCATAAATCATGTCAGTAGTGAACACTCTATTCTCCACTTCAGGAAGTATTGTGTAGGTTGGTAATCCACTTGTAACTTGAATATTAACACCTTTAGCAGGTTCTGTCAAGTTTTCTTTCCATCTTCTTAAGTCCCAAAAACGGAAACCTTCAAAACACAACTCTAAACGACGTTCATTTCTGATTAATTCTCTCATAGCATCCTTATCAGATTTAATCGACTCTAAATAAGCATCCGGTTGTGTAATTCCGGCACGTTTTCTTAGTGCTGCAACAACATCATAAGCAGAAAAACCATAACTAGCTGTTGCTAAAGGTCCCCATGCTTCATTAGCTGCTTCTGCATAGATCAAATACAATTCAGTGTAACGCATACGAGGTCTGTAATGTCTTTGTTGGGTTCTCGATTGAGGGTTCAGGTTTATATCCTGTCTAAGAAGTTTTTTCATGTAATAACCAGTACGAGTACTGGTTTCCACTTTGTTTAAACCATCAACAGTTGTACTATTACTTGCAGTTGAAATTACACTTCCAGATACACCAGCTGTTTGACCATTAACTAAAATAAAATGATTCAAACGTGAATCACGGTTAGTATATGGATTTGAATCGTTGTAATTGCTCAAAGGATGAGAAATTGGGTAACCATTAGAAGCAGGAAAAGCATCTACCAAATTTTGAGTTGGGTTTAGACGACCACTACCAAAAAGTGATGGCGGATAATGATCCAATTCTAAGTTGTTACTGTTAGCAATATCTCCTCTCCAAACTACCTCTCTAGAGTTAACTCCTGAACCTAAGGTTTCAATTTCTGCATTTCGATACCAAGTTAAACCATTAGGATCTATTCCTGCAACACCACCATTTAAGGCAAGTAATTCACCTGCATAATCAGCAGCATTTGCCCAAGCCGTTTGACTACCATTATTAAAAGCCGGACTAGCAGCTAGTAATGCTACTTGCGCTTTCAGGAACATCACTATTCTTTTACTTACACGCTGTCTTGCCTGATTATCAAATACACGATTATAATCACTTAAATTTGTAAAACCAGGAGGTAAAGTGGTAGCAGTCTCATAATCCAATGGGAGCATAGCACTCGCCTTTTCAATATCACTGTATATTTGAGCTAAACATTGCTGAAACGTGTTACGTGGAATATTAAAATTAGATGAAGTTGATTCTGGATCTAACAAAATTGGAACCCCTAGCAGTTCATTATTATCCGTCACTCCAGCGTGAGCTTGTAATAGATAATACATATATAAAGCACGAAGTCCGTAAGCCTCTCCTTTTAATCGTTGTGCAAATAACAATCGAGCACCTTCATCTTTAGTCCAAGTTACCTTGTCTGCCTCAGCGATAAAAATATTCAAATATTGAATTGCAGCTTTTGAATTTGTCCATTGGTCAAAAGGATTAAAATTAGAATCCCATTGACCAGTTGCAGCTCTTCTGAAATTATTCTGTAAATCATTAGATACTGCATCATCTGTTGCTACATCACTAAAAGTCCATCCATTAGTAGGTAAACGAGTGTACCCATTCAAGAGAATACCCTGAGCGAATAATGCATCATCATACATATCTTCAAGATTTCTATTGTTAGCAATGTTTGGATCAATCAAATCCTCGCAACTAGTAAAGGTGAGCGTAAATGCGATTAGTATTAAAAAAAATTTATTCATATCATTTAATTTTATAATGATTTGTAATTAAAAGGAAGCTTTCAAGCCTAAATTAAAAAACCTGGTCTGTGGGGCACCACCTATGTTTAATTCCATCAATTCACGTTCTTGAGATATAGTCAATAAGTTAGCTCCATTAATGTAAGCACTTAACTCATTTACAAAAGAACTCTGCAAAATACGTTTTGGGAAATCATAAGTAAGCTGAACTCTAGAAAGATCAAATCTGTTAGTACTGTACAGCCAGAAATCCGAATTACGGTAGTTATTATCAGAAGTAAGCGTTGTCAATCTTGGGAAAGTAGCTGTAGCCTGATTTTCAACTGTCCAACTATTTCTCACATTAACAGAGTACTTGTCAATACCATCAATATTGTAATATGCACTCTGATTTTTCAAAGCATAAGCACCAACTTGACCCGTAGCCATAGCAAATAATGTAAAGTTTTTCCATTTAGCTGTGAAGTTTAGACCTCCAAAGAAAGGTGAACCATTAAAACCGGCTTTTCCTAAATAGACTTCATCCTGTTGATTAATAACTCCATCGCCATTTTGATCCTGATATTTAATATCACCAGGTTTCACTGTACCAAAAGCAGTAGCTGGACTATTAGCAATATCCTGTGCATCAGTATAAAAACCTAGATTTTTTAAACCAAAAATAGCATCCAACGGTTTCCCTTGTCTATACTGATAATCATCTTCTAATATTTCGGCTCTGCGTGATGCTGTAGTATTATAGTAATTTCCAGTAACTCCTAAAGATAAATCAACTGCACCTACTTTTTTATTAAAAGTAATATTAAAATCCAGACCTATACGATCGTCATTATTAAAATTAATAAAAGGAAGTAACGAACTATTAGGAAAATTAGTAACAAAATAATTTGGAAACAAAGCATTTGCTTGTGTAATATTTCCTTTCATTCTGTTAGCATAAAAACTACCATTGAAGGTAATCAATCTATTTAAAAATGACGCTTCAATACCTGCATTAATCTCACGTCTTTGCGCAAATGTAAGATCCAAATTTTCTCCTCTTCTAATGTCTGTACTTCTCTCTAAAGCACCATCTCTCCAGCTAAACCATTGTCCATCTGTTTGAGAATAAACCGTTTCATAAAGATAATAGTTTGAAGCACTAATGTCTGTATGTAATATACCTGCAGAAACCGTAATTTTTAGATTATCTAAAGCTTTCCAGTTTTTAAGAAATTTTTCTTCACTAAGCCTCCATCCTAAGGACAAAGTAGGTGATGGCATCATTCTTTTAGACTTAGCAAATCTTGCAGAATGCACTAAAGCTTCATTGAAATCAACATAGTACTTATTGTCATAATTGTATGAAAGGTTTAAACCTAAATTGGCATTACTCTCCTTGTGATAAATGGCAGAAGTTGAACGTTGATAACCGTTGACAAGAAACATGGCACCGAAGTTATTTTTGTCAATTTGCCTTTTATAATCAAGATTAGTTGAAAAAGTAAGTGTTTGTCTGTAAAAACTATTCGTTACATTCTGTCTACCATTACTAGCATCGTCATTAATCTTAGATAATGACGAGATTTGATCAAAACCTGCAAAAGTGTTCCAAGTAGGCTGATAAACAGCATAGGTATCATTATAAGAAGTCGTGTATTGTGTATCATAGTCAATACCAAAATTAGTATGTAATGTCAAACCTTTCATTAAACTATTCAAATTGGCATCGATACCTGTATTGAATTGAAATTGACGACTTACAAAATTACTATGACCTCCTGCATAAATTGAGCCAATTGGATTAGTTGTTTCTAATTGATTACCACCTAATAAATACCTCCCATCAATTAAATTCTTACTATTTCTGATTTGCAATTGTGATGCGGCATCAGAAGCTTCAATAAGGTCAATAGGAATTAACGGAGTATAACGAAATGGTCTCAAAGTAGCAGCACCACCCCAATAATCGGCATTTACACCACGAGAATTAGAATAAATAGCATTAACACCCAGTTTTGCAGTAATGAAATCATTTATCGCAACATCAACATTACCTCTAACATTAAAACGAGTCGTCTGGTTGTTTTTAGCTTCACCAAAGTTTAAAAGATCATTATTGTTAGAAAAATTCACAACTGTATAATACTGCGCAACTGGGCTTCCGCCTTTTATTTCAACATTAGCATCATAACGTCTTGAAAAACTTTTCAAGTATTTGGATGAATAATAATCAACATCAGGATAACGAAATTCGTTACCATTTGCATGATTAAAAATTGTTTCCTCACTGTACAAAGGAGCAAGACCATCATTAGCCAATGCCTGATTGTAATAAGACATATACTCAGCTGATCCCAGATACTTAGCAAATCGTTTTGGTACATCAATCCCTGCATTGGCACGAACACTAATTTGCTGTTTTTGCACAGAACCTCTTTTAGAAGTAATGTAAACTACACCTTGAGCAGCTCTACTACCATACAAAGCAACTGCATTAGCTCCTTTTAAGAAAGTAATTTGATCTATTTCAACTGGCAAAATAGACCCTGGCTCACGAAGAAAACCATCAACTAATACTAAATATCCACCTTGTCCCCAAATGTTATAATTAAATCCTCCAACTAAAGACTGCATTCCATCCAAACTGAATGTGGAATAACTTTTATTTAAAATATCCTGTACATTAACAAAAGAAATACCACTGGAAAGATCTCTCTCTTGTACCTTCTTGAAAGCAACTTGTACAGCATTGTCTTTGAGTAAAGAAATATTAAAATCATTTGATTTACTATTAACCGTAAAAGATTTACCAACAAACCCTTTGGCAACAACTGATAATTTTGCCCCTAAAGGAACATTAATCGAAAACTTACCACTAGGGTCGGTAGTCGATAATATATTGTCTTTCTCACCTACAAGAGAAGCACCATCAATAGGCTTTCCTTCTGCAGTCTTCACGATACCATTAACTTCAACATTACTAACTTGAGCCAATGACACCTTAGGAAAAAAAGCAATAATTAAAAAACATAACACTATTCTTAGCTGTATATATCTCATTATTTTCTAATTTGTATTTATAAATTTTAAAATGATTGTAAGTATTACCAACCTGGATTTTGAGGAAACTCAAGATACATACTCACATCAGCGTTTTTTAATGGCAACCAATAGTGCTTTTCTGAAAAATTTCTTTCCAAAATAGTTACTTGTCTTAGGTTATTAACCTTATTCGTCTTTGGCGTAGCTGGATTAAATGAAGCGTCACGATCAAACTCAAGTGATTTTTTCAATGTATAAGGACTTTTAATCAATAACATCCAACGACGTAAATCATTAAAACGATGTCCTTCAAAAGCCAATTCTACAGCACGCTCTCTGCGTAACTCTGGCATAAAAGCATCAACTGAACCTGTAAATTTACTTGCAACATGACCTACTCCTGCTCTGTCTCTTACAAAGTTAATAGCTTCAACAGCAGTTTTATTATAAGATGGATCCTTAGCCGTAGGCGAATTGTAAGCAACAGCAGTAGCCTCAGCATACATCAAATAAATATCAGACAAACGCATCCATGGAATATGAATATTCAAATTATTACCATAATTATATCCTCCATCATACAAATTAGCAGTGATAGGAATGAACTTATACAATAAATACCCTGTACGGCTACCAGTACTAATATTTCTATAGCTTCCACCAGTGTATAAATTAGCATTACGGTTAGAAGCGCTCGCTGCTGGCATTGTACCACTTACCATTTTTACCCCATCATAAATGATATCATTATAAAAACGTGGGTCACGGTCTTTCCATGGATAAGAAGGATCATACCCTGATTCAGGATCTGCTTGTGTTGGGTCGGTAATTGGCAAACCATTAGCCATACCATAATTATCAACATAATTAGCGGTAGGTAAAAATTTAACATCCCCATCAGTTAAAATTGGTGCAGGCTGATATTGCTTTGCAGTACCATAAGTTGAGCCATGTGCTCCTAAATAAGGACCTCTAAAAATAGCTTCGGTTCCACCAGGTATAGCCCAGTTTTGTCCAGTTGTATAAAAATTATCACTGTATTTAGCAAATGGTAATAAAGCATGTTTAGAACCTCCAGACTCTGTAATATTCAATAACTCAGCAAATGCCTCACTAGCTTTTTTACAAAATTCAGTATTATAGGATTCATTACCTGTTGAAACTTTGTTCATCAACGGACTACCCGCCCATAAATAGTTTTTACCAAGATAACCTAAAGCCATGATTTTATTAATACGCAACGCATTTTTAGTTTCGGTTCTCTTACCTGTAACGGTATTATCCCAATCAGCTGGTAATAAATCGGCTGCAGCTCTAAAATCTGCTGCTGCTTTCTCTGCACATTCTGCATAAGAAAGTCTTGGCAATTGTATAGGTGCATCAGCAGGAATCACATGATCAATATAAGGTAAACCACCAAAATATTGCATAAACTGGAAGTGAAACCAACCTCTAAAAAAAAGCAACTGTCCTTTTATCAAATTTTTTTCTTCCTGAGTAGCTTCTTCTAAAAGATCGATGTTAGCTAAACCAAGATTGGCTTTACGAATACCATACCAACCCAAAGTCCAAAGGTCTTTATTAAACCTACTGTTGTCGGTTCTCATATTATTCCTGTTTCTATTCATCCATCCTGCTTGCCAACCGTCATGTTCAGATTGCCAACCTAAAAAATTACCGTTGTCAATTTTCACTACAAAGTGAAAATCACGAGCCGTAGATTGAATCTCATCTTCACCCCAATTCCATGAATTAGTCCAATAGGCATTAGAAAAATCCGGAATACACATGTATAATTCTTCTGTAAAACCTTGAAATCTAGTAAAATTCTCAAAAGCGGCAGTCTCAGAAACAACAGCCTCTTGTGTTATATCCAAATACTCTTCACAAGAACTGGAAGAAATAATTACACTAAATAAGAAACTATACTTTACTATTGATTTAAAATAATTTTTCATATTTCTAAAATTTAAAAAATAATATTAGCACCTACATTATAACGCTTCACTGTAGGATAAGCTCCCTGTGATGCCCAACCAGTTCCAGCAAAATTACTCTCTCTATCATCCGGCATTTTTGACCAAATATATAAGTTATCACCATTGACAAATATTCTTACACTTTGTATTCCTAAAGACTTTACAAAAGAGGTCGAATTATCAAACGTATAAGCTATTTCAGCATTTTTAAATCTTACATAGGAGCCATCATACATAAAACGCTGTGCATTATTATACGGACTCGGTGTTGACAACCATCGTGGCATAGGAACATCAGCATTTACATTGTCTTTATTCCAAAGTGATCCTTGATCATAAACTACGGTGTTTTGTGAAACTAAACTACCTAGAACTACTTGTCTAGTCACATTGTTTACGCCATAAAATTGAACAAAGGCACTAAATTTTTTCCAGTTTAAACCTACGTTTGCATTGTAGGTATTTTGCGGTACACCAGCATATCCATAAGGTATATTATCAAAAGTATTGATAACCCCATCAGCATTGTAATCGATAAGATTATAATTACCCGGTAACTTTTGAGCATCATTCTGATCGTGGATTGTACTTGCATACAACTCATCCCAAGTATTATAATAACCTTGAGCTACATGAGAGTAAGCTTGACCTAGAGGTCTTCCGTTTGGCTTCTGATAATCTGGCAAAAGTTTTGGAGCATCCAATTCAATGACTTCACTCTTAGCATGAGTCATATTTAAATCTGACCATAAATTCAAGCCATTAGCAAAAGTATGATTCAGTTTTACTTGAATCTCATAACCCTTATTTCTAACTAGACCAAGGTTAGCCGCAGGAGGTGAAGAAGCTCCATAGTAAGAAGGAATTGCTCTAGCGACACCGTTCAACATAATATCCGAACGTTCATCTTGAAAGACATCAACAGAACCTTTTAAGAATCCTTTGAAAAAACCAAAATCAATACCAAAATTTGATTTAACCACTTTTTCCCATTTCACATTAGGATTCCCTACTGTATTTTCCGTGTACCAAACATAAGGACTCAATTCACCGCCTTCACCAATAGTACCCAGTTGAGACTGACCTCCCAATCCCCATAATGATTGATAAGCAAATCTTCCTCCTGCATTATCATCCCCAACTTCACCATAATTGGCTCTTAACTTTAATAAATCAATAAAGGAACTGGTTTTCTTCATAAAATTCTCCTTGGTGATAATCCAACTCAAACCACCTGAAGAAAAGAAACCAAAACGATTCCCTTCACCGTATTTTTCTGAACCATTGTAAGCTCCATTGTATTCTATAAAATATTTTCCTTTGAAATCATAAGTAGTACGGAACACCCAGTCCTCACGATAACTAGGAATTTGAGAACCTTGTGTGAATTCGTTACGATTCACCAAAGCTGTAACTCCTATGTTGTGATCACTGTTTATTGTTGTATTATAATTTAACTGTCCTTGGTAAAACAATCTTCTATAAGTTTGATTGTTATCAACATTACCTGCACTAGGTGTCCACCTTACACCATCTTGAAAGTCAAATCTATTATTTGCATCGAATGGTCTTTTGTAAATTGTAAGACCCGTTGCTGGATCAATCCATTTTTCCTGAGTATTATTATTAATATCATTAACACCTCTAGAAACTTCACGAAAACTATTATCAAAGGCAATTGTACCCGTTAAAGAAAGTCCTTTTATGAATTTATCCAAATTTTGTGTTAGAGTAAAATCCGTATTAATTCTGGTAGTAGTCTGATATTCCACTCCACTTAGTGCCAAACTACGAACGGAGTTAGAGGCTCTACCTTCATTAGGTGCAAAATACCCCCAAGAACCATCACTCTCATAATAAGGTAAAAACACGTCTGGTGCAGTAGAATAAGCAGCATCCCACATGGTATATTCATTTAAACGTGCGGCTGGCATTTTTCTAACACCATGGGAACCTGATAAACTAACTTTAAAAGTAGTTGTAGGGCTTAGAGTAAAATCTAAATTTGTTCTTACGTTTATACGGTCAAAACCATAACCTCCTTCGTAACCTCTATTATTATCAACCTTTCTAAAAAGATCACCCTCATGTAAATAATCGATACTAGAGAAATATTTCACGAAATCGGTACCACCACTTACGTTTAAACTAGCATTGTGTGACATTACAAAATCTTTAAATAATGTTTTTGCCCAATCCACATTTGGATAACGTTCTCTCTCCGTTTGGTCAGCTGGAAATCGGTATTTATCAATAATCTCCTGAGGCAAATAATTGTTCCATCCTCCAGGAGAAAGAGACAACTCATTTTCGATAGCCTGATTTTTTATCATTAAAGCGTCATAAGCGTCAAACTTATTGGGCAATTGAGAAGGACTTTTCATAGTAGAGTTAACTCTTGCACGAATTTGAGCCTTTCCTAAACTACCTCTCTTAGTAGTAATAATAATAACCCCATTAGCCCCTCTACTACCATAAACTGCAGTAGCAGAAGCATCTTTCAATACCGAAACCGTTTCAACAGATCCAATATCAACACTATTCATTGGACGCTCAATACCATCTACCAAAACAAGAGGATCTGATCCACTAGGCGAACTGGAGCCACGTATTACGATACGAGGATCTTCTTCACCTGGCATTCCCGTACTTGCATTGGTTACTAAACCTGGTGCATTCCCCGTTAAAGCAGCACCTAAACTTGAAACACCTCCAGCGCGTTCTAAGGTTTTACCTGAAACTTGAGAAATAGCAGCAACTAAACTCTCCTTTTTTTGCGTTCCATAACCTACAATAACAACTTCTTCTAAAGTAGTTTGATCTGAAGTCATAATTACATCAATTACAGATTGCCCGCTTACCTTCTTCTCAATGGTTTTGAAACCAATGCTGGAAAAAACCAATATAGCATCTGATGACGGTACATTAATTTTATATTTTCCATCAAAATCGGCTACCACCCCAATTTTCGGATTTCCCTTCACTACAATAGTTACTCCAGGAATTGGCATCTTGTCGTCTGCCGAAATAATTGTTCCCGAGACAGTAATTTGTTGACTGTTTTGATTCTTTTTAAGAGCTAAATAAGGTAAAGATGAATTCCCTTCACTAGCCAACAATACATTCGAAAACAAAAACTGAAATAAAACTCCCATTACCACGATATTTGTTTTTCGTGGAATTTTAATTAATCGTATTTTCATATTAATATTTTGACATTTTTTAATTTATTACAAATTAGAACTTAACTTTTTTTTGCCATATAATTTTTTTCATTTTCAATAAAACTGATTTCTAATGAATCTAATTTATGGTTATGAAAATCACCATACATAAATACAGTGAAATTTTAAAAAAAACTTTCATTTCATAGGCTTGAGTTGGTCTGTTTAGTTGTTAGTTAATAGTTTTTTGTTTGGTTATTTAATTTAGTTTTTTGAATCTGTTTATGAAGCATTAAGCACTCCATAATTAATTGTCCTTTATTTTCAAATGCAACACCGCTGCTTAGCTATACTCTTTATAAATGTAAAAAAAGACTTTATAAAAAAACAACCGATTGTGCAGTTTAATCAACTTTTTTAATTTTTTTTTCCAGTTCTTACTAATATCAACACCTTCTACATTTATCCTGAATACAGTTTCTGACTTAAAAAAAGCCGAGAGTAACCAATTCCCGGCTTTAATAATAAAACCACACTAACTATGAATTCAAACTATTATTAAGAAAGCATTAATTACAATCTTCTATTAATACATTTACATTAACAAAACATTAAGAACTTAACAAATGTAAAATAAATTTACAAAACACACAACCGATTGCGTATTTATTTTTTAAAAAATTTACAATTAAAATTAACATTGTATATTTATAATCACATATAATTACCAAATAAACAATTTCAAACCAATTAACAAATTGGATTTTTAAACTTATTTCTAAATGAGTTATTGAGTAATAATTATTTTTAAAATGATTTTTCCACGCATTAACATAATTTTTAATAAAAAATCGTATCGAGAACAAGGTAATTTTATTAAAATGTCATCGATACGATTTCGTAAAAAAACACAATTCATTATCGGTAGTTTAGACCTCTACAGATAGCCCAACCACTTACAAGCATCCTTTTTAGTAGAAATTTTCATTATGGTCGTGCATCATTAGTTGAAGTAGCATACAATCCTAATAAACAACCTGTAAATCCACCTGCAACATCCGTTGATAAAATATCTCCGGAAACAATTCCTCCTACATTAACAAAATCAGTTCCGTTTACAGAATAAGCAAATTCATAATCATCCCCATTCGCTTTCATTTGAAGCTGAACCGGTTTTTTAAGATCTATTTTTGCACTTGCCACAATTGTAGAATTTATTGCGGCATCTCTTCTTGTTTTTTGATTTTTTTGCAGCACTACATAGTATTCTTTATCCTTCATGGTAATTCCAAAAACATAATTAGAACCTTCATTTTGCAAGGCTACAACCCCAGCTAAATCTTTGTCTGATTTCGGTTTGTAATCAATAGTAGTTGTCAATGAAAATCTATTATGTTGTTGGCGATAAAACAACGTAGATGTTGGTTTTAACTCTTTTATATTGGTTTCAAACGGATTAATTTGCAATCCTTTTTTGGTAATTGCTGTAAATTTTTCACGAGGTCCTCTTAGACCAATCCAACGATTATCCAATTTGTTTGATGTGAAATTATCATTGAAAGTGAAATTACCATTCGGGAAGAATCCTTCCTTACCTGTTTTGTTTTCAGTAGCTCCTTGTGGCATTTTCATTTTTGGTTCCAATGGAACCAATCCATTTTCGAAAACCGGAAATTCACCAGACCAATCTACAGGCAAAATAAAAGTTTCACGACCGGTATTTACCCTATTTTTTTCGTTTGGTCTAACCGCTAAGAAAACACCATAATATTTGTCTCCAGGTCCTTTAACCAAATCGGCATGACCAGCCCAATCGACTTTGTTTTTTCTGTCTCTTCCAAAATACTTTTGTGTTAGAATTGGATTGCTTGGTGCAGGAATAAATGGTCCTTTTGGACTATCACTTTTAAAGATAACCTCAGTATGATTGCCTCCAGTACCACCTTCAGCACACATTAAAAAATATTTTCCGTCTTTCTTATAAAGATGTGGTGCTTCAATCCAAATTGGATTTTTAGCAGGATCTACTCCTCCATCAACAATAATCTTGTCAGTTCCCGGAATTACTTTATCATTTTCAACATCATATTCCCAAATTTTAATCACACGATGTCCATTGTAACGCTCTTTCCCATTATCTGGAGCATCATTATGAACGATATAACCTTTACCGTTATCATCAAAGAAAATAGAAGGATCGATACCTCCAAAACCTAATTTTATTGGATTCCCCCAACCTTTTTTAGGATCTTTTGTTTTTACAATAATATTATTCAAACCTCCTGAAAATGCTGTTACAATCATATAGAATGTATCATTATGTGGATTATAAGTAATTCCAGGCGCATAAACTCCAGCACTAATTCCGGTGTCATGAGGATTGAATTGCGTAACATCATTCAATACTCCTCCCAGGTCAGTCCAGTTGACCAAATCTTTAGAGTGAAAAATAGGCACACCCGGAAACATGGCAAACGAAGAACATACCATGTAATAATCGTCCCCTTTTCTAGTGATGGCCGGATCAGGATAGCATCCTTGTAAAATAGGAGTATAAAACTCATCAGATTTTAATGGATTATCTATATACACCTGATCGTTTCCTTGATAGCTGAAATTAGAAAATAAAGGAGGATTATTTTTTGGTTTATTTTGGCTGTTTGCTCCAGTTACAGATAACAAAACAACGCTTAATAATAGTAAGACTTTTGTTTTTTTCATTAGGTTAATTTTTAATTGTTTATTTTTTATTGCTTAATTATTTTATTTCTAGACTTAATTTAGGATACTTTTGAAATCAGCTAACATAATTTTTATTCATGTATCTTTCGAATCCTAATTTAAAAACTTTTTAGACAACCGATTGCTTTTTTCTTAAAAAAAAATAAAATTATTTTGAGAATTTCCAATAATCAAAATACATAATATCCTTTTGGGCTTTCCCTTTAAAAACGAAATAGACATCATGAATTCCGGATACTTTTTTTATATCAATTGTCTGTAATACCCATCTGTCATTTCCTCCTGTCATTGGAACATTTACAGTTCCAATTAATTCTCCTTCTTTACTGTCCAATCTTACTTCCATAGTTACATTCCCGTTGTGAGTTGTACCTATTCGGGCTGTAAATTTAGAAGCTCCCTCTTGACGAAAATCTACCTCTTTGACTTTGGTATAAGCATTATTATATTTTGCTGTAATAAAATTACCAACTACATTATTCTTCATAGACTTCACACCTTCAGACCACGCAATAGTTTCTGCTTCAGTTTTCACATAAGGATTTAATGGAGCTAAACTCTTTTTTATGCCTTCGGTCATATTCATCTGTACAATCGAACCGTCTTTATTAAACTTAGCCTCTTCTACACTAACGGAACGGGTAAAACCTCCACCTCCCGGCAATGCACCATTATGATAGAAAAAATAACTTTTCCCTTTAAAATCAATAATCCCGGGATGATTGGTAAAAGAACCTCCTTGTGTAGGCATTACAACACCTTGGTATTTCCAGGGTCCAAGTGGACTTTTACTGGTTGAATAGCCAATATGTTCGGATATAGGTCCTGCTGCAAATAATAAATAGTAAAGACTATTTCGTTTGTATAGCCATGGTCCTTCTTCATAAGTTGTTGGTCTTTGTTCATTCACTTTTCCTTCACGCTTTCCAAATGCTTCTATTGTATTAGGAAATTGTTGGATTTCACCTTCATAAGAAATCATGTCTTCATTCAACTTAACATAATAACATACCGGATTTCCCCAAAATAAATAAGCCTGACCATCATCATCTATAAAAACGGTTGGATCTATATCGGCATTACTATTCGAAACTAAAGGTTTCCCTAATGGGTCAATAAATGGTCCATAAGGACTATAGGCAACAGCAATACCTATACCGTTCTTTCCTTGACGATCGGTAATGGGTACATACATATAAAATTTTCCCTTTCGTTCAATACACTGAGGTGCCCAGGCATTCATTTTTGCCCAGGCAAACTCTTTATAAGACAATACCGCTCCATGATCAGTCCAATTGACCATATCTTCAGTGGTATACAATCGCCAATCGTTCATGGTAAACCAGGTAGAATCATCTTCATCATGGCTTGTATATAAATACACTTTACCATTGTATACCATTGGAGCAGGATCGGCTGTATAATTGGTTTGTACAATAGGATTTTGTGCTTCTCCTATTGAACAATTTAAGAGGATAATAAATATTGCTACTATTTTATAGGGTTGTTTCATAGTTCTAATTCGTTATTACAAATCCTCCATTAGGTTGTATTGTTATTGATAACTGTCCGTTTTTAGAAACTTTTAAATTGCTTGTATACGTTTCTTTATCCGCTTTATCATTATACATAGTAACACTTTGGCCTGCAAGCATAGGAAGTTTAATTTTTAATTCTTTAGCTGTTTTTTCTGCATTTACACCTGCCACGTACCATTTTTGTCCATGTCGGCGGGCTAAAACACTGTATTTTCCTGGATATCCATCTATAAAAACCGTTTCATCCCATGTAGTTGGAACATTTCTTAAAAATTCCAATTCAAAAGCAGGTACATCTACAAGATTATTAGGAGTTAGACCAAACATTTGAACAGGATTTTGAAAAAGAACTGAAGTTGCTAACTGAAAAGCATCTGTAGTCAATCGGAGTTGTCCTTTTTGATTTCCTTTGTTTAGATATTTATTTAATAATACTCCTCCAAATTCCATACTACCTACCGCATTTCGAATAAAAGGATGCAATGAGGCAAAATAGGCTTCTTTTTCGCGTACATCCTGCGAAAAAATCAACATTTCAGAAGCTACTACCGCTTCGCTTCCCACAAAATTTGGATACATTTTTTCCCAGCCACGAGGCAATGTAGCACCATGAAAAACAATCATCAAACCATAATCATTAGCATCTGAAAGAATATCTTCATACAATTTCATCGTTTCTTGTTTGTCTCCTCCAAAGAAATCTACTTTCAATCCTTTTACTCCCGCTTCTTTAAGCCATTTCATTTCGTTCTTTCGGGCAATCGCAGTATTCATTTTATTAAGTGGAGTCTGAAAAGCATCATTAACAGTACCATTAGAATTGTACCACAAGAATACCTCTACATTTTTAGATTTAGCATACTGGATTAATTCTTTCATTTTATCATACCCAATTCTATCATCCCACCAGGCATCAATTAAAATGTATTCAAATTTCATAGCGGCGGCCAGATCAATATATTTTACCTGATCTTCATAATTCATACTATTGTCTTGCCATACAATCCAGCTCCAACTGCCTTTACCCATTTTATATTCTTGTGAAGGCTTGTAAAGTGGTTTTACAACATCAAAAGGAATTGTAGTTTCGACAATAGGTTTTAGTGTCTCTCCAACCGTAATTGTTCGCCAGGGTGTTACACCAGGAAGACTTATTTGTGCTCCCGAACTTCCAAAACCATTGTTTTGTTTCGAATTTGGATATTCTACAGTATATATTCCGTTTTTATACCCACTTAAATGTGAAGCGGTATACAAACTACTCACTCCTGTTTCTGATAATAAAACCCAAGCTTTATTGGCTAAATTGAAAAGTCCGGGAAATACATAACCTTCAGAAGATGTGGTTTTACTTAATGGAGCATCAGCTTCGTAACCGCTTTCATAACTAGGTGCAGTACGAGCAAATCCTGTCATTGGTCGCATCATTGGAGAAAGAAAAGTTGTGGTTGATGACGGAAATTTAAATCCTGTTTTTTCTTCAGAAACTACACAAACTTTAGTATCTCCCCACGCAGGAAGCTCATATCTAAAAGCAATATTATTATTACTTACCTGAAACAAAACTGCTATTTTTTGTTGCTTAGCATTCGAAAACACACAATTTAAAGTATTGGCATTATAGTTTACTTCTGATTGTTTAATCTTAGTCTGATGATAAGTTTCCTCTACTTTAGCTGCAGTTGAATTTACAAAATTCATATTAGTTGTAAAATCGCCAGCATTAGTAATTAATCCTAGTGGAGAATCTTCTAATACAATTCCTCCCTTGTAAGTAACGGAATAAAATGCCGTTCCATCATTAATTAATACCTTCAATGTCAGGTCTCCATTAGGACTGGAAACCGACATTGTATTTTGTGAATAAGCTGCTGAAAAAATTATGAAGCAGCATAAAACAATTATATTTTTCATTATCCTTTTTTTAATTCTATTCACTACATTTTTTTTAAAAATTCTAGTGTGTTTTTTTTATTTAGCGGAAGTAGAAGTATTATCCAAAATAGTGTATTGACCCAATGAAGAAACATCAACAGGCTTAAACAAAAACTGTGACAACATATACAAACCATTTTTCCAAACTTTAAAATCATGTCCGCCTGGCTCTAAGTAATATACATGTGGTACGTTTTTTTCCAATAAATAATCATGTAAACGCTTGCCATAAGTAATTAATCCATCTTTGTCTCCACAGGAAATCCAAAGCAATTTTAATTTTTTCTTTGCTTCTTCCGGATTTGGTACTAAAACTTCTGGTAATTTAGTATTAGGTGCAGATGAAAAACCTCCCACCCAGGCAAATTTGTCTAAGTTCCCTAAACCAAAATTAAGTGATTGACCTCCTCCCATAGAAAGTCCTGCAATAGCGCGGTTCTCTCGATCAGTCAGAGTTGGATATGTTTTTTCGATAAACGGAATTAAATCATCCAAAAGATCTCTTTCAAAAGTGGCAAAACCTTGAACCTTATCTGGAGCCATAATATTTCCAGTAGCCCGGTCATCTTTAATAGCTCGTCCGTTTGGCAACACCACTATCATTGGCTTGATTTTTCCTTCAGCAAATAAGTTGTCCAATATGATTTGTGGAGTCCCTCCTTTTAGCCACTCTTTTTCATCACCGCCAATACCATGCAGTAAATAAAGTACAGGATATTTTTTGTCCTTTGAAAATCCAGGAGTCTTATAAACTAAAGCCTTTCTGGTGGTTCCTACTGTTTTTGAATCATAAGCGATGGTATCTATTGTACCGTGAGCGATAGCTGGCTTTAATTGGTCAAATCCCTTCGGACCTTCTTTTTCGATTTTTTGTGCAACAACAATTAGATTACACATAAAAAGCATTGTTGCTGTAACAATAATTTTTTTCATTATTTTATTTTTAGGTTGGTTGATAATTGGTTTTTTATTTAAATAATTGAGTTACAAATTGATTTAAGCATCTTCTCCATGTAAGCCATTCATGCGCTGTTTCAGGAGATTCATAATAGGCATATCTAATTCCTTGTTGTTCTAACATGGTTCGAAATGCACCCACTGAACCCGGAAACGGATTAGGTTCTTTGGTTCCCAATCCTAACCAAAAGAGCTTTACTTTTTTATTAAGTACATTACCATCTTTAAATTTTCCATCTAAAAAAGTGTTGACATCAATTGCATCAGTACTCGGATAATTAGAAGTTCCGCTAAATCCTCCATAATGAGAAAAAGTATTTAAATTATTCATCATGATTCTCATCGTTTGATTGGCTCCCATAGAAAGTCCTGCAATTGCTCTATTTTCTCTGTTTGCAATGGTGCGAAACTTAGCATCAATCATAGGAATTATTTCATTTATTACAACCTCTTCAAATACTGATTCTGGGCGAGCTGTATTGCTTTGAGGTTTATAAGCATAACCATTATCCATTACAATAATCATAGGATTTGCTTTTTTCGAAGCAATCAAATTATCCAATATTAGATTGGCTTTTCCTTGAACTGCCCATCCTGTTTCGTCCTCAAAACTTCCGTGTTGTAAATAAAGTACAGGAAAACGAGTTTTTGAATCTTCATTATAATTTGCAGGCGTATAAACAAAACAGCGTCTAAACGAATTCGTTAGTTTAGAGAAATAAATATTTTCGCTAACAAGACCATGCGGAACATCTTTCATGGCAAAAAACTCCTGATCAACAGCTGGAATTTCTATACCGCTTCCCAACCTCCCAGCGCCGTAAAAATATACTGTTCCGGGGTCAGGAACTGATGCTCCGTCAATATTCAATTGATAATAATGGAATCCCTCATCCTGAGGTTCAGATACTCCTGTCCAGATACCTTTCTCATCTTTTACCATATCATATTTTGTACCTCCAAGATCAAGCTGAACCTTATTAGCCTGAGGTGCCAGAATACTTGCTCTAACCCGACCTTCGGAATTGACTTGCGGATATAACTTCCCTTGTTGATTTACAGACGATGGTTTAAAATCTTCTCTAACTTTAGGCGGATTATTTTGAGCAATGCCAATTGTGGTTATCAAGACACTCACTAAATAAATAATAGATTTATAATTCATAAAAATCTTTTTTAATCCTTAAAAAGTAATGGTGCTAACTCCTTAAAACTACGTCGCCAAGTTTGAAATTCGTGTCCTGTTCCTTCTGAAACATAGGAAATGGCATTAAATCCTGCGTCTTTCAGGCCAGTTACTGCATTTTTTACACCATCAGGACGCTCTTTACTTCCACAACTTAAAAAGATAAGTTTCACCTTCGATTTTTCTTTAATATCTTCCGGTTTATAAGTTCCACCGCTCAAAAGTGCATAATGAGAAAATACTTCCGGTTTGTTCAGTGTTATGGTTTTTGTTTCCATACCTCCCATTGAAAGTCCCGCCATGGCTCGATTTGCATGATTAGCCAGAGTACGGAAATTTGCATCGACATACGGAATTAATTCATCGACAAGAACCGTTTGAAAACCATCAATTTTGAAACTAGCCATACCTCCCCATTTAACTTCATTGGTCATTCCGTAAGTCATTACAATAATGAATGGTTTTATTTTCCCTTCGGCAATTAAATTATCCATTATTAAATTGACGCGTCCCTGATTACTCCAGGCAGTTTCATCTTCGCCCCAACCATGTTGCAAATACAACACAGGAAAACGTTTTGATTGTTCTTTTGAATAACCCGGTGGTGTATAAACATAAGCACGGCGCGAAGTGTTAGTACTTTTTGAAGGAAAAAGAATTTGCTGTACATTACCATGAGGAACGTTTTTTAATGCATAAAAATCCTGATCATGGGCTGGAATTTCTATTCCGCTTTCCCAACGGGTAGATCCATAAAAATTTAAGGCTCCGGGATCATTAAAAACACCTCCATCAACAGTTACATGATAATAATGAAATCCTTCATCCATTGCTCCTGCTGTAGTTCCCATCCAAAAACCATTCTCTCCTTTGGTAAGAACAGTACCTCCCTTTGCTCCTCCTAGTCCAAGACTCACCACAACCGATTGTGCTTCTGGAGCTAAAATTTTGAATCGTGCGTAGCCCTGAGAATTAACTTGTGGATATTCCTGTCCTGGCTGATTGACTGTGGAAGGCTTAAAATCTTCCACAATAGATTGTCCTAAACACAAATAGCTCGATAAAATAAATACCAATAACGTAACATTTAAATACTGTTTCATATTTTATTTTTTTAAGTTTAAAAATTTCAATTTCAATTAATTTCTGGCTCTATAATTTGATATTTCCCACTAAGGTGCATTAAACTGAAGAGATACATCAAACCATCATAATAGGGATCAAAATAGCCGTCTTCATAAGGCTCCAGTTTGGCATTCCAAATTGCATGAACAAAATCTACACTCCCTTTATCTTTATTGACAAGCGAAGCAGTTGCTGCAGTGGAAACCAATCCTATAGAATGTCTCAACTTTTTAACTGGACCAGCCTGAAGAATAAAATCCGGAACAGAACCATCTAAATTGAATTGATCCTCATAAGTTTCTAATCCTTTAGACCTAAGGAAATTTTGAAATCTCTTAGCGTAATCTTCCTGCCATTTTTTATCTTTTCCATACCAGGTATAATCCATCGCAATATTCATTGGAACACGCCAGGAATCATAACGAAAAGCTGCCGGCATCCATCGAGTGGAATGTGGTTGACCATTAAATTCCGTATAATCAGCATTTAAAGCCGTTACAGGATGACAGGCTTTGTGCAAAAAATCACGGGAAACATCCGCACATTCTTTATAAAACTCCTCATGTCCATCTTTGGCATACAATGCCCAAACTTCATAAAATGCAGGCAAATGATAAGAAGGATCTGTCCAATTGTAACTTCCTCCTTCAGGTACAAAGGTTATTTGCTTGTGCTCCGTATTTATCAGATTATATACATTATCAGTACCGTCTTTTTTCCACATCACATCTAATATTCTACGAGCTTCTTTATAATAATCAATACCAGTATTATTACCCCATTTATTAGAGGCAAATAGTAAACTGGTTATATAATATAATTCGCCATCTGAAGCTGAATTCTGCGAATTCTTTTTCTTGGTTTCTGGATTTACACTCCAAGCAAAGTACCCTTCTCTTGGTCCACTTTGATGCTGCATGTATTTTACTGACCAACGCCAAAGACGGTCAAAAACCTCTTTTTTATCCAATTGAACTGCGACCATCATACCATAAGACATGCCTTCGGTACGTGCATCTTTATTTTTAACATCAGAGACGTAACCTAAAGAATCGCCTTCTTCAAAATAAACATGATTTGGCCCTTCGAAAATATCATAGTATGCTTTAGCTAATTTCTGGTCTATTTCAACCTGACTATATCCTGCTTCTTTAAAAAGATTACGATATTGAGATGTTTTGATTGCTGATTTTACGGTTTTCTTTTTGTTTTGGCTTATGGCCAAAGCCGGAACTATCAAAATAAGAATCAGTACAAAAAATTGGATAATTCGATGATAATCCTGCTTATAAAATTTATTTATAACCATACTCAATCTTTATTTAATTCTGAACCAATCAAAATCTACATATCCACCCGTATTTTTTGTAGCATAATTAAACAGACCAAAACGGTATCCCATAAAATGTGGAAGTGTGTAAGGTAACTTTATAGTGTTCCCAATACTAATCCATTCTTTTCCGTCCAAACTGTAATAAAACTTTCCTTTATCTGCTCTATCTTTAAAATCACATTCTGCTTTAAAATATACTTTGTCTTGGTTTACAGTTACACTTGCAATTTCTTTTGGAATTCCTTTGGAAGCATCAATCATTACAATTTTTTTAGAACCATTTTCAATTTTCACCGCTATTAATCCAAATTCTTTTTGCAGTAAAGCAAGTCCTGCCATGTCTCCTTCTTTCATTTTAGAAATCTCAAGCATTGTTGAAGCCGAACTTTCAGGTCCAAAAGTTCTTTGAGTCAAGGTATTTTTAGCCTGAACAAAACTGCTGTCTATTCTGGCTGTTTTTAATCTTAAATACCCTTTTCTCTCTCTCACAGACCAAAGTGAATTGTCTGGGTTATGATTCCATTGCCAAACTAAAGACAAATCTTGATCACTTCTTTTACGTGTAAACTCATCTGAATTTACAATTCCAGGAATCAATCCTTTGCTTGGTGGTAAATCTAAATATTCAGGAACTTTTCCATTCACTCCTAATATTGGCCAGCCATCTTCCCATTTAACCGGAACTAAATAAGGAATACGTCCCACACCTCCGGCATCTTTAAATAAATAAGAAAACCATCTACCATCTGGAGTATCGATAAGTCCACCTTGTGCCACACCCTGATCTTGCAATCCCACTTTTCCTTCCCAAGGACCATTGATGTTATCGGCACGATGAATAATTACAGTACGCATTCCTCCTCTTGGCCAGTTGATATTAAATAAATAATATTTTCCGTTAATTTTAAAAAGTTGAGAACCTTCAGATTGCAACATTATATTGTTTCCAGCAGGAGCACTTGCATTTTCTATTAAGACTCTTTTAGTTTCTTCTTTTACTCCTGAAAGATCCTTATTTAGCTCTATAATTTGAATTTTTCCTGCTCCCCAAACCATATACACTTTTCCATCATCATCAAAAAGAATGGAGTGATCGTGGTATGAATTATTTAATACTATTTTTTTCCAAGGTCCTTTTTCTATGTTTTTTGTTGAATAAATATATGTTTTACCCGTTGTTCCTGAAAAAGTGCTTACATAATAAATTCCTTCATGGAAACGCAAACAGCTAGCCCATGAACCTCTACCATAATCATTTTTTCCATTATCTAAATTGAGTCTGTCATTGTCATCTTCTAATGTTTCATAAGCATAATTAACTAATTTCCAATTTACTAAATCAGTAGATTTCATAATTGGAACTCCCGGATTAACGTGCATTGTAGTGCTACTCATATAATAAGTATCACCTACTCTAATCATTGATAAATCAGGAACATCTGCATGAATCAATGGATTTTTAGCTTTATTTTCCTGAGCATAATTAGTAGTAATTGTTAAACCAACCAGCAAAACAATATAAAAAAAAGTATCTCTTATTTTCATGTCAATTTTTATTTTAAAGCTTTTACACCTTCAGTAGTTTGTACTATTTTCTGAATAGTTCCATCCTCATTATAATACATATAATCTACACAAACAGAGCGTCTGTAACTACCTCCTGTAGGCAAAGTTCCGTTATGATAAAAAAAGTATGAGTTTCCTTTATAATCAATAATTCCCGGATGTGTCGTAAAACTGTTAGGTACATTTTCCTGAATAATCCCCTGGTATGTCCATGGACCTGCGGGATTTGTAGCGGTACAATATTCAATCATTTCCGGTTTTGTACCTGAACTGGCATATACCAAATAATAAAGTCCTTTTCTTTTATAAACCCAAGGACCTTCGATATAATTTTTAGGCTTGAAAGTGGTAATAGGGCCATCCATTTCTATCATGTTCTCTTTCAATTTCACCCATTTACAGCTTCCATTACCCCAAAACATGTAAGCTTGTCCATCATCATCCACAAATACGGTAGGATCAATATCATCCCAAGCGTGAGGTAAATCTTTGGTCATTTCGTTTATCACAAGAGCTTTACCAATGGCATCTTTAAAAGGACCTGTAGGCGTATCTGAAACAGCAACTCCTATAGCTGCTCCGCCTCCACTAACTCCATCTTTTTTATGAAAGGTCGAAACAAACCAGTAAAATTTCCCGTTTCTCTCGATACACTGTGCGGCATAAGCATCACCTGTAGCCCACGAAAAAGTACTCGGCGAAAGTGGTGCCCCGTGATCTTTCCAGGTTGCCATATCAGTTGTAGAAAACACATGCCAATCGGCCATTTTATAATTAGTATCAGCTTCGGTAGCGACATCATGCCCTGTGTATAAAAACAGCGTATCTTTATGTACTATTGGCGAAGGATCAGCAGTAAAAATATGCTTGATGATAGGATTTTGTGCTGTAATTTCAATCATCGACAAACAACATAATGCCAATAAAACCTTGGTATTCAATTTCATATTTATATTTTTTTGGTTGGTTATTTTAAAAGACTAGCCTGATTTAAATTTTATTCTTTTTCATTATCTCAAGCATCTTTGCAGCATATCGTTTCCCAAACACTCTATATCCTTCGGCTGTAAAATGAAGATTATCTGCACCATCCTGGCATCCGCTGGAAGAAATCACATAGGAATTGGGGATTGTTTGAGGCAAAGTGGCAATAATTTTATTCATACCGGCACATACCCCATTTTGGTCTGCATGAACCACTTCTCCAGCCAATAAAGGCGTAGATTCAGCTTTAAGATTTAAATCTTTCAATAAATTATCATAAACTACTTTTACCTTTTTTGTCCAAAGCGTATCACCAGTATTCGATTCTCCCTGATGTAATAATATTCCTTTTATCACTCCGTCTTTCTGAGCAATTTTAGCCATTTCTACCAATCTGGCATACGGATTCCCGTCATATTGAGACACCGTCGATTTCAACCATTGTGGTGCTGTACTCACGTAAGCTTCATAATTATCTTTGTCAAAAAGTTCAATTTTACATCCTCCCACAGCTACATTGATAACACCAACTTTTACATCTTGCGGAAGATTAGCAATCATTTCTCTTCCAAAATAATCTGCCGGGCTAAGTCCTGTAGTACAACGACTCAAAGGCGGAACTGCTGTGTACCATTGTCCTTTTTTTCTGTTCAAATTATCACAATCTACTGCTTCTAAAACCTGAAAACGCTTATTTACTATAGTATCCTGAGGTTCAATTTTAGCATAGCCTTCCATATTAGACTGCCCTAAACAGAGATAAATATGAAATTTAGGATTTTGGGCAAATGTATTTGTTCCAAAAAATAATAGTGTGAAAGCAAAAAGTAGATTTAATTTTTTTTTCATTTTAGTCCTATTTTTAATTTTTATAAAATTGTTTTATTTACTAACAAATGTGTAAACATTCCCTTTTTTTGTTTCAATATCAACCAATATTGTAGGTTTAAGCTCAAGTGGTTTTATATTGGATTTTTCAGATATAATGGCTTGTGCCGTTTCATCAACAAAATAAAAAGGATTCGGATTTTCTCCATTTGCCATTGCTAATTCAGCACCTGATTTTTGTTTGAGATTATTTGGTAAACGCAATCTTAGATTCCCTCCTAATGTTGATTTTACAACTAATTTGGTAAGTTTATAATTCTTCCATTTCATCTCTACAATTTCGAAACCACCTCGAGCACGTATTCCTTCAACGCTACCGTCTGGCCAAACATCAGCTAATGCCGGAAGCAAATGAATAGCTCCGTCAGAACTTTGAACTAACATTTCTGTAATTCCCGAAGTACAACCAAAATTTCCATCAATCTGAAATGGCGGATGCGCATCAAAAAGATTATTATAAGTGCCTCCTCCTCCTTTGTTTACTCCTAAAGGTGTTAGCTGATTTTTTATAAGCGAAAAAGCATGATTCCCATCTTGCAATTTTGCCCACCAATTAATTTTCCAGCCCATACTCCAACCCGTGGATACATCTCCTCGTTGAAGTAAGGTATTTTTTGAAGCAGCAAATAATTCAGGTGTTCTATATGCAGAAATTTGATTAGAAGGAAATAATCCATAAAGATGAGACACATGTCGATGATTATCATTCGGATCATCAATATCATCCAGCCATTCTTGAAGCTGATTGTATTTCCCCACATGCATTGGAGCCAATCGACTGCGTAACTGTTTCAACGTATCTATTAAAATAGCATCCTCTTTTAAAATTTGTGCTGCCCGAATTGTGGTAGAAAAAACATCATAAACAATTTGGTTATCCATTGTTGTTCCTGCATCAAGCGATGAACCATTATGAGCCTGCGGAGCATTTTCCGGAGAATTCCCCGGATTTACAACCATCCATTTATATTTAGGATGTTCTACCAGAAAATCTACATAAAATAAGGCTGCACCTTTTAGTACAGGATATATAGATGCCAAAAATTCTTTATCTCCTTTATAAAGATAATGTTCCCATAAATGCTGACTGGTCCATCCGCCTCCAGCGGTCCATAATCCCCAGAAAGCACCATCCACAGCACCAGTAGCGCGCCAAATATCAGTATTATGATGCGCCATCCATCCTCTTGTTCCATACATGGTTTTGGCAGTTTCTTGTCCCGTCACAGCTAGATCTTTTACCATTTCTAAAAAAGGTTGGTGTAGTTCTGAAAGATTGGTTTTTTCAGCAGGCCAATAATTCATTTCAGCATTTATATTAATAGTGTATTTACTGTCCCAGGCCGGAGTAAGACTATTATTCCAAATCCCTTGTAAATTAGCCGGTTGTCCTCCAGGTTGCGAAGATGATATCAATAAATAACGACCATATTGATAATATAATGCTACAAATTGTGGGTCATTTGTATTTCTAAAATTTTTCAAACGTTCATCTGTTGGTAAATCAGCTGCCGGAGTTGTCCCCAAATCTAATTTAACCCTATTGAAATACTTTTGATAAGCTGCAATATGTTTCTTTCTAATGGTTTCATAAGATTTTCCATAGGCTGCATTCATATAATCAGCAGCACGTTTCGCTTCATTACCACTTACATCATTATAGTTATTAAAATTAGTTGCTATAGATATAAAAATAGTAACAGCATTCGCATTTTTTACAATAAGTGAATTATCAGTTTGTTCTAATTTTCCGTTATCTAATTTGATACGAGTTATTCCTTTAAAATTAATCAAACTTTTTACTCCTTCATGATCACTGGTAGTACCTGTGATTTCAAGATCTTTTGAATTGCTTACTGCAAAATTCTTAATCTTATGGGGCGAAGTATAATTAGCAGTGAATGAAAGACTCCCTTTTTTATTTGCCGTAAGATGAATTACAATCACTCTTTCTGAAAATGAAACAAAAGCCTCTCTCATATAAGTTACACCATCAACCTCATAACTGGTTTTAGAAATTGCATTTTCTATGTTTAGTTCTCTCCTATAATTAGAATACTTTTCATGCCCTTCAAAACTTAAATTAAGATTCCCTACCGACTGAAACATCTGCCCTTGTGATTTTTTTGAAATAAAAGCCTGGTTTGCTAATTTTTCAGCATCCTTATGTTTTCCATCAAAAATCATTTTCCGAATTTCCGGCAACGCGGCTAAAGCATTTGGATTATCGTTTCTATTCGGTCCACCACTCCATACGGTATTTTCATTTAACTGGATAATTTCATTTTCAACATTTCCATAAACCATAGCACCTAGAAAACCATTACCAATAGGCAAAGCATTTTCCCAAGTTTTCCCTGAAGGTTGATTATACCAAAGTTTCAGTCTATTATTCTCTTGGGAATATCCCAATGAAAACACTAAAACCAAGTATATTAAAAAAAAGTTTTTCATTCTATTAATTGACAAAATCCTAAATTATCTCCAATACTCCAATTTTAACAAACAGCTCCTTTATATATGTGTTTAAATAACACTTAAAAAAAGGAATAAAAAAAACCTTCAAATTAAAGTTTTTTTTTAATCACCAGATTGTTATTTTTCTTTTGAATTTTAACTTCTTTTGTCAGACTCAAAAGCTTAAGTATAAATTCAACTTTACAAATATATAAAAATTACACAATCGGTTGCATATTGTTTGTTATTTTATTTTTGATAAAAATATTTTAGTATTTTTTATAATACCATAAAATAATTCAATAAAAATTAGCCTAATATTTATACGATGAAAGTTATTACAAAAAAACCAGTGAAATATAATCCACTGGTTTAAAAATTTGTTGTTAACCCTGTCAATCTATTTTTAAGGTACCTATTTTAAAAAATCACAATTCATACCATTCCTTTTCTGAAGATTTTGAATTACTACCCAAAATAGTTTTCAAAGTATATCTTTCGGCTTCTGCTTTTTTCAGTTGATGTGTCCATGATGCTCTTTCTTTTGGTTTAAAACCTTCACCACTACATTCGTATTCCGCAAAAAAAGCAGTTTTTTCATTCTCAACATTTCCCCAATTATCCCATGCTGCCGGGGCGATTTGTTTAGGCAATTCACATTTTATAAATACTGATTTTGCCCAGGCTCTCCAAGGTCGGCCAAGGTACATTTTATCAACTTCGCTAGTCACACTAACTTTACAATCCATAAAGACAAAACCAAACTCTTTATCTTTTGGAGTATTGGGTGCTGTGATATAAGAATTCGCTTTACAAAGGATTGTACAATTTTTAAAAACTGCCGTTGCCGGACCGAATATAAAATCGGTTGTTCCCTCTATATGACAATCCACAAAAAATTGTCTCGAATATTCACCGCCATGATAGATCGTATCTTGATTTCCTAAAAATTTACAATTTTTAAAAACGGCTTTATCAGCATCAACATACAAGGCTACTGCCTGCCCTACCCTGCCTGCTGAATTTTCAAAAGTTATATTCTCGGCTTTGAATCGGTTTCCGGATATTTTAGCCGTATAGGAATTAAAAGTGCCCATTTTGCCTCTACCGGAATAATCGTTATAAGTAATAATCGTTTTATCTACACTTTCACCAATAAAAGTAACATCGGTATTATTAGCCGACAACTCTATCTTTTCGTTATAAACTCCATTTTTAATATATAAAGTGATTGGAGCCAAAGGGAATTTTCGCATCGCATCGATTGCATCCTGAATGTATTTATAATCACCACTACCGTCTTTAGCAACAACAAATTGATATTTATATTTTTCAGGATTTGCTGTTTGGGCAAAAAAGAATTGGCTAATAAATAAAAAAAACAAAATGTATTTTAGTCGGATTACATTTCTCATAGAAAACAGTTTTTATTAATTTTTAATAGTTGCATTTAATTCTTTCATTCCTTCAAAAACAAGTCGGGCTACCTCTATTGCTCCTTTGGTTTGAAAATGGGTATTGTCTTTTTGTCCCTCTGGATAAGCTTCATATTTACCGGCAGGGAAATTCATAAAATAATTTTCAGCCGAAAAAGTCTCTCCTTTTTTAGTGAAAAAATCCATTGATTTCTTGTTCAAATCGATAACCAAAACCTGCAATTCATTTGCCACATCTTTTGCAGCCTGATCGTACAATCCGTGAACATTTTGCAATTTCCCATCTTTCCAAGGATAATTTCTGGCCACTGGTGTTAAGATAATTGGAACTGCTCCTTTGGATCTGGTTTGGCTCACAAACAATCTCAAAAATTCCTTATAACCTTCAATGGTAACATATCTTTCGGCTCTGTCTTCGGCAGCATCGTTGTGCCCAAATTGCATCAAAACCAAATCATCTTTTTTAAGATTTTCATACACCGCCCGCCATCTTCCTTCCTGAAAAAATGTTCGTGTACTGCGACCGCCTCTGGCTCGGTCATCGACAAAAGCACTGTCAGTTTTGATTAATTTATTCACTTTTCGCAAACTATCTTTCACTAAATATTGCTGAAAAACCTGTCCCCATCCTGTAACCGGATATCTTGTTTTCATATAATCTTTGCCCGGCTCGTAATTATTAGCATAATCCGCCATTGTGGAATCGCCAACTAAATAAACCGTTACGTGATTTTTTTTCACACCGAAAGCCATTATAAAACTAGCTATTACACAAACGGCTGGAACTATAAATTTTATTTTCATATTCATTTATTTAAAAACTTTAAGTAAAAAATCATTGATATAATTCGCCGTTGGATCAATCCAGGGATTAAACAACCAGAATGTATGGAGCTGGATATCAAATTTATGAACTTCGGTATATATTCCCCAATCTTTCATCATCCCGATTAACTCATCCTGACCGGCGTGAAATCTTGGAAAACCACTATTGACAAACAAGATGGGACAAGATTTTTCATTAGCCCAAAAGATAGGAGAAGCATCTTTCCAAATTTCCGGTTTTTCATAAAAAGTGCCTCCTAACCATTGTACGTCTGGTGAATCAGGACCTCGTTTTAGATTAAGAGACAAAGGTGCCATAAAATCCACTACTCCATCCAAATCTACAATAGCTTGAACATTACTTGAAAAACCTAAATTTCCCTGATTTCCTTCCTTGGCTTCCACCCCGTTTGTCAATCCAACCAACAAAGCCAATTGTCCTCCTGCCGAACAGCCTGAAATCGCTATTTTATCCGAATCAATTCCGTATTTATCCGCATTGGCACGTACCCATCGCACTGCCGATTTTATATTAAAAACAGCTGCCGGATATTTGGCTTCCTGCAACAATTGGTATTCGACACATACTGTTACAATTCCTTTGGCTGCCAATTTTTGAGCCAGCGGTACTTGCAATGCTTTATCTCCCGCTCTCCATCCTTCGCCATGAACCATAATTAAGGCTGGATATTTTCCTTTTTTCTTTGGAGAAAACACATCAAGATGCAAATCTCTGTCTCCAAAAAGAGTATTTTTTAATGTGTTATAAACCAAATTCCTACTTTCATTTACATTTTCCGGCAAAGAATCTTTAGCGGGTTTTATATGTGGAAAGTTTTTCAGGTATTTTTTGTATTCATTTTTTACCGTAAAAGAAGTGTCTTTTGGAATCTTAATTGTGGTTTGTTGTGCTTTTGCATAAAAAGAAACAAAAAGGACCATCCAAAAAACATTTTGAAAAAAGGGCTTCATAGCATTGAAATATTATTTATTAAAAACTTTAGTTAAAAAATTGTCTATATATTGAATTGTTGGACTAAACCAAGGCTCATACAAACAAAATGAATGCGGTGCTCCTTCGAATTCTTTTACTTCCGAATAGATTCCGTTTTTATCCAAAACTTTGATATAATCTTCCCGCCCCGCATGCATCCAAGACACAGCACTATTGATAAAAAGTGTTGGTGGCGTTTGAGCACTTACATAACTCAACGGCGATGCTGCTTCCCATAATTTCGGGTTTTCTGCTTTTGAATAGCCAAACCAATAAGTCCCAGCTGAAATTCCTTTGCTATCGTCTCCTTCTCGACCATCCGGATGTACAAAAGATAAGGTTCCGTCAATATCTACCACGGCATTTGCATGAGATTTTGCATTTAAATTACAAGAAGTTCCTTCAAATAATGGCATATTTCCAGTTGTCCCCATAAAAGAAGCCATTTCGCCTCCAGCTGAAAAACCTAAAACAGCGATTCGATTGGCATCAAAATTATAAGCTGCTGCATTTTCCCGAACCCAACGAATAACTGCTTTAATATCATAAATAGCTGCCGGAAAAAGTGCTTCGGTAGAAAGACGATACTCTGGTGTAAAACACACATACCCCAAACTGGCTAACTTTTGCGCCATCGGATAATGTTGTTCCCTGATTCCCGTTCGCCAACCGCCACCGTGAATAATGATGATTGCTGTTCGTTTGGAATTTGCCTTTTCAGTATTGTAAAAGACATCCAAATTCAATTTACGTTTCCCAATTTCGCAATAGCTAATATTTCGTATTTCTTTAACTGAAGAAAACTTAAATTCAGTAACAATCTTGATAGACGGATGCGTTTTTACATCATATTTATAAGCATTTTTAGTAGAATAAGAAGAATCTCTAATTCCAGTTACTCCTGTATAAGATTGACCATAACTATGGTTCAACGATAGTACTAAAACAAAAATTAAAATAAATCTAATCGATACATTGGTAAAAGACATCATTACACACAAAATTAAATTAAGATAAAAAACCCATGTATTTTAGAATAATCTAGGAACACATGGGTTTAACCAACTATTTATTAACCAAATTTATTACTTAATTCAAAGGGTAACCTGGATTCTGTTCCAGTTTTGGATTTGCAGTTCGCTGCTCCTGAGGAATAGGATATATACCTCTAAAAGTATCCGTTTGCGTTGTTTTGAATGCCCAGGTTCCTGTAAAATAAGTCCCAAAACGAATCATATCTCTTCTACGGTGACCTTCCCAAATCAATTCTCTAGCTCTTTCGTCTTCAATATTTTTCAAAGTCAAGCTTGATAAAAGAGACGCATTACTTCTACCTCTTACGGTATTTACTAAATTTAATGGTGTATCAGTGATTGTTGTAGTACCTCCTCTAAACAAGGCTTCGGCTTTTATCAATAAAATATCAGCATAACGTATTAAAACCAAGTCATTATCAGCATTAAAACCAGACCAGGATGTTCCAATAGGAGTATATTTCAACACTTTATATCCTTCGTTATCCTCAGCACTTACTAAATCTTGCACTGCAATTATATTTAATTGCGTTCCATTTGGGTAAGTTAAAGGTGTAACACCATCTAAATAATATTGTGGACCATATTCAATCAATGACTTACGGACATCCTGATTTTCATATCTATCAAGAGCTTCCTGATAGGTACTGTAACCATTGGCGGGTGTAAAAGGTAAATTGTATTTTAATTTATCTAATGCGTTTTGAGTATATAAGATAAATTGATTGCTTCCTGCATTCTGTGCTGGTGCAATAGAAAAAGAGGAAATTATTTCTGTTGAATTCTGCTCTTTAGTTGACTTGAAATTATCTACTACAGCTGCTTCCAATGAATATTTATTGGTACCAATAATTTTATCACACATGGCTACCGCTTCAGTCCATTTAGGAGTTCCTGTATATACCTGAGCATTTAAATACATGGTTGCCAAAACTCCATAAATAGCTTCTTTTGTAAACCTTGGATAATAACTTGCTTTGTTTACAGATGTTATTGAAGGCAAATCTTCTATTGCAGCCAACATTTCTGTTTCAATAAAATCAAATATTTCTGCTCTGGGAGTAGTACCAGGTAAATTATTAGGGTCTATTCTTGCCACAGTAACTAATGGTACATTACCCCAAAAATCCATTGCATAAAAATAACCATAAGCACGTAAGGCTCTTACCTCAGCAATTAATCCTTTTAAATTGGCACTATTTGGCGATGCCTGCAAACTTTCTAAAACAGCATTAGCCGTACCAATTTCCTGAAAAATATTTCTCCATGCTCTACCACAAGTAGCGTTTGTTGGAGCTACAGTATGATTGATTATGTCAATATTATTTTGGTCAAACCATCCCCCACTGGCTCTTCCGGGAACTATAAACTCATCGGTTCCAAATTCGGCGATACGCCAAGGATCCCCAATATGAGCTACCTGAGACAAAGCCTGATAAACTCCCACTACAGAAGAAAGTGCCTCTGCTTCATTGTTATAATAAGTATCAGGAGACAAACTTCCAAATGTTTCCTCCTCTAAATTGGTACATCCCGGCAATAATAGTGAAACAGCAAATGAACACCATATTAATTTGATTATATATTTTTTCATAATAGTATTATTTTTAATTGAAGTTTAGTTTAGAAGGTTACACTTAATCCGGCACTTACTGTTTTAGCTTTTGGATAAGCTAAATAATCAACTCCAATAGGAGCAATTCCAGTACCAGAAACATCTGAATTAACCTCAGGATCTAAACCTGAATATTTAGTAAACAACAACAAATTCTGTCCCGTAATAAACAATCTTGCATTAGAGATTGCAGGCAAATTTTTAAGATTAATATCATAACCTAAAGTAATATTGTCTAATCTTACAAAAGAACCATCCTCAATCCATCTGGAAGAATATTGTTTAGGTTGCGTTCTTAAAACACCGCTTGAAACAGCTTCCTGCAATACATTTCGTCCAGGAAGATTACTTAAATACCCTAAGTTATTAGCAGTTAAATTAAACACATCATTACCAACAGATCCTCTAAAATTAAATCCTAATGATAATCTCTTATAGCTCAATGAATTTGTAATACCAAATGTAAAATCAGGTTGTGCTGAACCAATCACTTTCATTTCCGGATCAATTATCTCAACACCATTTTCAATCCCTTTAAATTCTCTTCCATAAAAAGTCCCCACAGGCAATCCCGGTTGTATAAGTTGGGCATAAATACCTGCTGTTAAGCCTTGTCCTTGCAATGGTGCAACCTGAATATTATCCCCTTTGTACAAACTATTAGAAAGACTTAATACCTTATTTCTATTTCTTGTATAGTTGATAGAAGTACTCCATGAAAAATCAGCTTTTTTAATGATATCAGCAGAAATTTCTAACTCAATCCCTTTATTTTGTACACTTCCCACGTTTGCTAATTGGGTACTAACAGCTGTAGGCGAAGGCACCGGAATACGCAGTAAAAGATCCGTAGTTTTTTTAACATAATAATCGATACTTCCGCGAATTCTACCATCTAATATCGAATAATCGATACCCGTATTAAACTGGGCAGTTTGCTCCCATTTTAAATCAGGATTAGCATATTGCAATGGCAACACAGTGGTAATTCTTTGTCCTCCAACAATATATCCTGCTGAAGTAGCTCCAAGTCTTGTAATGGAATTCAAATTTCCAATTTCCTGATTTCCTGTCACCCCATAACTGGTCCTGATTTTTAAATCAGAAATAGTTTTAGATTTAAAGAAATCCATATTAGAAACTCTCCATGCCAAAGACCCCGATGGAAATACCCCCCATTGATTTCCTGAACCAAATCGGCTTGAACCATCTCTTCTCACAGTTGCGGTTGCCAGAATAATATCATCAAAATTATAGTTTACCCTACCATACATCGAAATTAATTTATTACTTCCTTTGAAAGAAGTTACACCTTGATTCGTACTGGCAGCCTGAAGGCTATACCATCTGAATTCATCTGATAAAAATCCTGATACGGCATTACGGATTCCTTCGTTTACAAAATATTGGTATGAATAACCCGCAATAGCATCTACACTGTGTTTACCAAATGAGTTATTATATCTCAAAACAGTTTCTAATAACTTGCTGTAATCTTCTAGTTTTTGAACACTGGCATATCCGCCCATTCCTTCTCCTAACGGATTTGATTTTTTAACATAGGAATTTCTATTAATTGCTTGGTTAGTATAACCTAAATTCACATTCACACTTAAAGGATTAAAAATCTTATAAGTAGTGGATAAATTACCTAAGAAACGATTATTAGTTACTTCATCTAAAACATCATTAGAAAAAGAAACCGGATTGATTCTATAAGGAGGCACATGGTTGTAGTTTCCATTGGCATCATAAATTGGATACGTTGGATTAAAAACATAGGATTCGTAATTGATACTGGTTCCTGCTTCACTTCCTACTGTGTTTGACACCGGTGAATTATTAGAAAATGTTTGACCATAATTCACTCTAAAATCAAATGTAAGTTTATCATCAAGTGCAGAATGATTCACGTTGATTCTTGCATTAGCTCTTTCTAATTTGGAACCAATTAAAACCCCTTCCTGATTACCATATCCCAAAGAAGCTCTGTATGCGGTTTTGTCTGAGCCTCCTGAAAAAGATAAGTTGTAATCCTGTGTTTTTGCGGTTCTATAAATTTCGTCTTGCCAATTTGTATTTCCTCCTAAATCAGAAAAAGTCAAACCTAAATCGGTATTAATTTTTCTATACTCATCAGCAGACAAAACATCTAATTTGTTTGAAACTGTCGAAATCCCTCCGGTAACATCAAGACTCACTTTTAAATTTCCTGATTTTCCTTTCTTAGTGGTAATAACAATTACTCCGTTTGCTCCTCTCGAACCATAAATAGCTGTTGAAGAAGCATCTTTCAAAACAGTTACTGATTCAATATCATTTGGACTAATAGTCATCAAAGGATTGGTTGGTTCCTGATCGAAAAAATCAGTTCCATTTCCTCTAATATTTGCTGAACTCACTCCTGCCGAAGTAGAAATGGGCACACCATCAATAACATACAAAGGATCATTTGTTCCTGTTAAGGAAGTTCCTCCACGAATGATTACTGTATTAGAACCTCCTGGTTTACCACTATTCTGAGCAATTACAACACCAGCCATTTTTCCTTGAATAGCTTGCTGTGCACTTAATTGTGGTCCTTTGTTAAAATTTTCTGATTTTACAGAAGAAACAGAACCCGTTAAATCTTTTTGTTTACTTGAACCGTAACCCACTACAACAACTTCTTCTAATTTTGCGGTTTCTGGCAGAAGTTGGAAATTGATTACGGACTGATTATTAATCTTTATTTCTTTGGTTCCATATCCTATAAATGATACAACCAAAACACTCTCATTTGATGGTACTTTTATTAAATATTTACCGTCAAGATCAGTCTGTGTGGCTATTTGAGTTCCTTTAACAAGAATACTGGCTCCCGGAATAGGTTGATTATTCTCATCGGTTATTTTACCGGACACTTTTATTTCCTGAACAGCTTTTTCTTTCGCTTCAATGGGCTTTTCTTTCGCCTCAGTACTTAAAGTCTCTTTAATGATAATATTCTTATCGGCTGTTATTTCGAAATTCAAATTACGAGATTTAAAAATCGGAGTTAATAATTTAGAAATTTCAATGGTCCCTTTTTTCAATTGCACCTTTGGAGCATCTTTAAAAAAGTCGTTAGGATAAATAAAACTGTAATTGGTTTGCTTTTGAATTATTTTAAAAACTTCTTTGACCGAAACCAATTGATTTTCATCAATAGATATTTTTGCCTGCGAAAAAGTGGTTTCAGTATTGAAACTGAAAACGGTCGTACAAAATAGGATTAAAAATGTTTTCATCATAATCAATAGAAGCCGTTTTTGAAATTCAAAACGACAATTAATAGAATTAATTTTCATAGTTTTGTGGTTGTTAGTTGAACAATAGTTTAATTAATGTATAGGGAGGGAAGTAGTAAGGAAACCGCTAAATATCTAAACTACTAACCCTCTTTTTTTTTATTTCAGTATCAAGGTTTTATTTTTAAATTCATATTTCTTTATAATTCCGGAGTTTTTAATAGACCTTAAAATTTCATCAATATTTCTGTCTTTTATTAAAACTCCATTAAATTGCTCTTTTTTGATAGATTCGTTTTCAAAAACAACCTGAATATCATACCATCTCGATAGCACTTTCATAATTTCATCCAGTGGTTTATCTTCAAAACTGAAAACGCCATCTTTCCAACATATTTCGCTATAGACATCAACCTTAGCTATTTTCACCTTATTAGTTTTAAGATCAAAATTGGCGCGTTGATTTGGAATTAAGTTTTGTTTGACATTATCAAATTGCATTTCGACCTTTCCTTCTACTAAAGTGGTAGAAATACTCAAATCGTCTTTGTATGCTTTTATATTAAATTCGGTACCTATAACGTGGATTTTTTGAGCCTTTTGAGACACTGTAAAACCCGCCCCTTTATGAGCTGTACTTGGAGACACATCAAAGTAAGCTTCACCATAAACTAATTCTACTTCTCTGGTTTTTCCTTCTACAAAATTTACCGGAAATTTCAATTTGGTTTCTGAGTTCAACCAAACTTTTGTACCATCAGAAAGTGTGATGGCAAACTGCCCGCCTCTTGGAATAGTCAAATAATTATACGCTATTTTTTTTGAAGCCGAATTGGATTTGTTGTACAACAACTCTTTTCCAGTACTATTTACGTTTTTATTATTGTAAGTTTTACCTTTTTCTAAAACAACAGTGGAACCATCTTCCAAAGTTAACATTGCTTTATCAGTACCAACTTCTATTTTGTTAGGAACCGCTGCAACAACAGTATTTGTTTCTTGTTGATTAAAAAAAGCTGTAAATGCTATCAATACTGCTACTGATGCCGCTACAGCATATTTAAAGAAAGGTTTTTGATATAACGGAATTACTTTAGTTTCTTCTTTTTTATCAAAATCCAATTCTAATCGGATTTTTTCATAAATCCTTTCCTGAACATCTTCTTTGGATCCCAAATGAACAGGCCAATTTTCGATTTCCTGATTATTCAAAAAGAAATTCAGCAGTTTGTCTAATTCCTCTTTCGTAATAGAACCATCGAGAAGTTTACTAACTAATTCTGAAAAATAGTGTTGGTGATTGAAACTCATTTGTTCGTTTTTTGTATGCTTATATAACTAAGTCTCCAAAAAAACGTTTCACACCTGCTCTATTTGTAATTATTTTTACTTTTTTTTACACATCTTATTTTTTTACTTTAAAAAAAGTGTGATAAACTCAATACTTACGGCTACTCCAAGCGATTCTTTTAAAATCTTTAAAGCTTTAGAAATATGACCTTCAACCGTACGTTGCGAAATATTTAATTGCTCAGCAATCTCTTTATTAGACAACATATTTTCTCTGCTCAACTTATAAACCTCTTTGCATTTGTCCGGTAAAGTATCAATAATGGAATCTAAATGATGAATTAATTCTTCATGCATTAATTTGGTTTCTGGATTAGAAGTTTCAATTTTATTTTCAAAATTATCAAACAACTCGCCCTTTAGCATCTTTTTATTTTTATCAAAATGGTCATAGACTTTATACACAGTACTAGTGTACAAATAACTTTTCAAAGAAACTTTTATCTGCAACTTCGCCCTTCTTTGCCATAGCGAAATAAACACTTCTTGAACTATATCCTCACATACCGATCTATCTTTAACAAGATTATAGGCCGCCAAATACATGATTTCCCAATATTCTTTATAAATAATCGTCAAAGCTTCTTCTTCGTTTTCCTGAAGACGCTTCACAAGATCTATGTCATTGTATTTATTTACAAATGCCATTTAAAATATGCTTTAAGGGTTAGTGGGTCAAATCTAAAAATAAATAATCAATTTTCGAATATCTTAAAATTTTAACATAATATTTTATCAAACAAAGAGAACAATCCCTACAAACATTAAAAAAATAGGGTTTTGAAAATTATTTTTATTTCTCAAAAAACAGCATTCGTTACTATCATCCACAATAACAAGAATCAATGTAATTCTTTATTAAAAAACAAAACATTAGCAAAACGAATAAACCAACTTAAAAAAAGCAGCTAACATCAGAAAAAAATGACAGTTGATTTATAAATGTTACTATATTTACATTTCATTATTTTCAAAAAACCTGCTATGACCATTTTTTTATTGTTATTACTTTTTGGATTTTTATACTATATCAAAACCACTCTTGATTCAAAATTCGACGGACTTGAAGACAATTTAAGAGAATTGAGTCGGAAAATAGACCAACAAAAAGTAGTAGAAAAACTTCCTGAAAAACCAATTGCAACTCCTGAAGCTACAAAACCTCCAGTAGCTGTTGCAATCGAAAAACCAATAGTTCAAACCCCTATTGAAAAGGAAACAATTCAGGAAAAGACAGAGAACGTTATTCAGACAATAGAGACAGTTCCTACTCCAAAATTTGAAGAACAAAAACTAGCACCAAAACCATACATTCCTGTAGAACCTGAGAAAACTTTTTGGGAAAGATTCAGAGAAAACAATCCTGACTTAGAGAAATTTATTGGCGAAAACCTAATTAACAAAATCGGAATTTTAATTCTGGTTTTAGGCATTAGTTATTTTGTAAAATACGCTATCGACAAAGACTGGATTAACGAACCGGCCCGTGTGGGAATTGGTATGCTTGCTGGCGCATTAATCCTGGGAGTTGCACATAAATTACGTAAAAAATATGCCGCCTTCAGCTCTGTTTTTGTAGCTGGCGCCATTGCCGTTTTTTACTTTACTATCGCTATTGCTTTCCATAGTTATCATTTATTTGGTCAAACCGTGGCATTCATCATTATGGTGCTTATTACCGTATTTAGTTCACTCATTTCACTTTCTTATAACCGAAAAGAGTTGGCTGTACTATCTCTAATTGGCGGATTTGCAGTTCCGTTTATGCTTAGCACGGGCGAAGGAAATTATGTGGTATTGTTTAGCTATATCCTCATTTTAAACATTGGGATTTTAGCTTTAGCGTATCATAAAAAATGGGGGATCATCAACATCTTGTCTTACGCTTTTACGGTATTGTTGTATGGCGGTTGGTTATTTAATGAACTAGACGAAAAAACACCGCATTATCTTGGTGCGTTAATTTTTGGATTTGCATTTTATTTTGTTTTCATACTCATCAACATTATCAACAACATTAGAACCAAAGGACTTTTTTCTGTAACAGAATTGAGTATTCTGGCCAGTAATAGCTTTTTATTTTATGCTGCCGGAATGGTGATTTTAGAAAATTTCCATCCTGAACTGAAAGGAATATTCACCACCGCATTGGGATTATTAAATTTTACTTACGCCTGGTTTTTATACAAAAAAATGGGTCTGGACAAAACAGCTGTTTATCTATTGATTGGATTGACACTTACCTTTATAACACTTGCCATTCCAATACAATTTGAAGGTAATTACATTACTTTATTTTGGGCTGCAGAAGCTGTAATTTTATTATGGCTGGCTCAAAAATCAAAAATAAATTATTACCGATTTGCTTCAGTTATTGTTCAAGCCTTAATGACCATTAGCTTGTTGATGGACTGGAAAGCGATTTACCTATCTGATCTTGCGTTACCAATTGTATTCAACAAAATTTTTCTAACTGGTATTTTTGCTGTTGCTTCCTTATTTGCTGCCTATTATTTATTAAAAAACGAAGAAGAAAATCAACAAGAATTCGGAATCACTTTTAACCCAAAAGAGTACCGCTATTTTATAAATATCATCGGAATTCTAATCGGTTATTTGGTTGGATTATTTGAAGTAAATTACCAGGCTAATCTTCTTATCCAAGGAGTGAATTCGGCATTTACGCTTCCTATTACTTATCATTTTATCTTTAGTGTTTTTGTTTTCAATCATTTTTGTAAAATCAAAAACACCGTTGCAAATCAACTGGCAAATATTCTGGCGATTATCAATATTGTATTGTTTACATTTTTCTTTTCTAACTATTCGTTTTACGAACACGAACAATACATTGCAACAGGAATCCACCAAAGAATAGGATTCTATTTGCACTATATTTTGTTAATTATTACGCTGTTTTTTGGCTATAAGCTGTACCAAATCAATTCTGAAAAACCGATATTTGAAATATTCCAAAAGAAATTTTTTATTTGGATTGCCGCATTTTTCATTGTCTATCTAGCCAGTACCGAATTAATGCTTCACGGATTGGCATTTTCAAATGCACCAGTTACAGCACAAGATGTTCAATCTAGTCCATTTTATAAAAATTACGCAGCAAGCAATTTACAATATCTAAAACAGCAAATCGCTTTTGATCAAATACAACTCAGCCGAAACCAAATTATAAAAACCGCATATCCAATTTTATGGGGAATTCTTGCTTTTGTTTTCCTAATTATTGGAATTCGAAAACACATTAAAAACCTACGAATAGCAGCTTTAATCTTATTAGGAATTACTATTCTTAAATTATTTTTGTTCGACATCAGCAATGCTTCCGAAACTGGGAAAATAATTGCCTTTATCTTATTGGGAGTTCTAATTCTAATTATTTCATTTGTGTACCAAAAATTAAAAGTCTTGGTTCAGGATGATAATAAAAACCACGCCAACAATGAAACTGAATAAATTTTTAGCGTTTTTAATTCTGCTTACAAATGGTATTTTGGCACAATCCAATACTACTGCAAAAATCAATGCTGTAGCCAAAAATGGTTTGCATAAAATGAATTTGCCTGCCGAAATTCGTTCGTTTTCGAAAGAAGATTTGAGTGATTTTAGAATTCTTGATAGCAAAGGAACTGAAGTCCCTTATTACATTCTGCAAGGAAATATGGAAAGTAAATTCAGCTCTTTTTCGGAATTTAAAATACTTTCCAAAACGGCAATTCCAAAAAAAGAAACCACTATTATTTTCGAAAATGATAAAACATCAATTTCCGAAATCGCACTGTCAATAAACAATTCTGACGTTAGAAAACCGTACAGCATCAGCGGAAGTAACAACCAAAAAGAATGGTTTGGATTAGTGAACAAAGCCGTTTTAAGCGAACTTGAAAATAGTGAAGCTGTTAGTGTTTTCAAAACCATTCCGTTGCCGCTTTCCTCCTATCGCTATTTAAAAATTGATTTAAACGACAGCATATCATTACCCATAAACATCTTAAAAATTGGCTACTTTACCCATAAAATCAATGCTGCCAATTTAGTTGAAATTAAAACAAGTAGCATTAAAACAATGCAAATTCAGGCGCAGAAAAAAACGCTGATTCATGTTGCTTTTAAGTATCCTCAAATTGTTAACCAAATTCATTTCACAGTATCCAATCCGAATTTATTCCAACGCAATGCCCGAATTTATGTCAACAAAAAAACGCTTGTAAAACACAAAACCAAAAGCTACCAGGAAACGTTATCCAATTTCGAATTGAATTCCAATCAAAAGAACAGCTTTACAGTTCCTCAGTTTTTTGAAAAAGATTTTTTCATAGAAATTGAAAATCACGATAATCAACCTTTGACTTTTACTAAAATTCAGATTTTCCAAAATCCAATTACTGTAATTGCCGATTTCAAAGCCAATGAAAACTACAGCATCCAAACAGGAAATCCAAAACTTAATCAGCCAAAATACGATTTAGAAAACTTCAAAAACAACATTAATACTGATTTACCTGAAGCTACAATTCATGACATCCAACATCTTACTGCTAAAGAAAACAAAATCAAAACCCAGTCTTTTTGGCAACAAGCCTGGTTTATGTGGCTTTGCATTGGCTTAGGTGGAATTGCGATTGTATTTTTTACCGATAATTTGGTAAAGGATATGAAAAAGCATTCATAAACAATAATTTAGAAAATTTAACTCCCTCCTACTTCACTAATTCAAAATAATATTTTACTTTCGTAAACGATTACGTAAATATGAAGAATAAAATAACCATTAGCGATATTGCCAAAGAATTAGGAATTGCTCCTGCAACGGTTTCTCGTGCCTTAAGCAATCACCCTGAAATAAGTGCCAGTACGAAGAAAAAAGTAAAAGCAGTTGCTGAACGTTTGGATTATATGCCCAACAAAATAGCTTCATCCCTACGTTCTGGAAAAACAAAACTGATTGGTGTTTTAATTCCAACAGCCGAACATTTATTCTTTGGATCTGTAATTCATGGCATTTCAAATTTAGCGAGTCAACATGGCTATGATGTTTTGATCTATCAATCGAATGAATCGGAAGAATTTGAAAAAAAGGGAATTGACACTTTTATTGGTGCCAGAGTCGATGGCATTCTGGTTTCCATTTCTAAAAACACCACTAATTTCTCTCATTTCAAATCGGTTAAAGAGAAAAATATTCCGATTGCTTTTTTTGACCGAACCAATGACGATTTAGAAATTTCTTCGGTTTGTATTGATGATTATTTAGGTGCATTTATGGCAACCGAATCCCTTATAAAATCAGGATATCAGCGAATTGCTCATATTTCCGGACCGCAACACATCAAAGCTTTTTCGGAAAGGATTCGTGGTTATAAAGCCGCATTGGAACAATACAATATTCTTTTTGATGCCAGCTTAATTTATAGTGGAGACATTAGTATTGAAGCAGGAAGAAAAGGAGCAACTTATTTTTTAAATTTAGAAAATAAGCCGGATGCTATTTTTGCCGTGGAAGATTTTACAGCGCTTGGCGTTTTAAAAGAATTAAAAGAAAAAGGAATTCAAGTTCCAGATGCATTTGGAGTCATTGGTTTTTGCAATGACTTATTCGGGGAACACATCACTCCTTCTCTATCTACTGTCGATCAAAAAACAGTGCAAATGGGCGAAGAAGCCTTCCATCTTATTTATGAGTTAATTTCGAAAAAAGTAGAAAAAACAAACCATCAAAAACGAATATTGACTCCAACATTAATAACAAGAGAGTCATCCAAAAGAAACTAAAAAAATTTAATACTCACCGTAAACGATTACGAAAAACAACAAAAATATGACATATCAACCAGCAGCAAACCGATACGATAAAATGGAATATCGCCGATGTGGAAATTCAGGATTGAAACTTTCTGCATTTTCATTAGGACTTTGGCACAACTTCGGAGAAAATAGCGATTTTGAAAACAGCAGAAACTTAATTAAAACTGCTTTTGACCATGGAATTACCCATTTTGATTTGGCTAACAATTACGGTCCGCCTCCAGGATCAGCAGAAAGCTGTTTAGGAAAAATTTTAAAATCAGATTTTAAAAACTACAGGGACGAAATGATTATTTCGTCTAAGGCTGGTTATACGATGTGGGATGGCCCTTATGGCGATTGGGGTTCGAAAAAATATTTGGTTTCCAGTTTAGACCAAAGTTTAAAAAGAATGGACTTGGAATATGTCGATATTTTTTATCACCACAGACCTGATCCAGAAACGCCTTTAGAAGAAACTATGGCGGCTTTGAATTTAATTGTGCAACAAGGAAAAGCGCTGTATGTTGGAATTTCAAACTATCGCCCAGCAGAAGCGGAAAAAGCTTTTCAATTATTAAAAGAAATGGGAACACCTTGTCTGATTCACCAGCCTAAATACTCCATGTTTGAGCGTTGGGTAGAAGACGGACTTTTGGATTTATTAGGAAAAGAAAAAGTAGGTTGCATTCCGTTTTCTCCATTGGCACAAGGCTTATTGACTGACAAATATTTGAACGGAATTCCAGCCGATTCAAGAGTAGCCACCAGCGGACAATTTCTAAAAGCAGATCATATTACTCCTGAAAGAATTGAAAAAATCATAGCCTTAAACAACATTGCCAAAGAAAGAGGTCAAAAGTTAGCCCAAATGGCGCTAGCCTGGATTTTACGCGATGAGAGAGTAACTTCAGTACTAATTGGTTCCAGTAAACCCGCACAAATTTTGGATTCTATTAAAGCCTTAGAAAATACCAATTTCAGCACGGAAGAATTGGAAAAAATCAATTTGATTTTAAAATAAGATCCGCCTGTTTGCTAACGAATTAAACTGCCACGGAGCTGAGCCCACGAGGTATTAAAAAACAACCGCAGATTCGCAGATTATAATATGAAAATCTGCGAATCTGCGGTAAAAAACGAAGCAAAGCTCCGAGAAATTAAACCTAAAGAGATTAAATAAAAAAGACCACAGACCTGTCTGCCGACAGGCAGGTGACACTGATTGAACAGATAAAAACGGATTTATCATAGCCCTTTGTAAATTACAATCTGAGATAATCCGCTAAAATCAGTTTCATCTGTGTGCCATTCTTTAAAATCAGTAGAAGAAACATAAAATAAATCAACCTAAACCCAATCAAAATGAAAAAACAGAAAAACATAAAAGCCTACAGTCTTTTATTCTTTTTAGCTTTTGCAACGACCATTTTCGCTCAAGGCCGACAAACCATCAATTTTGATGCGAACTGGCAATTTACAAAAGGAGAAATAGCCGGTGCTGAAAAACCGGAGTTCAACGATAAAAGCTGGAGAAATCTTGACGTGCCTCACGATTGGAGCATTGAAGGTCCTTACGACCGTGAAAATCCAACAGCACGTGGCGGAGGTTATTTGCCTGCTGGAATTGGCTGGTATCGCAAGACCTTTAAAGTAGACGCTGCCGATGCTAATAAATTGTTTGCTATCGAATTTGATGGTGTTATGGCTAATAGTGATGTTTGGGTCAACGGAAAACATTTAGGAAAACGTCCTTATGGCTACATCAGTTTCAGTTATGATTTGACACCTTATTTGAACTTTGGAAAAGATAAAAACAACACCATTGCCGTTAGAGCCGACAATACCATTCAACCCGCTTCCCGTTATTATACAGGTGCCGGAATTTATCGTCATGTACGTTTAGTTGCTGTCAATAAAACGCATTTTAAACATTGGGGAACACAAATTACAACTCCTAACCCAACTGCTAAAAAAGCAGTGGTAAGTATCAAAACCGAAATAGAAAATAAAGGGGCTTCCGGAACTTATAAATTACAAATTGAGCTTGTTGACAACACCGGAAAAGTGGTAAAATCCAGCGAAAGCCAGGAAAATATTGCAGCCAATAAAACCAACGAATTATCAAAGGAAATTGAAATTCTAAATCCTAAATTATGGGATATTGAAGCGCCCAATTTATATACGGTGAATACCAAATTGTATTCAGGAAAAACACTTGTTGACAATCAGACGATTACTATTGGAATCAGAAATGCCGAATTTAGAGCCGATACCGGTTTTTGGTTAAACAATAAAAATTACAAAATAAAAGGGGTTTGTCTGCATCATGACGGCGGTGCGGTTGGAGCGGCAGTTCCGCTTGGCGTTTGGAAAGAACGTTTGCAAAAATTAAAAGAAGTGGGCGTAAACGGAATTCGTACTTCGCACAATCCTGTAGCTCCCGAATTTCTTGATTTGTGTGATCAGATGGGATTTGTGGTTATGGACGAAACTTTCGATACCTGGACGGCAGCCAAACACAATGGTGAAAAAGGATATAATTTATATTTCAAAGAATGGTGGGAACAAGACACCAAAGACATGATTTTAAGAGACCGAAATCATCCATCAATCGTGATTTATAGTATTGGAAACGAAATTCATGATGATTTAAGCTATCCGGAAGGTTACAAAAAATACAAGATGCAGGAAGATGTGGTCAAAAAATACGACAACAGCCGACCGGTAACAATGGCTCTTTTTAGACCAGCGAATTCTAAAGTATATCTTAGTGGTTTTGCAGAACAAATGGACGTTGTAGGTCAAAATTACCGTGAAAACGAACTGATTGCTGCCCACGAAGCGCATCCAAGCTGGAAAGTTATTGGTACCGAAAACACGCATGTATTAAATCAATGGTTGGCTTTAAGAGACAAGCCGTATATGGCAGGACAATTTTTATGGACGGGTTACGATTATCTGGGTGAAGCCGACTGGCCAGAAACTACTAATAATCAAGGTTTATTTGACAGAGCCGGAAACTGGAAACAACAATCGTTGCAAAGAGACAGCTGGTGGTCTCCAGAACCTGTGGTGCATATTGTTAGAAAATCAGATAATGCAGGTGCTGGATTTTGGGTTTCTGATTGGACACCGAACGACTTTGATACCTATGACAATGCCAAAGTAAATGTGTACAGTAATTGCGAAGAAGTAGAACTTTTCCTGAACGATAAATCATTGGGTTCATTGAAAAAACCGGCTGACGATTCGCCAAGAGAATGGAATGTTACTTTTGAAGAAGGAACCATAAAAGCTGTTGGAAAAAACAACGGAAAAGTAGTTACTCAGGAAGAACATACTTCTGCCGGAAAACCTGCCAAAATTATTCTAACGCAAAGCAAAGGCACAGTTGCTAACAACTGGGATGATGTGACTTTTATTACCGCAACTATTGTGGACGACAAAGGAATTAGATGTGCCAATGCTGATCATCTAATCCAATTCTCTATTACGGATTCCGGTAAAATTATTGCCGTTGACAATGGGAACATCATCAACCACGATGGTTACCAGGTTCAGAAAACAAGAGCCTACCAAGGAAAAGCCATTGCAATTGTTAAAGCCGCTAAAGACAGCGGAAGCATTTCAGTAAAAGCAGATGTTGAAGGTTTGATACAAGGAGCAACAACGCTTAGTATTGTTGCTGAGAAGAAATAATAATATTTAATTTTTTATATTCTAAAAGTACAGTGCAAGCTGTACTTTTTTTGTTTTATAGAAGTACGAAAAGTATTCAATAAATAAAAGTGCTTTTGATGATTTGTAGTGAATTATTTATATATTTGAAATCAAATATTATATATGACGTTTATCAAACATATAAACTAGTTCTGCCCAATATTAGAAAAAATCAAGATGAAAATTGACATTCATGTACATACAAGAAAAGTAAAATCTGGTGACGCACCTACAAGGAACATTGAAAAAGAAAGGTTTGTTGAAATTTTAAGTGATACTGAGGTAAATATTTTAGCAATTACCAACCATAACCATTTTGATGTTAAACAATATGAACAATTTAGAGAAGGAGTTGAAACTCATTGTCAAGTATGGCCAGGTATTGAGCTTGATATTTTTGAAAATGGAAAAAGATCTCATTTAATAGTAATTTGTAACCCGAAAAACTATCTAAACTTTGACAAAGCTGTGAGTGAAATATTAGATGGAGAAAATCCTGATACTTTTACAATAACCTTACAACAAACCGTAGAAAAATTCGACACTTTAGACTGTATATATATTGCCCACTATTTCGTAAAAAAGCCAAACTTAGGAGATAAAGAAATCGAAACCTTGATTGAATTGGTTTCAAATCCTAAAAGAATTTTAAAAGAGGCTACAAACTCTATTTCAGCGGGGATTTATATCAGTCACGGACATAATTCTATTTATGGTTCAGATATACATGATTGGAATGACTACATAAAACAATCACAAGACCTACCAGAACTAAGACTCCCTGTTGAGAGTTTTGAGCAATTCTGTCTTTTGCTTGAAAAAGATGAAGCTACTATAAACACAATTCTAGACAAAAAAACTAAAGAAAGTATTGAATTATTTCCTTTTAAAAATGACCCTTTTGAGAAAATCGTTTTAGATATCTATCCTGATATAAATGTTCTTTTTGGAAGTAAAGGAACTGGAAAAACAGATATTTTGGAATCCTTATCTAAACATTATAATAGCAAAGGTCACAAAACATCTGTTTATAAATCAAATGATAATCATTTAAATGCTGTTTTCGACATAAAAGGCAACACGTTCAATTGCAATGCATCTGATTTCGGATTTGATGAATGTGTTGACGAAATAAGATTTCTTAAAGACGTTACCGAAGAGAAAGTAACTACTTTAAATAAATATGAATTACATTTTTCATTTCAAGAGACCAATAAAATTTCTCAAAAATTAAAAATCAAGAGTATTACTCAAGAAGATGAGACTCCTTCTGAAAGAGTTCTTGAAGAAATTACAAAAATCCTAGATAGTTTTAATTCCTTTGAAACTTATATAAATGAAATTTCTGAAACAACAAAATACATTGATGATGAATTAATTAACGAACTTAAAGTCATTATTGAGAAAATTCTTTTGCAACTAAAAAATGGAACTGAACGCAATTTTATAGAAAATAAAAGTATTAAGCTACTTAATGGCATTATTTCTTGTTTCAACAATGAAATTGCAAAGAAAACTAATCAACCACCAAAACCCACAAAAACAGGTTTTTTAGAATATTCTAGAAACAGAATTAAAATTGAAAGAGCGTCTAAAAAAATAACTAAAATAATTAATCAACCAATTAATGCAATTGATGAATACGCTGGTAGTCTTGGCGAAAAAGGACAATTGATATGCAAAACAAACTTAGTATTTCATAATGGTTCTTTCTCAAATGGAGACTACTCGCCTGTAAAAAATGTTTTCAAAACACCACAAAAAGATTTTGCAAATACTGTTTTCTCTATATCAAAACATATTTATTCAAATGATTTGTTTTCAAAAATCACCGAATTAAATGATATAGAGAACATTAACACCATTAATTCTCTTAGTGACTTACTTTTAAAACACAAACATTTTACACTAGACGGAACTATTTATAACCCTTCGAATGGAGAATCTTCTATGATTCTATTACATAAAGAACTTGCGGACGACAAGGATATTTATTTGATTGACGAACCAGAAAAAAGTCTTGGAAATGATTACATAAATGATGTGATAGTACCTTTAATTAAGGAAAAAGCACTTCTAGGGAAAAAAATAATTGTTGCAACTCATGATGCAAATATTGCGGTTAGAACATTACCTTATAATTCCATCTATCGACTTAATGAACAAGGAAAAGGATATACTCTTACTGGTAACCCATTTTCAAATTCTCTGAATTGTATTTATGGTTCGAGACCAAGTCTAGACTGGAAGGAAATTAGTATGAAAACTTTAGAAGGCGGTAAAGATGCCTTTGGAGAAAGAGGAAAAATATATGGAAACTAAAAAAGCAACTATCAAAAGAGAAGAACTACATACATATTTGGTTCTTGAAGTTGGAGATACCCCAATTCAAATTACATTAACAGACGACAATCCCAACAATGTTAAATCAGTGTTTAATTTAATTTTAAAGGGATTAAAAAAAGGGTTGTTTGAGTTTAAATTAGAAGACGAGAATTCAGACTTGTTCAATAACATTTGCGTGGAATATTTAAACCAGTTAAATACTGAAATGAAATCAATACATGAGGAATTAGTTGAATATGAGTTAACTGAAAATGAATAAATACTGGGCACAACAGCCGTTTGGCGAGATTGGTTTTTTAGGCTTAATGGAAAGTTAGTCTTGTACTTGTAAAATTTTTGTTTAACCGAAAAAACCCGCATCTTTAATCCTCAACCCCTTCAAGCTCCAGAGCGTTTGATGGAGAAAATTATCCAGAAATAAAAAAATATTTCCGTGCAAGTACCTCCTAACCATTTCATTAGAAAATAGCAACAAAATTTATTGATTTATACTCACTGATGCTGTTCGTTTTTTCTCTAAATAAACCTATATTTGCGCCCTCAAGGTTATTCTACGGGCGTAGTTCAAGGGTAGAATAGCGGTCTCCAAAACCGTTGATGGGGGTTCGAATCCCTCCGCCCGTGCAAACTAAAAATAACAAAGCCTCAAAAATAATTTTGAGGCTTTGTTATTTTATAAAACTTACTTTTATTTCTTAAACACTTTTTTCAAAAAACCATCAATATATTGAATCGTAGGTTCAAACCAAGGATTAAAAAGACAAAAAGTATGTGGCGAATTTTCGAATTCATGCACTTCTGAATAGATTCCGTTTTTATCTAAAACCTTTCTGTAATCGTCTCGACCAGCGTGCATTCGGGCTACTGAACTATTGATAAATAAGGTTGGCGGTGTACTCGCACTTACATAACTCAAAGGCGAAGCTGCTTCCCAAAGTTTTGGATTGTCTTTTTTCGAATAACCAAACCAGTACGTTCCCGCAGAGATATTCTTACTATCATCGCCTTCACCTCCTTCAGGATGTACAAAGGATAAAGTTCCATCAATATCCACCACTGCATTCACTTGGGATTGTGAATTAGAATTGGTCACCACACCTTCAAAAAGCGGCATATTCCCGGTTGTTCCCATGAAGGCTGCCATTTCTCCTCCTGCCGAAAATCCCAATGCCACAATTTGATTCGGATCTACATTGTATTGATTAGCGTTTTTTCGAACCCAACGAATAGCGGCTTTCACATCATAAATGGCTGCAGGAAAAAGTGCTTCAGTTGAAAGTCGGTATTCGGGAGTGAAACACACATACCCCAAACTAGCTAACTTTTGTGCCATTGGATGGTGTTGTTCTCTACTTCCAGAACGCCAACCTCCACCGTGAATGATAATGATGGCTGTTTGTTTTTTCTTGCTGTTTTTATCAACGAAAACATCCAATTTCATTTTGCGTTTTCCATAACTACAATAAACAACATCATTTTTTTGCTTTACATTTTCAAAATTCATTTCGGGAACCATCGTAGTATTAGGATGGTATTTCAATGTCTTTTTGAAAGCGCTCGCTGTCGCAAAAGAAGTATCTCTAAGTTGAGTTAAACCTTTTAGGTATTGAGCGTTTAAAGACGTAACAAATCCAATGAGACAAAAAATAAATAGTGTTTTAAAATTGATGATATTATTTTGCATAAATCTGGTTCTTACAATGATTAGTTTAATTCCTTTATAAAAAATCATGAGTCGGTTTAAATTCATCAAAATTAATTCCCCCTATCCCTAAAGGGTGTAATTTTGATGAATTTTCAAGAAATTTTCCGCCCTTTAGGGACGGGGAAAAGAAAATTTCTTTTTTTAAAATAAATTTAAACAGGCTCTAATTTTAATTATTTACAAACCGTGTTTAGCTTTCCAATTGGTATATTCTGAACCAATCAAGGCATTGGGCCAATTGCCATACCAGGAATAATTAACTCTTCTTTCATTCTCAATTTCGGCTAAAGTTGTTTTTGGGATTCCGTCACGACCACAAAACATTGGTAAATTGTTCGTTAAATCATAAAATCTTGCCCATATTACATTTCCAGGAGATGAAACCACAATAACATCCTGCCCTGTAGGCTGAGAAGCATCGGTAATTTTTTGTGTAGCAATTCCGATAATCTTAGCTCCATTAAACCAGTCAATGGCATCTTTTACAGCCTGTTTTACCGCTGCTGATGGTTGCTCTACCAGCATTAAAACACGTACAATACCAACTGATTCCGAACCGCTAAAAGAAGGTAACTCATAAGATCTGGCTAAAGCAGGTAGCAAAGTCACCTCATCATGTTGTGCACACCAAACTGTTTTTTTGCCTTTATATGTTATTTGAGTTTGTAATATAATATCGATACCTTTATTGAAAGCGGTAGTTGCTTTGTCTTTGTATGTTGGATTTACCAGTTCTAAATTATTTTTGCCTTTTATAATATCCCACATCAGGTTCATCACATTCGCAATAGCATTATCATTATAGGTAATTTGATGTCTGTACCCACTTTTATCCGGATAATATTGTGGCCAACCTCCATTAGCATATTGGGCTAAAAACAGCCAATCAATCGCTTTTTCGGCAGCTGCTAAATAATTAGGATTCTGAGTTGTTTTGTAATCGGCTAGTAACCATCGTAATTCGGTTACCACATGCCCGTTGTCTATAGTAGTATCAGTATTGTTTTTTGTGGCCAATGCAGCTGTTTTTTCTTGAGTTGTAGGTGCTACATTATAATCATTTAAATCAGCAATGGTTTTCCCCCATCCTCCATTATTTCTTTGCCACAACAAGATACTTTCGCCTCGCACTGTAGTTAGATACACGGTGGTGACTCCTGAAATAGTTATTTGAAGTTGGGTACTTTTTCCGCTTCCATCAGTAGCTGTAGCTGTTACAGTAATTGTACCATTAAGTCTGGGAGTTAACAAACCATCGGCACTAATAGTTGCTATTGCCTGACTTGAAGTAGTCCAGCTGAGCGTTTTAGTAGTCGCATTTGCAGGAGCAATTTGAGCGGTCAATTGCAATGGCTGACCGTTAGTAATTGCAGCAGCTGTAATAGCAATACTTTGTATCAATACGGCAGGTGATGTTATTCCTGAAACAGTGTAGGTTTTATCTCCATAGCTACCAGAACCGTCTTTGGCTGTGGCAGTAACTTTTACCGTTCCGTTTTTTAGGCCTGTCAAAAGTCCGGTTTCGGTAATTACAGCTGTTGATGGATCCGAAACACTCCAGCTTACTTCCTTGTTTGTCGCATCAGCAGGAAGTACATTCACTGTTAATTGTTTAGGTGTGCTGGTTAATGAATTATCTCCATTAATGACAATTGTTTTCACTTGTATTTCTTTTTCTATATCATCTTTTGAACAGGACGAAAGATTCCAAACAAAGAACAGGATTAGTATATATTTCATAATTGATTATCTTATTTTAGAAAAAATTCTATTGTTAATTCAAAACACATTATAACTAAAGAGGCATGCTAATAGCACACCTCTTTATTGTATTTAAAATATTGAAGATTATTTAATCCAACGTGGATCACCTATTTGATTATCTTTTAAAGTTTGATTGCTAATGGTAAAATCACCAGTTGCAGTATTTGTAAATCCAGGGTCTAAAAGAGTAAATGTTCCTGAGTTATCAAATTTAGTTGCCGTTGTATGAAGCCCTGTTGAATTAAAATAATTATTACTTAAAAAAGTAGGATTAGCGGTATTTGCTTGATTTGAATAAATTGCAGCAGTATTAGCGAAGAGCGTTTTACGAACTGTCAACGCATTGTTTAAAAAACGAACGTATAATATGCGTCTTGATGCTATGTTACTTACTTTATGAATCGTGCAATTTTCCAGCAACACATTAGTGGTTAAACCTGTACCTGATGCACCTGCTGCATCAATTCTGATAAAATCTCGCTCTGCAGAAGTAACTGCTGCACAATTATTGAATGTACTAGTTTTAACAGTAAGATTAAGTACATTCATTTTTCTAAAATCTATAAAATCACTTCCATTACACCACATATCAGTAACAACAGAATTCTCTACAGTTACAGAATTAACAACTGAATTGTCCAAATCTCCATAAATAAGTGCTTTTCTAAAATTACGAATAGTACAACCACTAATTAATAAAGAAGTATAATTTCCAGCTTGATTATATTTCACAACATCATTATTAGAATCAATAGTAGGTCCATCTCCTTCTAAGTCTAAATCAATTAAACTAATATTAGCAGCACCGGTATTAATTAAAAATCCATTTTTTAGTTTTGGTTTATCAAAACTTCTCAAACCTCTTAGAGTAATTGATTTTGAAAGTGTAATAACACCCTTTTGAGCCGTATAATCTCCAGGTTCTAAAACTAAGACAGCACCAGATGCTGCGTCGGCAATTTTTTGAAACAAATCATCAGTAGGCTTTATAAGAGTGGCATCTCCTACATCAACACCTGTTGTAAAATTGAGTACACCTCTAATTTTTATACCATTGTACAAGGTAGCTGTATAGGCTGTTTCTCCGGATAATCCGGTTATGGTTGCCATACCATTTATTTTTTCCTGAGCTGTAATAACATGAGTAATATCACCAGGAGAAAGTTTAATTTGAGTCACATTACTATTAGGCGTCCAACGAAGTGTAGCCTGAGTCCCCAAAATATCACCATCAACAATTCCGGTAAAAATCTGCTCTGTAAGTGTTGTAGCAGTAACAGTCGTCCAATTAGAATCTTCCAAACCATTTACAATGGCTTTTACTCTAATAGAATAGACTGTTTCCCCTTCCATTTGTACTCTCAAAGGCAATTCGGAAGCACTCACTTCTAAGCTTTTGACAATAGTAGTAAAATTAGGATCATCGGCACTAAATTCAACTACATAATGATCTACATTATCTCGTGGAGTCCAGTTTAACTCGACTGTAGTTTGTGTTCTGATTGTTGCAGTAAGTTCTACAGGAGCAAAAGCTCTGTTAACCTCCAGCATATCGATTACGTCTTCATTGTAACCTGTACAACTCATTAGAGTCCCTACAACAAATAAGGAAGCTAAAAATATTTTAACTATAAATTTTTTCATAATTTTTTATTTAATGAATCCTGCTACCCAAAAGTTATAAATACAACATAAATATTTTTTCGAATAGCAAAACCAGCTTTAATTTTCATTTCCGTATCCGTAATCATTTACTAATTGTTTGTTACTACCAGTAATAAAGACTTGCCAAATAGGCCAGAATTGTCTTGTATCCGGATTAATAGTAGCATCATATAGTGTACTGATTTTAAGTGGCTCTAACTTAAGCCAGCTTTTTGCAGTATATCCTACACCGGGATTGGTAGTTTCTCCACGGTTTAATCCGTAAATTTCCAATGAAACATTATCAGCTGCGGTTTTAAAATATAAAGTTGAAGGTACATCGGCATATTCGCCAGTACGAGCCTGAAGGTTTGTCATTTTCACCTTAGCTTCGTCTAATTTTGTTTTCAATAAATTCCAACGAATTAAAGCTTGTTTACGCTCCATTTCTCCGGTGAACTCAAATTTATGTTCATCCACAATGGCATTAAACATCGCCTCTTTAGACGCCAAAGCATTTACATAAGCATCTACCATGGTTGCATGTGATGCCGATGGGAAAGCTCTTTTTCTAATTTCTTTTAAATAGGGAGCAGCAGCTGAAGGCCCTTCTAATTCGTTAGCCGCTTCGGCAGCTATTAAAAGCACTTCGGCATAACGCATATACAATTTATCTACTCCATCATCATTAGTTGAAGTAACATAACGAGACATCCATTCGTAACGGTATTTTCCAAAATACCAGGTATCCAAATCATTCAATTCCTGCTTAGAAACACCACTAACCGCTGTACCATATTTATAAGGCACACAGGTCACATCTCTACGGGTATCGGCCTGATTGTAGTCATAGAATACAAAAGGTAATGGTCCTGCAGCTCCTCCTCTATTATTACCATTTGCCTGAAATTGATCAATACTATTATGACGAACTGCAAAAGTAAACAACATACGTCCACGACCATCAGCAAAAGGAATTTGCCATAATGATTCGCCTCCGGCAGTTACATCTTCCTGATTGTATTTTCTCCATAAGGTTTCAAAAGAAGTTTCTAAACGCGCCGTACCACTGTTGATTACATCTCTACATTCATCCAAAGCCAGTTTGTACATTTTGTCAACCGTAAGATCTGCATCATTACTTCTTCTTATTCCATCAGGATATTGCTGCAATCCGCTGGCTGCCATTGCTAAACGGGCGCGTAATGCTTTCACAAAAGCTTTATTAATTCGGTGTACACTGGAAGTAGCTGCACTTCCATTAGGCCAGGGCACTAAATCAGCAGCCTCTCCTAAGTCCTGAATAAGTTGTTTATAAATCACATCACGACTTGATTTAGGGATATATATTGTTGCGGAAGTTATTGGTTCAAAACGTGCAGGAATATCTCCCCAGGCTTTTAACAAATCAGCATAATATACCGCTCTCAACGCCAAAGATTCTCCTAAAAGATAACCCAATTCAGTTCCCGGTTGCGGATTCCCATAGGTACGCAAACCACGGATACAAATATTAGCACGTTCAATACCTGAATACATCATAGCCCAGGCATTGTTAGTCGTATTCATATTGGTATTATCCCATTTTGTGTTGTAATTACACAATTCTGAATTGGCATTTATGGTTTGAGAAGTATTAAACCACTCCACATCCGTATTCAAACCGTACCATGGTAAAAAACGTCCACGGTAAGAGTTCGTTTCTCCAAATGGAACTTTAATTCCGTCTACAGCTCCTTTAGCCAAACCTGCATTAGAAAAGATAACCGACTCATCTAAAGTTGATTTTGCGGGAGCATCTAAAAAATCATCCGAATTACATGAACTTAAAAAGCCAACTGTAATTATTGATATATATAAAAGTACTTTTTTCATTTTTTAAAAATTAAAAATTAAGATTTAAACCTAAAGAAACTTGTCTGCTTCTTGGGAATGGGGCAAAATCCACTCCTGGCGTAAGAGGTGTTCTTCTGATTGTAGAAACCTCCGGATCTAAACCTGAATATTTAGTGATAACAAATACATTATTAGCCGTTGCATAAAATCTTAATTTGGCAATACCATATTTAGAAAGTGCATCTGCCGGTATAGTATATCCTAATGAAAGGGTATTTAGACGTAAGAAAGAACCATCTTCTACTGCCCAGTCACTGAACACATAATTTCTCATGAATGGAGACCACAAAGTAGTATTAGCATTCAAGGCTTCTAATTCGGCCGGATCAGTAACAATTTCTCCCGCTGCATTCAAATTAGTCCATCTATTATCAGAAGCCATCAAAGTACTTAAATTTCTATACTGTGTATTTTCAGTTGCTGTACTATACTCGATTTTATTGGCATTATAAACATCATTACCAAAGCTATAATTAAAAGCTGCCGATAAGTCAAAACCATAAGCGTTAGCATTTAACACAAAACCTCCTGTGTGCTTTGGATTAGCATTACCTATTATCGTTAAATCTTTTGCATCAACTACTTCATCCCCATTAATATCCTTTAATTTCATTACCCCCGGAGCAAGTGTACCCAGGAGTGTAGTATTAGGAACTCCTGCTTTTAAAGTATAACTGGTTCCATTGTAATCAAAATCAGATACTTCATAACGTCCATCACTTTTATATCCTTGCATTATTCCTAATGGCTGTCCAACTCTTACAGCATAATCATCTGCAAATGCGGTAGATGCCCAGTTTGTTGACCAAAAGAAATCATTCATTACTCCTAATGAATTGATTCGGTTTTTATTCATCCCAAAGTTCATAGAAAGACTTAAACCATAATTCGGTTTATTAATAATATTAAGATTCAACGAAGCCTCAATACCGGTATTTTGAGTCTCTCCCATATTTCGGTACTGTGTATCGTATCCACTACCCGGAACATTGAAATTAATCAACAAATCCCTGGTGATATTTTTATAGGCTTCAACACTTCCACTCACTTTTCCGTTAAACAACTCATAATCCAAACCGAAGTTTTGAGTTATGGTTGTCTCCCATTTTAAATCCGGATTAGGCATTGTTTTGGACGGAGCCCAAAAACTGCTAACACCTTCAACCCATGTTGTAACATTAGGATTAAACAACAAACTGGTTTGACCTGTTGGAATATTGTTATTCCCTGCCTGACCATAACTGGCTCTTAGTTTCAATAATTTTAACCAGGAAACATTTTTCATGAAATCTTCTTCAGAAAGTTTCCATGCCACAGCAGCTGACGGGAAATAACCCCAACGGTTTTTTCCTAAAAACTTACTGGACCCATCGGCGCGGTAGGTTGCGGTAAATAAATAACGGTTTTTATAATCATAATTTACACGTCCAAAAAAAGATAGTAATTTATCCTCAGGAGCATAAGTAGTTTGTGTAAATTGTGCATCTCCCTGAGAGGAAAGATTTTTGGCACTTTGAAAATCAAAAAACAAAGGGAAGGCATGAATTTCACTGGTTAATTCAGTACTATTTATTTTTATTAATTCCTGACCTGCCAGTAATTTTAAGCTATGATCTTCTCCTAATATTTTCTTGAAATCATAATTAGCTGTATTAGCAATTCTAAATGTAACATTCTTTCTGTCTAACAAAGCTAAGGCTGGTTTCCCTTGATTTTCTGCCGCTACCTGATTTCTTACATAAAAAGTTGAACGTCCATAAAAACGATAATCCTGATTATAGTAATTATCCAGACCTAAATCAGAACCTAATTGAAGTCCTGGTAAAATTTTATAGGATATTCCTCCTAAAATATTGAAGTTTTTTCTTAATTGCAGACGGTCATTATCAGCTGCTGCTACAAAAGGATGTACTAAAAAGCTGGCATCGGCCTCATCTGTATTATCGGAAGTCAAACCTTCTAAAGGAATTGGTGCATAAGCCACACTATTACGTAAACGGGCATCGGCCGAAACAGATTTAGCATTTTGCTCATTAGTTCCTCCACCTTTAATTTCTGTATCCGAATAACGCACCGTGAAAGACAAATCAATTTTATCAGTAGCTTTGTTTTTTACAGCCAGAGATAAATTGTTTCTTTTGTATTCAGAACCGATCATAATGGTTTTTTCATCAATATGGGCATAATTAAAATTGAAGTTCACTTTATCGGTCCCACCTCTAATACCTAAATCTCGGCTTCTGGTTTCTCCCAGACGACCATAAACCTGTTTTTGCCAATTATTACCTTTCATTCCTGTATAAAGATCACGATCAGACCATTGTCCAAAATATTGTTGATACGAACTGTCGTCTTCTTTAAAACGATTCACATATTCGTATTGCAATCTTGCATATTCTTCAGGATTTAAAACATCAATAGTGTTAGCAATCTTTTTAAATCCGTAAAAAGAATTAAATGTTGTAGAAATTTTACCGTCTTTTCCTTTTTTAGTAGTTACAAGAATAACTCCATTAGCTCCTCTGGAACCGTAAATTGCAGTAGAAGAAGCATCTTTTAAAACCGTTATCGTTTCAATATCCGATGGAGCAATATCATTTAAATTGGCTATTGGAAAACCATCTACAATGATTAATGGAGACGCATCCTGAGTTAAAGAACCTCCTCCTCTAATTCGAATATTGATTGCAGCATCCGGAGAACCTTCAGAAGAAGTTACCTGAACCCCTGCTACACGTCCTGTCAAACTCTCAGCCACATTATTCATATTAGTTTTTTTCAAATCTTCTCCTCCAATTGAAGCAACAGAACCTGTTAAATCTCCTTTTTTAGCAGTTCCATAACCAATAACCACCACTTCGTTTAAGGTAGAATTTTCGTCCTTTAAAACAATATTCAAATTGCTGTTTTGTCCTACTGCTTTTGATAAGGTCTCGAATCCAATGAATGAAAAAACCAACACACTGGATGATCCTTTTACACGAATGGTGAATTTCCCGTCAAAATCAGTTTGAGTACTGTTTTTAGTATCTTTTTCTAAGATATTAACCCCCGGAATTGGCATTCCCTGAGCATCTTTGACTACTCCTGAAACTTTTACTTCCTGAACATCCAGAGCTTTCACCGCATTAGTTACTAATGGAGCTGCTTCTTTTTTTCTGACTAATAATATCTGTCGGTCGTTTATCGTATAAGAAACATCCGTTCCTTTAAAAACTTTGTCTAATATTTCAACTATTTTTTTGTTCTCAACATTAACAGAAACCTTTCTGTCTAAATCAATCAAACTGCTTTCAAATAAAAATCGATATTCTGAAACGGACTCGATTTTATTGAACAGCTGCTCAACAGAAGTATTGTTCACATTTAATGTCAACTTTGTATTTTGCGAATAGGTACTTGCCTGGATTCTGACCAAAGAAAGTATCAATAATAGCGTGGTTAGTTTCATCTTTAGACTAATTTTAGGCAAATACGGACTGAGCCATTTCCCTTTAATTATTTTTTTCATAATTTTGGATGGGTTTTAAATGATTTTAATTTCGATACGTCGTTTGAAACACATTACTAAATCGGGAAATACTGGTACTATTTTCCGATTTTTTTTTAATGAGTTTCTTCTTTCCTTAAAAAAAATTACACTCTTATTTCATTAATTGGCGTTTTAGTTTGTTAGTAAATTAGTTAGTTTATTTTTATGAGTTTACCTTCTTTTTTATAGGTGAAATTTTGAATTTCACTCATTGTTTGCAAGACCTTATCAATACTTTCAATATTTTTATTAAAACTGGCATTGAATTTTTTGTCTAAAAGTTCTTTTTTATTATTCTCTATTGTAACATTATAGGTACGTTCTAATCTTATGATGATTTCTCTAAAAGTTGCCTTTCTAAAAACAAGCTCTCCTGTCATCCACTCGGTATAAATTCGGGTATCTACTTTTTCAACTGCTATTGCTGTTTTCTGATTATTCCAAGTTCCTTTTTCGCCTGGAACAAGCATTGTTTTCTCATTTGGTTTAGCCTCGCTAGACAAACTAACTGATCCTTCAACCAAAACGGTATTAATATCAGCCTCTTCTTTATAAGAACTCATATTGAATTTTGTCCCTAAAACTTTAACATCCATACCTCTTGTTTTAACTATAAAGGGATGTTTTTTATCTTTGGTAACATCAAAAAAAGCTTCTCCCTCCAGCACCACTTCACGATTGTGCCCTTTTATAAATTGCACCGGATATTTCAAAGAAGAACCTGCATTCATATTGACCACTGTACCATCTGACAAGGTAACAACAAAAGTTTTCCCGTAAGGAATCTTGATTTGATTGTAAACCAATTTATCTACTGAAGCATCAGAAGCATAACTAATTTGATTCTCTTGTTGAGAAGCCACTACCTCTCCATTTTTCTTGATTATTTGCTGATCACCATTTGGGCTTAAAATCTGAATATCTCCATTTTCTAATACTAATTGAATGGCATCATCAGGAATTACAATTTCATCTGAATTATTTGTATTATTTTGAAAAACATAAACCAAGCCCAATAAACACACAAAAACTGCCGCATATTGAAAAACAGTTCTCCAATTAATTACAACGGGCTTTTTTCTAAGTTCAATTTTATCTTTTAATTCTTCCCATGATTTTTGGGTATCTATCGATTCCACATACAACAATGCTTCTTCGAGCATACCATTAGCCTGGAGTTCTTTTATTAAGTCTTGCTCTTCCTGAGGCAACAAGGCAATTTTAGAAGCATCTACACTTCCATTAGTAACTGTTTCCTTTAGGATATTTATCAAATTTGTGCTGGAATCCATTGTATTTATCTTGTATGTTAATGTTATGTTAGCAAAAAAGTTTTTTAGGGTGACAATTTTACTAATTATTTTTTTTTAGGATTAAAATTTAACACGATGTAAAAGTTAAGCATAAAAAATGAATTTTATTCAAAAAACAAGTAAAAAACTACACACTAACAACTTACATAAGACAAGCTATCCGAAACGACCAAAAAAACAATCTCAATTCGCATCTTATACACCATTTAGAAATATGGAGAAATCTAATTATTTTTTGTAAAATGGAGCAGAGTCGAGATTCAATAGCGGTTCTCGACTGCGCTCGAACTGACAATAAGACCATTTTATATTTCCAAATGGCATTATTTAATTACAAAAAAAATAGCCCGGAAAAAACTTCCAGGCTATAATTTAGATAACTGTATCGAACGTCTAGTTCACCGTAAATTGTACTATTTGAGAAAACGAACTGCTATTAGCATCAGACGTTTTTACTCTCCAATAATACACTCCACTGGTTACTGAAACACTAATTTGTGTATCTGATATATTAGTCAATCCCGATAGAGGAGTTTGTTTTCCATCTACCTTATCAAGATAAATAGTATATTTTAAGCCACTACTATCCGTATCAGATCCAGCCCATTTTAAGGTAATTTTACCATCAACGGCCGTTACCATTTTATCTTGAATTGGTGCAATTAAATCAGCCGGAAAAGGTGCATAATTAGCCACACTTTCACCAGCAGAGGCATAAAATTTCCATACTTTACTAAGATTATTGAATTCCTTAGACAAATCATCTGTAGAAGACACTTTCCATGAAAAAGGAACATCTTTGTCCAAAGTCACTTTATACGAAGTCGTTTCAATATTATTCTTAATCAAAACCACTTTGTTTGTCTCAAGATTAGTTATTGTCAACGTATAACTATCGGTATCAGCTGTAGGTTCCCAAGCCAAAGTAACTTCGCATTTGGTACCGGAAACAGAAGTCCCTTCGCAGGTAGAATTATCCAAAGGACTCGCCAAGAACAATTCTCCTAATTCGGGAGTATTTTTTTCATTATCATCATTACTGCAAGCAGTAGTAAAAATAACCAATGAAAGAACAAAATAAATTAATGGTTTTCTCATTTTTTTATAATTTTAAATGTTTTGCTTATCGTTTTTCCTTCTAATTGAATCAAATACATTCCATCCATATAAGAAGACAATTCTAATTGGAAATTTCTATTAGTCGCAATTGATTTTACATATTTTGAAATCAGATTTCCTGCCAAATCAAAAACAGCAACATTCACTTCGTTATCCACTCCTGCTAAATAAATCTGAACAACTCCCGAAGTTGGATTTGGAAAATACTGAATCCCTTCTGACAAAAATATCGTTTCATTAAAAGCACCCTGACACTCTAAATCAGTACTTACTGAAATGGTATTGGTTCCTGTTTTTAGAGCAGCCGTATAATTAGTTCCTGTAACCAGCTCTTCAACACCATTTAATGTTACTTTGTATTGGCTGGCACCTTGCATCGAAAGTCTCACAGTATTTGAATTTTTAGAAACAAAAGAACTAACCACTATTTTTTCAGGCTCTTCAATTTTTACCTCATAACATTGTTTGTAACCCGGAATACTTGTAGTTGAAAAACAAATTTCATATACTCCTGCCGACAGATTACTCAATGTTTTTGTGTATTCATTTTCAGAATTTAAAACATGACTATTACCATTGATTTTAACATCATAAATTAAAGTGTTTTCTTTAGAAGAAACTGTTATAGCGCCATTATTTGCCCCATTACAAGTAGCACTATTAACTAATACAGCGAAATTATCCGATGGTAATGTTACAATTGTTTCCAAGTTGGGAATTGGATTCCATCCATCAGTTCCTTTTGTAAAATTAAAGGTCGTAATATCAGTACCATCAGCCAACTTAGGAGTTGTAAGCATCTTAGACCAACTTACACGATTAGCTGAATTATCAACACCTGAATCTTCTATTGTTCCAAACTCATAAATATTATCAGATGTACCTCCTAATGAACTTGTCCATCCTGCAGGTGCTATTAAAGACAAACCTTCTGAACCAGTGAAATTAGAAGTTTCAATTTTAGTTTTATACAAAACCACCTCACTTGTATTAGCCGACCATGGACGTCCAAAATAACCCGGCTTAGCTCTAAAGGCTGAAGCGGTTTCATCTCCCGGCACTGCCGAAGTAACTTTACATTCATACAATAAGAAACCTCTACCGGAACTTTGCTGAGGAGCTGTTAAATAAGAAGCATCTCCGGCAACATCACTCACATTCATTACAAAATCGGTTTTATAAAACACTCCAATCATTCCTCCAAAGATATAATCTACAGCTCCCATTACCGCTCCTTTGTAAACCACTACTCTGGAACCTACGCCTCCGTAAAAAGAATCCTGACGACCTACTACTCTACAGTTTTTCAAAACAGTCTTATCAACACCATTTGGAATACCAATAGCCGCAGCTCTTTCAACAAAACTTCTGTTTTGAACCGCTGTATTTCCGTAATCTGTTGGTCGCTGACCTTTATTACCTACAGTCCACATCACTACTTTATCTTGAGATTCTTTTTTAGAAATGTATTGATTGAATGAATTTTCGAAAATAATATCATTGGCCTCAAAACCATTAGCAGCAATTACAGCTGTAGCATTCCAATAAGAACCATTGGTAGTTCCACTAACATTCTCATAAGTATAACTATTATTCGCTTTGTTCACTGCTAAAACATCAGCATTCCATTTATTGTCATTACCCTGACTGTAATAACTATAGCCATAACCATAATAAGAAGTAACACGAACTGCATTAGCATCAATATCCACACCTTTGTTTTTCAAAGCAATACTTGGTTTAGCCGCAGCATTCTTAAAGGTAACATTAGGACTATTGACCACAATCATTTCTTCGTAGTTACCCGGATCAATTACCACAGTTACTCTTTGCTCAGCTGTACGAACCATTTTAGAAATGGCTTTCAAAGCACCATTAATAGTTTGATAATCTTTGTCGATTCCAACAGTAATCACAGAAGTGTAAGGTACAATTAGATCGACATTAATATCCGTAAAATAACTTGTTCCATTCACAGCAATAAGAACATTCCCCGGACTAGTTCCTGTATAAACATAATCAACCTTTTCAAAAAGACCTGTACTATTACTACTGGTTGTAACGGCTGCACCTCCTTGTATAGAAAAATTAGCTGCATAATAATAAGTAACCGTTATTTTTTGATTTGGATTTACAGGGACACTAATTGTAGAACCCGTCCCAGCATTTAGATGACCTTTGGCAATTTCGTTAGCAACAGCACCAGTAAACAACATTCCTTTGTAACTAGTTGTTCCATTAGCAATTACTTTATCATCAAAAGACCAATTAGTAACAGTTTTAAATGTTAGTTCTTTTGAAACTGCTGCATTTGAAACTACAAGATTAGATGTCATTGCTAACTCTACCGGATATTCATCCAATCCTAAAGCGCTAACGGAATAAGTTCCTTTACGTAAATTGACATTATTAATATCCGTAAAAGTATAAGTTATTCCAGCCTCATTAATATTTGAGAATTTCAATCCTAATTTAGTCAATTGAGTTGCATCCAAAGAAGGAGCTGTGATAGTAACTTTGTACTTCGGTTTTAGAGTAAAAGCGACATCGACAGTAGTGTTTGACGAAACGGTAACTGAATTAGCTAAAATTTCATATTCATTAACTCCAACACCTGAAACAGTATATCCTACACCCGATTCTAATTTTACGGAATACTGCCCTGTAACAGCATTAACAACAGCTACCGGAACATAGGTTTTATTAGCTGCTGGATCAGAAGTATACTTCAAACTAAGATTAGAAATAGCTGTTCCTAAACCGGTAACATTTCCAGTTACTGTAAACAATGTAACTTTTGAAATTGTAATATTATGTTGGTTTGAACCTACAGCAACCTCAAAACTATCTCCACTAGTAATTAAATATCCGTTGGCATTACCTACACTTAATGTATAAGTATATCCCGCTGGCAATGTTACATTATACTTCCCATTAGCCACAACAGCATTCCAGATTTTCCCTGCTGCATTAGTAAAACCAACTGTATATCCTGAAGGAATATCTGCTGCGTTAGTTACATCAATAGACCCGGAAACCGCTACTAAAGTTGCCGGTTTTCGAATAATACGATAATAACTTGGTTTATTTACCTGATCATAAATTTTATAAACTCCTGTTTGTTTAGCTACAAATTTATATTCTTTAGTTGTAGTTGTTGTTTCTACAAGATCCGATTGTACATTAGCATCAGTAAGATATACAAAATTTAATCTACCCGCTGCGTCAGTGTTAGCAACAACTGTTAACTCATCATTTTCTTTAAGATTAAAACTTAAATAACGACCAGCCTGAGCCGAACCATTTACATAAATTCTTCCTGCATATCCGGCTGCAGCACCAGAGCCTACATTACTATCATATCGAGTAAGTGCTGTGTTACTGGATCTAAGACGATCGTTGGAACCTCCAACCCAAGACAAATCCCCAGCAGTAAACGAAGTAGGCATCACATACGTTGTACTAGCCGTACCCACCACATAACCAACAGGATACCATGAGTTAATAGTTGCAACATCTAATTTGTTATTATATAAAACATCGTCCAGCTGTTGCGCACCAAAATCCCAAACATCAGCTTTAACAACATCGGTATTATCCGGTATAATTTCTAGCGATGGCAAATATAAATCAGTCCCCGGAGCCACCAATTTAAAGCGCAATGTTCTTGCTCCACCAATATACTTAAACTCATAAGTATCCACACGATCAACAGCAACTTTAGTGGCTATAGTCCCTAAATCACCTGCTACCGAAGCGGTACCTTCCATTTGCAATGAAGAATATTGTGACCCTAAAAACCGAACTGTACAACTTCCGGTTACTGCAATATCAATTTGTCCACCAACCTTCATATTAAGACCATAGGTGGCACCATGTAGCTTATAACTTCCCCCACTCAAAGTAACAACATTATCAGTACTTTTACCCGCAGCAATAATTACTCCATCCCTAAAATCATAGACAACAGAACTTGCTACTTGCTCTGGCAAAACTTTTAATGTCGCTGAAATACTTCCCGCGGCATAAATTGAAGTAGCAGCCTGATTAGCCGTAATAGTAGTTGTTCCTTCCCCTACAATAGTTACCATATTTCCACTTACCGTAGCAACCGCTGTATTACTGCTTGTATAAGTAAAAGTCCCATCACTATTAGATGTAGGAGCTGTTAATGCAAAAGCAGCATCGCCTACAACTTTATCAGCAATAGTAAAATTAGAAATTGATGGAGTTATTAACGCAGGAGTATCATATACCGTTTTTATATAAAATAAATTTGCTGTATCTCCTTTAAGAATCGTATTCGTTCCTGCAGCTACCGAAGGTATCACCACTACACCTGCAACTGCTGTATAGGATACATTGTTCAGCTTAACCTTTCCTGAAAATGAACTATCAAAAACTAAGGTCAAAGTTGAAGTTGCCGTTGTTGTATAACTAATTACAGTAGCACTTTCCATTTTTAAACGAGCCGTCAAAGTCAAACCATCATAAGTTTGAGAACCATCAGTAGAGTTCATATTTCCTGTAATAGTATAAAAAGAACTCGTTTTCCCTGAAGTTGTAAAGTTATGCACCTCACCACCTGTTGTAGTTCCGGGAGTCGATACCGTAATCGTTCCAGATCCTGTTGCCGGATTTCCAACTGTACCTGTAGTTGCAATAGAATAAGACACATTGGCTGTAGGTGTACCGGAAATAGTGATAGTTTTAGCAGTCGCATCTTTTACAAAAGTAATTCCCGATGCAGGCAATCCTGTTACCGTAGCATCAGTTGCATCTCCTCCCCAGGTATATACAATATTTGCAATTGCTGAACCAGAGTTAACTGTTTGATTCGTATTAGAAGTCGATGTTAAAGTTTGACTGGAAACTACTGTTTCTCCTTGTACCGCTACTAAACTAGTGGTATAATTAGTAATAGCCGTTTTTAATGCAGTAATTACAGAAGAGGAAGTATCATCAACATTATTACTAAAAGTCCATTTCAAATCACCACCTCCTGTACGTCCTGAGTATTGCATAACTTTTGATTTAGCCACTTCAGGAGAATCCGGAACTAAATTTTTCACATATAATGCTACATCAGTATCAAAGTTATTATAGACGTTTGCTCCCGCATACGATTTTACAGTATTAGGAATCTGCTCTCCTCTGGTAGTTGCTAAATAAGCATCAAAATCTATTGTAGAACTAATTTTACCTGAAATATTATACAACGGATTAGGATCACCATAGGCTACAAAACGCATTTCATTAGTAGCAATATCTGCATCAAAAGTATTATTAAAAGCTTTGATGATTCCTCCATCTTCACCTGAAAAAGTCCCAACATTTCCCGGATCATTGGCTTGTTTAGAGCTACTCCAAACATCTGTTCCCTGCATAGAAATCATCATAGGACGTTTAGAATTACGGAAATAATTATTTTCTACAAACAAAGAAGAGCCACTTGTAGAACCAGCACCATACTTTGAAACCCCATCATAATAATTATTATAAATGTGAGCTGAATAAAAACGTACACGAGGGTGACGTGAATCAGAATGATCAAACCAGTTATGATGATAAGTCACATACAAACCGACAGTTGTATTTTCACTCAAGCCTAAAAGACTACATTTCCCACTATCCCAAAAGTGATTGTATGAAAACGTACAATAAGTTGAACCTTTATTATCTAATGCACCATCACCTTTTATCTGATCCGCATCACTACCTGCATTACCATAGAACATCTCATTATTATGTACCCAGATATGATCATTATCCTGTTGCATTCCAAAATCATCACCTGCTGTACTGTTGACATTCATAGTAGCGAGATTTCGAATTTCAACATTAGAGGCATACTTCAATCTTACTCCCCAATCATTACAAACAGCATCATTCCCTACACCTTCAAATGTAATAGAACCTGATGCGTTATTTTTATTCTCAATAACAATATCTCCACCGTCCATAACACTCATATCAGTAATATTACCGATTAAACGAACAATCAAAGGACGATTATCTAATCCTTTTTTAAACCCAAATAAAATATTTTGCAAACCTATACAAGGATTTGTTGTTGCCCCTGTAACTGTTAAGGAAACTGTGTTTTTTGTGTTCTCGGTAACATATATGATTACCGCATTAGACTTTGGTGTCCCGTCCATATTATATCCACCTGGTATGCGTCCTCCCTGAAACGCAAAACCATTACGGTCATGCGCTAAAACGGTAAGACTTTGTGTAGTTGCAGCATCTCCTTCCACTCCCGCAATCACAGCTTTCACCGAAACAGTATAATTCCCGGCAGCCAGTCCTAAAACATCGGCACGAAAATAAGTACCATAACTGCGAATTAGCTGGTTATCTATTTTTTGATTTGTAATACCATTACCGCTATAATACACATTATAACTTTGCGCCCCGGAAACAGGCTGCCATTTTACATAAGCAGACTCTAACCATCCGGCTGATTCAGTAATAGTTACTGTTTGTGAAAACATTTGCAATGACGCAAATAGAACGGCCAGATAAAGTAAAATTTTTTTCATAATTTTGGTCAGTTTTTAAATGATTTAATTTCGATACGTCGTTTGAAACACATTACTAAATCGGGAAATACTGGTACTATTTTCCGATTTTTTTTTGATGTATTTCACTTTTTAAATACAGTCTTACTTCATAAATTAATTAATTTAATAGTTAATAAATTCGTTGGCTTTATTATAAATCTCAACTTTTAAAATACTTCCAGCTTATTGAAATAACTCCTTTCATTTATTTCTAAAATCAACAACCCAATACCTGAATATTAAAACAAATTACCCTCGATTATTTTCTATAAAAAGTTCTATAACCTTAGAAACACATTCAACTACTTGTTTTTATTTTTAGTTGTTAAATATTTGTTATCAAAAAAAACTTTTAGGGTGACAGCTTTAGTAAAAAATTTTATTTATTTTTACATATAACAAAAAAAAACTAAGTTTTTATTTTACATTTGACACAATGTAATCCATTATAAAACAAATAATCCTTATTTACAAATGTCATCTCACAAAGATTTAAAAATATTTGAAGACTTGTACAAAGAGCATTTTGCCTACCTTTCTTTAGTTTCTTTTAACATAACTAAGGATAAAGACGTGGCAAAAGATGTTGTACAGGACTTTTTTATTTATCTATGGGAAAAAGAAGAAGCGCTCAGTTTCACGATTTCGTTTAAGGCTTATGCTACAAGAGCGGTAAAAAATTTAAGCCTTCAATATTTAGAAAAACACAAAACAATAAGTTTAGAAAACAATAAAAACATCCTCCCGAGGATGGAGGAACAACATGTTTTTGAAAAAGCAGAAGAAAACAAAAAAACTAAAATTTTCACTTTGGTAGATAAAATCCCGCAAGCCCGAAGAGAAATTTTTATATCACATATCGTGGAAGGACACAGCTATGCAGAAATTGCAGAAATGTACAACATATCTGTTAATACGGTAAAAACACAAATGAAGAGAGCGTATGCTTTTTTAAGAGAATTTGAAAACAGCAGCACTCTTTCGGCAATATTATATTTTCTATTTAGAAATTAATTCATCTTTACTTTTTTATAAAATCAAAGCGAAGTCAAAAAACAGCTTGTTTTCTGACTTCGCTTTGATTTGTTTTTTTTTACAAGATGAAACAACAAACTTTTTTTTCAAAAAAACTATTTCACAGCGCTTGGCACCCCTATTTTATCACCAATTATAATTTCGTTTACACTTATATTCTGGGTATTTGTCAAGGTCATTCCGTTTTTAGCTGATTTTACCGTAATTTTATCCAAAACCACATTCTCCACTTTCTTTTCCGGAAAACCTTCAATAACAATTGCGGTATTAGAAGCACTCTCACAACTCACATTAGAAATCAAAATATCGGATATTTTAGAAGGATACAAACCAGCTCCTTCACCGTGATAATTAGCAGTCATATAAATGCAATCCTCAACTTTCCCCAAAGCAATATTAGAAAAATACAAATCTTTAACATAACCTCCTCTATCGGAATTGGTCTTGATATAAATCCCTCTTTTCAAATAACCTCCGGCCTTGCAATTATCTACATACACATTGCGTACACCAGCTGACATTTCGCTACCAATAACCACAGCATGCAAACCTTTGAATTCGCAATTTCGAATCACAATATTTTCCGAAGGACTATTGGAATTATCACGTCCTTCATTATCACGTCCGGCTTTGATAGCAACATTATCATCTCCGTTATTAAACTTAATATTCTCAATTAAAACATCACTTGAATATTCCGGATCAATTCCGTCATTATTATTATTCTGCGCATCATATTTTAAACCGCGAAGCGTAATACTCCTGGATTTTAATAAATGTACACACCAAAATGGAGAATCTTCAATTTTAACATCCTCAATCAAAATGTTTTTAGAATTGACAAACTGGATCAGTTGTGGTCTTAAATAATGACCTTCACCAAAAATACGCTCTTTTAGGGGAATATTTTTATGATTCATTTCCCTGCTTAAAAGCTTATCTTTTTCTTCAAGAGGCTTCCATTTTATCCAGGTATCCTTAGCTTCACCATCAATAATTCCGTTTCCCGTTATGGCAACATCTTCCACATTATTGCCATAAATCAATGGGCTATAATTGTACAACATGGTTCCCTCCCAACTGGTTAAAACCAAAGGATAGTCTTTAGGATTTGATCCAAAACGAATTTTAGCCCCGGCTTCCAGATGTAATTTTACATTACTTACAAAATGGATTGGTCCATTAATGGTATAAACTCCTTTAGGAACCACAATAGTACCGCCTTGTTTTTTTGCACAGGCTTTCATTGCTTTGTCAAAAGCCGATTTACAATTGGTAATCGAATCGCCTTTAGCACCAAATTTAGTAACACTAACTTTATAATTTGGAATAACAGGCAACTGAATGCTATTAACAATTTTCTCTATTTCAATCTTTTTGTCTACAATTTTAGTTTGCGAACATAAAACATTAAAACACAACAACAGGACAAAATAAAAAGTATTGTTTTTCATAGCAATAATTATTTAATGTGTTTTTTCAAATCCAAATCCGTTTTCTTCAATTCAGCTACAACTAATTTAGCAATTTCAGTAGCACCTAACAAGGATAAATGGGTATCATCATGTTTTTCGGTTTTATAAAAAGCACTTTCGCCTGCATTAAAATGCAAATGCAGTTTTTTAGAACCTTCTATTCCATAAGACTCTTCTAACAACTCGGTCAAATATTGTAAATCAATAAATGGCACTTTATAATCCGTAGCCACTAATCGGGTTTCCATTGGATACAAACCATGAGTGTCAACCAAAGTACCTTCGGCATTAAAATTCCTTCTTACAATCGAAGAAAACAAAACCGGAATTGCGCCTTTAGCACGAGCTTCGGTTACAAATTTGATTAGATTTTGGCGATAAGCCGTTCGCGGATTAGTATAAACGCTCGGTTTATTTTCTTTTTGGTCATTATGTCCAAATTGGATAAAAACATAATCCCCTTTTTTCAAGGTTTCCAAAATAGCATCCCACCGTTTTTCATTGATAAAACTGCGGGTACTACGACCATTTTGCGCTCTGTTATCAACCACAACATTGTTGTCAAAAAATTGCTGTAAGACCTGAGCCCAACCGTGTTCGGGATTTTCTGTCGGGTTGGATTTATTTGCCATTGTCGAATCGCCAATGGTGTAAACTGTTGTTTTTTGTGCAAAACAACTGGTAGCAATTAATAAAAAAAGGAATAATTTTATTTTCATAATGTTTTATTTAAAATTTGAATACCAATTCGAATTAGAATCTCCTAAGATATTTTCTAAAGTATATTTTTTAGCTTCTGATTTTTTTAATTGATGTGACCATGCCACTCTATTTTCTGGCTGAAATCCTGGCCCCGAGCAATTATATTCGGCATAAAAAGAAGCTTTTTCAGCTTCTGTTTTAGACCAATTGTTCCATCCTTCTTTTCGAATATGACTCCCCATTTCGCAATTCAAATACACCGTTTTAGCGTTAATACGCCAAGGTCGTCCAAGATACACTTCTGTTGCTTTTTCGTCTGCAGTCAATTTGCAATTCATAAACACAAAACCGTATTTAGAACTTTCAGGCGTTGAAGCCGCTGTTAGATACGAATTGCTTTTGCTGTGAATATCACAATTATCAAACACCGCAGTCGCATTTCCAAAAATAAAATCGACTGTTCCTTCAATAAAACAATCTTTAAAATACTGTTTGAATCCTTCTCCCGAAGTATATAAAGTGTCCTGGTTTCCTGAAATTACACAATTTGAAACCACTACTCTATCCGCAACTACCGACAAAGCTATTGCCTGACCAACAGGACCCGCAGTATTTTTAATGGTTAAATTAGTTGCCTTAAAATCATTTCCCTCCACCAATACTGTTGGAGTCAAAAAGGTACTATTTCGTCCTAAATTGATTTTTCCAAAATAATCATCATAGGTGATTATCGTCTTTTCTTTGCTTTCCCCAATTAAAGAAATCTTAGTATTCCACTCCGGAATGCGGACTTTTTCATAATAAACACCATTTTTAACCGTAATCAAAACTCTTTTGTATGGAAAAGAAGGCGAATTATAAATAGCATCCTGAATACTGGTATAATCCCCGCTGCCATCTTGCGCCACTACAATATTGTACTCATCTTTGGGTGCTTTCGCTACTTTTTTTTTAATCGAATTCAGTTCAGTTGAAAGTTTTTTTTTCCACTTATCGTATGCTTTCAACACTTCTTTAGGCTCATTAGTGTACCAGGAATAACCATTTCTTCTTTCGTCACCTATTTCAGCCAGAGAATATTTCTTTATGCCATCGCGATCACAAAAAAACGGTCTATTGTCATCCAATTCCATAAAACGAGCCCAAAGTGCCGGGGCATTGGCATCGGTAATCATCTTTTTGTCGGTAATTTTCCCTTTAGCATCTACCACTCGTTCTTCTCTCAATCCAGTAATTTTTACTTTTTCAAACCAGGCTACCGCAGCCTCAACTGCCGCAATTATCTCTTTTGAAGGATTTTCGACAGCCATTAACAACAATGTAATTTTAGCCGATTCTTTCCCGCTTAATGACGGTAATTCATAAGCACGGGCTTTAGCAGGTAACAAAGTAACCTCATCATGTTGTGCGCACCAGGCAGTCAAAACTCCGTTTTGTTTGTACTGACTTTTGACAATACAATCAATTCCTTTATCGAAAGCTATTTTAGCGTTTGCAACCAAATCATCTGATGCCTTTATTGAATAAAAATCCGTTTTATCTTTAACTTCCTTTAAGACATTCAGAATATTTACCATAGAATCGTCGTTATACGTAATATGTGTATAATAGCCTTTTTTCAAAGGAAAAAATTGCGGCCAACCTCCATTATCATATTGCGCTTTCAGTAAATAATCCAAACCCGAAAGAAAAGCTTTTTGATAGCTGACATCCGGTTGTTGTTTGTTTATTTTAGAAAGAAAAAGCATTTCCTGAACTGTTCCTCCATTATCAGTCGTACAACCTTCTGTAGAAGTTTTAAGAGCCAACAATTCTTTCTTTTGAGCATCAGAAAGAGGTTTCTGCATTTGAGTGTTTTTTGGCCAGCCACCAATATTGCGTTGGTACAACAACACATTTTCGGCAACTGCTTTTGCTTCTGCAGATGCAAACCAACTTTCATCTTTAATCTCGGTAATGCTCTTCCATGATTTATCCAAAACCTGAGCATTCATGTTTATCCCTGCCAGAAAAAAGCAGAAAAGTATCATTATTCCTTTAAAAAAATTATTCATCGTTCTATTTTTATTTAGTAAATCTAAACCAATCAACCGCTACACTTCCGGCATCGTTTATTTTTCCTTCTCTAAGAGCTGTTAAACCAATTTTAGCTCCAATCCATTTCCCTTCACGGGATTTAAAATCTTCGCCTAAAGCTTTAAAATTTTCACCATCGGTACTGTAAAAGAAACTGCAAATTCCGCCCGCTTTTACCTTAGTTTGTAAATAAAAAGTGTTTTTATCTAATTTTACTGCTGCTAATTCTTTCTCAACGCCTTTTTTATCGGCATTTTTACAAACAAGCTGAGAAATAAACAATTCGCCATTTTGCTGTTTTACTTTTAGCACACTATAATCCAACCCCATAATCACCAATCCAATACTTTCTCCATCAAAACGAGCGTTGAAAGTCATTTTGGAGGTAGCCGTAAATTCATTAGCCGGGAATTTTTGTGCTAAAATATTAGGAACATCAAATAAATTAACTGCTTTTTCAGGCATTGGACGACAGAACAAATTATAAAACCCCATTGATGTTGGCATTCCCCAATACACCTGATAGTTAGCATGCCATTGCCATTGCAGCCCTAATTTAGTCGAATTAAATTCATCTGAATCAGGTGGTGTCATAATTGGAAATGTTTTACCAACATTTGGTTTTTTATACGTTAAAACCGGTTCTCCTTTCCCGTCTTTGTCGTTATCAATTCCAATAACCGGCCAATCGTTTATCCATTTCATCGGTTGCAAATGCACAATTCTTCCATAAGCACCTTTATCCTGAAAATGAAAAAACCAGTCTTCACCTGTTTGAGTATCCACCCAGGCACCCTGATGAGGACCATTAATAGGTGTTTTACCCTGATCGATTACTTTTCGTTTTTCATAAGGACCAAAAACATTTTTTGAACGCATAACGGTTTGCCAGCCTGTAGGAACACCACCAGCCGGGGCAAAAATGTAATAATAACCATTGCGTTTATAAAACTTAGGTCCTTCTACCGTAGCTTCATCAAGATGTCCATCAAGAACCATAACAGCATCATCATTAGCCACTGTTCCTTCAGGATTCATCGAACAAACAGCCAGCAAACTTTTGGCACCGGCACGACTTCCTGCAAAAGCAAAACCTAAATAAGCTTTGCCGTCATCATCCCATAAAGGCGCAGGATCAATCAATCCTACTCCTGCTTTTACCAATATTGGCTCTGACCAAAGTCCTTTTGGATCCTTGGTTTTAATCATATAAATTCCGTAATCAGGATCGGGGTAATAAATATAAAACTCCTCATTGTGATAACGAATGCAAGGTGCCCAAACTCCGTTTCCATGTTGTGGCTTATCAAAAATGTCAAAAGGAGGCTGTTTTGGAAGTGCATAATTTACTAATTCCCAATTGACTAAATCCTTAGAATGCAAAATAGGCAATCCCGGAATACAATTAAAAGAAGAAGCAGTCATATAATAATCGTCCCCTACACGAATAGCATCGGGATCCGAATAATCCGCATGTAAAACTGGATTTTTATAAGTTCCGTCGCCGTTATCAGCTACCCAAACTTTAGAAACCTCATTTGTTTTTTGTGCAACAATTAGTTGGCCAGATAGTATAACTAATCCTATTGCCAATGTATTATTTAGAAACTTCATAGAAGAAAATTAAATATTAATAATGTGTTTTTCTTTACCCTATACCTGTCTGCCGACAGGCAGGAGTCATATAAATCTGAACGAAAGTTTTTTCAACTTATAACCTAAAGTTTATATAAGCAGATATTGGCTAGAAACACACTATAAATCAAAAGGATATTTTTAAAAAAACCATTAAGAAATCAAGAAACGTTAAGTCTAAATTTTCTTAATTTCTTAATGGTGAAATTTTAATTTTTATGGCTTGAAATTATCTGTTTAATTCGATTGCCGCTAAGATAAACGGCCCTGTGGCTTTAGGATCATTATCTTTCTTTTTCTCATTTACATAATACTCATAAGAACCATCTCGGTATGGATTTCCTCCTAAACCTGCTACCTGACAACATTGAGTCAAAGTAATTCCGCCATCGGCATCCACTCGGATTAATTTGGTTGTCAATCCGTCAAAAGCAAAATTAGCTACTTTTTTAAATTTAGCTGGCAAGTATCCTTTGTTTACTCCTTTTGCTAAAGCATAAGCAAACATTGAAGAACCGGAAGCTTCAAGATAGTTTCCTTCTCTTCCTGCCATATCCGTTACCTGATACCACAATCCTGTTTTTTTATCCTGCACTTTTTCTAAGGCTACTGCCAATTCGTTCAAATAACCTACTAATTCCTTTTGTTTTGGATGTTCTTTTGGGAAATTATCCAAAACATCAACTAATGCCATAGCATACCAACCTAAAGCACGAGACCAGAAATTAGGTGATTTACCTGTAACTTTATCAGCCCAAGGCATCTTTCTGCTTTCGTCCCAGGCATGGTATAACAATCCGGTTTTAGGATCTTTATCATTTTTTTCAAGTAATTCAAATTGTTTGGCTACATCATCCAGTTGTTTTCCATTTTCAAACTTTGTAGTATATTGAGCGTAGAATGGCTGTCCCATGTACAAACCATCTAACCACATTTGGTTAGGATAAATTTGTTTGTGCCAGAATCCGCCACTTGCAGTTCTAGGCTGATTATCCAATTGTTTTCTGATGGTTTGCATCGCAACTAAATACTTGTTTTCTTTTGTTCTGTCATAAATATCAAACAAGATATTAGCAGCCACTACCATATCGATATTGTATTTATCCATATCATAAGTAGCAATATTCCCCTTTTCATCAATTAAAGCATCTGCATAACCTTTTACATACTCATAATACTTTTCATCTTTGGTTTTTTTGTACAATTCCTCGATAGAACTGGCTACTAAACCATGAACATAATCCCATTTTGCAGTAGTTCTGTCATCAATTTGAAAAGCTTTTGGATGACGCATCATTAGCGTTAAAGCCATTTTCTCTGACCATTTTAACTTTGGAGATGTTAGCTCTTTTGATGCCGAAACTGCGTTTGACTGCGATTTACAACTTGTAAATCCTAATGCGCCTATTAAAATAAACGTAAATAAAAATTGTTTTGCTCTCATTAATTTCATCATTTTATGTTTTTAATTATTTTTTTTATTATTTATCTAATTCGATTGCTGCCAATAAAAAAGCCCCTAAGCCATGTGAATTGTCAACTTTGATTTTTTCACTCATATAATATTCGAATGAACCATCTCGGTATGGATTTCCTCCTAAACCTGCACTGGCACATACTTGTGTGATATGTAATTCGCCATTATCGTCCACTTTTATCAGTTTAGTTGTCAAACCATTAAAACCTTTAAGAGCAATTTTATTCATCGCTTTAGGCAAATAGCCTTTATGTACTCCTTTTGCAATTGCGTAAACTAACATTGACGAACCTGAAGCTTCTAAATAATTTCCTGCCCGGTTTGGTAAATTAGGTACTTGATACCATAATCCCGATACGTCCTGATATTTACTAACACCGCTGGCTAATTCATTCAAATAAGCTACTAATTGTTTTTGTTTAGGATGATTTTTAGGAAAATAATCCAAGACATCCACTAACGCCATTCCGTACCACCCCAGAGCTCTTAACCAAATATGCGGAGCTGTCCCCGTTTCTTTATTGGCCCAAGGCATTTTTTTGCTTTCATCCCAGGCGTGAAAAAACAATCCTGTTGTTTTATCATAAGCATGATTGCGAAGCAACTCAAATTGATGTGCCACATCGTCTAATTTTTCACCCTTTTCAAACTCAACAGTAAATCTTGCATAAAAAGGTTGTCCCATGTACAAACCGTCTAACCACATTTGATTAGGATATATTTTTTTATGCCAAAATCCCCCGGAAACCGTCCTTGGATAATCAACAAATTGATTTCGTAATGTTTGCAAAGCCTTTAAATACTTCTGATTTTGGATTTTATTATAAAGCCCAAAAAGAATTTTTCCGGCATTAATAAAATCAATATTATGATCCTGAGGATTAAAATTTTGAAAATTCCCAGAATCATCAATCAATGTATCGGCATATCCTTTTATGTAATCAAAATATTTTTCTTCTTTAGTTTGAGCATACAACTTTTCATAAGCCGTTAAAATCATACCAATCTTATAATCCCATTTTGGTTTTTCGTGATAATCAATCTGCCAGGCTTTAGGATGACGCTTCATAATGGACAATGCCATTCGCTCTGACCATTTTAACTTATCAGAAATTGATTGTTCTTGTTTATTTACAGCAGTGGCTTTTGCTTGTTCAATTGGTTTACAACATAAAAACAAGACACAAATGGTAAATATCCCCAAACCAGAATATACAAACAAAGAAAATTTTCTCATAATGCTAAATTTATCGTGAATACTCAATATTTCTAATTCTGTCTAAAAATGATTCAAAGCTTCCTTATCTTTTACAATCCCTTAGGACTAGCTACTTTTTTTCCGTTGATATAAGTGTTTATAAACTGAATATTCTTCACATTATCTATCGAATAAGCCTCTCCTACTTTCTCAATAGTTACATTTTTCAACAATACGTTTTCAATAGGTAATTCTTTATATCCCTGAGCTAAAACGCCATATTTTCCACCATTTTTAACTTTTACATTCTCCAGAATCACATTCTTTACCTGAGGAATATAATTGCCTGTTTGGTTTCCGTACACATTATAGAACATATTAATTCTTAAAACCGCTTCTTTAACCTGACCGACTTTAATATTTCGAACAAAAACATTTTCTACAATACCACCTCTTCTTGAATTGGATTTGATACGAATGGCTCTGTCTAAATTGGGACTGTCCATAGCGCAATTTTCAACAAAAACGTTCTTAATTCCGCCCGTCATTTCGCTACCCATTACTACTCCTCCGTGACCATCAAGCATTTTACAATCTTTCACAATAATGTTCTCGCTTTTCATGGCTACACGTCTTCCATCACCATCTTTACCTGCTTTAATTGCAATACAATCGTCTCCTGAATTAAAAGTACAGTTTTTTATAATCACATTTTTAGAATATTCAGGATCACAACCATCGTTATTAGGCCCATGGCTTTCAACTGTTACACCATCAACCGTCACATTTGTTGATTTCATAGGATGAATAACCCAAAATGGCGCATTTATAATTTTCACATCTTTAATCAATGCGTCTGTACAACCAAAAAACTCAATAAAATTGGGTCTTAAATAAGAGCCCTCACCATAAATTCTTTCATCAACCGGAACATTTTGTTCTCCTGATTCTACTAATCGAATACGATTTTGAGGATCATTCTGATTCCCTCTTCCTTCAGCCCATCCGTATTGTTTTGCACCGCACCAATACCACCAATTATCATTATCGGCCTGACCGTTCAAAATCCCTTTACCTGTCACAGCAACATTTTTTTTATTATAAGCATAAATAAGCGGAGAATGATTCATTAATTCTGTTCCTTCAAATGAAGTTCTCACCAAAGGGTAATCAGATGACTTTGTGCTGAACAAAATTTCAGCTCCGGCCTCCAAATGAAGATTGACATTGTTATCCAAATGAATTGGTCCTGTTAAGAATTTACCAGACGGAATAACCACCTTTCCACCTCCGTTTTTAGCGCAGGCTTCAATTGCTTTTTTAAAAGCTTCTGAATTATTAATCAATCCTCCACTCTTAGCTCCATAATCAACAATACTATAGTTTTTATTGACAAAAACAGGAACTACTACTGACTTTTCAATTTGCTGCTTTACTTTCCAGGGATTGGCTAAAATGGCATTCGCTCCTTTTTGGGCTGAACAATTAGTTAAAAAAGCAGAAACCAAAACAATAGAGAAACTAAAAAACGAACGATGCAGTTTATTTTGCATGGATTAAAAATTAAAGAAGTTAAATTCAAAAAAATTATTCGACTTAAAAAACGGTTGATTTCATGTAATCGATTACACAAATCTATAGTTATTTTTTTATTTAAACTATAAAAATCATCAAAAAAAATAGATTTACACAAAAAAAAGAACATTTATTTTACTTTATAAAAAAATAAGCTTTTAATTCGTAAAATACTATAAAACCGTATTTTAGATAAAAAACATAGGCAAAAACCTTAATTTGATTTTAAAATCTTATCAATATCAGTACCAAACAAATAATTATATAAAAAAATATAGTATTTTTACCGAGATAGACCAATTATAATGAGTGGAAAAACAACAATTTATGACATTGCCAAAGCGCTAAATATAACTGCTGCAACTGTTTCGAGAGCATTAAACAACAATCCTAAAATAAGTCAAAGCACTCGAAAAATAGTCCTTGAAACGGCTAATAAAATGAATTACAAGCAAAACAAATTAGCATTAGCATTAAGAAGTGGAAAAAGTAACAATGTAGGTGTTATTGTGCCTCGCATTAACACTAATTTTTTCGCTTCGGTAATTCGGGGGATTGAAGAAGGCTTGCATCCTGAAGGCTACCAGGTTATTATTTGTCAAACTCATGAAGACGAAAACAGAGAGGTCGAAAATGTCAACACCTTATTGAACGCTCAGGTTGACGGTATTTTTATGTCTATTTCCAATCTTCCAAAGGAAAACAACCACTACATAGAACGCGTTATCCAAAAAAACATTCCTTTAATCTTTTTTGACCGAAAAAAAGAAATGAAGAATGTGAGTTCGGTAACTATTGATGATTATCTGGCTTCATACCAGACCACCCAACACCTTATTGAACAAGGCTGTAAAAAGATAGCTTATTTCTCAGGAGACCGCTCGTTAGAAATCTATGAAGACCGCTACAGAGGTTACGAAAAAGCCTTATTAGACAATAATATCCCCATCAATCCCGATTATATCATCTCTATAAAAAGTAATGTTACCGAAGGAAGAGATGCTGTCGAAAAATTATTAGCCTTAGAGAATCCTCCCAACGCTATTTTTTCTACCAGTGATTTTGCAGCTTTAGGTGCTATTCAAAAATTAAAAGAGCGCGGTATAAAAATCCCTGAAGATTTTTGTGTCTTTGGTTTTGGAAACGAACCTTTTACCAAATTCATGGAATTGTCTATTTCTACAATTGACCAGTCGCCTTTAGAAATGGGAAAAATGGCTGCCCAGGTATTTTTAGACAAAATCAACAATAAGAAATCTGAAAGCAAAGTGATTTTATCACCTAAATTACTTATCCGACAATCTTCAACCAGAATACCGCAGATTTAAACCACAATAGATTTGATTTTACAGAATCAAAAAAATCAAAAAGAATCACCGCAGATTCACAGATTATAAATTTTAAAAATCTGCGGCTCGAGCGATAGCGAATTGGCGAAGCAATCTGCGGTCTTTTTTTAAGCTTGAGTAAATTTCTATTTGAAACCAATAAAAAAAGGGAGGCATTATAAAAAACACCTCCCTTTTTAACTAAAAACAAAATCTAAAAACAATCTTTATAGCGATACTCCTCGTTTCCAAGGAATGAAGTCATTTTGATTTAAAATGGCAGCTTTGGTTTTTACTTCACCACTAGCTACTTTTATAATAAATTCTAACATTTCGTCAGCTGTTTCTTCAATCGATTTATCACCTGTTATAATTCCACCAGTGTTAAAATCGATAATATCAGACATTTTTTGAGCCAATTGAGTGTTAGACGATACTTTTACAACCGGAGCAATTGGATTTCCTGTTGGAGTTCCTAAACCTGTTGTAAACAATACCATATTAGCTCCTGAACCTACCATTGCAGTAGTACATTCAACGTCGTTTCCTGGAGTACATAACAATGTAAATCCTGGTTCGTTGATATACTCTCCATAATCATAAACCCCTACAATTGGAGAAGTTCCTCCTTTTTTAGAAGCACCTGCTGATTTCATAGCATCAGTAATCAAACCGTCTTTGATGTTACCCGGAGAAGGATTCATATCAAATCCTGAACCAGCATCAATAACTGTTTTCTCATACCATTTCATTAAGTCTAAGAAACGTTGTCCGTCTTTATCATCGATACAACGGTTTACTAATTCCTGCTCAACACCACATAATTCTGGGAATTCAGAAAGAATTGTAGTTCCTCCCAACGCCACTAATTTATCAGACAACACTCCTAATGTTGGGTTTGCAGAAATTCCTGAGAATCCATCAGAACCACCACACTCTAAACCAATTCTTAATTTAGATAATGGAGCAGGTTTTCTTTCAATTTTATTAGCCTCTTTAATAGCAGCAAATGAATCTTTTACTACAGTACTCAACATTTCTTCAATTGTACCAATAGATTGTTGGTCGTAAATTAAAACTGGTTTGCTGTAGTTTGGATTAATTTCCTTCATTGCATCCTGGAAGATAGAAATTTGTAAGTTTTGGCAACCTAAACTCAACACAGTAGCTCCGGCAACGTTTGGATTGTTTACATATCCAGCCAACAATTTAGCCAAGCTATGAGAATCCTGGCGGATTCCTCCACAACCACCTTGGTGCTGAATAAACTTTACTTCGATATTTTGGAATAAATCTACTTCTGTTGATTTTTGTACCACTTCATCACCACCTTTTTCAGAATTAACCAAAGAACGAAGCAACAATTGGTAATCGTTCTCTTTTGGTTTCATTAATTCTTTTTCGAAAATACCTTTTAAGATTTCGATATTTCTGTTCTCACAAAATACTAATGGGAAGAACAACCAAACATTCTCAGTTCCCACTTGTCCGTCTTCACGGTGGTATCCCATGAAAGTTTTATCTTTCCATTTGTCAACATTAGGAACATCCCAACCAATAGTTTCTGTTTTACCAGTTACCTTAGCACTTTCGTGTTTTACATTAGTAGTAGCAATAACATCACCTTTAGCAATTTTTTGGCTAGCTTTTCCAACGATTACACCGTACATATAGATTTTATCTCCAGGCTCAAAATCTACCATTGCAATCTTATGCTTCATTTTAGTATCCGATAATACTAAAACATCTTCTCCTTCAAAAGCGATAGTTTCTCCAGCAGTTAGGTTTACTAACGCTACAGCCACATTATCAGAAGGGTCTACTTTTATTAATTTCTTTTGCATCTTAATTAACTTGATTTTTTGTCTTTTTTTATTTTTTTTGAGAAAAATTGATAAACCCCTGCTCTATACCATTGGTCTCAATTTCATTTAAAGCAAGCACTAAAGCTTGTGATAATCCGTCAACTTTTGTTAAATCTTCACCCCAAAATTCTGTATTAGCTAAAACTGTAGCAACAACTGAATTTAAATCTTCTAACTCCCAAGCTTTTTGGAATGCTTCAACTAATTCCGGAGTATCTTTTACCGGTAAAGCTTCATTATTCCAAATTCCTTTGTAGAATTGGATTAAACAAGCTAATGAAAAAGTTAAACTAGTAGGAAGTTCTTTTTTCGCATTATAATATCCTAATAAACTAGGCAAAACTCTTACTTTGAATTTTGAGATTGAATTTAAAGCAATATCAGCAAGTGCATGTTTGATAAATGGATTTTTAAAACGATCCATTACCTCTTCAGCATAGGCAGTGATTTCGTTTTTATCCATAGGAAGCGTTTCACTAATTTCACTGATAACATTATCTACAAACGGTCCGGTAAAATCTCCATTAACTGTTTCCATTACTAATTTGTTTCCAAATAAAAGAGAAACAGGAACCATTGCAGTATGCGCTCCATTCAAAATACGAACTTTAATCATTTTGAAAGGACGAATATCGTCAACAATTTTTACATTCAAATCTGTTTTATGGAATGGTAACTTCGCTTTTAAATCTTCCCCACCTTCAATTGCCCAAAGGAAAAATGGTTCAGCCGCAACAATTAAATTATCCTGATAATCTAATTTGCTATTGTATTCTTCAATATTAGCTCTTGGATATCCAGGAACGATTCTGTCAACCAAAGTACTGTGATAGGTACAAGCCTCAGAAACCCAAGTTACAAATGCTTCTTCCAACTTCCATAATTCACAATATTGCAAGATACATTTTTTCAAGGCTTCTGAATTGTAATCAATCAATTCACAAGGAATGATAGTCACTCCTTTTGAAGCATCACCATTAAAATGTTTGAATCTTTCAAGTAATAAAAGAGTTAGTTTTGCAGGAAATGAAGCTGGTGGCTGCATATCCGGAGTGTCAGTTCCTACGAATTCAATTCCGGCTTCAGTAGTATTTGAAACAATAAACTGAAGCTCTTTTTCTTTAGCTAACGCTAAATAATCGGCAAAATCAGTATAAGGATTGATTCCTTTTACCACATTAGTAATTAACTGAATGTCTTCTATTTTTTCTCCTTTTTTGATTCCGTTCATAAACAAAGTATAAAGACCGTCCTGGTCATTAATCATGTTTACCATACCACCTGCCAATGGCTGAACCATCGCAATACCAGCATTGAAATCAACTTCATTATTTAATCTTTGAAAAGCGTAATCAACAAAAGCTCTTAAAAAGTTACCTTCACCAAATTGTACTACTTTTATTGGATTCAATTGTTCTAATCCTCTATTCTTTCTGTTTAATTTTTCCATTACTTCTGACATAGTTGGTTGTATTGTTTTTTATTTTTTACGTAAATCGGCAATAGTTGCTATCGTTTCTTTTACTTTTTGAGCTAATCCTGCATAATCTTTATTTTTCAAAACTTCAGCTGAAATTAATTGAGATCCAATTCCAACACAAGTTGCACCAGCATCAAACCAAGATTTTAAATTGTCTCTTTCAGTTGAAACCCCACCTGTAGGCATGATATTAGTCCAAGGGCAAGGTCCTTTAACACCTTTAATAAATTGTGGTCCGTAGATTTCACCTGGGAACAACTTAACAATCTCACATCCTAATTCCTCAGCTCTTGCAATTTCAGATAATGTACCACAACCAGGAGACCATAATACTTTTCTACGGTTACAAGCAATAGCAATATCTTCTCTAAATACCGGAGTTACAATAAAATTAGCTCCTAATTGCATATACAATGAAGCAGCTGCGGCATCAGTTACTGAACCTACTCCCATTATCATTCCAGGTAATTCTTTGATAGCGTATTTTGTTAATTCAGCAAAAACTTCGTGAGCGAAATCCCCTCTGGCAGTAAACTCCATCAAACGGGCACCTCCGTCATAACAAGCTTTCAATACATTTTTACTTAATTCCAGATCATTACTAAAAAACAAAGGAATCATCCCTGTTTCTTTCATTGCTGTAGCAACTTCTATACGTGTAAATTGAGCCATTTTATATTTTTTTATCTTGAAACCTTACCTGTGAAATCCCCATCAAGTAATTTTTCAATTTCATTTTTAGTAATTAAATTATAATCTCCGTAAATAGTGTGTTTCAAACAACAAGCCGCAACCGCAAAGTTTAATGCTCTTTGTTTATCCAAAGGTTCTTCGTTTAAACCATAGATTAAACCTCCCATGAAAGCATCACCACTACCAACTCTATCCACAACCGGAGTTACTTCCTGTACAGCAGCTTTATACACCTGGCTACCATCATAAAGGATTCCTCCGATACGTTGGTGAGAAGCACTAACAGAATAACGCAAAGTAGTTGACATGTATTTTAATTCAGGGCAAAGTTTAAACACCTGATTATACAAAGCCGGCAATGTCGCTACTTGCTGATAATCAGGATCTACCTTATCCAAACCTAACATAAAGTTAGCTGTATCAATATCGCCTAATATAATGTTACTGTATTTCAACATTTCTGGCATTACGTCTTTAGGTTGTTTACCATAATTCCAAAGTTTTGAACGGTAATTCAAATCGGTAGAAATAGTCAAACCTAATTCGTGAGCTACTTTTATAGCTTCAAAACAAGCTTCGGCAGCAGTTTCAGAAAGCGCAGGAGTAATCCCGCTCCAGTGAAACCAAGTTGCATCTTTTAATATTTCTTTCCAGTCAAACTCCCCTTTTTTCAAAGTAGACATTGAACTGTTTGCTCTGTCATAAATTACATTAGATGCACGAGTACTGGTTCCTGTTTCAAGGAAATAAATTCCTAAACGATCTCCACCTTTCAGTACATTTTGACAATCTACATCCAGTTTGCGCATTTCGTGGATAGCACAACTTCCTAATTCATTATTAGGTACTTTAGTAACAAACTCAGCCTTCATCCCGTAATTTACAAGCGAAACAGCTACATTAAATTCTCCCCCACCATAGGTTGCTTTGTAAGACTCGGCCTGAGCAAACCTCAAATGTCTGTCTGTAGACAAACGCAGTAGAATTTCTCCAAAAGTGACTACTTTTTTCAAGTGAAATATATTTTTATAAATTATACTTTAATTATTTTACCGGGAATTTGAAATATTCCTTAGCATTACCATAGCTAATGTCTGAAACCATTTTTCCAATCCATTCCATTTCAGAAGCCGGTAATTCTCCTCTTTTGATTTCGTCTCCTAAAAGGTTACAAAGAATACGACGGAAATACTCGTGTCTAGGGAAAGACAAGAAACTTCTTGAGTCAGTCAACATACCCACAAAACAGCTAATCAAACTCATGTTAGAAAGAGCGTTTAATTGTTTTGTCATACCGTCTTTTTGATCTAAGAACCACCATCCTGAACCAAATTGTACTTTTCCTCTAACACTTCCGTCGTTAAAGTTACCAATCATGGTAGCCATCACTTCGTTATCAGCAGGATTCAGGTTATAAATAATGGTTTTAGTCAATTTATCTTTACTATCCAAAGCATTTAAGAAAGCTGATAATTTTTGAGCCTGTGGATAATCTCCAATAGAATCCCATCCTGTATCAGGTCCTAAAATACGGTGCATACGAGCATTATTATTTCTCAAAGCTCCTAAGTGAAATTGTTGAACCCATCCAAATTCATGGTACGTTTCACATAAGAATACTAAGACAGCACTTTGGAATTTCAATGCTTCCTCATTGCTAATCGCTTGATTTTCTCTTTTCTTTTTGAAAATAGCAACAACTTCGCTTTCAGTATAGTTTTCGAAATAGATTTGGTCTAATCCGTGGTCACAAAGTTGGCAACCATTAGCATTGAAATACTCAATTCTGTTTCTTAAAGCCGCTTGTAAATCAGCATAAGTATTAATCGAAATTGAAGCTTTTTGTCCTAAAACATCAAGATATTCGTTGTAACCGTCATTTGCAATCAAAATTGCTTTGTCAGGTCTAAAAGCAGTACTTACTGTAGTTTTGAAATCACTTTTAGCTAATTGCTCGTGAAAATCTAAACTATCAATTGGATCTTCAGTAGTACAAACTAATTCCGCATTTACTTTGCGAAGTAAATTTCTTGTGCTGTATTCAGCTGAATTTACTTTAGCCGAAGTCTCATCATAAATTCTTTCAGCCGATTTTTCATTCAATAAATCAGTAATATCAAAATAACGAGCCAACTCTAAGTGAGTCCAGTGATACAATGGATTACGCATTGTATAAGGAACTGTTTTTGCCCAGTTTAAAAACTTATCTTTATCAGAACCATTACCGGTAACAAATTGCTCATTGATACCTAAAGTACGCATTGCACGCCATTTGTAGTGATCACCTTTAATCCAAACATCAGTAATATTGTTAAAGATTTTATCTTCGGCGATAAACTGAGGATTCAGGTGATTGTGGTAATCAATAATAGGTTGGTTTTTAGAATAATTATGGTATAATTCTTCTGCGAATTTATTTTCTAATAAAAAGTTATCGTTTATAAAAGTGCTCATTATAATTTACTTAAAATATTAATCTTCATTTGATGGTTTACCAATGGTAGCTAAAATTCCACCATCAACATATAAAATATGTCCGTTTACGAAATCACTAGCTTTAGATGACAAAAAGATTGCCGCTCCGGCTAAATCACCCGGATCACCCCATTTTGCTGCAGGTGTTCTGCTAATGATAAAATCGTTAAACGGATGACCGTCAACTCTAATTGGTTTTGTTTGCTCTGTAGCAAAATATCCAGGACCAATTCCGTTAATCTGTACATTGTATTTAGCCCATTCTGTTGCCATATTTTTAGTCAGCATTTTCAAACCTCCTTTTGCAGCAGCATAAGCCGAAACAGTATTTCTACCTAACTCACTCATCATTGAGCAAATATTGATGATTTTCCCTTGTCTTCTTTCAATCATTCCTTTAGCTACATGCTTAGAAACAATAAACGGACTCACTAAATCAATATCAATCACTTCTCTGAAATCAGCAACCTCCATATCCAGCAATGGAATTCTTTTAATGATTCCGGCGTTGTTAATTAAAATATCAATAGGTCCAACTTCACTTTCAATTTTTGCAACAGCAGCTTTAACTTCCTGCTCTTCCGTTACATTAAATTTACACCCCACTGCATTGATTCCTTCACTTTGAAGTTCCTTTACAGCTGCATCAATTTTTTCCTGAGAGGAATTCCCATTAACAACAATGGTTGCACCTGCCTCACCTAAACCTTTAGCCATAGCCATTCCCAGACCATGAGTACTTCCAGTAATAAGAGCAACTTTTCCTTTTATATCAAATAAATTTGTCATTTTTTTATCTTAAATCAGTGATTTTACAAACATCCATATCTCCGTAATCTAAGTTTTCACCTGCCATACCCCAGATAAAAGTATAATTAGAAGTTCCTGAACCTGAGTGAATAGACCAAGGTGGAGAAATAACTGCCTGATGATTGTTCATCCAGATATGTCTTGTTTCTTGTGGCTCACCCATGAAGTGACAAACCGCCTGATTTTCCGGAATATCTAAATAAAAATAAACTTCCATACGACGATCGTGTACGTGCGCTGGCATTGTATTCCAAACGCTTCCCGGATTTAACTCAGTCATTCCCATTTGTAATTGACAAGTAGTCACTACACTTCCAATAATCATTTGGTTCACTGTACGGTGATTAGCCGTTTCCATTGTACCTAAGTGCAATTTGTTTGCTTCTGCCAAACTCACTTTTACAGTAGGATAAGTGGTGTGAGCCGGAGCAGAATTGATGTAAAATTTAGCCGGATTTTTAGCATCAGCACTTTTAAATATCACTTCTTTATTTCCGCTACCTATATACAAAGCATCTTTAAAACCTAGTTCATAAGTTTCTCCTTCAACAACAACAGAACCATTTCCTCCAACATTAATGATTCCCATTTCTCTACGCTCTAAAAAATAAGCTGATTTAAGAGGGTCGATAGTTTCTAAAACCAAATCAGCAGCTACTGGAACAGCTGAACCGGCAATATATCTGTCGTAATGTGAATAAGTCAATACAATTTCATTCTCTTGCATTAAATCATCAATTAAGAATTCTTCTCTTAATTCTTTTGTATCATATTTTTTTACCGCTTGAGGGCTAGATGCGTATCTAGAACTGTATTTTGTCATAATTATTTTGTGTTTAGTGTAATCGATTACAAAGGTATTAATTTAATTTATTTCTACATCAACTTTTATAAAAACAAGTTATTCATAAAAAGTTAAAAAAAGAAAAACTCTCTTGCACGACACAAGAGAGCTTTAACAAATTTTACAAATCAGTTATCGGAGCATATTTAGGCACTAAAGATTTCATCACCGTCCATCCTATTAAATAACAAACCGCACAAATAGAAAAGATGATAAAGTAACCTGCTTCAATTCCTTTAAAGCCCATGAAAACCATATCCGTTTCTTTGGTATAATCAAATAAAACTCCTGAACCTTTATTAATAACTGTAGAACCAATTCCCCCTGCTAAACCACCAATACCGGTAATAGTAGCGATTGCCTTTTTAGGAAACATATCCCCTACAGTTGTAAATATATTCGCTGACCAAGCCTGATGAGCCGCTCCTGCAATACCAATAATAATTACCGGCAACCAATATGAAATATATCCTAATGGTTGAGCAACTAAAGCTAACAATGGAAAAAACGCAAAAATCAACATTGCTTTCATTCTTCCTTCATAAGGATTCATTCCTTTTTTCTCTACAAAATAAGTTGGCAACCAACCTCCAATGATAGACAACAAAGTAATCATATACAATACAAATAAAGGAAAAGCAGCCTCTGTAGAATCCATATCATAAACAGAACTCAAATAAGCAGGTGTCCAGAACAAGAAAAACCACCAAACACCATCGGTCATAAACTTACCAAAAGCAAATGCCCATGTTTGTTTGTATTTAAAACAAGCTGCTAAAGAAACTTTATCCGTATTCTCAGGAACATAACCTTCTATTTTACTATCAGCTAAAACATCTTGTTGAATGTATTCTAATTCGGCAGCATTTACTTTTGAATGACTTTCAGGCTTATCATACATAAACATCCAAAATCCCATCCATACAAAACCTAAAGCTCCAATGATAATAAACGCCATTTCCCACCCGAAAGACTTAGCAATAAACGGAATTGTAATTGGTGCCGCCAATGCTCCTACAGTTGCCCCGGCATTGAAAATACTGGTAGCAAAAGCTCTGTCTTTTTTAGGAAAATATTCAGCCGTAGTTTTAATAGCCGCCGGAAAGTTCCCTGCTTCTCCTACTGCCAAAACAAAACGCGCAAAAATAAACAAAGTAACACTTACATTAATTACCAATGCAGTATCTTCAATAGTTCCAATAACTTCCTTAGCCCCCTCAAAACCTACAAACCAATTTCCGGTAATAATACCAGAAGTTGCAATTCCGGCAAAAGCATGCAAACAAGCTCCTATAGACCAAACTCCAATAGCCCAAAGAAAACCTTTTTTAGTATCCATCCAATCGATAAATCGCCCGGCAAACAATAAAGAAACTGCATAAAAAATCGAAAACAAAGCGGTAATATTTCCGTAATCGTTATTAGTCCAATGAAATTCAGGAGCTATAAAATCACTCCATGTTAAAGAAAGAACCTGTCTGTCTAAATAATTTATAGTTGTTGCAAAAAACAATAACGAACAGATTGTCCAGCGATAGTTTCCAACAGCTTTGTTTGTTTGGTTCATAATTAAAATGTTTATAAATTTAGTTAAAGTTAAATATTCATTACTTGTTGTTTTTTTCACCGAAATCGTTTTAGAAAAAGGCAAAAAAATTAGCGCTATATCCAAAAATAAAGCGCAAAACACTATTATTCAATAAATTAATACCAAAAACAGAATAATCACAACAAAAAAAATTGTAATCGATTACACAAATATAATTCTTAATAATCGAAACACAACTATTTTGTTCAATATTTTAAAAATCTAACAAAAATAAACAGTTTTTGTAAAAATTAGACTTTTAAATTTAACATCTGCTAATGTATGTATTAAATTCTAAAATTAGCCAACACAATCAGCCAAAATTATGCCAAAACGCAATTTTTATTGAATATTCGTTAAAAATGAACTTGGATAACGAAATATTTAAAAGCCATACTAACAAAATTTAAATTATTAAAAAACAACTACTTAATCAATCGGCTTGGCGAATATCCAAACTGTTTTTTAAAACACCTGCTAAAATATAGCGGATCATTAAAACCCACTTTATCAGCCACTTCCGAAACATTATTCACTTTTAATTTTAACAACTGCGCCGCTTTTTTCAAACGAACCGTTCTAATAAACTCATTAGGTGACAAATCGGTTAATTGCTTGATTTTTCGATACAATTTAGACGAACTCATCCCTAATTCAGCACAAAGGAAGTTTGCCGTCAATTCGGGATCACTCATATTTTGCTCAATCAAATCGGTAATATTCGAAATTAAATCAATATCTAATTGTGAATGCGTCAATGTTGAGACATCACTCTCAATTTCGCCGGAGAATTTTTGTTTTAACTCGGTACGGGTTCTAATAATATTATCAATTCGGGTTTTTAATAAAGAAGGATCAAATGGTTTAACCATATACTCATCTACACCTAAATTGTATCCTTTAATTTTATTTTCGTTTTCTGATAAAGCAGTCAGCATAATCAATGCTGTATGACTAATATCGTCATCATTCTTTAAGGCTTCAACAAACTGAAAACCTCCCATAACCGGCATCATTGCATCGACCACACAAAGTGCCGGTTTAATTTTTCTACAAAGATTCAAGCCCTCATCACCATTCTCTGCCTGATACACTCTGTAAAATTCAGATAAATATTCGACTATAAAAAAGCGCAACTCGGCATTGTCTTCAATAACTAAAACAGTTTGTTTCAACTCTGTACTTTGATTGCCTTTTTTTATTTTATCTGCGGCTTCATAAGCCACTTCGGTTTCTTTGTATTCAATATCAAAAACTTCCGATTTTTTATAACTGCTTTTAGACACAGGCAATTCCAAGGTAAAAACACTTCCCTGCAAAGGAGCACTTTTTAATTTCAATTGCCCTCTGTGAACCTCAACCAATGAAATTACTAAAGACAATCCAATACCCGATCCGGTATTATTTTTTTTACTGGTTTTAACCTGATAAAATCTGGAGAAAATCTTCTTCTGGCTTTCCAGTGGAATACCAATTCCATTATCGCTTACCTCAACAACCAATATTGTTTCACCCTCTTTTTCTTTTGTTCCGATGAACAATTCCACTGTACCATAGTTATTGGTAAATTTCAACGCATTTGAAAGTAAATTGTAGAGAATCTTATGGTATTTATCTACGTCAATCCAGGCTTCGAGATTTTCAAGTTCGCAGTTAAAATTAAAATTAATCTCTTTGTCCTGTGCCAATTGTGTAAAGGAATCAAAAACGGTTTGCGTATTAGCAACAATTTCTGTTTTGGACACTTTTAATTTTAATTCTCCGGATTGTGCTTTCCTAAAATCTAAAATTTGGTTTACCAGCAACAACAATCTACTGGCATTTTGATAAATCAAATGAACTTTGGATTTATCATAATCCACGCCCTCATTTTGTTCTAATAATTGCTTGGCCGGGCCTAAAATCAATGTTAATGGTGTCCTTAATTCATGTGAAATATTAGTAAAAAACTGTAGCTTTTCATTCGATAGACGCTCGTCACTATCGCGTTTTACACGCTCTAACAAAAGTGCCTGTCTTAGCTTAAGACGGGATTTAATTTCTTTTCGGATGTAATATGAAGACACCGAAAGTATTAAAATCAGTAACAGGAAAATCTTTGTATTAGTCCAAAAGGGAGACAGAATAGTAATTTTGTAAGCTGCCGTTTTACTCCAAATTCCATCACTATTACTAGCTCTTATTTTAAATGTATATTCGTTAGGATTAAGGTTAGTATATTGAATAGTTCTGGCATCGCTAGTGGTAGTAATCCAGTTTTTATCAAAACCTTCCAGCATATACTCAAAGGTATTCAATCGCTCATTAGTATAAGAAGGTGCCGAAAACTGAATGGAAAAATTGCGATTATCATAATTAAGTTCCACTTCCTTATGGATGTTAATATCCTTATAAAACGGAATCTGACCATTGATTTCTAAGCCAGGAAACACCTCTTCATTTTGAACTTTAAACTCTGTTATAATTGGCGAAGGCGCTATTTTATTCTCTTTAATTTTATCAGCCGAAAAATAGATGATTCCATTTTTACCTCCTAAATAAATAGTTGAGTTATTTAAACTGTAAAATCCTTTAGAACTAAAAACATCTAGTCTATTACCGCTATCAACATAATAAATATTTATTTTCTTTGACTTTTTCTTATATCTGGCAATACTGTTATTGTTGATATTTAACCACAAATAGCCATCATTATCCATTTCTAAATCGGTAATCCATTTTCCATGCAGTTCTTTAGGCTCTAAAACAGGAACAAAATTATCTTTCTTGGCATCATAAAGGCCAATACCTTTGACTGTTGCCACCCAAATATCTCCATTGACATCAATTAAAATATCACTCACATGACTGGCAGGCAGTCCTATTTTTTCATGCTCACCCTTCAAATACAGTTTGAGTTTTCTGCTCTTTACATTATATCTTGCAACCCCAGTTTCAGTTGCAAACCATAAATTCTTAAAACGATCTGTTTTTATCTTATTAATCTGAAAATCTGACAACAAAACACCTTTTGGAACTTTAATTTCTAAAGTTTTTGCGTCTAAAATTACAGCTCCTTCCCCAAAAGAGCCTACTACCAAAGTATTGTCATCGGCTACTAAAAAAGAAATTATAGGCGAACTTTTCACCCCAATATCAACTAATCTGGAACTATTGGACAAATAATTATAAACCAATATTTTACCATCCCACAAACCACAGTAAAACAGCTTTCCGTCATTAGAATAAATACTGGCAATATCATATCTGTTATTGAACAATGGAACAAATGACTTTTCTCTGGAAACAAAAAGCCCATTGTATCTTGTAGCCACAATCACTTTGCCGTCATAAGTTTTAGCAAAACCACGGATATTAGGTTTTTGATTGTCATTATACAATGAAATATCTTTGTTAATTTTAAACTGATCTCCATAAGGATCATATTTATCTAAACCATCCTCTGTACCTATCCACAGCACCCCTGATTTATCAAAATACAAGGAATTCACTAAGTTTCCTACCAGTGAATTATCATCGGTAAGTTTGGAGAAATACCTTTGAAAATTACCCGTAGCTATATCTTCTAATTGATTACAAACCAAAAGTCCTCCAAGAGTTCCAAGCCAATATTTACCGTCGGGAGCACGGGCAATTGAAATAAAATAAGGTCCTAATTTATTTCTTAAAACCGCATCCTTAATATAAAGATTCTCAAATGTGTTTTTTGACTTGTTTAACTTATAAAGACCTTCTCTTGTACCAACAAAAATATCCGATTTAAAATCTTCATAAATGAAATTGATATAAGGATTTTTTTGATTCGAATTAGGGATAGACAAACCATAAGTAGCTATTTTTAAAATCTCACCCTTGGCTCCCAGTATAATTTTAGCTACTGAACCTTTGCCAAAACTTCCTACCCAAATATTTCCTTTTTTATCCTGAAAAACTTCTTTTACATACTCAAAACCTTTAATATTTATTTTAGAAAACCGTTGTTCTTTAGGGTAATAAACAGCGAGTCCTTTACTCATTGTACCTACCCAAACTCTTTTAAATTTATCTACATGAACAGCACGAATTTCATCTTCAGGCAAGCTATTTGGATTGTTTTTTTCATTAAAAAAAGTACTAAAAACATGCGTATCCATTTTATACAAGGTAAGCCCTTTTCGGGTTCCTATCCATAAATTATTAGAAGTTTCATCAAGTTCTAAAGCGGTAATATCATCATTATACAGTTTGTTCTTACCCAGTTCCGAACTCATATAAGGTTTGAACTGATAGCCGTCAAATCTGTTCAGTCCAAAAAAAGTACCCAGCCACATAAAACCGTTCTTATCCTGAACAATATGCCTCACCGAATTATACGAAAGTCCATTACTCTCATTATAATGTTCGAATTTTATATTCTGCCCAATACTCGTAGAGAATGAAATAAAAAAAACTAAAATGATAATCAATTTAGATTTCATAAATAAAGTGGTTTAGCACAAAATTAATTGTGGATAGTATTTCTATTCAAATTTATGATAAAATTATCTGATGGAGCATCATTTAGAAAACTTTTAAAAATGGAACAAAATTCATAAAACGAAGTTTCTAGTTTAGTTGGATTAGTCTGTTTTTTATAATGTGCTATATAAGAATCAATAATGATTTTGTATTGACGAATCCGCTCTTCTCCAATGTCTTTTAATGCCAATTCATCAGCTGAATACAGTCGATAAAAATCAAAAATCAAATCAAAACCTGTCCAGCTTTTATCTTTAAATTTCTGTTGATTTGAATGAGAAATATTAGCAAAAGCACACAAATCCTTTGCTGTCGATTTCAACAGGAAATCTTTAAAATCTTCAGGCCAATCCTTTTTAAGAAATCGTGTTCGAACGAGTTCTTTGAGATGCCAATTCGTAAATTCATGATAATTTTTAGCTTCTAAGATTCCTTTATCCCAAATATCCGGATTTCCAGTACTTTTTAAATAAGCATATTCCTGTTCGTACAAAGGAAAAAGCGTTTTAAATCCAGGCACCGAATCAATAGCAACTGTACTTATCTGCATCTTATTTTTACTTTGAATCGTCAGGATTTTATACCCCGGAATATAAGCCGCCAATGATGGAATCTGGATATTCACTAATCCCTTTCCATTTTTATATTTTCTGATTCCCGTGTCATTGATGTGCATGTGTCCCGCAAAATGAAGTTGCACTCCGGCTTCCGCAAAAATTTGTGCCACTTCTTCACTTGGAACTCTATGCAACTGCATTTTATCTTCACCAAATAATGCTTTCATCATAGCTGAAGCACCATCATTAAACTCAATCATCGGATAATGACTGAACGCAACTAAAGTTTTGCCTCTTTTTTTTGCCTCCTGAACCACTTTAGTCACCCATGCAATTAAATGTTTTTTATGCGTTAAAACTTGGTTGTAACCAATATTGGCACTATTGTAATTTAATGGATTTTTCGGATGCTCCTTTGCCTCTTCTTTGGGCACATACACATTGCCATCAATGGCTAAAAACCAAACGTCTTTTTGGGCTTCTACCAAATAACTTAAATCGGGAATTTGCGAATTGTAAGGCGGAATGGCATAGGTTCTTTTTTCGATTGTGGATTGCTCCAATGCCTTTTCGAAACTATAATTATCCGGATTGTAAGGCGTAAATGGAGTTTCCCAATACAAATCGGTTTTCTTTGGAAAAAAACCAAAATCGCCTAGTTCTTCTAAAACTTCGGCATAGCCCATCGTACCGATATCTTTTGTAATCACCGCAGGAAGTTCATCAGAACTTTTAGAAACGTACATTCCCGCTTTACTCATTATCACTTGATTTTTTCCTCCTTCGCCCAGAAAATCAGTTTTACCGGAATCGGTCAAAAAGGGTTTTGCAACATCGTGATTTCCTGTGGTAATTATAAAATGAATTCCATATTTATTCGAATACTCATTCAGAATCTTTTTTAATCCCCGAATGTTTATGGGTTGTCCGTCATCACTAAAATCTCCAGGAAGAAGAACCGTCTTTATATTTCGTTTTGCCACATCATCCAATGCAGCAATAAAAGCAAAATAATTTTCGTTAAACAATCGGGTGGATTGCAATTGGGATTTCATAGTTCGCGCCAAAGTATATTTCCCATCATAAAGATTCAGTACACCTTTATAATCCGAATCGGAAAATGTCCCATAAATATCCAGTAAATGAACATCAGATAAGAATGCAACTTGAGTGCTTTTAGGTGTAAATTCCCTGACCGAAGTACAAGAAACAACGGTCAAAACAATAGTCAAGCCCACAATTACTTTCTTACAATAGTTCATTCAATATAGTATTTTTCAAAATTTACATTTTTGTTTCTGCTGGAAAAGCATAGGAATCCTTCCAGCCTCCCAAATCAATTAAAACGCGGTCAATCATTACTCCGGGATCAACCATCCAGATTCTCAATTTATGTTTTCCTGCTTTATTGATAATTTGTGATGCCGATTTTACTGCCGCATTTTTCAATACATTTTGTAGCCATTCGTCACTTCGACCAAAAGTTTGAAAATCTAAAATAACAGGTTCCGCATCATCAATAGCTACGGCACATCGCACTCCTTTTCCCTGGTAAAAAGCATGCGTCGGAATGGCCTGTACTTTTACATTGGCCTGACCAAAATTAAAACTATAAAAATCATATTCCATAACTGGACTATTGGCTTTTATGGCTTTCAAATCCACTTCAGAATTAGCCGTTCTTGGTAAAGCCACACTTACTTTTCCTGCATATCCAATACCTTCAAAAGTTTCCCATTTAGCGGCTGTACCTTCTTTTTTATTCGAATAATTCGCAGCATTAATCGAAACATATCCTTTGTCTTCCACAAAACCTTTATAATTTTCTAATGCTTCAAACTTTGGGTTAAAAGCCGAAACCCCAATAGTAATCAAAGTGTCTTTACTCACAAAATCTATTGCCGAATTGACTTTGTAACTTGGTGGAATCAATTGGTAATCATGTCCTAATGGTGCTTCTTTTTTATTTTCTCCTTTTGGAACTTTACTCCAGTCGATACTTACCCAAATGCGTTGCTGACTGTTTTTATTATTATCCAAAACACCTTGTTTTTCGGAAATTTTAATCCAATCTGCTTTTGGTTTTGCTTGCCAGGAAACTTCGCCAGCGCCTTTCATAAAAACATCAATATAGTACTGATTGTTTATGTAAGCGTTAAAAACAGGCAAAACATCGGCATAGGAATTCTCCGTTTTATGATTGACTTCCATTTCATAACTTTCCAGAGCCAGTTTCAATTCCGGTTTTGTTACTGCAACTGCTGTGGTTGCTGTGGTTTGTCCAAAAACTGGCAAATGTCGCGGAGCCATACTCATAATATGTTTCCATTTTCCGTTAGCCAATTCGTTATTAAAATAGTTTGTTTCTTTCTGAATTCGATTATAAGCTTCTTCAGCTTTTGCGGCAAAAAAAGAAGCGCTGCCTCTTCCCTGTTCGGCAACGAATTTATTTTTATACGAATACAACCATTTATGATTTAAACTTGCTGCACCAACAACAGGATAGGTTACCAATTCGTAAAAAGCATTTTGACGATTCGCTGGAATTGCATTTTTCAATTTTTCGGCAGTATCCATCAGATTTTGGTATTCGTCAATTCTTTTCGAAACCTCATCTCCATAATGGATTTGAGTCAGTGCTGTTGGTTTTGATTTCGTTTCAGGTTCTACCTGATTCCAGGCCATAAACTCAGGACGACGCTGGAAAGCCAAACGATAATATTCAAAAAACAATTCTGTTATCGAATTAGAATTCTGAGTTCCAAATTCTCTCGAAGCCCAATTTTGCATGTGTGTTTTCACACTTTGGCTTTTAGCAAAAGAGTTCATATCCCAAGCCATATCTAAAAACAATTCGATATTGTATTCATGGGGTTTGATATCTCCACAGTTCAAAATCCATAAATCACGGGATTGAAATTCATAGGCTTTTTCCATTTCTTCCCACATTAAAACAGGATTAGTCGAATTCAACCACAAATAATCATGTGGACGTCCCCAATAAGAAGTATGGTAATAAATTCCCGCACCACCAGGACGTTTTTGCTCTTTTAGGTTACTCAATTGACGGATGTATCCATAATTGTCATCAGTCCAAACCAGTTGTACATCTTCCGGCAACTGCAATCCTTTTTGGTAATAATCCAATACTTCTTTATATGGAATAAATGCCTGCGGAATTTTAGCAGCATCTTTCCCTGTAGCTTTTTTCAAAATCGCTCTTTGATCGGTAATTACCTGTTCCAATAATTTAACCTGGGAATCCGAATCGTCTTCGCCAACAATCATCGGAGAATCGTGTTCACCACGCATTCCTACGGTATAAATATTTTCGAAAGGAGCGGTTTCCTTAGCTCTTTTCCTGAAAAAATCTTTGATTACTCCTGAGTTCGTATCATAACGATATTCACCCATAGTATTATGATTCCATTCTGCATTAATATTACTCAACATCGGTTCAGCGTGCGAAGTTCCTACCACAATAGCATAATCATCAGCAACTTCTTTGTTTTTTGGGAAAGAATAAAAAGCTTTGGTGCTTTTGTGCATTGCTGGCCAAATGGTATTGGCTCTTAAACGCAACAATAATTCAAAAACTTTCGCATAGGTTTTGGGTCCAATATCTCCCGTTTCCGGTTCGAATGTTTTGGCTGCCCAGGGTTGTAATCCCCAATCTTCGTCGTTTAGAAAAATCCCTCTGTATTTCACCGATGGCGAACCATAGGTTTTAGTTGCTATGTTTAAAACCAAATTATCTTTTCTGTCCGGTGTAACATCAGCCCACCATTCCCAAGGAGAAACACCAATCATTCTGGAAATTTCTAATAAACCATAAGCCGTAGCTCTTCTGTCAGAACCTACAATAACCAATGCTTTTTTTATGGTTGCTGTTGGATTTTCGACTACTTGAATTTTATAGGTTTCCCATTTTCCTTTTACATCAGTAACAGTGATTTTTTGCTTCGAAACCAAAGCGTCTATCCATTTACTTTGTCCAATAGTTCCAGCCATAATTACTATTCCTGAACTATTTTTCGCAATGTTCAATCTTTGATTGCTTATAGAAAACACATCATCGGTCAGCATTTTAGCAGCGATATGAACCACTTTTGGTTCTTTGTCTTCTACTAAAATACTCGCTTTTTGATTTGCCGAAACAATAGTAAAATTGCTATTTTGTGCTTTTAATGCATTGGCAAAAAAGACAATAAAAACTAGAAAAATGGTATTAAACTTATTTTTGAACATGATTTCTTTTTTTAATTCTTTCGTAACGGTTATTGTCAAAACTCACCTGAAAAGATGATTTAAAAAGTGTCGATGGCATATAATAATCAGTTGAAATGACCTGTGCCCCCGATGCTTTTGCTTTTTCGAATTTAGTATAATCATTCGTTCTGGCTTCCGTTGTTCCGTCATCGGCGCGAGTGCGAACGATATAACCTTTGGCTACTAATTCCTTTATATAATCAAAATTTTTAATCGGGTCGTTTATGACTCTAAAAGCCGCTTCAGGATTTCCTTCTTTACTGTTTACAAACAACACTCTGTTTTTTAAACTGGGATGTCCTTCAAGATAGCGATTCATTTTAGTTTCATTTTCATCCAAAACAAAAAGGAATCTTCCTTTAACAGCATTCAAATCAGGCCAGCCTTTTTTTAAAATAGCCTCTTCTAAGGTATTGAATTTTCCCCGAACCAAATCAGGAGTTATCAATTTTGAATCATCAAAAACCGAACGAATTTCGATATCAATACTATCTAAAGCCGATTTTGTAAAAGGCAAGGGCTCTCGTAATTTTCTATTATTATCATCTTTGGCATTTATCAAAATAAAAACAGGTGTATGCTTTGGATTTTTATCCGACCATTTCTTTAAAGCGAATAATCCTTCTTTAAACAACAAATAATGACTTCTAAAATCGATATCGGGAACATGAAACATTTTTAATCCGGGCTGAGCCAACTTATTTGCTGTGTCATATTCCAGTGGTACTTTCCCTAATGATTTTACAATTGCCAAACCTTTTGGATTAGAATAATAACCTCCTTTAGGATCATGCAGCACATCGTATTCTAAATTTCGAAGCCCTAAATCCAATTGCTTTTCAATAGGAATATGACCGTATTGAAGTGACTTTGCCACTGCCGAATCTCGTTGAAACAAATAATTCCACAACGGCTCTTCAATAGCAATTTTATATGAATTATGACTCCCAATCACCTGAATTTCATTCATTTTTACAGGTTCTTCTTTTTTAAAAGAAACCAATAAAAACAAAAAGATTATTAGCAAGCTTAAAATTTTATTTTTCGAAATCATATCAAACCATTTAACTTCTATGATTAAAGTTTAATATAAATACGCTTTTTATTCAACCACCAGCCCAAAGACCAGCAAACCAACATGAATACAATGGCGGTAACAAATGCACCAAAACTTCCTGGAAAGATTCTTTGAAAAATACGTTCGCTCACCCATTCAAAAGCATCCATCTCCGAATTTACCGGAATCAGACGTAAAGTGATAAAAAACAATTCAGAAAACAAATAAATAAACAGAGGATTTTTACCAAAAATGGTGGTGAATTCTACTCCAAAATGCTTTTGTTTTAATTCGATGAAATAAATTAAAATAGCCATGATGGACAAATCAATTCCAACTGTGTACAACACAAAAGAACCTGTCCACAATTTTTTTGAAATGGGTAATACCAAATCCCACCAACGTGCTAAAGCCATCAGAAGAAAACCAACAATCAACAGTTTTGCTATTCCTTCAAATGTTTTTCCAATTCTCTGAATAAAACTTCCTGCAATAAAACCACCTATAACATTGACAATGGATGGCAAAGTGCTTAAAATTCCTTCCGGATCAAATGGAATACTATCGCGTTTGTAAATATGACCTTCTCCTAAAACAAATAAATCAAAACGAGTTACAGCATTGGTGGCCATTTCTAATTCGGCTCCTGGTTGTCCAAATAAATACAATATTGCCCAATATCCCAACAACAATATTACCGAAAGAATTATTGCTGCTTTCTCTGATAAATAAAAAAAAATAATAGCCGTAACAAAATAACATAAAGCAATGCGTTGCAAAACCCCCATAATGCGGGTTTCGGCAAAAGGTTTTAATTCCCAGGCGCCATCCATTCCTTGTCTAAAAAAAGGAAACCAATACATTAAATAACCCAGAAGAAAAATGATAATGCTGCGTTTGATGACTTTTTTCCAAAATACATTAGCCGTAGTTTCTTTCATTTTTCCCATAGAAAAACTCATTGCATTTCCCATTGCAAAAAGAAAGGAAGGAAATACCAAATCAGCTAAGGTGAATCCAAACCAATTGGCATGAGTCAAATAGTCATAGAAATGAGCTCCCGTTCCAGGTGTATTGACTACAATCATTAAACAAATCGTTAGTCCCCTGAACATATCAAGGGACAAAAAACGATTGGAATTTGGGTTAGAAATTGCGTTCATGTTTAGTAATCGTATTTAATTGGTGCCATTCTTTCCGTTACGGGAATAATACGGGATCTGTATTTTTTATGTAATGCTTTGGCAACCTCATTTGGATTCCCTTTAGCTTTTACCGGAAAATCTTTTCTCTCCGTTACCCATTTCCATTCCCATTCTTTTATTTTATTATCAAAATTATCCTGATTGAATTTTCCCCAATTGGCTTTTACATCTGTAAAAAATTGTTGCCAACGTGGTTTGTAAAAATCAGTAAACAGTCCACTCCACTGACGGTTGCTGTATTCATGCAATCTGTTATCAGCTCCGCCCCAAAGCGTAATTAAATCACGGGCGTTTTGCTCATACAATGCTTTTTCTTTTTCGTCAATCCCCCAGCTTCTGGCATCAGCAATCCAAGGTCCTAAAAGGAAATCCTGACGTGTAGCTAATAACAAATCCATATCGTCAATCAATTCTAAAAATTCCTTGCTGTATTTATCAAATGCTGCTTTATCGTTATTTTGATACGCCTTAGTTATTTCTTGTTGCAAAGGCAGCGCATAATTTGCCAAAACTTGTCTGCTCACATCCACCAAATCATATTGGAAACCATCTGATTTTTGAACAACAGGAATGGCTTTTATAAAAAGATCCCAAGCTAGAAGTAGATCTTTTGGCGCATAATTTAATTTGGTTCTTGCCCAACGACGGTAACCTTCAAAAGTAGGACGCGACACAATAATTGATTCTGCTCCATCACGAATCACTTCTCCATTATATACTGTTTTTACCAGAATATCCCAGGCTTTAGAAATATCAGCATTTGATTTTCCGTAGCGGTTTAACGTATATTTAGCCAACCATGAATTCAATTCGATAGGTGTATCTCTCCATGTATTATCCGTCATCAACTCATACAAAACCGGATTTTGCTCAATCGCTTCCATCGTTAATCCAATTCCTTTTAATTTTCCTGATTTAGGATCTTTTAAAGCTTTAGCAGGTTCATTGGCAACGGCTTCAATTCTTCCAAACATCGAAATATTTCCACCAAAATTGTGCAGCATATTCCAAATCCATTGTTTGCCATAAAAAGCTTCTGTTCGTTTCCAAACCGGTTCAATTTCGGTAGCCAAATCCAAGATAATCATGCGATCATCAGGAACAGCATCGAGCATTCCTTTGATTTGTGGTGCTTCCCAAAATTCTCTGTGACTGTAAAAAAGCCAACCCTGCATTACCCAAACCGCATCTTTATCGGCTGATTTCATGCCTTCGAAAATCTTCTTACTCAATTCAGAAAGATAAGCCGGATCATTGGATGGTGGCGTATTTTCGTTAAAAGTATCCGCTGAATACAAGTGATCGGTTCCGTAAACTTCAGATTGTTTTTCTAAGAATTTCTTACCTATTTCGGCAAATAACGGATCATCAGAATCTAAGATGTATGTATCTTCAAAGTCATTCCCCCAGTTGGTTTGTTTTAATTTAGCATTTGGAAAGAACTTTTTGAAAGAAGCTGGAACGTGACCTGTAAAAGCAGGCAACACGGTTTTCATTCCTAATTCACGTTCTCTTTTTAGAATTTTCAATTGCAAATCACGGTGCGTATCTTTCCAGTTTTTAGACAAAGGTCCGCCCCAGCCGTCTAAATTTCCCATCCAAAACCAGGAGAAATAAGCAGGTCCACTAAAAAAAGTACTCAAATCTTCATCAGTAAAACCATAAGATTTATAAACTTCATCCCAGATGTATTCTTCTCCTGTAATGGCAAGCGGCATGTTGATTCCGTGCAAAGCCATCCAGTCAATTTCTTTTTCCCAACGAGTCCAATCCCACCAACTCATGCTGTAATTGAACGTACAATAGTTCAAATAATAGCGGTATTCATAAGGTGTTTTTTTATGAATCAATTTAGGAACTGCCGGTAATTTTTTAGGCAAATTCAAATTGGTTCCATTCCAGGTAATTTGGCTGTTCGTAAAATTATTTAGATAATAATACAAAGCCGATGCAACCGAAACCCCATTGTTTCCTCTTAAAACAATTTTGTCTCCTTTAGAAATAATTTCGAACCAATCTTCTTTATTGGAAGATTCGATTTCGACACTAAACTGCGAAGCGTGATTTGGCACAACGCGAGCAATAAGCTGGCTGGCAGTAGTAGCTATTTCTGTTTTTGATTTTGTCGATTGACAGTTTCCTGCTTCAAAAACAAAAACAATAAACAATAGGATTAATTTAAAATTGGTTCTCATATTTTTTTAGATTATATTATAGAAAATCAGAAACTGGAAATACCAGTTGGTTTTATTTTTATTATTTGGTGATTCGTATCAAAATTCAAACTATCAATACAAATTTGGCGTAAAACATATTCTTCCTTTTGTGGAAAAATTCGATGGTATAAGATATAATCCTGTCCTTTTTCATTAAATACAGAATGATGTCCTGGTCCATAAGTTGTACTATCAGCAGACGTTTCCAGAATAGGACTATTCGAAGCTGTTTCAAATGGACCTAATGGAGAATTTCCCACAGCATATCCTACTTTATAAGTGGCATCTATGGCTTTTCCTGATGAATACATCAAATAATATTTCCCAAAACGCTTAATCATGTATGGAGCTTCAAAATAATCTTTAGGAGTGACTGCTTTGGGTTCTCCATGAAATGAAATCATATCTGAATTTAGCTTAGTAGCCATACAAACACCATTTATCCAGTTAAATCCCGAACCCCAATATAGATAAGCCTGACCATCTTCATCAATAAAACAATCGGCATCGATATTATGTACAGCAGGATAGTCTTTTGATGAAATTAAAGGAGAAGAATCTTCTTTGGCATTTTTCCAGGGACCTAGCGGAGCATCGCTCACACCAACCCAAATTTCGCTTCCAACAGAAACATACATATAATATTTTCCGTTAGCTGCTTTTTTAACAGAAGGCGCCCATACCATAGAATCATTTGAACCCGGACTTGTGCACGCTTTTTTTGTGGGCCAGTTTAAATGATGACGTTCAAATTTCACGAAATCCTTTGTTGAAAACACAGCCAGTTCATCTCCTCCCCAAGGATCGATAGTGGCATAAATAAAAAAAGTATCTCCCTCTTTTACAATGCAGGGATCTGCAAAATATCCCTCTATAATAGGATTTGCTATTCTTGATTTAGTTTGTAGATTTTCCTTCTTGCTTGTTAGCTTACAAGAAATCAGCAACATGCTCATCAGCAAAATAAAAATACCCGGTTTAAAATTCTTCATTACTATTATTTTAATCATCAATAAAAATTATTATTCCTCAATTATTTGATCTGATTTAGATGGCGGAACTTGTTTTGTTCCCCAGGTTTTAGAAGGTGTTGCAGCCATTTCAAATTCTAACACACCACCCGCAACAATATCGCTGTGCTCAATAAATGCATTTTCGAATGCTTTTCCGTTTAATGTTACCGATTTGATGTATTTGTTTTTATCCGAAAAATTCTTGGCTTTGATGGTAAAATCCTTTCCATTTTCCTGATGAATCACCGTTTGTTTGAAATATGGCGAATTGATCAAATAATAAGATTGTCCCGCATTAGGATACAAGCCCATCATGTGAAAAGCCAGCCAGGAAGACATCGCACCTGAATCGTCATTTCCTGGAATCCCATTTCGGCTGCTATTGTAATTCTTATCAATAATTTGGTGAATGCGGTCGTTACTCAAATCAGGACGACCAATCCAGTGGTATAAATTCGGACTCAAAAATGAAGGCTCATTCGCAACGTTATAAAATCCTTTATCAAACAGCGTGTTTAGTCTTTTCTTGAAAGCTTCATTTCCACCTGTTTTTTTGATTAACATCGCCACATCATGAGGCACTGAAAGTGAATATTCCCAAGAACTGGCTTCGTAAAAAACACCACACCACCAGCAAACACAATTAGGCCAATCCTGCGCCAAAGGTGTGTAAGGCACATAAGAAATTTTCCCGTTGGTTGCAGCGCATTGAATGCTATCTACCCATTTTCTATTGGAATCTTTTGGCATAATAAAACCACGGGAACCATTGTCTTCGATGTCTCTCCACAGGTTTTGCCAGTTGTCAGCCTGCTTGATAAAACGCCAATATTCTCCTTTGCGTTTGGTTCCTTTGGCTACAATTGCCAGACAATAATCATTATACGAATATTCTAAAGTCCGGTTTCCGGAACGCACATAATCCGTAGAAACATATCCCAAACGATTGTAATCTACTAATCCGCCACGACCTTCTTTTTCTTCATTTCCACCCGGAGGAAACAGAGCATCTTTCATCATCGCTTCCAATGCCAACTTGTAATTAATGCCTTCCAGTCCTTTTACAAAAGCATCGGCAATAACCACCTCAGCGTTTGACCCCCCCTGAGTTCGTCCATTCGAATTTCCACTTCTTGCTTCCGGCAAATAACCGTCGCGTTTGTAAATTTGCAACATCGCATTGACAATATCAATTTCGCGTTTAGGATCTAAAAGTGTAATTAATGGACTTGAAGAACGATAAGTATCCCAAATGGCATAAAAATCATCATAATAAGGTGAATCATTTTCCCATAACGGATTTTCTCCTGTACGATCCACCGGCATCAACATAGTATGATACAAACCCGTATAAAACATAGTTTTCTTTTCTGTCGAAGCTTCTTTTTCAACTTCCACTCTTTGCAATAAATTCTCCCATTTTTGTTGGGTTTCGGCCAATTCTTTATTAAAATCCCAATGCGGAATTTCTTTATCGATATTTTCTCTGGCTTTCAAACTGCTAATGAAAGAAATTCCGATTTTCATATTCACTGTCTTGTTTGCTAAGCTTTCGAAAAATAACATCGCTCCGGTTTTCTTTCCGTTGTCCACCTGATTTTTTTCATTTGGAAAAAACTTCTCGTCTTTCCAGGTAGAAAAATTAGTAAATGGCTGATCGAATACCGCAGAAAAATAAACGGTATAAGTAGCTCCGTTGTTCCAACCACCACGAACTTTAGTGTAACCACGAACTTCAGTATCCGAAATCACTTCTACCTGAGAACCTACAAATTGCTGTGCTTCTCTTCCGTCAGGAATAATGGACTCGTCCAAATATCTTCCTAAATCAATTTTAATTGCATTTTTAGCATTCGAATTAAAAATAAATCGATAAAAAGCAGCTCTGTCAGAAGTTGTGATTTCAGTTTGAATATTCCATTTTTTCAATAAAGCGCCATAATAACCTAAGGCCACCTTTTCGTTTTCTCGTAAAGATTCCTGTTTGATAGTTTCAAAATCGCCCGAAATTGGCATGATAGAAACATTCCCATATTTAGCTCCACCTCCGGTACCACTCACGTGAACCTGGCTAAAACCATAAATAGGTTTGGTCATATCGGTGGTAAAACCACTATTCGCGTTTAAGTCATTATCGGGTCCAGGTTTGATCATTCCGTAAGGACATGAAGGACCTACAAAAACATTTCCCAGTCCTTCTGACCCAATCATTGGATCAACAAAACGATGATTTTGTGCATTCAAAAACAAACATTGCAACAGCAATGTCAAGCAAACAAAAATGGAATTTCGACTTTTCTTCATGATTTCTATTTTAAATACTAAAGCGGTTTTATGGTATGGTTTTTATATTCGTTTCTTTCAAGTCTATTCTGGATTCAGAGACATTTTTTAAGACAAGCTGTTCCTTTTTGTCTTTGGGTAAATCAATTTGTTCCATATTCAAATTTTGAACATCATCAAAAACAAAGGCAGGTCGGAAATCAGTATCGTCCAAAGTAACTTTGATATTTTTGAAACTGATTCCTTTGGCATGACGAACATAAAATGACCAGGCTGGCAATTCGCCAAACATAGAAAACTCAGGATACTCTTTTATCACTTCCGGTACCTGATTCAATCGGTTTAATGATACGTAAGCCATTCCTTTAGTAGCTCTGCCGGGATACGAAATAGTAATATTTTCAAGACTTACATTTTCTATTTGGTATCCTGGTATCCCAACAATTGACGATGGAAATGGATTATGGAAAAAATCAACTTCAGGACCTCTTAAATCGTAATTGATATCCGGTCTTCCAAAAGGCACTTGCACTTTTACATTTTTGATACTCACATTTTTAATACTTCCTGCTTTATCCCCACTTCGTTGTCCTATTCGAATAAAAATGGCATTTCCTGTATTTACTGCATTGATATTAGAAACTGCAATATTTTCTATGACCGCTCCATCAACTGATTCGATAGCAATGGCTGAACGAAAAGTGTCATATACTTCAATATCTTTAATAAGCACATTTTTGAATCCGCCATAGGAAGCAGTTCCAAATTTTATCGCACTGGCACTGGATTTTATCGTACAATTAGCAATATAAATTCCATCATTAGCATATCCCGGATAATAGGATTTAAGGCAAATCCCGTCATCGGCCGTGTCCAAATCACAATTAGTAATTTTTACATTTTTACAATCAGTAATATCGATTCCGTCATTATTCCAATACGAACGATTGATAACTTTCAGCCCATCCAAACTAAGATTAGAACACAACTCGAAAGACAATCCCCAACAAGAAGCAGCTCCCACTTGTAAACCTTCAATGGCTACATTATCACACTGAGAAAACCGAAATAATTTAGGTCGCATCGTTTCATTAGGCCTGTTTCTGCGAATGGTATAATTAGGATCTACAACAATTCCTGCATGATGTAAACTGTCTATATTTAAAGCCAATTGTAACCCCTGACCGTCAATTTTTCCTTTTCCATATAGTTTAATATTGGTTGCTTTGTGCGCTAACAGTAAAGCCATTTGTGAATTATCGTCTTTCTTTGGAGAGTCAGGTCTTCCCGGAAAATCCATTTTGTAATAATCCTTAGGATTTGTACTTCCTAACAAAACGGCTCCTTCTTCCAGACGCAGACTCACATTCGATTTCATTTGAATACTACCCGATAAAAATTCCCCTTTTGGAAAAACAACAGATCCACCTTTGTTTTTAAAAGCGGCATCAATCGCTTTTTGAATTGCGATTGTATTTAAGGTTTTTCCATCTGCTTTTGCACCATAATTAGTAATTAAAAACTCTTTTTGAGTTTTAACTTTTTCTTGTGCCTGAGCTTTAAGCCCCAACAACAAAACGCTTACTAATAAGACGGTAAAAAACAGTTTTGGAATTATTTTTAACATCATATTCATTTTTTACATTTTCTTTACCTAAATTCAAAAACACTTAAAATTCAAATACTTAACTCTTTAACAAAACAATATTTCACTTAAAAAAAAGCACAAAAAAAGTACACAGATGACACCGATTGATTAAGTATCATCTGTGCACTTCTTTTTTGAGTTTCAGAATTTCAAATCCTACAAAAAATAAAGCGCTGTTGTATGCTTTATTTGATGTAAGCTTCTAATTTATCTAACGTATTTATTTCTTTTTCCTTAGCACAAGCTGATGCAATTTCAGTTGCTAAATATTTTGTTGGCTTAGAGATTAATAAATACTGTGTTCCATCATCGGTATTTTTTACATAATTCTTAGGATTGTATTTTATTGCTGCTCCAATTCCTACTACTTCTGCGGCTACATCCTCAGGATGCGTTCCCCAAACAGCGATATAATTCTCTCCTTTTTTAGTTTCAAATCCTTTAAAGTAATTTACTCCTGTAGCAAACTGTACTTTTTCGCCATTCAAACTAAAGGCTTCCACTTTAGCTTCTCTTTTTCCAGAGAAAACGGTAACACGAACCAGAATATCAACTTTTTTCCCTTTGTAAGGCACACCTCTGGAAATCATCTCCATCCATGAAGTGTTCTCTGTTTTTCCAACACGAGCTAAACGATTTGTCACTGGATTCAATGAAACTAATTTTTCTCCATCCCAAAGTTTCACTCCTCCTAAACCTACAGTTGATGCCACTTTATAATAATCAGCTCCCCATCCTTCTTTTTGTTGCGCCGGAGTTGGATACCAATGTGCCGCTTTCAACTCTAAACCTTTCTTGGCTTTATTATAAACATCGATAGCTACTTTATCACTAAAATAGATTCTCAATGCCATCCATTCATTTTCTACTGCCGGACCGTGATGCCCAATAGTCTGGTATAAATCTCCTGATTCTGAACCAATATCAGTCAGGTAACTTATTTTTTCGGCTTTCATATACAAACTGTTGTCTGTATTATTTTGTCCAAAACAAATACCGCAAAACAGCAAAGCAGCCATAAATGATAATTTCATAATTTCAATTATTTATAGATTAAACTTAATTTTCGTAAAATTAAGTAAACTTTCTGCAATGCCCGAAAAATTCCTCTATTATTAAGAAATTGTCATTTTATGTCGAAATGGTGTGAAACCGGTAATATAAACATGAACTCCATCGGTACGTAAAGTCCCCTGATGATAGGTGTATTCTTCACTATCTAAATTACTTACGTTTTGATGTTCACAAATCCCTGGGCCTAGCTGGATGGCATCTGTTCCCATTGATAATTGAGCCGTACCTGATTTCAAAAAATAATTTCCTTTTTCTCCCAAAGTTGCTCCAGCAACCTGAGTCCCTTCTTTGAAACACATTTCTACCGTTATTTCCACATTAGGCGGACCATCCACTTTAAAATCCAAACTTAAGGCTCCATTATTTTCCTCAATTTCAACAACCGTGGTTTGCGTTTTTATATTGCTTGCAACTCGATTATCAAAATCCATTTTGTTCCAAAACCTTCCATCCTTTGACTCTGACAATTGATAATCGCCATCAGTTTTCCGGAATTCCGGAGCCAGTGGCTGATAATAATCGGCTTCTTTTGTTTCTTTCAAAATGTATTTATTCCCTACTTTTTCGATACCATCACTACTGAAATAACCCATTCTGAAAAACGAAGACGACAATCGCATGTATTTTAATATGGCATCTCCTTTTCGATACATTAAAAAATTAGGGTTAGACGATCTTCCTGAAGCTATTAATACCGGTTTGTCATTTCCTCCAAATAGCGTTATCGAAGTTTTGCCTCGTCTGATTCGGGCCAAATTGGAAAGAACAAAAAACTTTTCAAAATCATTTTCAACATTAGAACTCACAGGAATTTGCTGCTGCAACTCTGGATCCCCCATAAATTCAACCAATGAATCCTGTAGAATATACTTGTCAAAATCGGGACTTTTTTCAATAAGTTTTACCATATACGCAAACAATGGATTTCCCGTATGAATAGCCATATAACGGTATTGCAAATAAAATTTGGTAACCGTGATATCCATAAACTGATCCTGTCTTTTAGAATCTACAGTAACCAAATCGCCATTAGGTTCCGTGTAATAATAAGTTGTGATTAAGTTTTTTTGAACCATTTTCAACAACTCCGGCCTATTCAGTAATCGGGCCATCGTAATTAAGGCCTTGTCTATAACCGCCGAATAAATCCCGCTTCGTTCCGAATAATGTCCATCCTGATTGATATAAACTCCTTCGGCCAACCATTGGTCAATTCTTTGAACGTATCTGACATCCGGATAAAGCGAATTGATATTGGCCAGAGCTGCACTAACCACCCATCGGTGATTAGGCGTGTGAACTCCTCCTGTTATCATTGCTTCCCCGGCATTCTGAATAAACTTTTTAAGTTTCACTTTTACCGGATCCAAATCTTTTTGTTTATTTTCTCTCAAAACTGTCGCAGCCGAACAAATGTATTCTAAAACAAAAGCCGTATCAGGTGGTGACTGTCTGTTTCCACCAGCATCAACCGTCCCATCGCTGTATTGTCCTTTTAATAATACATCAGCCGATTGATTCAAACGTTCGACAACAATTTTAGACTTATAAAACCTCGATTCCGAATGAGAAACCGAGGCGGATAATACCGCAATACTATTTGCCAAAGAACGAAAACTACTCAGACGAATAGCAGAATCAGTGAGCTCCTTTTGAAGCAGCTGTTCCACCTTTGCATCATTACTTAAAAGAAGTTTTTTCATCAAAAGAGAATCCACTTTAGTTGTCGGGGCACTAAAAAATCCATCATTTGCCAAAACAGCGTCGCTAACCAAAGCACCAAGCAATGATAGACTTCCTAGTTTTAAAAATTCGCCACGACTTATCTTGTTCATCTCTTTTATTTTTAATTCGATAATGAAAATGGCTTACTTTCCTTAGCTGTTCCCCATGATTTATTAGGTTGGTTTCCCATTTCAAAATCTAAAATTCCTCCCTTCATAATAGAAAAATGATCCAAATAGGTTTTATCATATTCTACTCCGTTAAACCTTATTTTCTGGATGTAATTATTCCCGGAAGAAGCTCCTTTTGCATTAATAATCAATGTTTTTCCGTTTTCCAAACTCAGTGTAATTTTATCAAAATGAGGTCCCGAAATCACATATTGAGGCACTGAAGGAGCAACCGGATAAAATCCTAAGGCTGCAAAAACATACCAAGCCGACATTTGTCCTGCATCGTCATTTCCGCTTAATCCGCCCACATCGTTACTGTATTCGGTTTTCATGATTTCGGTTACCAATTCCTGAGTTTTCCAGGCCTGTCCTGAAAAATTATACAAGAACGGAATTTGGTGACCGGGTTCATTTCCATGCCAGTATTGTTTGGCGGCATGGAAACGATCCAAGTTGGCATTAAACCCATCTTCTCCTCCCATTAAATTCATTAACCCTTTGATATCCTGAGGCACATACCAAGTGTATTGATACGGTGTTCCCTCTGTGATATATGATTTTCTGATAAACTTGTCAAAATCTTTAGTAAAAGTTCCATCGGCAAAACGACCTCTTACACTGGAATCTGATATACTGTACACATTTTCATAATTCAATGCTCTTTTTTTCAAAAGTCGGGCGTGAAGTGTGTCTCCTTTTTTGGCAGCAATTTGCGAAAGCGCAAAATCATCAAAAGCATATTCTAAAGTTCGGGAAACCTGCTCTCCTTTATGAAACGATTCTAATACGGCATCTTCCAATGGGACATAACCATATTTTAAATAAGAGTCCAAACCACGGCGCCCTTTTCCATTTACATAATCGGCATGATTATCCGGTGTTTTAAAGGCGTTTTGTATCAAATAGCTGTATTCTTTGTCGGATATTTCGATATTATTTTTCATATAAGCGTCAGCTACTGCCGCTACTGAATGATCGCCAATCATAGCCGAAGTATAACTATTCCAGCAGGGAAAAATAGGCATCCATCCACCTTGCTCCGCCATAGAAAACAGACTTTTCATCATTTGTCCATTCACTTTTGGCGTTAGCATATTAAACAACGGAAGCGAGGCTCTATAAATATCCCACATAGAGAAATCAGTAAAATAATCGTCTTTGCCACTATTCATTAATTTTGTACCTCCATTAAAACTCACATACGTTCCATCGACATCATTAAAAGTTCTTGGCTGCAAATAACTATGATACATTGCTGTGTAAAACTTTACTTTATCATCTTTATTTGTTCCTTCTACCTTTGCTTTTGAAAGTAAGTTTTCCCATGTTTCTTTTAAATTTTCTTTTGCTTCAGCAAAATCTAAGTCTTTCGTTTCGGCTTCTAAATTCTTTCTGGCTTGTTCAATACTGGTGAATGAAGTCCCGATTTTTGCTTCGATGGTTTCTCCTTTTTCAACCATAAAAGAAATGTAAGCTCCTATATTTTCCAGATTAGCAATTTGTGTGTTTCCTTCAAGAACTTTTTCATTTTGATAAACACCAAATTTCCCTGAACTTTTACTCAATTGTACTACAAAATAGCCACTGAAACCCGCTTTATCACCCCAACCCTGGTAAATTTTATGTACAGGATTATAGCCAATAATCTCGTTTTTTTCTGCATTTATTTGGATAAAACCTTCTCCTTCGTCACTATTTGGATTCACAATAATATGAGCTTCACCTGAATTTTCGAATGTAAACTGGAACAAACCACAACGCTTAGTTGCTGTCATATTTACATCAATCTTATAATCAGCCAGAGTAACATTATAATTGTATGGAGTCGTTTTTTCGGTATCATGCAAAAAATTGGATGCTCTATCATCGGCCTGACATTTTAATTTTCCTGATATAGGCATAATGGTCATACTTCCATAATCCTGCACGCAGGAACCACTCAACCAGTGACTTCCTCTAAAACCTGAAATCTTTGTATCAGTATAATAATAAGGAGCCACACATTTGGTTTCCGTTGCTTTGGTTTGCGCTGTCCAGTTAGTCATTCCAAAAGGAACAGTAACGTAAGGCACTACCTGGGCATTATTTTCTTTTTCATCTTCTCCATGCTGCAAAGCACTAATAGTTGTAGAAGGTGCTGTCCCTATTAAAGGATTGACAAAGTCCACATACCTACTTACTGATGTTTTTACCGAACAGGAAAGCACAACTAATAAAACGGGGAAGGCTATGAGCCTATATCTAAATAAACGGTACAAATTCATATTGATTGATTTGTGTTTTTTTGATGCCGGTGTATTGCGTTTAAAAAGGCAATACAACAATCATCAGGAATAAGCTCTATGCTTGAGTCTTTGAATTTTAATTGATTATGCTGTTGCAACAAATAGCATTCTAAAGAAATCTTACATTATACCAACAAATTGATATGGATTAATTAAGGCAAAAGCATTTCTTCTCATTCACTTTTAAAACAGTTGAATTTCTCTTTTTATTAAAAAAAATTAAACTATTGAAATAAGTAAAGATTAGATTTTACCGATTTTTAAAACAAACACTTTGAATGAGATAATGAATAACAATCTTGTTGAATTCATTTTTTAAGAAGAAAAGAGAAGAAGAACGAGCTTCTTCTCTTTTCAGGGGTAACTAAATTACCAACCAACTTTAACAATCAAACAATAAATAATAAACTTAATTATTAATATAATCCGGGTTTTGAACCAAAGCAGGATTTAACACCAACGCATTAGTTGGAATTGGGAAAACACGACGTTTAACATCTGAATCTGTTTTGAAGCCCCATTGTCCTTCAAATTTCCCAAATCGAATCATATCATTTCTATGCCAAGCTTCCCAAGCAAATTCACGAGATCTTTCTTTGTACAAATCCTCTAATGTTACACTTGTCCATGCAGTTGAAGTAGAGCGATTAGAACGTATCGTGTTTACTAAAGAAAGTGGTGTATCACCTAAAGTAGCAGCTCCACCACGAAGAATAGCTTCAGCTTTCATTAATAAAATATCTGAATAACGTAAAAACGGTACATCATTATTTTGATTACGGCTTGTTGAAGAAGCATCAGGATAGAATTTAATATTTCTATATCCCATATTCCATGCAATTTCATCGTTACCTAAATCTGTTAATGGAACACTTTGACGAAGAACAATATTAGGAGTTAAATCTACTTGGTAAGTATATGGATCTCCACCATCAGAACCGGTATAGAATTGATCATATCCTTTTTTTGTTGTAGTAACAGTTAATGGAGTTCCATTATTATTGTATTGTAATCCTGTCAGCCATTGTTTGTTACGAATATCATTAGCATCATTTTCAAAATGGGTATAGAATTCAGGCAATGTACTTCTAGGTGCACTCGGAGTAAAAGGCAGAGCAAACTTAGCACGCATAGATCGAGGAACATCATAACGCGCATGGTACATTAATCCACCACCACCTACAGCCGGATCATAAGGTACTGCAAAAATAAACTCCTTCATTTGTGGTCCATTATTAGGATAGAACATCTGAAGATAAGTTGCTCTTGGTTCGATATTATACAAACCTGAACCTATTACCTGGTCACAAGCTGCAATACAGTCATTATAACGTTGTGTCCCTGTATATACCTGAGCATTCAAATACATTTTAGCCAGTAAAGCATTAGCTGTTTGTCTGTTTGGTCTTCCATAAGTAGCTACTCCTGAAGCAGGATTCAAATTAGGAATAGCTTCTTTCAATTCTTTTTCAACAAAATTGAATACCTCTACTCTTGTTGATTTTGGTTTAGAGCTAAAGTCTCCATATACTGTGTCTAATGGTACTTCTCCAAAATTATCCATCATGATGAAATAAGAAATAGCACGCATGGTTTTTAACTCAGCAATTAAAGTCGATTTTTCAGTTCCAGCCGGCATTGCCTGTTCTAAGATTGAAATAGCCTGATTACTTCTTCCAATTACACCAGAAGACCAATTCCAAAGACTTCCTACGATACCATTATCTACTGTCCAATCATGGAAGTGCATAGCAATGTAGTTTCTGTTATCAAACCAGTTTCCTCCTCTTGCAGGCAGAATGGCTTCATCTGTACTTAATGATTGTGTCCACCACCAGGAAAATGAAAAATCTCCACGGAAAGCAACATAAACCGGCCCTGCTGTTTGAATAAACTGAGTTGAATTTTGAGGAAACACATCAGGGGTTAGTTGTGTCGTAATTGGCACATCTAAATTTTCACAGGATCCAAACAAGCCCATAGCCAGTATTGGAAGTCCCAAATATTTCATTATTTTTTTCATAATATTTACAATTATTACAATTATTATTTTCTTAGAATACCACGTTAAAACCTAATAAAAACGTTCTGGTTTTTGGATAAAAGTTATTTGAATCTACACCAGGAGCTGTACCACCTTGTTCTACCTCAGGATCAATTCCACTGTATTTAGTAATTACAAATAAATTATTTACTGTAGTGTACATGCGGAAACTTTTAACAAACTTGTTGATGTTTTTAAAATTATAGCCAAGAGTTGCATTATCTAATCTGATATAACTACCATCTTCTATAAAGCGTGAAGAATAACGATAAGAATTCAAATCATTTGGTGATTCGTTTTGTGCATCAACTAAAATATTTGTAGTCATTGCTGTGGCAGGTCTAAATAAATCGGCGCGGGTAGCATTGAAGATTTTATTTCCAAATACTCCTCTAACGAAAACGCTTAAATCAAAATTCTTGTATTGAAAATTATTTGACCAACCCAATAATACTTTTGGTTGTGCACTTCCTAAGTAATGGTAATCAACACCGTTTAATGGAGTTGTAGTTAAATTTCCATTTTTATCATAATATTGAGAAACTCCATTTTCATTTTTCCCGGCATAATCCAATGTAAAGAACTGTCCAAGAGGTTTACCTTCTTTAAAAATTTGTAAAGTCGCTCCTGTTTGTCCTCCACCATCAGGTTGTACTCTTCTGATAGAATCTCCACCAATAAAGAATGGGTTTGTCAATTTTACAATTTTATTCTTGTTACTAGCAATATTCAGGTTAGTTGACCAAGTAAAATTAGCCGTTTTAACTGGGGTAGCACCTAAAGCAATCTCAATACCTTTATTAGACATAATACCTCCATTAGCGACAATAGAACCTACAGGAACTAATACTGGGTTTACCTGATAATTGAAAATCATGTCTGTTGTTTTCTTGTCGTAAACATCAACCGAAGCCGTAATTACTCCTTTTAACAATGAAAAATCAAGACCAAAGTTTGTTGTTGTAGTTTTTTCCCATTTTAAATCCGGATTAGCAGCCTGTATTGGTCCATAAGCACCTATTTGTTGTCCATTATAATAGAATGTCCCGGCACTTCCTGAAATAAATTGAGCAGTATAAGCATTAAATCCTGAAGAGTTTCCTGTTACACCATAACTGGCACGAAGTTTCAAGTCGCTGAAAATATTTTGGTTTTGCATGAAGTTTTCTTTATCAATTCTCCAAGCTCCTCCTACAGAAGGAAAATATCCCCATCTGTTGTTAGCCCCAAATACTGAACCTCCGTCTCTTCTTACTGTACCTTGTAAAAGATATTTATCATTAAAATTATAATTCAAACGTGCAAATTGAGAAATCAAACGTGTTTTTTGATATGCCTGACTATCTCCAAAATTCACCACATAACCTCCTACTGAAGTATAATTACTTAAAGCTAAGTTATTGTAACCCACATTATCTACAGGAAAGTTAGTTGTTGTAGCCTGAAAACCATCTCCTAAAGTGTTTTCCTGCCATGAATAACCTAAAACAGCTTTAATTTTATGATTACCTATTTCTTTATCCCAATTTAAGAAACTCTCTATAATATTATTAGTATTTTCATAATAGTTTCTTAATGCCGAACCATTTACACCAAAATTAACCAAAGTTTTTGTAAATGGTGGATCTGGATTATTGTAAAAGTTAGCACTGTTGTATTGAGAATAATAACTATCATAAAACTCTCCATGAGAAGTACTCAACTTTTGGTGAGCAATGTTTAGGTTATAAGTAAATCCAAATGGCAACTTAACTTCTGTTGTGAAATTTCCAATAAGGTTGTTTGTTTTAGTTTCATCTGTTCCGTGCTCAATCAAAGCAACCGGGTTAAAATATCCTGTACTAACAAAATTTTCAAAGAAACTACCATCTTCATTTCTAACCGGAGAAACAGGAAGGTGATTAATTGATTGTAAAAGTACCGAGTTACGTTGTGGAACATTTACATAGTTACTAACAGAATTAGTTACATTCAAACCAAATTTCACTTTATCATCAAAAGCATATTGTTCAACTGACAAACGGGCAATTACACGTCCAAAATCACTTTTCAAAAGAACACCTTCTCTTTTTATAGAAGTTAAACTAGCCGAATAATTACTTTTTTCTCCACCGCCACTTATCGATAAGTTATGGCTGCTTGAAAGTGCTCCAGATCTCAAAATAGCTTTTTGCCAATTTGTATTAGCTCCCTTATCATTTTCAGGAGTAAAATTCAAATTATTTTTAGTTGTAAAAGCTCTTAATTGAGAAGCATTCATCATATCCAATTGATTAGAAACATTCTCTATACCAAAATAACTGTTATATGAAATTTGAGTTCTTTCTTTACTTCCTTTTTTAGTTGTTACCATAATAACTCCATTTGCGGCACGGTTACCATAAATAGCAGTTGCAGCAGCATCTTTAAGAATATCAATAGTTGCAATGTCATCTGGTGAAATCATCGAGATATCAACACCCGGAACTCCATCAACCACATAAAATGGACCTTGTGAACTATTTAAAGTAGAAACCCCACGCATTACAACAGAAGCTGATCTTGTAGGATCACCACTAGATGAAATATTCAAACCGGCAACTTTACCTTGCAACAATTGTCCTACATCACTAATAGCTCCTTTATTCATATCCTCTGCTTTAACAGAAGTAACAGAAGTAGTTAAATTTTTTCGAGAACCTTTACCGTACCCTACTACCACAACTTGCTCAAGGTTTTGAGCCCCCGATACTAATTTAACAGTCAAGTTAGATCTTGAACCGCTTAGCTTAACGCTTTGATCAGCAAAACCTACATAAGAAACAATAATAACAGCATTGGGATTTGAGACTTCGAGTCTGAATTTCCCATCTAAATCTGTCTCTACACCATTTTTCGTTCCGCTTTCTAAAATATTAGCACCCGGTAATGGTAAATTTTGATCATCTACCACCTTACCTGACACCTGTGTTTTTTGTGCCCACGAATTAATTGAAAACGCTATCAAGAAAAATAACGTCAATAATTTGAATTTGGTTTTTTTCATTTTTAATTAGTATTAGTTAATAATATTATGGTAAAATTAACAGTTCGACTCCAGCTTGAAATGGATAAATTGGTCAAAAACATATAAAATTCAATCAAATTCCCTTAAAAAAAGAGACCAAAAAATACATTTATCGTTTTTAAACTGTTATTTTTTTATATTATCACCAATACTAAGCCCTAAACGACAGGACTTTAGCTGACTCTCCATGTTTGAAACACCAAAAACCATTTAAGTTAATTTTGAATGCTCTTTTTTAACATCTTCAACAGTCAACAACAGCTATTTTTTAACCCTAAACTGTTCTTTTAGAATTTCTCTAAGCAAATTCTACCTAAAAAAGACCTTTTCCCAATTGATTTTCACAAATCAATACCACAACAAAAAGACCTATTAAATACATATAACATTATTTAATTAGTAAAAAATTGACACTATGAAAAATCCATCCATGTTTTTGGACCATTTATCCATTTTAGAAAAACACTATCTGCGTAATTTTGAAATTCACAATAAACTCAATAATTGGGGTTTTAAAAAAAAGACAAAACATTTAGTAAAACATCATAAAAAACAACACCAATGGAAAAAGCGAACAACACCGACAAATTCAATAATCCGATGCACCAAATTGATGATTGGGAAGAAAACTTAATCGAACGCTATCCTGATCCTTCATTAGAAAAAAAAGAAAAAGAAGAATTCCGCAATTATGTGGATTCTGAAAGAGTAGAAACCGTAAGAGAGTTTTACCGAATTAACCATACTTATCAAACCTATGATTTTGTATGCGAAAAAGAAAAAGAGTTCCTAAAATTTGATCGCAAAGAAATGTCACTATGGGAAGCCGTGGATTTCCTGAATACTTTAGTAGATGATAGTGACCCGGATATTGACTTAGACCAATTCCAGCATTTATTGCAAACATCAGAGGCCATTCGCGCCGATGGTCACCCGGATTGGTTTGTACTAACAGGATTTTTACATGACATTGGAAAAGTATTATGTTTATTTGGCGAACCACAATGGGCTGTTGTAGGCGATACATTCCCTGTAGGATGTAAATTCTCAGATAAAATAGTTTATCCGGAGTTTTTTGCTGCCAATCCGGATAGTACTAATGAAAAATACAACACTAAATATGGTGTTTATTCTCCTAACTGCGGATTAGACAAGGTAAAAATGAGCTGGGGACATGATGAATATTTGTACCAAATCCTGAAAGATCACTTGCCTGAACCAGCTTTGTACATGATTCGTTACCATTCATTCTATTCTCAACACAGGGAAAATGCTTATACGCATTTAATGACCGAGCATGATATTGAAATGTTTGAATGGGTTAAAAAATTCAATCCTTACGATTTGTACACTAAAGCACCTGTAAAACCCGATTCGAAAGCTTTACGCCCTTATTACGAAGAATTAGTTGCTAAATATTTGCCTGCAACTTTAAAATTCTAAGCGAATTTAGCACGTAACTTAAACATCCATTTGACATGTTATATACCTATTTAGGCTTTTTTGGATTCACACTCCTGGTTATCTTTTACACGAGTTACAAACTCCGAAAAGATAATCTAAACACGTCAAATGGATATTTTTTTGCCGGAAAGAGTTTATCAGCACCTGTTATTGCAGGATCTATGTTGTTAACAAACATTTCCACCGAACATCTAATTGGGATGAATGGGAGTGCTTATAAAAACGGAATTATCGTCATTGCCTGGGAAGTAACCTCGGCAATAGCCTTAGTTATAGCCGCCATTTATATCATTCCTCGCTTTCTAAAACTAGAACTTACCACCATCCCTGAATTTCTGGAAAAACGATTCGATTCGAGTGTACGCTCCGTCGTTGCTGTTTTACTGGTTAGTTCATACGTGGTTACCTTATTACCAATCATTTTATACTCAGGAGCAATTAATATCGAAAGTATTTTTGATTTTGCAACTGTTTTCTCGATAACCAAAGAAGAATCCCTGGTCTATACAGTACTGGCTATTGGAATTATTGGTTCAGCCTACGCAATTTTTGGAGGGTTAAAAGCCGTCGCTTTTTCCGATTCTCTCAACGGAATAGGATTAATGCTTGGAGGTCTGTTAGTCACAATTATTGCCTTGTATCAAATTGGAAAAGGAAATATTTTTGAAGGAGTCAGTTCCATTTATAATTTTGCTCCAAAAAAGTTTGACATCATAGGAAAAGAGGATTCTGTTTTACCTTTTTCGACACTTTTTACAGGACTGATGATTAACCAAATTTATTTTTGGGGAATGAATCAAGCTATTATCCAAAGAGCTTTGGGAGCAAAAAATTTAATAGAAGCTCAAAAAGGCTTAATCTATACCGGCATTTTAAAACTATTAATGCCGCTCATCATTGTAGTTCCCGGATTAATTGGATTTTATTATTTCCAGGAGCAATATTATGACAAACCCGATTTGATTTATCCTCTTTTGGTTAAAAAAGTTTTACCCACTTATCTCTACGGTTTTTTTGCCGCAGTGATATTAGGAGCCGTACTAAGCACTTTTAACAGCATCTTAAATTCTGCTAGTACTATTTTTTGTATGGATATTTACAAAAAAAGCTTAAACAAAGATACCACCGAAGAAAAGCTGGTCTATTATGGAAAAATTACCTCTATCATACTCGCCGTAATAGCCATTTCGGTAGCACCATTAGTAGCTCATGCACCTTCCGGATTGTATCTTCTTTTACAGGAATTAAACGGAATCTTCTTCATCCCGGTTTCATCCATATTAGTTGCCGGTTTATTTTTTAAGCAAATTAATGCCGCCGGTGCAAAAGCGGGATTATTTTTTGGATTTGTATTCTACATCCTAACTTCATTTGTATTTAAAATCAACATCCATTTTGTGCACTTGTGGGGAATCGAATTTGTACTGAATTTCATTATTATGTTGCTCGTTTCAAAACGATTTAATACAACCAATACAGAATACGAGGAAGAACTTTCTAAAAATCATGAAAAATCATGGCCCGGAATGAACCTGGCAGGAACTATTTTAGTTTCATTAACCATTTTAATTTATATCATACTATCTTAGTAAAGCATTTCATTCATTTTCATAAAACAAAAACAACACTATGATAAAAAGCAATATTGACAAAGCTACAGGATTTGAAAAACGTTTCGAAAATATCAATACTGTTGTTTTCGAAAATTCAAAAACTGCCTCAATAGCTGTCGCTCATGAGATTGCGGCATTAATCCGATCCAAACAGGAACTGCAGGAATCCTGTGTTCTGGGACTAGCAACCGGATCTTCTCCAAAAGGTTTGTATGCCGAATTAGTGCGTATGCACAAAGAGGAAGGTCTTAGTTTTAAAAATGTTATCACTTTCAACCTGGACGAATATTATCCAATGGAACCTGATTCTATCAATAGCTACGTGCGATTTATGAAAGAATTACTATTGGATCAGGTAGATATTTTACCCGAAAATTACAATATTCCTGACGGTACTTTATCAAAAGAACAAATTCAGGATTACTGCGCTCAATACGAAGAAAAAATAGAAGCACTTGGCGGAATCGACTTGCAAATTTTGGGTATCGGTGGTAACGGACACATTGGTTTTAACGAATCAGGCTCTTTACAAAACTCGAAAACGAGATTAGTTGCTCTGGATCATATTACAAGAGTAGCGGCGAGTAAAGATTTCTCCGGATTAAATAACACGCCCAGAACAGCCATTACTTTAGGCGTAAAAAAAATAATGGAAGCCAAAAGAGTTATTCTACTGGCTTGGGGTGAAGGAAAATCAAACATCGTCAAAGCATCTGCCGAAGGAACTGTTACCAATCTTGTCCCTGCTTCTTTCTTACAGGAACACAATAATGCTATTTTTGTACTAGATCAGGAAGCTGCTTCAAAGCTAACCAGAATCAACAAGCCCTGGCTGGTTGAAAAAATTATATGGACAGACAAATTAACCCGAAAAGCTGTTCTGGGAATGGCATTGGAGCTTAAAAAGCCAATCTTGCGACTTACCGATGCCGATTATATCGAAAACGGAATGAGCGATTTATTGGCCGATCTAGGTCCGGCTTACAACATCAACATCAATATTTTTAACAAACTACAACACACTATTACCGGGTGGCCGGGTGGAAAACCCAATGCCGATGATTCCAACAGACCGGAACGCGCCGCACCTGCCAGAAAAAGAGTGTTGATTTTTAGTCCGCATCCTGATGATGATATTATTAGTATGGGAGGTACTTTTATGCGTTTACAGGAACAGGGGCATGAAGTTCATGTAGCTTATCAAACTTCAGGAAATATTGCTGTAGCCGATAGTGAAGCCGAAAGGTTTGCGCGATTTGTATGTGATTACAACGAAAAATTTGATATTAAAAGTCCTGAAGCCAACGCAATTTACGAGAAAGCTCAGGAATTTTTAAACAACAAAAAAACAAGCCAAATAGACACGCCCGAAGTAAGGCACATAAAAGGGCTTATTAGAAAAGGAGAAGCCCGTGCAACCAGCCATTTTGTGGGACTGACTGACGATCAAATTCACTTTATGGATCTTCCTTTTTATGAAACCGGAACTATCGAAAAGAAACCTTTAGGTAAGGCTGACATTCAATTGACAATGGATCTTATTGAAAAAATAAAACCACACCAAATATTTGCAGCAGGAGACCTTGCCGATCCGCACGGAACGCACAAAGTATGTTTGGATGCCATTCTCGATGCAGTAAAAAACCTAAAATCAAAAGATTTTATGAACGACTGCTGGTTGTGGCTGTATCGCGGTGCCTGGCAGGAATGGGGCATTGACGAAATAGAAATGGCAGTACCTATGAGTCCGGATCAGGTTTTAGCTAAAAGACACGGAATATTCAAACATCAATCTCAAAAAGACGGTGTGGTATTCCAAGGCACAGATGCCAGAGAATTTTGGCAAAGAGCCGAAGACCGTAACAAAGAAACCGCTGAATTGTATGACCAATTGGGCTTATCCAATTATGCTGCAATGGAAGCCTTTGTTAGGTGGAAATATTAAAACAAACCCTATTATTTTTTTTGAAAAAAGCTGTGTGAATTCTAAGCAATTCATGCAGCTTTTGTACTAAAAGAACAAAACAAAAACCTTAAAATTAAAAAATGAATTTATTTAACATTAAAAACAAAGTTGCCGTAATTACCGGAGGAACCGGTGTTTTAGGCAGCTCTATTGCCGGGCATTTAGCCGCTTCAGGCGCAAAAATTGTCATCATAGGCAGAAATCAGGAAACAATAGACAATAGCATCAGCACACTTACAAAAAATGGTTATGATGCCTTAGGAATTGCTGCCGATATTCTCAACAAAAAATCATTAGAGGAAGCCAGAGAAAAAATCGTAAACTATTACGGGAAAGTGGATATTTTATTGAATGCCGCCGGAGGAAATATGCCGGGAGCAACCATCAGTGAAGACCAAACAATTTTTGATTTATCGATGGATGCTTTTCAAACTGTGACCGATTTAAACTTAAATGGTACTGTACTTCCTTCGATAATTTTTGGTGAACTGATGGCGAAACAAAAAGAAGGAGTTATCATTAATTTCTCATCAATGACTGTTGAAAGAGCCGTAACCCGTGTGGTAGGTTATTCGGCATCTAAGGCTGCGATGGAAAACTTTACCCGATGGATGGCAGTAGAAATGGCTACAAAGTTCAGTGATAAAATTCGGGTAAATGCAATTGCTCCGGGATTTTTTATTGGAAACCAAAACCGAAAACTGCTAACCAATGAAGACGGAAGCTATTCTCCAAGAGGAAACAGCATTATTAACAACACACCAATGAAGAGATTTGGAGAAGCCAATGAACTAGCAGGAGCAATTCACTTTTTATGCAGCGAGGCATCTCAATTCATCACCGGAATAGTACTTCCTGTAGATGGTGGATTTAGTGCTTTTAGCGGAGTTTAAAAAGTCCGAAACAAAAAAACCTGTGAGATTATCACAGGTTTTTACAAACACTAAACTTATTATAAAACTAACTTAATAAAAAAACCAATATTCTATAAAAACAACCAAACCAATTAATTATTAATCCTCAGCTACAATAGGTCTTTTTTCCATTTCTACAGCAACATTCATTAAATAAGCCACACCACTTTCATTAACCATAGTCATATTTAGTGTATCTAACATAGCCAATTTTTTAGTTACCAGACCATTAAATTTATTATAAGAAATATTCATCTCTTTCAATCCGTTTAATTTCTCAAGAGCTAAAGGCACCTGTCCTTGAAAATTATTTTCAAACAAACTTAAATTGGTCAGTTTAGTCAAATTAGCAATATCAGCACTCAAACTACCACTCATTTTGTTACTGTTCAACAATACTGTTTTTAAAGATTTCATTTGGTAGAACGAAGCAGGAATAGCTCCTTCAATTTCGTTATTAAAAACTGCTAAAGTCTCTAAATTTTGCAAATTCCCAATACTAGCCGGTAACTGGCCTGAAAGTCTATTCATGTATAATTCTAAAGTTTTCAGATTAGTTAAATTACAAATGGATTCTGGAATAGCAGACGTTAAAGCATTAAAAGACAAGTCTAAAACTTTTAATTCTTTTAAATTTCCTAAACTCGCAGGAATACTTCCGGATAATTGATTTTTGTGTAAATTTAATTCTTGTAAACTCTTCAAATTACCCAATTCAGCTGGAATTAAACCTACCAAATTATTATTTTGCAAATCTAAAGCAATTACTTTATCATTCTGAACCTTAACACCTGACCAGCTAGTCATAGGTTGAGACAAATCCCATTTTACTTTCCATTGGCTACCGCTAGTAGCTTCATACAATTTTACAAGTATTTCTTTATCAGAAAGCGTCACATTAGCCATCATTGAAAATGAAGCTAAAAGCATTAAAAATAGAGTAAATATTTTTTTCATAATCCCCGCTTATTAAATTTCGATGATTAAATGTACAACAAAACACAGTTAAAATACCAAAAAAATCGACGAAATACATCGTTATCTTTAATTTACAGTATTTAATCCTACAAAAAAATCAAAAACCACTTTGCAAATATTTTATTTATATTTGAACCAACAACCTAAAAAACCAAACCTATGGAAATTAATTTCTTGGCATTATTTGTCGCTGCATTATCAACTTTAGTAATTGGATTCATTTGGTACAGTCCAAAAGTATTTGGAACAATCTGGATGAAAGAATCCGGATTGACCGAAGAAAAAATGAAAGGTGCTAATATGCCCGTTATCTTTATTATGGCAGTATTTTTTGCTTTATTGATTGCTATGATTCTACAGTTTTTAACCATTCATCAGTGGGGAGCCTTCGGAATGATTGGTGGCGGAGGCGCAGCAGACATCAAACCTTCATATGCCGCCTTTATGAACGATTACGGAACAGCTTACAGAACTTTCAAACACGGCGCTTTACATGGATTTCTGGCGGGACTTTTCCTTGCTTTCCCGATGATTGCAACCAACGCATTATTTGAACGAAAAAGCTGGAAATACACCTTTATCAATAGCGGCTATTGGATGCTATGTTTTATGATTATGGGCGGAATTATCTGCGCCTGGCAATAAAAAAAAGCTCCTCATTTTCACTAATTGTTATGAGGAGCTTTTTCTAAAACAATTTTTCAATTGCTTTAGCTAAATCAAAATCCTTATCGGTTACTCCATTAGCATCATGAGTTGATAATCGAATGTTAACTTTGTTGTAAACATTATACAATTCAGGATGATGATTTTTAGTTTCTGCCAATAATCCTACCTGAACGATAAAAGCAAGTGCCTGATTGAAATTTTTAAACTGAAATTTCTTTTCTATACCATTATTTACAAAAGTCCAGTTAGTCAATTCTAACAACATAGACTGAGCTGTATTTTTATTATAAACTTCCATAATCTTCTTCTTTTTCTATAAAATTAGTTAATTTCTGCTTGTAAACATTGTAATAAACTTAAAATAGTAACTTCGCTAAATAATTAATTTTTCAACTATTGAACCCATCCTATTCTTTTAAAATATACAATTCAGTCCAAGACCTGCCTGTGCATTGGGATGATTTGGCAACCAATACTATTTTTCTTAATCGAAAGTATTTAAGAATTCTGGAAACTGCTGCCCCGGGCAATATGAGCTGTCATTTTATTGCATTATTTTACAACGAAGAAATTGTTGGTATTGCCGTTTCTCAATTTTTAGATTTAAGCCAAATCCCTTCTTTTGGAGAAAGAGACAGTTGTTTGAGAACCAAAATCAGGAATTTTGTTTTTAAAAGATTTGGTTCAAAAGTGCTAATCATTGGCAATAATATGCTAACAGGACAAAATGCTTTTTCTCTCCACCCAAAATTCCCAACCAAAGAACTTGTCAAACTACTTAAAAAAGCTACTGACAACTTAGAAAACACATTGGAAAAACAGGGAAACAAACCACATCTTAGCATTTTTAAAGATTTTTCGGCAACGGAGATTGACATTTTCAACATTCCGGAATACGATTCTTTTTATCGGTTTTCTACCCAACCCAATATGATTTTTGACATTAAGAATTCCTGGCATATTTTTGACGATTACATCGCTAATAAAAACAAAAAATACCGAGATCAATACAAAAGAGCCCGAAAAAAATCGGAAGCCTTGATAAAACAAAAAATGAGTCTCGAAGACATTCAAAAACATCGAAAACGTATTTATGAATTGTATTTGAATGTTGCCCAAAAAGCCGCTTTTAACACCTTTTACCTCAATGAAGATCACTTTGAAATATTCAAGAAAAACTTAAAAGAGCAATTTTTATTTTATGGTTATTTTGACAACAATCAATTAATTGGGTTCAACACCCTAATCAAAAATGGCTCCGACATTGACACTTATTTTCTGGGCTATGATGAGCATTGCCAAAAAGAAAAAATGCTGTATTTGAATATGCTGTATGATATGATAGGCTATTCGATTAATAAAAAATACAGCCGTATTATTTTTGCCAGAACTGCATTAGAAATCAAAAGTTCAGTAGGCGCAAAGGCGGTAAATATGTTTGGGCTTATCAAACATAATAATCCTTTTTTGAATTTATTTGTATCCAGAACATTTGGTTATTTTGAACCTAAAATGGAATGGCAGGAGCGAAATCCATTCAAATAAAGAATTTAAACTTTAAGCATCGCCACTTTTAATTTTCTTTTGGACATAGCAATATCCAGATTGGTTTCGGTACCACAGTATTCTCCATCTATTTGAAAACTTATAGGTTTATCAATACTAATCATAGCATTGTCAGTAGAAATCACGGTAATATCGCCAGAAGAAACGGTTATTTTTCCCATTATAATCTTAAAAAAAACACTGAAATCTAATTTTTTCAAAATAATCAATTCAAATTTACCGTCACTCATAATTCCGATAGGGTTAATCACTACTCCAGTTCCGTACTTTTGAGAATTGGCAATAACAATCATACGAGCTTTAGTTTCAACCAATTGTTGATTAGTTTTCACAATTACCTGAAACGATTTTTCAGCATGTAACAAAGTATTGAAAATTTGCAAAGCATAACCTAATTTTCCCCGAATGGCACTTTTATGATAATTTTTAATCAACTCGGCATTCAATCCTAAATCACTCAAATGCAAACACATTTTACCATTAATAATAATACAATCAATGGCTACAAAATGGTTTTGAAAAGCAATGGCAATATTTTCTTCTGATGATTTCACTAAACCCAAATCGGTGGCTAAACCATTTGACGAACCAACCGGTAAAATTCCAAAAATCACATCCTCAAGTTTCAAAGCTTCAGCAACAATTTTGATGGTTCCATCTCCTCCGGCTATCAACACCCGCTCGGGATTAAACTTTTTGTAATAGGTTCTTATATTATCTAAATCATTAACACCAGTGGTTTCAAAACACATTAAATTTAGATTTAACTGTTGAGCATAATGCGACACCTGATCGACCAAATAGCCTTTATCAAGTCCACCCGAAACAGGATTTACCACCATCATTACATTATTTTTCAACATTTGATTTCATTTTTACACTAAAATTAATTAATTTAGAATACACTACAAAAGAAACCTTATAAATGAAGCCCATCATAAAACTATATCGTGGTTATGCTAATGAACAGGAGCTAATTGTAATGGGACACGTTTTTTTACCCACAAGAAAAGTAGAATACGATTTTCAGGATAAAAATTTTAAAAATGCCAGTTCGATTATTGGAATGTATCGAATGAAAACCTGGTCTAACGCTGATATTTACTTAAGTCACAACCAGAAAACAATCCATACCCGAACATTAAAAGACGGTTATTTTAAATTTTGCATTCCGCTGGGACAAGAGCATTACGGATGGATAGACTATGAGGTAAGTTTGAATTACAATGGTGAGACCATAGCCGCAAAAGAAAGCTATATCCGCCCTAAAATAGACCATCTGGGCATCATATCGGATATTGACGATACATTTTTAGTTTCTTACACGCTCAATCCGTTGAGAAAAATGTACCATCTGCTGTTTAGAAATGTAAACCGTCGTAAAATTTTTGAGGATGTTACAGCGCATTATCAGGCACTGAGTCAATCAGGCAGAGAAAACAAAGAAGAGCTTAATATCTTTTTTTACGTTTCCAGCAGTGAGTGGAATCTCTACCGTTTTATTGTCAAGTTTACCGAAATTCACCAGCTACCCAAAGCAGTTTTACTATTGAAAGACATTAAAACCAGTTTGCGAAATTTTTTCTGGACTGGCAGAGGCGGACACAATCATAAATTTGAAAAAATCAAACACATATTAGAATTTTATCCCAACTTGAAATATGTTCTCATAGGCGATGATTCACAGGAAGACCCTTATTTATACGAAGCTATCAGCAAAATTTTTCCCTTAACTATTCAGGCTATTTATATCAGACAAACTGCCAAACACAAAAAAACAAAAGTGCTTAAAACACTTCAAAATCTCGAAAGTCTTTCTGTAGAAGTTTGTTATTTCAAAAAAAGTAAAGAAGCTATTGCTCATTCTAAAAAAATAGGCTTGATTAATTAATCAAGCCTATTTAATATTCTACTACAAATTATCTATTTCTTCCTGAACAACTTCCCAATCTAATAACAACTGATCTAAGTCAGCTTTCTTTTTATTATACGCTTTAAAAAAGGCTGCGTCTTCGATGTGTTTGTCATAATTAGATGCCAGCATTTTATCATCGTGCTGAATGTCTTTTTCTAACTGACTGATTTGGCTTTCTATCTTACTTAAACGGTTTTGCAAAGTCTTCCCTTTTTTCTGATCTTCGTAAGAGGTTTTCTTACTTTCTTTAGGTGTTGCAGTTTTAATCACATCTTTTTTCTCTACTTCACGCATATTCTCCATATTGCGTTGCTCTAAGAAAAAGTTAATATCACCTAAATATTCTCTGATTTTTTGATCTTTGAATTCATAAACAATATTTGACATCCCTTGAAGGAAATCCCTATCGTGAGAAACCAACAGTAAGGTTCCGCCAAATTTTTGCAAAGCCGCCTTTAAAACGTTCTTAGACTTAATATCAAGGTGGTTTGTAGGCTCATCCATCAACAAAACATTGATAGGCTGTAAAAGCAATTTACACAAGGCCAGACGGTTTCTCTCGCCTCCCGAAAGAACTTTTACCTTTTTCTCCACATCATCACCACGGAACAAAAACGAACCTAACATATCACGCACTTTTGAACGATTGCTATCTAATGCAGCATCTTCCATGGTTTGCAACAACGTAATTTCACCATCCAAATATTCAGCTTGATTTTGAGCAAAATAACCTAATTGTACATTGTGTCCTAATTTGATAGTTCCTTCGTATTCAAATTCGTTAACCAAGGCTTTGATAAAAGTCGATTTTCCCTGTCCATTTTGTCCCACAAAAGCAATCTTGCTTCCACGTTCCACTAACAACGAAATATCTTTTAAAATGGTTTTGTCACCATAAGCTTTGGTCACATTTTCGGCTTCTATTACCACTTTTCCAGGCTCTTTAGAAACCGGGAACGAAATATTCATCACCGAATTATCGTCTTCATCAACCTCGATTCGCTCTACTTTATCCAGTTTTTTAATTAAAGATTGTGCCATCGAAGATTTGGTAGCACTATATCGGAATCGATCAATTAGTTTCTGTGTTTCTTCAATTTTCTTGGCTTGGTTTTTTTGAGTTGCCAATTGTTTTTCGCGAAGTTCCTCACGCAATTCTAAATATTGCGAATAAGGTTTATTGAAATCGTATGCTTTTCCAAGAGAAATTTCGATAGTTCTATTGGTTACATTATCTAAAAACATTTTATCGTGCGAAACAATTACCACAACTCCCGGATAATTACGCAAGAAATTCTCTAACCAAATAATACTCTCAATATCCAGGTGGTTGGTAGGCTCATCCAACAACAAAACATCATTGTTCTGCAATAATAATTTAGCTAACTCGATACGCATTCTCCATCCACCTGAAAAAGTTTCCGTCTGATTATCGAAAACTTCTCTTTTGAATCCTAAACCTAAAAGAATTTTCTCGGTATCACCTACATAATTATAACCACCCAACAATTCAAAACGATGGGTATAATCAGATAAATCTTCAATAATTTTAGTGTATTCATCACTCTCATAATCGGTTCTGGTAACCAATTGATGATTGATTTCTTCCAGTTTTTTCTCAACAATTTTAATCTCGGTAAAAGCTTCATAAGCTTCTTCAAGAACCGTTCTTCCTCTTTCAAAATCAATATCCTGACGCAGGAATCCCATTCGAATGTCTTTCTCCTGAGAAATCACTCCCGAATCAGGCTTGAAATCGCCAGCAAGCATTTTAAGCATGGTAGATTTACCGGCACCATTTTTCCCTACAAGACCAACTCTATCTCCGGCTCCTAATCGAAAAGTTACTTCTTCAAACAAATAAGTACCCCCAAACGAAACCGATAAATTGTGTATATTAAGCATATTTTGTGACTAATGTTACATCGGTACTTTTTCAAAAAATGTACCTTTGATAAAAATTTTTGCAAATGTTAAAAAAAGGATCCAAACTAAATAGCATTTTAACAGGAACTTGTCCGAAATGTCAAAATGAAAGCATGTATGTGGATAAAAATCCGCTTAATCTGGCTAATGTTTTAAAAATGAACGAAAAATGCTCGCATTGTGGTTTGACTTATCAGATAGAACCATCCTTTTTTTATGGTGCTATGTATGTAAGCTACGGACTTAATGTAGGTATTGGAATAGCCTCTTTTATTGTTTCTTACCTGTTATTTCACACTTCGCTAAAAACTGCCTTCATAGCCATAATAGCCACTTTAATTATCTTATTTCCATTTGTACTTAGATGGTCGCGCAACATTTATATCAATATGTTTGTGAGTTACGACCCTGATTTTAAAGTCTGAAACTAAGAGCAAATACATTAATTCCAAAAATAAAAAAGCCACGAATTCCACGAAATAAGACAAATTTAGATGCCATAATTCCACGAATCTGCCAAAGGCAGATAAAAATTTGTGTAATTCATTTAAAAAATCAATACTATTTGTGCTAATTAGTGTAATTTGTGGCAAAAATAAAATCTCTTCGTTTACCAAGGCATAAACTAACTTTTATTTTTAGGCTTAAAGCGGTCAATATTAATTTCTTTATCAAACGGAATCCCTTTTTCTATACTATCAAATAAAGATTGAGCCATCGCCGGCCCCAGCATCACTCCTCTCGTTCCTAAACCATTTAAAACATGAATGGATTGATAGTCTTTGTGTGTTCCTACCAAGGGTCTGCGATCTTTTACTGTAGGCCGAACACCGGCAAAATGAGCTACTATTTCAAATTCGCAGTTTATAATTTCTTTAATTCTATCTGTCAATTCCTTTCTTCCCTCTTCGGTAGGCAAATCGGTTTTGTCTTTCCAATTATAAGTTGCCCCTACTTTGAACAATCCATCACCAAGCGGAAGAATAAACACCGAAGTATTAACAATAACGTCCAAATTCAATTCAGGTGCTTTAATAATAAAAAGTTCGCCCTTGGTTCCATCCAAAGGTAAATTATTAAAATAAGGATTTGCATGTAAACCAAAACCTTCTGCAAAAACGATATGTTTAGCTTCAATATTTTTATAACGAATACCTTTCGACAAAACTTCTAACTTTTCATAATCAAAAGATTCCTGAAGCAAAAGTTGTTCTTGCAAAAGATACTTTTTATAATGTTCCAATAAAGAAGCGGTATCTACATAACCGGTATGCAAAACCTCTCCATAATTAAATGGTGAATCGATTCCGGAGTATTTTTTTGTAATTATCGAAGTGGATAAAAATGGTGCTAAAGCTGGTTTATCAGAAGCTGCAAACCAGTTATTCTGTTCTTCGATAGAAAAAAACTTTCGCAAAATAGGCGTTTTAAAATCTACTTTAATCTTCAGTTTCTGCTCTAAATTAACATAAAACTGATTCATCAAAATCAATTGCTCCTTAGCCTGCCAAACTTCACTGAAACGTTTTAAAATAACCGGATTATACAAACCACCTGCAATCTTAGAAGAATTCTGCGATTCATTATCTACAACTAAAATGCTTTTATTATTTGCCAAAGCGATTTCAGAAAACGAAATCCCAGCCAGTCCACAACCCACAATTAAATAATCAATCATACTATTCAAATAAAACACAAAAATACAGAAAACAAAAAACTCTTACCATCAGGTAAGAGTTTTATAAAACTTATATTCAAAATTAATAATTCCACATATCGGATTCAAAATCACGAATCTTCTCTTTCACACGTTCGGCTTCCAGCAATTGGCTCTGTGCATTATCCTTCATGTACTCTTTGATTTCTCTGTCTCCATACACGTTTTCTTCTTTGTAAATTGTACTGTTAAAACGTCTTGAATTTAAGATTTGGTCAAAAGAAACCGGCATTGCCGAATTTTTATTATTGAATGATTTTGCTTCGTGTAACACCTCTCTGGCATCGGGGAAAAAGATCCAAAACAACTCGATATAATCTTTCTCCTCATTATTCATCGTATAAACATCTGGTGTAACCGGACAAATAGCCAACAAACGATATTTTAACTCACTCTGACGTTTGTCAAAATACCAAAAGCCTTTGATTTTGTATTGGGTTACATCCTGAGCAGTCAAATCAGATCTCATAACGTATTCATCAGAAACCTTTTGTCCTGCATTGATTTGCTCTCTACCTGCATCAGTAGTATCAATACGACTCAAAGAAGCCTGAATATCTTTGTATGTTTTTTTAGTATTAAAATAACTATCCGAATACACTTCTGATATTTCCCCACTTTTTATTGCTCTTGTCAGAACATCATATAAAGAACGTCTGTTTGAACCAATATTAGCGGTATCAATAGGAAAATAAAGCGGAAAATTAATTTTCTCACTCAAATCAATAATTTCCCATACCATCCTACCCATCAATACATCTCTATCATGAACATAACCATAAGCTAACGGTTTATCATTATCTGAAATCTGTTGAGCCTTAGTTTTCAAACCAATTTCTTCAGGAATCCTAGCATTCAGCAAATTAGACTGAGCATAAGAAGCCACTCCTCCAATTAAAGAGATTGCTATTATCAAAAAATTTCTCATATTCATCATAGTATCATTAATAAGAATGGATGTATTTACCTTAATGGTAAAAATGTATTATTGAATTTCAAAAATAACAGGAGCCGTTCTTGGCAATAAATAACCACCTGCACCAACTAATCTTGTCTTAATTTCAGAAATGGTAACCTGATCACCTCTCACTGCTTTAGAAAGAACGGATTTACATTGTGCATTTAATTTATTACCCTGAACAACCACTGTAGGCTGACCGGTAACTTTTAAATTAAACCCAACAACATCTATATTAACATCAAAATCAAAATCAACTAATTTAGCACCAATAGTAGCAATTTCAAGGTTAGACTTAGGCCCTTTAACCACACCCATTTCTCCTCTAATTGTACCTGTTGGTCCCGGAATACCTTTGATTCTAAATACTTTTCTATCAGAAGCAACTTTACCATCAGCCATTTTACCTGACACGTTAATTACTACTTCATTACCACCTTGTGGATTCATCACATATTTTCCGTTACCAACCTTAGACAAACCAGGGGCAGAAGCGTTAACATTGTTATCAGCAATACCTGCAAATGAAATTGAGATAGGATTTGAAACACCTCTATACACTACATTCATTTTATCGGCAGAAATTGTAGCCGAATTAGGTCTTGGAACTACAACATATTTTCCTGAAAATTTTAATGGTATCGTTTTTCCATCTTCAGCAAAAGTAAATTGACCTCCAATAGTTTGTTCTCCTACACCACCTGCTGTTAAAGAGATTACTGCCTGACCGTTTACAATTTTACCAGGACCTGAAAAAGAAGTTGGCTTTGTGTTTTCATCATAACGACCTAAAACTACTTTACCAGTTACTTGTTCCCCTTGGAAATAAGCATTTTTATCTAAAACTACAATTGCCTGGTAATTACTGTATGAAGCTGCTTCAACTGCTGCTTTACCTAATGCAATACTATAAACATCCGATTCCACTTTGTTGATGTCATTTTGCCAAGAGGACAACTTAGCTATAGTTGCAATAGCCGGAAAACCTTTAAAATGGTAAGACAAATATTTATCTTTTAAACCTTCTTTGTTTTTTACATCAGAAAGATCAAATTTCTCTTCAACCTCTTTTATAATACCACTATATTTTTTTTCTGTACCTAAAGTAGCTTTAATATCCGCTTTGTACTTTTCTATAGTAGCAACAATTTCTTTACCTTTTTTAGAGTAACCCTCTCCTGTAAACCAATCATCAACATTATCTCCTTTATCCATATCTTCATATGGTAATTTTCCTGTTTCCGGATTGGTTTCAAAACCTTTAGTAGCCTGCTCTTTTAAAGAATTGATATAGTTATAAAAATTATCTGTAATTGTTTTAACCTTATGAGCTGTTGCTGATGCTACAGCAAATTCTCCTTTAGCCTCAGCGGCTTTTGTATCTAAAGCTAGAAGCATTTGATCATTAGTTTGTTTAGAACTTGCATTTGAACTTTCAAATTTTTCGTTCATCAATCCAAAACCTGATATTACTTCTTTCGAAACATTCATTGCCAACATAGCGATGAAAACCAGATACATTAGGTTAATCATCTTCTGTCTAGGGGTTAGTTTTCCTCCTGCCATATTTTCTAATAATTAGTTGTGGTAATTTTTTCTCAATACTTATTTAAAGACTAATTATTATCCTTTATTACTCATAGCAGTAAGCATACCTCCATAAACCTGGTTCAATGAAGAAATGTTTGCTGTCATCGATTGCATTTGCTCTTTTAACTTAGATGCGTTTTCAGCAATTTCTTTGTTAGCTTCAGCATTTCTGGAAGCACTTTCTAATTGTACTTTGTACAAACTATTCAAAGCTTCCATTTGAGCGGCAGCCATTGATAATTCGTCGCTGTATTTTTTTGTAGCAGCAATTCCGTCAGCAGCAGGAGCAATTCCTTTTGCAGCTGATTCAAAGTTTTTAATACTGTTTCCTAAGCTAGCCATCAACTCACCATCAATTTTAGCATCTTTAAGCATAGCGTCTAATTTTTGAGACAATAAACCTTGTGCCTCAGAAGGAGATTCAGCTTTAGGTTTTCGGTTTGCATTAGGCGTTCCATTAGCTAATTCAGGATAAACTAATGTCCAGTCTAACTCATTTTCTACAGGTTCAAAGGCAGAAAGAGCAAAGATAAATGCCTCTGTTATTAATCCGATTGAAAGCATCAAAGTACCTGTCAATGGTCCAATTTCGAAGTGCGTAATTTTAAAAAGAGCTCCAACAATTACAACTGCTGCTCCCATACCGTATGCAAAATTCATTGCTTTTTTTCCTAGTAATGCCATAATTTTTAGTTTTAAAGTTTGTGTAGGTTTTATTTAATTAATTTTAGGGGTATTTTTTATCTGTTGTTTCTTGCACTTCCTGTTCCATTACCTGTGTTTTGCACACCCATATAATCCTGAACAGTTCTAAATCCAATATAACTTCTTGCCGAGTCGGCGTATTCGTAATCTCTGGTACTTACCTGCAAGAAGTAAGCAACATCTTTCCATGATCCACCACGAACTACTTTTCTTTTATTTGATGCGTCTAAAACATTTGGGTTCATTGTAGATACATACTCGTAAGCATTCGGATCATAAGAAGAGTCGGTCCATTCAGATACGTTTCCGGCCATGTTGTATAAATTATAACCATTTGGCTCATACGATTTTGCTTCTACCGTATATAAGGCCTGATCAGCTGCATAATCTCCTCTGTTTGGTTTGAAATTAGCTAAAAAACAACCTCTGTCATTTTTAGTATAAGGTCCTCCCCAAGGATAAGTAGCCGATTCTAAACCTCCTCTGGCAGCATATTCCCACTCAGCCTCTGTAGGCAATCGGAAGGAATTGATTAAATCACGACCACTCTTTTTAGATTTTATATAAGTATTCTTGTTTAAGGTTCTCCATGCACAAAAAGCTTTAGCCTGTGTCCATTTAACACCTACCACCGGATAATCACCATAAGCTTTATGCCAAAAATAATCATTGTGCATTGGCTCATTGTATGAATAAGTAAAATCTTTAATCCAAACTGTTGTATCCGGATATACTTTTACTTCTTCATTTCTGATAAAATCTTTTCTTTTACCCACTTTAGCCTTTGCAGCAGCCTGAATATCCATCCATGAATAACGGAATTTCAACTTATCTACATCAATACTACGCAAACCATTATAAGATTCTTCAATAGGAATATACATTGAATCCATTACTTCTACATAATATTCATCAGGGTATTGTTTAGGATCTTTAATTAGCTTAATGTTTCTATTCAATTTTCTGCCGGCATAAGGATCTTCGGCAGTACCAACACTATAATAATTATCATACATGTATTTATCATAAGCGGTCATTTTCTCAGGATCGGCATCGTTGAAAGCAAAATCACCTATACTCCCGGCATTTTTACCTTTACCTTTTGAATCACCTGCCTTCACTCCAGTTTCATCAGCCAAAATAGCTAATTTCATTCTGATTGTTGAGTCTTTTACCCACTCCACAAACTGACGGTATTCACTATTGGTAATTTCAGTTTCGTCCATATAAAATGAACGTACTGTTACAGTTTTTGTTTGAGCGTCCTGAACTCCCGCTACGTCCTCATCAGATTTACCCATAATATAGGCTCCCCCTGGCACTAAAGTCATTCCGTAAGGCTTTTCCGGATGCCATTTTGCACCTTTAACACCGACTAATTCTCCTTTATCACTTGATTTACCACAGCTTATTAAAAGTGACAAAATTGCCATAAATGCAATGAACTTCTTCATATAAATTCGGGTTAGATATTCTTTATTATTTAAGTTTGTAAACCTATTTATTATTTATTAATAAAACAATATTTTTTTTCTCTAATTAAATAACTAATCAAAAGTAGCGTTAAATAAATTATAAAAAAAATATTTTATCGATAAAAAGCAAAAAAATACGATTAAAAACACATTTTCTCGCTAAATTACGTCTTTCTTACTTTTATTGTTATTACTAAAAAGCAGTCATTACAATGTTATTTGACATCAAAAAAAACTACTTATAACACATTTTTCCTTTGCGCTTTCCACCATCGTTCTGGCAATTCCTGATTGCAGGCTCCTAAATACTCTTCATACGAACAAGGTAATAACGTATTGCGCTTTAATTTATTATTCCCATTAGAAATAAAAGGTATTTCAATCCACCAGCGATCGGTTTTATCACTTTTATAAAAAACCAGAGTTTCGTTGTCTACAGGAACACTGTATTTGATATAATTTTCCCTGCTCCCAAAAGGATATTCATTGGAACGATAATGAAACCCTTCTATAAAATACCAAATGATCTGTGTTATTAAAATGGCTTCCTGACGGGAATTATGATGATTAAAAACTCCAAATGTGGAAACCTTATCACTAATTCCGGCGTATCTTGCCAAAGCACAAATTTCCTTTCCATTAAAACCATTAGGTTCAAAAGATGTAAAATTCCCAGAATCAGCAGATTTTACAGCATTCAAATCCAAGCTCACAATATCAGCATCTCTGAATACCGGCTCGGCAATCGCAATATTATTCGAAACTTCCCCAAGACGATACCCATCAAAAAACAACTTCTCGATTAAATCTATTTCTTCCTGAGAATTATAATAGGTTTGGTAACCAATATTGCAAAAATTAAACAGATTATTCGGTTCATCAATAATCATTTGAGACAAATACGAATTGCTCGACATCAACTCTTCTTCTTTTCCAAAGTCGAATTTACTATCGATAGCAACCAAATTCACCATTTGTTCCAATTCATCATAAGCACGATACATGCTGTATGTTAAATCCTGGGAACCGCCAATAATTATGGGAATTACTTTTTTTCTAATCAAGTCGGCAACTACTTTGCGCAAAGCAAAATAAGTATCTTCCTTTGAATTTCCAGGTAAAATATCACCTAAATCAGCAATGGTAGCAGCCCAGTTTCCCGGAAACATACTGTACAATTCCTGTCTTAAAATCGACAAATCCCCTGAATTTTCAATAGCTTCACTTCCCCGATTTTCCAAAACACCTATCAGAGCAATCTTAACCTTATCTAAATCCGGAAAATCATCTTTAGTATGAAAAACCACCTTGCTCCCTAATTGCTGAGAGCTTAATGATTTTAACCACCCTAAGACTTCATCATTTATTGGCTCGAGAAAATCAAATCCGATCATAATTAGCTATTCTCCACTTTTTACTTCCTGAGAACAAAGGAAAATGCTATGATTATTTCTTTTTAGTTGTAGTCTTTTTTGCTGCCGGTTTTTTAGCCGTCGTCGCTTTCTTAGCCGGAGCTTTTTTAGCAGGCGTTTTTTGAGCTATCAATTCCTGAACTTCAGCCAAAGTCATTTTGCTTGCATCCACATCTTTACTCAATTCAATTTTGATTTTTCCTTTCAAAATCACCGAACGTCCCCATCTTGCCTTTTCAACCAAAATTCCTTCTTCTTCCCAATTATGAATTACTTTGTCAATGTTTTTTTGTAATTTATCTTCAATCAAAGCTTCAATATCTGATTGTGACAAATTATCAAAATCATATTTTTTACTCACATTGATAAAAATTCCGCCCCATTTAATAAACGGACCGAAGCGTCCTGTTCCTTTTTGAACACCTTCCCCTTTGTAAGTTGCAATTGGCGCATCGGCTTTAATTTTCTCATCAATTAATTCCTGCGCTCTTTCCTTAGTTACCGCCAACGGATCTTCTCCTTTTGGCAACGAAATAAAAACACTTCCATGACGTACATAAGGACCAAAACGACCATTACTTACCTCGACTTCTTCATCCTTATAAATCCCAAGATTTTTTGGCAACAAAAACAAATTCAAAGCTTCCTCCAGAGTGATGTTTCCAATATTTTGCTCTTTCATTAAGCTTGCAAACTTTTTATCTTCATCTTCAGCATCACCAATTTGAGCCATTGGACCAAATTTCCCTAAACGAACCGAAACCGGCTTGCCTGTTGCAGGATCTATTCCTAAAATTCGTTCTCCACTTTCCCTGTCAGCATTGGCTTCAACATCTTTAACCGTTGGATGAAACTGATCATAAAACTCCTGCATCATCTTAGCCCATTCGATATTTCCTTCGGCAATTTCGTCAAAATCCTGTTCAACTTTAGCCGTAAAATTATAATCAAGAATATTCCCGAAATTCTTAACTAAGAAATCGGTAACAATAGTTCCGATATCAGTAGGAACCAATTTCCCTTTATCCGAACCGGTGTTCTCTTTCAACAACTTCTCTCCTACTTTTCCTGATTGCAAAATAAGTTGAGTATAATTGCGTTCCTGACCTTCCAGATTTCCTTTTTCAACATAATTTCTATTGATAATGGTAGAAATAGTTGGCGCATAAGTTGACGGACGACCAATTCCTAATTCTTCTAATTTTTTAACCAAAGAAGCCTCGGTATATCTTGCTGCCGGACGTGAATAACGCTCAGTAGCTGTGATATAATTATTCTGTAATTTTTCGTTCACCTTCATTGCAGGCAACATGCCTTCTTGCTCTTCCTCGTCATCATCATTTCCTTCCAAATATACTTTTAGAAAACCTTCAAAAAGCAATACTTCTCCCGAAGCTGCGAACAACTCACTGTGATTATTAGCTGCGATTTTAACATTGGTACGCTCTAACTGCGCATCACTCATTTGCGAAGCTAAAGTTCGTTTCCAAATCAAATCATACAAACGCGCTTGATCCCTATCGATATTTACGGTATGACGTGACATATCCGTAGGTCTAATTGCCTCGTGAGCTTCTTGCGCACCCTTGCTTTTATTTGCAAATGTTCTTGGTTTAGAAAACTCCTTTCCATAAGATTTGATAATCTCAGCTTCGGCGGCATCCATTGCTTCTTTAGACAAGTTCACACTATCGGTTCTCATATAAGTAATCAATCCCGCCTCATACAGACGTTGCGCTAACTGCATGGTAATTCCAACAGGCAAATACAATTTACGCGCTGCTTCCTGTTGCAAAGTAGAAGTAGTAAATGGAGCTGTTGGTGATTTTTTAGTTGGTTTGGTTTCTAAATCCGAAACTTTATAAGTAGAACCGATATTTTTATTTAAAAAATCTTCGGCTTCTTTTTTAGTATTGAAATTCTTAGGCAATTTCGCCTTGAAGGTTTTCCCAGCTTCGTTAGTAAATTCAGCCACAACCGAATAAGTTGCAACAGCTTTAAAATCCTGAATTTCGCGCTCGCGTTCTACAATCAAACGAACCGAAACTGATTGTACACGACCAGCAGAAAGTCCGCCTTTAATTTTTCTCCAAAGAACAGGTGACAATTCGTATCCCACCAATCGGTCTAATACACGACGGGCCTGCTGTGCATTGACTAAATTATAATCAATCTCACGCGGATTATCGATAGCTTTAAGAATAGCATTCTTTGTAATTTCGTGAAAAACAATTCTTTTGGTTTTCTTTTTATCTAATTTTAGTTCTTCCGCCAAGTGCCATGAAATAGCCTCTCCCTCGCGGTCCTCATCACTTGCCAACCAAACCGTTTCGGCATTTTTAGACAAAGATTTCAATTTAGTAACCAGGGCTTTTTTATCGGGAGAAACTTCATATTTAGGCTTAAATCCATTTTCTACATCTACCCCGATTTCCTTTGAAGGCAAGTCGGCAATATGCCCGTAACTTGACTCTACTTGGAAATCACTTCCTAAAAATTTCTCGATTGTTTTTGCCTTTGCAGGTGACTCAACTATTACTAAATTCTTTGCCATTGCTATATTTTTCTGAGACAAAAGTAGAAGATTTTTTTAAATATCGAACTTTAGATTTATTTTTTGGAAGAAATAACACTTTATAAGCTTACATATATTAGGTGTAATATTTTCGAAGAAAGAGAAAAAGCATAAAAAGACACAACTGCAATTACTTCTTTAAAATTACTCTCCAAATTCAACATCACAAATCAATCCCGACAACTATCGGGATTAATCTTCACTCTAAAATCCTTTAAATTTTGTTAATTCTTCATCTGACATCTTGTCATATCCGTTTGGTTTCTCTTATCTTTGTACTTTGAAACAACTCGAATGGAAAAGATTATTGAAGAGAGCAAACAAGGCGAAAGTCTTGTACTGGAAAACAAACCAGAGAACACTAAAAAATTATATATTGAAAGCTATGGCTGTGCGATGAATTTTTCGGACAGCGAAATAGTTGCTTCTATATTATCCGGTAACGGATACAACACCACTCAAATTTTAGAAGAAGCCGATTTGGTTTTAGTAAACACCTGTTCGATTCGTGACAAAGCCGAGCAAACCATTCGCAAACGCCTTGAAAAATACAATGCCGTAAAACGCATCAACTCAAAAATGAAAGTGGGTGTTTTAGGTTGTATGGCCGAGCGTTTAAAAAGTCAGTTTTTAGAAGAAGAAAAAATAGTCGACTTAGTTGTTGGGCCTGATGCTTATAAAGATTTACCAAATCTTTTAAGCGAAGTTGAAGAAGGTCGTGACGCCATCAATGTGATTTTATCAAAAGAAGAAACTTACGGCGATATTTCGCCTGTGCGATTGATGAGCAACGGAATTACAGCCCTAGTTTCAATCACTCGTGGTTGCGACAACATGTGTACTTTTTGCGTGGTTCCTTTTACCCGCGGTCGTGAACGCAGCCGTGAACCACAAAGTATCATGGCAGAAATTCAGGATTTATGGAATAAAGGCTTTAAAGAAATCACATTATTAGGTCAAAACGTGGATAGTTATTTATGGTACGGTGGCGGATTGAAAAAAGATTTTGAAAACGCAACCGAAATGCAAAAAGCAACTGCTGTAAATTTCGACCAACTATTAGAAATGGTTGCGGTTACTTTTCCTAAAATGCGTATTCGTTTTTCGACCTCAAATCCTCAGGATATGCACGAAAGCGTTTTACATATTATTGCAAAATACCCAAATATCTGTAAACACATTCACCTGCCTGTGCAATCAGGTAGTAATCGAATTTTAAAAGAAATGAATCGTTTGCATTCTCGCGAAGAATACATGACTTTGATTGATAAAATCAGAAGTATTATTCCCGAAGCAGCCATTTCACAAGATATGATTGCCGGATTCCCAACAGAGACCGAAGAAGATCATCAAGACACATTGAGTTTGATGGAATATGTAAAATATAATTTTGGTTATATGTATTCGTACTCCGAACGTCCGGGAACTTTGGCAGGAAGAAAAATGGAAGATGATGTTACCGAAGAAACCAAGGCCCGAAGATTACAGGAAATTGTCGATTTACAACAAAAACACGCTTGGTTCCGTTCAGAAGAATTCATTGGAAAAACAGTTGAAGTATTAGTTGAAAAAGTTTCAAAAAAATCTAAAGAAGAATTCTCGGGAAGAAACTCTCAAAGTATTACAGTGGTTTTCCCTAAAGAAAATTACAAAATAGGTGATTTTGTAAATGTAAAAATCACTTCTTGCACTAGCGGAACTTTGAAAGGAGAAGCGGTTGGATATTCTGAAATGAATTAGGTTTTTAGTCATTGCGAGGAACGAAGCAATCACCATAAAACAAGTTCGAAGCAATTGGAATCGATATACAAGATGTGATTGCTTCGTTCCTCGCAATGACAAATAAAAAAAATAAAATGACACGAAAACAAATACTAATAGTTATAATAACTTTCATCATTGGATTTGGAGCAACTTTCTATATTATTAGAACTTATTTCCCAAAACACAAATTAGAAAATACTGCTGTTGCAAAAGATACTTTGACAAAAAGAAAAAAATAAATCTGCGAATCTACGTTTAATAAAAAAAGAGATTGCTTCGTGCCTCGCAATGACAAAATGGAATCAGTTCAAAACATAAAACAGCGATTTGAGATTATTGGGAATGACCCAAAGCTCAATCGCGCGATAGAAAAAGCCATTCAGGTAGCTCCTACTGACATTTCAGTGTTAGTTACCGGAGAAAGTGGTGTTGGTAAAGAAAATATTCCAAGAATCATCCATTCGCTATCACACCGAAAACACGGAAAATACATAGCCGTAAACTGTGGTGCCATTCCCGAAGGAACTATTGACAGTGAACTTTTTGGTCACGAAAAAGGTGCTTTTACAGGTGCAACCAGCACACGTGAAGGTTATTTTGAAGTTGCCAATGGCGGAACCATTTTCCTTGATGAAGTAGGTGAATTACCACTTACTACCCAAGTTCGTTTGTTGAGAATTCTTGAAAACGGCGAATTCCTGAAAGTAGGTTCTTCTCAGGTTCAAAAAACCGACGTGAGAATTGTAGCAGCGACCAATGTGAATTTGTTTAATGCTATCGAAAAAGGAAAATTTCGTGAAGATTTATACTATCGATTAAGTACCGTAGATATTGCCTTGCCACCTTTGCGAGACCGTGAAGAAGACATTCATTTATTGTTTCGAAAATTTGCCGCCGATTTTGCTCATAAATACAAAATGCCTCCGTTAAAACTAGATGAAAATGCGGTGCAATTATTGCAAAAATACCGTTGGAGCGGAAATATTCGTCAGCTTAGAAACGTTGCTGAGCAAATTTCGGTTTTGGAAACCAATCGCGACATCACGGCAACAACTTTGCAATCTTATTTACCGCCAACAGAAGGCAGCAACCTTCCTTCGGTAATTAAAAGCAACAAAAGTGAAAGTGATTTCAGTACCGAAAGAGATATTCTATACAAAGTGCTTTTTGACATGAAAAGTGATTTGAATGATTTAAAAAAACTGACTCTCGAACTAATGAAAAGCGGTGCTGCAAAAGCACAGGATATTAATCCAAATTTGATTCAGAAAATATACGGTTCTAAGGAAGAAGACAGCGAAATCGAGTTTGAAGAACAACCGGTAACCGCTGTAATGACACCAACGCATAACGAAAATTACAGAGAAACCGAAGACAATTATCTTTTTGCCGAAACCATCGAAGAAGAGGAAATATTGCGCTTAGAGCAAAAAGAAATCGAAATGATTAAAAAATCATTGGAAAAAAACAAAGGAAAAAGAAAAGCAGCAGCAGATGAACTAGGAATTTCAGAACGAACGCTGTATCGAAAAATCAAGCAATTCGATTTATAAAATAATTAAACTACAAATTCCAATTATTATATTTGGACACAATTGGAATTTGGAATTTTATCCCGAAATTTCGGGATTGGAATTTTTCAAAAAATATTATGAAAAAAATACATTCTCTTTTTGCATTAATTAGCCTTTTCATGTTGAATGGTTGTGGAATTTACAACTTTACAGGAACAGGAAAAATTGATGCTAAAACCTTTCAGGTTAATTTCTTTCAAAACAATGCCGATTTAGTTGAACCCGGAATTGACCGAACTTTCACTCTGGCCCTACAAGATATCCTAATTAATCAAACTAATTTAAACCTGGTCAGTACTGGTGGTGACTTAGTTTATGAAGGTGAAATTACCGATTACAGAATTAGCCCTATGACGGCTACTGCCGACCAACAAGCAGCTCAAAACCGATTAAAAATAAGAGTCAATGTACGATTTACAAATAAAAACAAAGAAACAGATGATTTTGAAAAAACATTTGAGTTCTTTTATGATTTCCCTGCAACCACACAGTTACAAGGCTCTGTTTTAAACACCGCATTAAAAGAAATTTTTGAAAGAATCACTCAGGATATTTTTAATGAATCATTAGCTAAATGGTAACAAACAGTTGGTAATATTTAGTGTTCAGTTTACAAACTAATACTGAAAACTGCAAACTAAAATCTGAACATAAAAAAAATGAACGTAACCGATTATACTTATTTAATTAACAAACCCCATACAATTACCGAAAAGCAAACCCTTGCTTTAGAGAAAGTACTGGATGAGTTTCCGTATTTTCAAAGTGCCCGAGCCTTGCGCTTGAAAGGACTCTACAATGAAAATAGTTTTAAGTACAATTCGGCATTAAAAGTTACGGCAGCACATACTACTGACAGAGCTGTTTTATTTGACTTTATCAGTTCAGAAAGCTTCAATGCGATTCAAAAAGAATTATTCGAAAAGAAAACAAACGAATTACTTTCAATCCATGTAATTGACAGTATCGAAGTAATTCCAACAAAAAAAGCAGCCATCAACGAAAACAGTATTGCATTCAAAAATACAACTTCAATCAATACCACAGAAGAATTAGCTGAAATTAAAGAACCAACTCCAACTCCTGAAGAAAAACTAGAAATTGGTAAACCTTTAGAATTTTCTAAAACCGAAACCCATTCTTTCCAGGAATGGCTTCAACTTTCAAGAATACAACCTATAATTAGAGAAGCGGAAACTAACAATAGTTCAAAAAACACAGCTTCGGATGAGGATTTAAAAAAGAAAAAAGAATCCATTATCAATAAATTCATTGAAAACAACCCGAAGATTTCACCCATAAAAGCAGGAACTACGGCTAACCTTAACATAGAAATCAACAAAGAAGACACCAGTTCGTTGATGACAGAGACTTTAGCCAAGGTATATTTGGAACAAAAAAAATATCAAAAAGCAATTCAAGCTTATGAAATATTAATTTTGAAATATCCAGAAAAAAGTAGTTTCTTTGCAGACCGCATATCGGATATTAAGATTTTACAACAAAACAATAATAATTAAGTAATGAGCACATTTTCAATTTTTTTAGTTTTAATAACTATAGTTTGTTTTCTACTAATTGTAGTAATTATGGTTCAAAACCCTAAAGGTGGTGGATTATCATCTTCAATAGGTGGTTCACAAATGTTAGGTGGTGTACAAAAAACAACCGACTTTTTAGACAAAAGCACCTGGACATTAGGTATCGTTTTAATCGCTTTGATTATACTATCAAGCCTAAGCTTCAACGGATCTATGAGCGACAGCGAATCTAAAATCATTGACAATACTGAAGCAGCAGCACCTGCTACTCAACCAACGGCTCCTGCCACTCCGGTTGCTCCTGCTGTTCCTGCAAAATAATTACTATTCCCAATAGATATAAAAAAATGCCAGCCTGTCAAAAGCTGGCATTTTTCATAAGAAAAAATGTCAGTCTAAGTAGGCTGGCATAATTTCTGAATACCAAATGCAAAATTTAATTAATTCATTTAAAATAAAAAATCATGACATTAAACATTAAACCACTTTCAGACAGAGTACTGATCGAACCAGTTGCAGCTGAAACTAAGACAGCGTCAGGGATTTTTATTCCAGATACTGCCAAAGAAAAACCACAAAAAGGAACTGTTGTAGCCGTAGGAAATGGCACAAAAGATCATGAAATGACCGTAAAAATTGGAGACACTGTACTTTACGGAAAATACGCCGGTACCGAACTAAAATTAGAAGGTACTGACTATTTGATTATGAGAGAAGATGATATTCTTGCAATAATTTAATCCGTATTAAGAATTAAGTACAAAGTATTAAGATTTTTAAAACAACAATAAAAGTAAAAAACAAAATGGCAAAAGACATAAAATTTGATATCGAAGCACGTGACGGACTAAAACGTGGTGTTGACGCATTAGCAAATGCAGTAAAAGTAACTTTAGGACCTAAAGGTCGTAATGTAATCATTGGAAAAACTTTTGGTGGACCAACAGTTACTAAAGACGGTGTTTCTGTTGCAAAAGAAATCGAATTAAAAGACCCATTAGAAAATATGGGAGCTCAAATGGTAAAAGAAGTAGCTTCTAAAACCAATGATTTAGCCGGAGACGGTACTACAACTGCAACAGTTTTAGCTCAGGCTATCGTAAAAGAAGGTTTGAAAAACGTTGCTGCCGGAGCTAACCCAATGGATTTAAAACGCGGTATTGACAAAGCGGTTGAAGCTATTGTTACTGACCTTGCCAAACAATCTCAGGTAGTAGGAAGTGATTCTGACAAAATCAAACAAATTGCTTCTATTTCGGCAAATAACGACGAAGTAATTGGTGAATTAATCGCTACTGCTTTTGCAAAAGTGGGTAAAGAAGGTGTTATTACTGTTGAAGAAGCTAAAGGTACTGATACTTTTGTTGACGTAGTTGAAGGAATGCAATTTGACAGAGGATATCTTTCTCCATATTTTGTTACTAATTCAGAAAAAATGGAAGTGGAATTAGACAATCCTTACATTTTATTATACGACAAAAAAGTTTCTTCTTTAAAAGAATTATTACCGGTTCTTGAGCCAGTTGCTCAATCAGGAAAGCCCCTTTTGATTATTGCGGAAGATGTAGATGGTGAAGCACTTTCTACTTTAGTAGTAAACAAATTACGCGGAGCATTAAAAATTGCTGCTGTAAAAGCACCAGGTTTTGGCGACAGAAGAAAAGCAATGCTTGAAGACATTGCTATCTTAACCGGAGGTACTGTAATTTCTGAAGAAAGAGGTTACACTCTTGAAAACACCACTATCGAAATGTTAGGAACTGCAAAAAGAGTAGCTATCGATAAAGACAACACTACAATTGTAAGCGGTGCCGGTGAAGCAGAAATGATTAAAAACCGTGTGAACCAAATTAAAGGTCAAATGGAAGTTACTACTTCTGACTACGACAAAGAAAAATTACAGGAGCGTTTGGCTAAATTAGCCGGTGGGGTTGCTGTACTTTATGTTGGTGCTGCATCTGAGGTTGAAATGAAAGAGAAAAAAGACCGTGTTGACGATGCCTTACACGCAACTCGCGCTGCGGTAGAAGAAGGAATTGTTGCCGGTGGTGGTGTAGCCTTATTGAGAGCTAAAGCTGTTTTAGCAGAACTTAAAGCTGAAAACGCTGACGAAGCAACAGGAATCCAAATCGTTTCTCGCGCTGTTGAAGCTCCATTGAGAACTATTGTAGAAAACGCAGGTCTTGAAGGTTCGGTTGTAGTTGCAAAAGTAGCTGAAGGAAATGCTGATTTTGGATACAATGCTAAAACTAACGAATATGTTGACATGCTAAAAGCAGGAATTATCGATCCTAAAAAAGTAACTCGTGTAGCATTAGAAAATGCAGCATCAGTTTCAGGAATGATTTTAACTACTGAATGTGCTTTGATTGACATCAAAGAAGAAAACGCAGCTGCTGGCCACATGGGCGGTGGAATGCCGGGAATGATGTAATATTTTAAAATTACAATCCCGAAGTCTCGGGATAAATTCCAAATTGGAAATAAAAAATCCGTCTTGATTCATTTCGAGACGGATTTTTTTTTCAAATTCTAATATAGATAACAAATTCCATATCTGAAGCTTCAAAGATACCGTAATCACATTGACTACGCTTTACATAATGGCATTAGCTTTCATAACGATCTTTTCTGCGTATCGTTATTTCAGGAGGGGACAAAATAGAAAACAAAAAATCCGTCCAGTTATCGGGACGGATTTTTTTATACAAATAAAATGCTATTTTATTACTCTTTAGATTCCGGTAGTTTCTTTGCTAATTTAATAATTACAGGCAATAAAGTCACCATAACCAATCCGATGACAATAATCTCAATATGCTCTTTTAAATCAATTTGGTAATTTTCAAGTAGAAAACCATACAAATAATGACCTGCAAAAATCAATGTAAAAGACCATAATAAAGAACTCACAACATTAAAAAACATAAATTTCTTTTTATCCATTGTCACAATTCCTGCTACAATAGGTGCAAAAGTCCTAAAAATAGGCAAAAATCTGGCAAAGATAATAGCTCTTCCACCGTGTCTTTCAAAAAAGTCTTTTGACTGAATAAGATACTTTTTCTTAAACCAGAAACTATCTTCTTTATTATACAAATAATAACCACTTTTAGCCCCAAACCAATAACCTACGGTATTTCCTAAAATACCTGCTAAAGCAATCATTGATGATAACAAAGTGACATTAACAAAATCACTTTCGATAAAAAGTATATTTTCTATTAATTCACGATTATAAATCCCAGCAAGAAAAAGCAAACTATCGCCCGGTAAAAAAAAGCCGGCAAACAAACCTGTTTCAGCAAAAACAATAAACAATACAATATAGATTCCCAGTTTTATTCCATTTACATCAAAATGAATATAAAAAAGAGGGTCTATTAAATTTTTCCAGTCAAAACTATCCATTCTTCAAGGTTTTATTCAAAATATTTTTGGGTGTGAAAGTAAGAATAAATTAGTTGAACCACAATTTATTCGTTCCTTTTTAAAGTTTTATTAACGATAAAAAAGTTTCTTGAAGAATACTACTATTTTTTGTGTATTTGCTAAAATTCAAATTCCTGCCCCATCAAAGGAACTGAACAATTAACACGATAGATTTCTTTAACTTTAAGACGTAATTCATCGGCAGCGGCTAGCTCTCCGTGAACTAAAAAAACTTTCTTTGGTTTATTTTCTAATTCAGAGAGCCAATTCAACAAATCAGCCTGATCACCATGAGCCGAAAGCCCGTTGATAGCTACTATTTTGGCACGTACATTATAATAATTACCAAATATTTTAATAGACTTTGCCCCTTCAATTAATTTTCGCCCTCTGGTTCCCTCTGCCTGATAACCCACTATAATGATGGTTGTATCAGGATTTCCGATATAATTTTCTAAATAACTCAAAACACGACCGCCCGTAATCATCCCACTTGCAGCAATTACCACCTTAGCACCTTTGTTATTTATTGCTGCCAAGGTTTCTTCGTAATCAGAATTGATTACAAACATCTTGCTCATTGTATGACAATCAGGAATACTTAATTTATGCCATTTGGGATTATTAAAAAAAACTTCAAAGGCGCCCACTCCCATTGGAGAATCAACAATATAAGGAATATCAGGAATTCGTCCTTCTTTTTTTAATTCCCATAATAAGTACATAATTCCCTGAGCCCTTTCTACTGCAAAACTCGGAATAATCACCGTTCCTCCTTTTCTGAATGTGGTATTGATATAATCTTCCAATTCTAATTTAGGATCGGTTTCAGGATGCAAACGGTCTCCATAAGTACTTTCTAAAAACACTAAATCGGCTTTTTTAGGTTTAATCGGAGGATACAACAACACATCATTATCCCTGCCTAAATCTCCCGAAAACACCAAGGTTTTTCCTTCCAAAAACAAACTGATACTACAGGCTCCAATAATATGTCCGGCCGGAGTAAATACTGCTTTAATTTCCGAATCAAATTCGAATATTTTTTCCGGTTGTACAACATTAAAAAGTGGAAACACTTTTTTTGCCTGTTCAACGGTATATAAAGGCTCGGCTATTTCGTGCTTGGAATAATTCTCTTCGTTGGCTTTTTTAGCATCTTCTTCCTGAATTTTAGCACTGTCTATCAATATCAATTTAGCTATTTCCATTGTAGGACTGGTGCAAAATATTTTGCCACTAAAACCCTGATTTACCAGAATAGGCAACCAGCCACAATGATCTAAATGCCCATGTGTTAATAATACAAAATCAATACTCGAAGCCAACACCGGTAAAGGTTCCCAATTGAGTTCCCGTAAAGATTTTATCCCCTGAAACAATCCACAATCGATTAAAACACGGACACCATTATTGCTTTCAACCAAAGTTTTAGATCCTGTTACTGTTCCTGCTGCCCCTATAAATTTGATTTTCATATTGTTTCATTTAAATTAAAAACACTTACACAATTCAGATACTTCTTTTAAAACATTTTTAATCCTGTTAGAACTAATACCGATTTCTTTTAAAATCGATCTATTATCTACTAATTCTTTAACCAGAATTACATCTAACAATAAAATTTTTTCTTTTTCAGCCCTTGACAGAGTAGTCAAACAGGTTACAGGATACAAACAATCAATATTATTACGGGATTTTAAACTTCTTTTTTCGGGATAATCCCAACTCAGTAAATTAATACCCGAACATTCTGCAAAAGCAATAGCATCGGCTGTAAAACGGGTATTGGTAACAATCCAGCAATCGGTTATTTTTTCTTTACTTGAAAAAAGATTATAAGTCTTGTGTCTTAAGTCATTGAACCTGGAAAAAACATACATGGGTACTTTGACATCCGAAGCCGCTTCCTTTCCGCCGTGGAATTTGCATTCAACCATAGCAACCATATCGTTCTTTTTAATCAGGATATCCACTTCGTGCATGACACAATTACCCTGTAAAACAACATTGGTCTTGGTAGTATATTTTTCGGCCTCAAAAAGACGTGCAATGTATTTTTCAAAATAAAATCCTTCGGGGCCCAACATTTCTATGGCAGCTCTCAAGTTGTATCGGGCTGCGTGGGAATTAGTATGCTTCTTTAACAAGGCAAATGCTTTCTTGTAAATATTCTTGGTCGAAATTCCCTCGTATATTTCAGAAGTAATTTCTTTAACAATAGCTTCAGCGGTAAACGAGTCGGCACCTGATTTCAATAAGGATTCGACCAGTTTTTCCGGATTAAAATTTACAACTGCACCTGAATGTTTTACAATTTTCATACTCCAATTGATTAAACTTATATACAACTACAATGTTTTCTTAAAGTTACAAAAAAATAAAGGCAAACGCATAAATTTTATTTTTGCCACGAATTACACTGATTTTATCTGCCTTTGCCGGATTCGTGTAATTAATGGCATCTCAACTTGTGTTATTTCATGCAACCTGCCTGTCGGCAAACAGGTTCGTAGCTGATTTTTTTTATTCCGGAAACTGATGCTTTCGCTCTGAAAAAAAATACTAAGAATGTTGTTTTTGAAAATAAAATGCGGGAATAAAGAGTAAAACAAATATAGGCTGGATTAAAAATCGTCGAACATTAAACAGTAAAAAATTATTTTCGGCACCATAAAAATAAATTACTGAAAAGAACAAAAACAACAGCAATACAAAAGCTATCAAATAAAGAAAAAAAGAAAACCGAATCATCGTAACATCTTTAAAAATCACATAAAGCAAGCCTAATGAAAGTAGCATATTCAAGCCATAACGAAACAATAAATTCAAAATAAGTAAGAAAGTATTAAAAACCGGTAATGGCAAATTGTTAAAATCACTTTTAAAATAAGCCAGGAAAGGATCATAAAACAAAACCTCTTCATAAAAACGAACCAGCACAAGACAAAAAACCAATACTGAAGCCAATAGCAATTGAACAGGATGAGTAACTATTTTATTTAGCATACAATGAAAATTTATTGACCCAAATTACCCATAAAACAAACACTACCCCATAAATAAACAACGGAAAAACCACATCGTGCAATAAGGATTCCTGCTCCGGAAACCAGTAAAGCCCCATACACAACAAACCAATTCGCATTATATTTAAAACATAAATAAAAGCACTCCCCCCCATTATAAACAGCAAAGTAGATTTTAATTTACCCGAAAAAGACACCACAAACGAAACAAACAAAACCATAACACTAACAGCATTACAGCCTTCAATCATTCGAGCCATATACTGACCATTATAAAGCAACATTATAAAAGGAACACCCGGAACTTCCTTAGCTAAAAAATTGACATTAAAAAAACTAAAAAGAGCTTCGGTATTTCTAGCCACTATCTTAGTTAGGGAATCAACAGAATTCTCATCAAACCAAGACAAATAACCCTGATAAATCAAACTCAAAACCAAATAAGTCAGAAAAAATTTGGTCAGAAAAACCAAAAAAGGGCGATATAGAATAAGGTATTTTTTCAAAGTTTGATTTTTTCAAATTTATGCAAATTACAGCAATGATCACTGTTAAAATAAATTCCACAAATGTAATACAATACTGTAGTACATTTCATTATATTTGAAAAAAATTTATATTAAAAATGAAAACCTACCTACTAACCACTTCATTGTTATTTGCCACTATGGCCTTGTATTCGCAAATTATTAAACCTACACGTTACAATCTTGATTCCTTAGGTAATCTTACCAACAAAGAGGATTATAAATACATCAGGGTTGTAGAAAACTACAAAGAACAACCCAACTTATTTATTTTTTCTGAATATTATAAGTCTGGAGCAATAAAAATGAAAGCTATTTCTACTAAACTGGACAAGCCTTACTTCGAAGGCCCACAAATAGAATATTATGAAAATGGCAACAAAAAAAAAGAATCCAACTACCTTAACAATAAATTAAGCGGACTACAGATGGAATGGTATGAAAATAACCAAAAAACAGTTGAAAAAATAGTCCAATGGGATTCTAAAGCAAGAGCTTATAATGAAGAAATAAAAAACTTTTGGGACAAAAACGGACAACAAACCGTAAATGATGGAAATGGTATCTATGAATACACCACAACCGAACTCTACGAAAAAGGACAAATAACAAATGGAGAAAAACAAGGGGTTTGGGAGGGGAAAAATTTCAAAGAAAATTACAGTTATTCCGAAATTTATAATAACGGTAAATTTATTTCAGGAATTAGCTCTGACGAAAACAACAATAAATTTCCTTATAAAGAACTTACAGGAAAAGCTGATGCAAAAAATGGAATGCAAGAATTCTACAGGTTTATAGCTAAAAATTACAGAACACCCAATATACAAGGATTACAAGGAAAAATATATGTTACCTTTATTATTGACAAGGAAGGAAAACTAACCAAATTTAAAATCCTAAGAGATTTAGGCCATGGAACAGGACAGGAAGCCATCCGCGTACTACAAAAAGCCGAAAATTGGATTCCCGGAAAAATGAGAGGTATGCCTTGCGAAACACAATATTCATTACCAATTTCAATAAAAACCTCCGGAAGTTCAAACTATCCTAATCAGGAACCAACTTTCGAATCCCAAATGACAAGAAATACAAATCCTCGTTGGTAATACTCAACATATCATAACATAAAAACCATCTATTATGAAATCAATTCTTTTATCTATACTATTGCTTTTCATTCCCGAATTAGTTATTTCTCAAGTTTCTGAAAATGATAAAATAATTTATTTGGATTCTCTCCATCTAGAAACAAAATCAAAAGATTACAAGTTCTACCGAATAATCAAAGATTACAAATTAAACAAAGAATCTTATACGGTTCTTGAGTATTATAAATCAGGCACACTGCTAATGGAAGGAACTTCAAAAACAAAAGAAGGAAACACTAAAGAAGGAAAACATAGTAATTACTATGAAAATGGGAATAAAAAATCAATAACCAATTACATTAACGGACGTTTAAATGGTAAAAATTTCGAATGGTACGAAAACGGAAACAAAAAACTCGAAGGAGAATATATTGAAGATGAAAAAAAACGCACATCTCAACATAAAATAGATCAATTTTGGGATATGAATGGCATACAAAAAATCAGTAATGGTAATGGTTTTTTTGAAGACCATGGAGAAAATGAATCTTCAAAAGGAGAAATAAAAAATGGTTTAAAAGATGGTACTTGGGAAGGTTCATTCAACAAACTAAAATATAAATATAAAGAAATATACAAAGACTCAAAATTAATCTCCGGTGTTAGCTACGACGACAAAAACAATTCATACAATTACACCGAAGTAGCAATTACTCCTGAACCCAAAAATGGCATTATGGATTTTTATAACTTTATTGCTAAAAAATACAGAATACCAAATACTCCAAAAGGTATCAAAGGAAAAATATATATTTCATTTGTGGTTGATAAAGAAGGTAAAATAATCGAACCAAAAATCCTCAAAGATCTTGGATATGGTACAGGTGAAGAAGCTATAAGAATAATAACTGACTATAAAGGTTTTACTCCAGGAGAAGAAAGAGGACAAAAAGTAAAATACTCTTATTCGCTTCCTATTTCTATCCAAAGTCCAAATTAAAACAATTCACAAATCCACGTTGGTAACAAATCAAAATATTTGAATTGCATTGTCAATTCAAAATAATGTATTACTTTTGCTGCCGTCTTACAATAATTGTTTGACATACATAATAATCATTAAATAATATTAGCATGTACTTATCTAAAGAAGTAAAAGCAGAAATCTTCGCTAAACACGGAGGAAAAGCAGAAAACACAGGATCAGCAGAAGGACAAATCGCTTTGTTCTCTTTCAGAATCAACCACTTGACTGAACACTTGAAAAAAAATCGTCACGATTACAATACTGAGCGTTCACTTGTGAAATTAGTAGGTAAAAGAAGAGCTTTACTTGACTACTTGAAAAAGACCGAAATCAACAGATATCGTGAAATTATCAAAGTATTGGGTATCAGAAAATAGTCAATATAAAAAAGAGGTGCGCAAGTACCTCTTTTTGTTTTTAACAAATTCAATTTTCTCCTGCCGGACGGCATTGAAAAAAAAATAAAAAAAAGTTTGGTTTTTCATTGGGTATTACGCATTAACTACGCGCACAACAACTACAACACAACTATCACCCATAGTATAAACTAAAACAAGGAAAAATTTATGATTCCACAAGTAAAACAAGAAATTATCGATTTAGGAGATGGAAGAAGCATCTCAATCGAAACAGGTAAATTAGCCAAACAAGCTGACGGTTCAGTGGTTGTTCGTTTAGGAAACTGTATGCTTTTAGCAACAGCAGTATCTGCAAGAACCTCTAACCCAGGTGTTGACTTTTTACCATTAACGGTAGATTACCGTGAAAAATTTGCCGCTGCAGGTCGTTTCCCTGGAGGTTTCTTTAAGAGAGAAGCTCGTCCAAGCGACAGCGAGGTATTGACAATGAGATTAGTAGACCGTGTATTGCGTCCACTTTTCCCAGACGATTACCACGCTGAAACTCAGGTTATGATTCAGCTAATGTCTCATGACGACAACGTTATGCCGGACGCATTAGCCGGTTTAGCAGCATCAGCAGCTTTAGCTGTTTCTGACATTCCATTTTACAACTTAATTTCTGAAGTTCGTGTTGCACGTATCGACGGTAAATTAGTTATCAACCCAAGCAGAGAAGAATTAGAACAATCAGACATCGACATGATGATTGGAGCTTCTATGGATTCGGTTGCAATGGTAGAAGGTGAGATGAAAGAAATTTCAGAAGCCGAAATGATTGAAGCTATCAAATTTGCTCACGAAGCTATTAAAGTTCAAATTCAGGCTCAACAACGTTTAAGAGCGGCTGTTGGAAATCCTGAATACAGAACTTACGAAGGAGAAGTTGAAGACGAAGCTGTTTATGCAAAAGTAAAAGCGGCTGCTTATGACAAATGTTATGCAATTGCTGCAGAAGCATCAGGAAAAAGCGAAAGAGGTGAAAAATTTGCTGCTGTAAAAGAAGAAGCAAAAGCTTTGTTTACAGAAGAAGAATATGCTGAAAACGCTGACTTAGCAGGATTAGTTGGAAAATATTTCTACAAAACCAATAAAGAAGCCGTTCGTAATGTAATCCTTGAACAAGGAATTCGTTTAGACGGAAGAAAAACAACCGAAATCAGACCAATCTGGTGTGAAACTGATTACTTACCTTCTGTACACGGTTCTTCATTATTTACACGTGGAGAAACTCAAGCTTTGGCTACAGTAACCCTTGGAACTTCAAGAGAAGCTAACCAAATCGACTCTCCATCTGAACAAGGAGAAGAAAAATTCTACTTGCACTACAACTTCCCTCCTTTCTCAACTGGTGAAGCTCGTCCGTTAAGAGGAACTTCAAGAAGAGAAGTAGGTCACGGAAACTTGGCTCAAAGAGCATTAAAAAACATGATTCCCGCTGATTGCCCTTATACAATTCGTGTAGTTTCTGAGGTTTTAGAATCTAATGGTTCATCTTCTATGGCAACAGTTTGTGCCGGAACTATGGCATTGATGGATGCAGGAGTTCAAATGGTAAAACCAGTTTCTGGTATTGCTATGGGATTAATCACTGACGGTGAAAAATTCGCTGTACTTTCAGATATCTTAGGAGACGAAGATCACTTAGGAGATATGGACTTTAAAGTAACCGGAACTGCTGAAGGAATCACTGCTTGTCAAATGGACATCAAAATTGACGGATTGCGTTATGACATCATGGAGCAGGCGTTAAGCCAGGCTCGTGACGGACGTTTACATATTTTAGGAAAATTAGTTGAAACTATCGCTACTCCTAGAGAAGACGTTAAAGCACATTCTCCAAAAATCATTACCAGAACTATTCCTGGAAACTTCATTGGAGCATTAATTGGACCTGGAGGAAAAGTTATCCAAGATCTACAAAAAGCTACCGGAACTACAATTGTAATTAATGAAGTAGACGAGCAGGGAGTAGTTGAAATTTTAGGTACTAATCCTGACGGAATCAAAGCGGTATTAGCTAAAATTGACTCTATTACATTCAAACCACAAATGGGTGAAGCTTATGAGGTAAAAGTAGTTAAAATGCTGGATTTTGGTGCTGTAGTTGAATATACTGCTGCTCCAGGAAACGAAGTTTTATTACACGTATCTGAACTGGCTTGGGAACGTACTGAAAACGTTGCCGATGTAGTAAAAATGGGAGATGTATTCCATGTGAAATACTTAGGAGTTGACCCAAAAACTAAAAAAGAGAAAGTGTCTAAAAAAGCACTTATCGCTCGCCCTCCACGCGAGGCCAAACAAGAGTAATCAGATCTTAGTTTACTAAAGGTTTATTATATAAAATCCTGTCTCGTTTTTAGAACGAGACGGGATTTTTGTTTTCCTATTACTCTTTATCAATATAGGTTTTATTACCGTTTTTATTGATGTAATATTTACCTCCTTTAGGCCCTGTATAAACCTTATGCCCGTTATACGTACCCGTAACTTTATATTTAGCTGCCGTAGCTTTTTCTTTTGTTGCTGTGGCTTTTTCTTTCACTTTAGACTCTTTTGCCAAAGCATTATCTTTAGCTATTTGCGCTTTATTGGCTGACATATTTGTTCCTGCTTCTTTCTTAGCTTTTAGCTCTTTTTTAGCTTTACTCGCCAATTCCTCTTTTTTCATATCGGCAGCTTCTTTTTTAGTCTTAGCCTCATCAGCTAATTTCTTTTTTTTATCCGCAGCAGTAGCTTTCTTTTCTTTAGCCATCTGATCCGCTTTTTTCTTATCAGCTGCAAGTTTTTCCTTTTTTTCTTTCAAAACAGCACTACCACTAGCGTCTTGCGCATAAAATTGACTTGAAAAAGTCAGAAGTAAACAAAATAAAATCAGTTTTTTCATGATATGATAATTTTAAGATTAAGTAATAAATTTACTCAACTTTGAGATATAAAATACAGTTTTTAGAAAAAAAATACAATAAAAAAATAACTACAAACCACTAATTATCAACAACAAACCTTATTTTGACTTTGCCAATATTAAAATTATATAATTTTTTTACAAATTCTTGTAACTTTTCTACAACTCCTAACGTATAACCACTTGTACACTATAAAAATTGGGACAACAAAATCATGAGACAACTTAAAATCACCAAGCAGGTTACCAATCGTGAAACTGCTTCATTAGACAAATATTTACAAGAAATTGGAAAAGTTGACCTTATTACTGCTGACGAAGAAGTAGAATTAGCACAACGCATCAAAGCTGGAGATCAAAGAGCTCTTGAGAAATTAACAAAAGCCAATTTACGTTTCGTTGTTTCGGTAGCTAAACAATACCAAAATCAAGGATTAACCCTTCCTGATTTGATCAACGAAGGAAACTTAGGTTTGATTAAAGCTGCTCAACGTTTTGATGAAACGCGTGGATTTAAATTCATTTCGTATGCTGTTTGGTGGATTCGTCAATCGATTCTACAAGCTTTAGCTGAACAATCCCGTATTGTACGTTTGCCTTTAAACAAAATTGGTTCTATCAATAAAATCAACAAAATGTATGCTTTATTAGAACAATCTAATGAGCGTCCACCATCTGCTGAGGAAATTGCAAAAGAATTAGACATGACTGTAAATGATGTAAAAGAGTCTATGAAAAACTCTGGTCGTCACTTATCAATGGATGCTCCTCTTGTTGAAGGAGAAGATTCTAACCTTTATGATGTATTGCGTTCAGGTGAATCTCCAAATCCGGACAGAGAATTAATCCACGAATCATTGCGTACTGAAATCGAGCGTTCCTTAGAAACATTAACTCCAAGAGAGGCTGATGTAGTTCGTTTGTATTTTGGTCTTGGAGATCAACACCCAATGACTCTAGAAGAAATTGGAGAAACTTTCGACCTAACTCGTGAGCGTGTTCGTCAGATTAAAGAAAAAGCCATCCGCAGATTAAAACATACTTCCAGAAGTAAAATCTTAAAAACTTATTTAGGTTAATCTTTGCATTAATCTCTTAAAACTCCAGCTTAAAACTGGAGTTTTTTTTATACAATCATCTCTAAAACAAAGCTTATAAGTTGATTGCATTAAAAACATTTGATTTTGTACCTTTGCAAAAAATTCAACACACAACACAACCATAATGAAAAACACACTTATTGCTCCATCAGTATTAGCTGCTGATTTTGCTAATCTGGAACGCGACATCAAAATGATTAATGCTAGTGAGGCTGACTGGTTTCACATCGACATCATGGACGGTGTTTTTGTTCCTAATATTTCTTTTGGAATGCCAGTTTTGGAAGCAATCAAAAGACATGCTACTAAAACCATCGACGTACACCTGATGATTGTTGATCCGGACAGATATATTGCTACTTTCAAAAAATTAGGTGCTGATGTACTTACAGTTCATCTTGAAGCAACAACTCACTTACATAGAACCTTACAAGCTATTAAAGCTGAAGGAATGAAAGCAGGAGTTGCTTTGAATCCACATACTAATGTTGATTTACTGGAAGACGTTATCAATGACATTGACTTGGTTTGTATCATGAGTGTGAATCCTGGTTTTGGAGGACAATCTTTCATTGAAAACACTTACGATAAAATCAGAAAGTTAAAAGCTTTAATCAACAAAAAAGGAGCCTCAACCATTATCGAAATTGACGGTGGTGTTACCAATAAAAATGCTGCCCAATTAGCCGAAGCCGGCGCTGACGTTCTGGTTGCCGGAAGTTATGTTTTTGGTGCCGCCGATCCAATTGCAACCGTAGCCGATTTGAAGAAAATCACCGCTATCTAAAAATACAAATCCCATTCGTCGCGGCGAATGGGATTTTTTTTTTTAACACTAATTCTAAAAATTAGAAGTCTAAATCAATTCCAAAACAGTTTCTTCAATTTTAATTTTTTCCGAAAGTTCTAAAATATCGCTAAGTACTCTTCGGGCTGTCACCTGTCTTCCGGCACCTGCTCCCTGAATCACTATAGGAGTAACATTATTTTTAGTATAAATTTCAACCAGATTATCAGCACCTCTCAACTGCCCAATAACGGAATCCCTGGATACCGAAACCGGTTTTACTTCCAATTTCTTTTTGGCAATATCTAATTCGGCTACATAACGCAGTACATTATTTTCAGCCTGAGCCAGTTTAGCCAGTCTAAAAGGTTTGTCCAATAAGTTTTTATTGCGATTGTACTCTGCTTTTGAGGTATTCTCATTCAGATTAGGCAACAGCAACGACACTATTTTTACATCCGAAAAATCAAATTCATTTTCGATTTCGCGGGCTAAAATGAGTAATTTTCGAGCCACATCATTTCCGGCTAAATCTTCGCGGGAATCCGGTTCAGTTAAACCTAATTTCTCGGCATCCTTTAATATTGCCGAAAAATATTCATCCTCATTAGAAAACCGATTGAAAATATAACTCAATGAGCCTGAAAAAACCCCTCTGATTTTGGTGATTTTTTCACCCGAAAAATGCAAATCGCGAATGGTTTTAATTATCGGTAAACCTGCGCTCACCGTAGCTTCATACAAGAAACTCTTGTCGTGCTTTTTTAATACCCGACGCAATTCCTTATAAAATTCAATATGTAAGGTATTGGCTTTTTTATTGGCAGCCACAATATTAAAACCGTTTTGGATAAGCGGAATATAATTTTTAATAATTTCAGAGCTTGCAGTAGCATCAACCGCAATCAGGTTGTCTAATTTCTTTTCCTTCACATAATCCAATATGTCCTGAAATTTATACGGAAATGCCAATTTGGTAAAATCGGCTTCCCATTTATTTTTAACGCCTTCTTCTTCAAAGAAAGCCAATGTAGAATTTGTAATTATTGGAAAACGCAAATCGATATTTCTTTTTTCAAGAAAAAATCGTTGGCTTTCAATGACCTGACTTAACAGTTCACTGCCTATGTTTCCAACTCCAAAAAGGACTACATTTATACGTATTGCTGACATGATTTCTCTATTACTAATTTATTGTTTTTTCAAACTGCCCCAACCAACCAATGAGGGCAGCTATAAAAAAAACCAAAAACAAACTAAACTAACTTTTCAACCGGAAGCTTTGCAAAAGCCTCTTTTAAATCGGCTTTTAAATCTTCTATATCTTCTAATCCTACTGAAAGGCGAATTAAATCATTGGTAACACCAGTAGCAATTTGCTCTTCTTCTGACAATTGCTGGTGTGTTGTACTGGCAGGGTGAATAATCAGGGACTTGGTATCTCCTATATTGGCCAAAAGAGAAAATAATTTCACACTGTCAGCAACTTTTTTAGCGGCTTCGAATCCTCCTTTTAGACCAAAGGTCAAAACCCCACTCTGCCCTTTTGGTAAATATTTTTGTGCCAAAACATATTGCTTACTCACCTTCAATCCCGGATAATTTACCCAAGCCACTTCTTTTTGAAGTTCAAGCCACTGGGCTAAAGCCAAAGCATTTTCACTATGTCTTTTAACACGAATTGCCAAAGTTTCTAAACCCTGAATAATCTGGAAAGCGTTAAACGGACTCAGCGCTGCCCCGTAATCGCGAAGCCCTTCTATGCGGACTTTTGCAATATAAGCGGCATTGCCTAATACTTCATGATAAACTACGCCGTGATAACCCGGAGATGGTTCGGTAAATTCAGGGAACTTGCCATTACTCCAATCAAAATTTCCTGCATCGATAATTACGCCTCCCAGCGAAGTTCCGTTACCCGAAATGTATTTAGTCAACGAATGGATTACAATGTTTGCACCATGCTCAATTGGGTTTAACAAATAAGGTGAAGCCACCGTATTGTCTACTATAAAAGGAACTTTAAATTCTTTGGCCGCAGCCGAAATAGCTTTTAAATCCAACACATCCAATTTTGGGTTTCCTAAACTTTCTGCAAAAAATACCCTGGTATTTTCCTGGGCTACTTTGGTAAAATTAGACGGATCTGAAGCGTCTACAAATGTGGTCGTAATCCCTAATCTAGGCAGGGTTACTTTAAACAAATTATAAGTTCCTCCATATAAACTATTGGAAGCCACAATATGATCTCCCGCTTTTAATAAAACCAATAAGGCAGTAGCTATGGCGGCTGTTCCCGAGGCTGTAACAACGGCTCCAATTCCGCCTTCTAATTTAGCCAGTCGCTGTTCTAAGATATCATTTGTGGGATTGTTTAATCGGGTATAAATAAACCCTTCTTCAGCCAGGCCAAAAAGATTAGCTGCGTGTTCCGTGTTATTGAACACATAAGAGCTGGTTTGATAAATTGGTACTGCTCTGGTTCCTGCGTTTTTTTCTAAATTGTGTCCTGCATGTAAGGCTGCTGTTTGAAATTTTTGAGTGCTCATGATTGCTATGTTTTAAATTTTTAAATATTATTTTTTTGAAATTTGGGGCATAAAAAAAGTCCTTTTGGAAAGCTTACCAAAAGGACTTTAGTTTTCATAGGTATACTATGATTACATCTTTCGCTTGAGGCAATAGCTATGCGTGCTGCACATTGGCATCATACAACACATATTCACTTTTTTTGTTATTATTTTCATCTTTGTTCTATTTTTAATTTTTAAAATGCTTTCAGGCTAAACTACTTAATCTATAAAATTACTCACCAACTAGTTAGTACTAATAAAATTCAAATTCATTAAAAAATGACTTTTGAAAGTGTATAAAATGAAGTCAATATAATTAAGACTCCCACGGTTATCATCATCGTTTTTACAGCTAACTTTTTTGCGATGTAAGCTCCAAAAGGTGCTGCTAATGTACCTCCAAGTATTAGCCCTAAGATAATTTGCCAACTTTGAATTCCTGTGAAAAAAATTAAAATTCCTGCGGTAAAATACGTTACAAAAAATTCGGCAGTGTTTACTGTTCCTATTACCGTGCTAGGTGTATGTCCCTCTTTTATTAAATTAGAAGTTACAATTGGCCCCCAACCTCCGCCTCCAATGGCGTCTAAAAAACCTCCAAAAAGAGCATAAACAGGTGCTTTCTTCAAATCAGTTTTTTTGCTAGCATTTTTCTTAAACGCTTTAGAAATAATAATTCCTCCCAGAACTACTAAATAAAGACTAACATAGGGTTTTATATATTCCCCATCGATAACAGAACCTAATAAATAAGCTCCAACTGAAGCGCTCAAAACTCCGGGAACTATTAATTTTAAAAACAATGCTTTGTTAAAGTTACCAAACTTAATATGCGAAAGTCCTGATACACCAGTAGTAAAAACTTCTGCCGTATGTACGGCTGCAGAAGCTAATCTGGGAGAAAGTCCAAAACCTAGTAATACCGAATTTGAAGTAACACCATAGGCCATTCCTAAAGCTCCATCAACTATTTGAGCCAAGAATCCCGCTAGCAAGAACCAGAAAAAAGTTTGATTAAATGTTAAATCTTCTGCTGAAGCGTTGGGTAAATACTTGATAACTACTACTGATATTAACAACAGTTTTAATGCAACAATTACTACTGAAATATGTTTTAATTTGATTTTCTCCATTTTTTAATCTGTTCGTTTTTTTTATTGAAAAGTTTCTAATCAGATTTACAGCACTGATTACATCTTATTTTGATGCAAACCTACAAAATTATTTTATAAACTCTATAGAATTAGTAGAATTATTTTAAATAAAAAAAATAAACCACTAAAAAAACAATGACTTAACAACTGTTTTTTAGTACAATTCGTTTTCAAAAGGTTCAACATCTTGAATTTTGGGTAAAGGAGGTATCAGGATTTTCTTTTTTGTCTATGTAAAGTTAGTAACTCCTGTATTGCTTGCTAACTTTTACGGGGCACTGTCTTACAAAACCGCTATCCGTTGAACGAGATATTTTGTTATATCCGAGCCATCGGGGCTATCCGTTTACAAGATATTTAGTTATATCCGAGCTATCTGATAAATAATATTCCTATTTACAGAAAAACAACCAATTAGCTTATCCGTTGTTATGAAAATTTCATCTATATGATGCGTTTGATCGTTTAACTTCTACATTTGGAATGTTTAAAGTTTCCAAATATGTAGAAATTGCAGTAGATAAAACTAAATTCTTTGGACCTATGATAACTTCTTTGATAGGAAATGATTTCCCACTATTTGAAAAATCTAAATCTATATATGTTTTAGGAGCATTTTGTGACATAAGAAATTTAACCTCTTGACCTGGACAATCTTTTCCGAATGCGATCCCACCATTGTCTACAAGTTTTAATGAGTTATTGCTTTTTTCGAAATTTAGGAGGTGAACTAATCTAACCTCTTTTTCTTCAGAAAATGCTGGATTTTTATATGAGGCGGAATCAAATGATAATAAAGTACAAAGTTCTACAAACCCCTCTCCAAATTTTTCTTCCTCGGGTAAAGATTTTTCAACATCGTAAATTGCTTTAACAACTTTTTTAATTTCCTCAATTTGTTTTTTCTCACGATACTCGACTTTTAATGCTCTGACAGACATTTTTTTCAAATCTTGTGCGTTAAAGCCAATTACATAACCATTTCCATCATCAGCATAAGCTCTCCATTGGCTTAACACGTCTCCATCTAAAGAGAAGCAAGAGGCAAGAAGTAAACCCCATCCTCCTGAAAAATGGATTATATGATCGATAGCGTTTAGAAATTCCTCGCCAATTTCAGGAAGTAATTCTGTGGCAGCTTTTTCCCAAATTGAATAACCCCAATGCATTTCTAAATAATCATTCATGCTAAATAAATCACACATCCGAATAGTTTTATTTGTGCAAATAGCATGAAAGGTTGTTGCATCACAATAATGATAAAGTAATTCTTTTCGTTTTGGTTTATAAACTCTATCAACAATCATAGCGTAAGGTTCTTTGTAAATTCACACAACTCGTTTATAGCTACCATAAAATGGCTCCAATCTACCCAAATATAGGTACTTTTGTGTCGTTACAATAGCTTTTATTTTTCAAATATAATTATAATAATTTTCTTAAAAATATAAATCTACAAACAACAAATAAACCCGTTAATCAACAACAAATACTACAAAAAAAGCCCAAGAGCTAAATCTTGGGCTTTTGCTTTATTTTTTTCCGGATTTTAATTTCCAGAGGGTTTCTATAAACGCATTCACATCCTAGATGCTGTTGTAAAAGTTTAAAAAAACATTTCAGCTAATTTAGGCTATCAACTCTTAAATCGTACTATCCTCATATTTGCAAATTTCCCTCCTGAATTATCACCTACAAAGAGACCAACTTTTCCATCAGAATAAGGGCTTAAGCGTTTTACATGAAGTACTGGATTGGGATTTTTTTCGACAAAAACTGTTACTTCGGTTGCACTAATTTCAATTCGCGCATGAAACCATCCGTTAGGATCTGGAGCATTAGGAATTGCTTTTTCAAATTCGGCATTTCTTTCTTTCCTCAATTTCTCCCAAGTGAACTTTGGATGCGCAATATATTGCACCGCATGAATTCGTCTCACGGAATCCTGAGCATAAAAATTAAAGGGTCTAAAATAAACCGCTTCATAAATCGAATCATTTTGACCGTGAAACGCAATCCCCAGAAAACTCTTTTGAAAAACATCCTGCCCCTTCACATCTATTTCGATACTTCCTTTTGAGAAATTTTGGTTTTGAAGCCAGACAATCCCTTCGCCTTCCTTTTCGTTTAGTTCCAGTCCTTGGTATTTTTTATCATTCAAAGGGCTGGCAATTCTATTTGCAATATGAAGTCTGTTCTTCTTAATTTCAGTATGCAAGTTTATTTTCTTCACCTTCTGTGCTGAACTCGTTTCAATTGCAAGCAAAAGCACCAAAAACAATAATATCTTTTTTCTCATAATGTTATATATATTTTTAAAACACAAAAATTATTGAGCATCTTTCACACAGCGAAAACCCAGGTGATTACAAGCGCTTGTAGTCTCTCCTTTTCCTCGGCTACCAGCAACATAGCGAATGCAATATTGGTCGCTACACAAATAAGAACCACCTCTTTGCACGTGTTTCTCCACTCCGGGTTCTTCCGGATCATGACTATTCGGAGGTCCTTGTGGATTATCCTGAGGACTCATTTTATAATAATCATCTCGGTATAAATCGTTACACCATTCCCATACATTTCCTTCTAAATCATAGATTCCAAAAGGATTTTTTGGAAAAGACTTTACCGGAGCTGCACCCACAAAACCGTCTTCGGCGGTATTGTTATTTGGGAAAGTTCCCTGAAAAATATTGGCTAGCCATTTACCATCCGGTTTGAGTTCGCTACCCCAATAGTATTTAGTATGTTCTCTACCTGCTCTGGCAACAAACTCCCATTCTGCCTCTGTTGGCAAACGCTTCCCAGCCCAATCGGCATAAGCCTTAGCATCCAGATAACTAATTTGTACCACAGGATTATTTTCGAGTCCCACAATAGTACTTTCAGGTCCAGACGGATGTTTCCAATTGGCACCTGGCACATATTTCCACCATTGTTGAATATTCCCTAACGAAACTTTATCCGTTGGAGGAGAAAATACTGCAGAACCCGGCACTAAATTTTCAAGAGGAACTCCGAGATAATCAGCTGAATTTAAAGGTCTTTCGGCAATAGTAACATAATTAGTCGCTTTTACAAATGCTTCAAATTGGGCATTGGTAACTTCGTGTTGATCCATCCAAAATCCTTTTACACTTACGCTGTGAACAGGCTGCGCATCGGGATAATCATTGGTTCCCATATTGAATTCGCCTGCTGCAACCCAGACCATTCCGTCAGTTGACTTAGTACTTTTTTCAGTAGAATTATTGGCAATAGATTGTAACAATAAGGCTTTCTTAGAGGTATTTGCCTTGCACATGGCTTCACAACTTGTTGCAGAAACCTCAGCTACTACCTTATTTTCCTGCGCAAAACTTGAGTACAAACTACTAAAAACAACTCCTATTATTAAACTATGTATTTTCATAACTACCTTTTTTTTGGGTTATCCCTTAAACAAACCCTATTACTTTCATTACATTAAAAATCAATAAAACAGAGTAAAAGGGACAACCGAAGTAGCCCCTTTTTACCAAACTAACACTAACAAACCAAACCAAGAGTTGCTCTCAATTTAAAAGATTATAGTTCTTTATTGAGAAATCATTATTTCTTTGCAGCCGCACCCGGAATTAATTCATTCCCTGGTCTTATTTTGCTGTATTCTACCACGCCTGTTTTATTAGCCCAATCAAAATATTTAGCCGAAAGATCGTTCACAATTGCTGGATTTTGTTGAGCCAGATTGGTTGTTTCTCCTCTATCGGATTCTAAATCGTATAATTCCCATTGGTATGACGGAAAGATAGAAACCAACTTCCATTTGCCTTCTCTAACGGCTCTGTTTCCTGCTCTTTCCCAGAATATTGGAGCACCACGATTCACTTCAGAAGCACCGTCGAATAACACAGGTAACAAACTTTTTCCTGCTAACGGATTTGATGTTACACCTTTCAATTCTTTTGGATACTCAATTCCTGCTAGTTCGTAAAAAGTTGGCGCTAAATCAATAAGGTGTCCTGTTCCTTTATCAATTCTGCCTGCCTTAATTTTTGACGGATACCAGGCAATAAAAGGAGAACTAAAACCACCTTCGTGCATATTATTTTTATAATCCTGCAAAGGTGTGTTTGACAAATAAGCCCAGTTTTGTTCCTGATAATCAAATGATCCCGAAGTTCCAATTGGCCCATCATTTTTAACCAAACCTCTTCTTAAAGGATTGTAAGTATTGAAACCACCTTGCGCTCCATTATCTGAAATGAAAACAATCAGTGTATTTTTATCTTTTTTCAAAGCTTTTAATTTATCCAAAACTTTCCCAACATTTTGATCCATGTTGTCTACCATAGCTGCATACACTTCCATTTTAGCTTTCCAGAATTGCTTTTCATCATAAGTTAATTTACTCCATTCCGGTACTTCCGGATCTCTTGGAGCAATAGTTTGATTAGGCAATAGAATTTCGTTTTCTTTTAATTTCTGAATTCTTTTTTCTCTCAACACATCCCAACCTTCGTCAAATTTCCCTCTGTATTTAGCAATATCAACCGGTTTTGCCTGTAACGGCCAGTGAGGCGCTGTAAAAGCTAAGTACAAAAAGAACGGTTTGTTCTCTTTATTTTGTTCGTCCAAAAACTGCACGGCATTATTACCAATTTCATCTGTAAAATAATACGAATCCGCTTTGGGATGCAATTCTTCATTATTTCGAATTAAAGCTACCGGATATGGTGTTTTCCCAAAAGGCAATCCATCAGTATTAAAATAATTAGCAGCTCCTTTTAAGATTCCGTAAAACTTATCGAATCCTCTCTGATTAGGCCATTGCGATTTATCTTCAGAACCCACATGCCATTTTCCAGACAACAAAGTACTATATCCTCCTGAACGAAATACTTCTCCTAAAGTTAAAGACTCTTTGTTCAAATAACCCTGATAAGCCGGCAATCCCAAGTTCACATCAAAATAACCCACTCCTGCTTTATGCTGGTATTGCCCTGTTAGCAAAGAAGCTCTGGTAGGTGCACAAATAGAGTTGTTGTAAAATTCGCGAAGGCGTGTTCCTTCTTTTGCTAATCTGTCCAGATTAGGTGTTTTAATCTCTGAACCATAATTTCCTAAATCAGAATATCCCATATCGTCCACCATGATTAAGATAACGTTTGGTTTTGAAGTTGCTGTTTGTGCCTGGCCAGATAGACCAAATGCCAATAATAGATTTAATGCTATAAATGTTTTTTTCATTGTATTTAAATTTAAATAGTTGTCTTATTGTAATTTCCAGGCTGGAACCTGATCCAAATTCGGGTTCAAATCCAATTCTCTTTGCGGTATTGGGAAATGAACATGTTTAGGCTGTGCATTTGTTTTTCCGGCAGCTTTTAATCGGGCTACAAAATAATCCGGACCTCTTCGTGCCAGATCAAACCAGCGTTGGTATTCGTAAACCAATTCTTTTCTTCTTTCATTAAAAACCACTTCTCTAAAATCGTCTTTGCTTAAAGCGGGAGAAATTTCAGAAATCAACGGAATGTGGGCTCTTTTTCTCACGCGGTCAATCGCTTCATAAGCTAATGCTGACGGTCCGTTTTGATATTCATTTGCTGCTTCGGCATAGATTAACAATACCTCAGCAAATCGAATAATCGGTGTATTTTTTGAAGATTGTCCTGGTGAAGCTGGTGTAGCCAAATCAAAATATTTATAAAAATGTGGAATTGTAGTATATGTTTTTCCATCCGTTGGACTTACATATTTAATTCCAAAAGTCACATATTTACGTGTATCGTCTTCTGCAAAAGATTCAAAAAGTCCTCCGGCTGTGTGCAAAGCATCTGCCTGATCTCCTGCAATTCCCGGTACAGAAGTTGGTGCTGATGTAGAAGCCAACATGTTTCCATTCCAGTTAGTAAGTCCTTTAAACTGTGCCGAGAAAATATGCTCTTTACCATTTTTAGTAGCTACATTAAACACGTCTGCAAAATCTTCGAACAAATCATATACTTCACTATCAATCACTTCTTTACTTTTTTCGGCTGCTTGTTGCCATTTCTTTTGTGTCAAATACACTTTAGACAAAATACTTTTTGCTGCACCCGATGTCGGTCTTCCGTTAATTTGTTGTACTTCAGGCAATGCTTCGGCATCCAATAAATCCGTTTCAATTTGGGTATAAACTACTGCTTCTGGTGTATTCGAAACATTCAAAGCTTCCGAAGTTAAAGTTGTGGTTTCATGTAAAACTAATGGTACATCACCAAACCATCGCACCAAATTGAAATACAGTACAGCTCTTAAAAACTTCGCTTCATTAACCAAATCTTTATCTTTTTGGGTGCTTAGATTTGGATTTTTCGAAATATTATCAATCGCGACATTGGCTCTGTTGATTCCATCATAACTTTGACGCCAAAGTTCTAACATGCGGTCATTTGAGGCATCGTGCGTTAGATTAGACAAAGCTCTAACATGCGCATTTCTGGCGCGTGGTCCTGCTTCATAATCATCCGTAGCCATTTCTGTCGAAATCTGAATTAAACGATTGTATAAAGTATGCGTACCACTATTCATCGCGTTATGAATGGCAATTACAGCTGCCTCAGCATCTTCTGTTGTTTTATAAAAATTATTCGCTGCAATAAATGCTTTTGGATCTTCGTCCAAAGAATTACAAGCACTGATTGTAAAAAGAATCAGTAAACTTAATATGCTTATTTTTTTCATGATGTTTCTTTTAGAATGTTACACTTAAACCTGCCGAAATACTTTTAGCTGTTGGATAAATTCCCGTATCTGTTCCCGGAGAAATAGAACTTCCGTTAGTTACTTCCGGATCAAATCCGCTGTAGTTTGTAAATGTGATTAGGTTCTCTCCTACCAATCTTAACTTTACAGCAGTCAATTTAAATTGCTCTATTAGTGTTTTAGGTAAATTATAGCTCAATGTGATGTTTTTGAATCGAACGAACGAACCATCTTCTACAAATCGATTTGAGAATACGGGTGCCGGATCTAACTTAGCACGAGGAGTCGTTGTACTTGGATTAGCTGGTGTCCAGGCATCTAAAGCAGATGTTGACGCATTTTGCTGTCCGTTGAACAATTCTAAGGCTTGTGAATTCCCGTTCAGGATATCATTACCAACAGATCCTTGTATTATAATACCCAATTCAAAACCTTTATAAATAAAGTTATTTGAGAATCCAAATGTGAAATCAGGTTGCGCATTCCCTATAGTAGTTCTATCAGCAGCAGTTGTAAATGCACCATCGCCATTGATGTCTTTGTACAAACGATCCCCAGCTTTAGGTGTAGCATTTCCTGTAAAAATGCCTTTAGTTGCTATATCAGCCGTTTGCAAAATCCCATCAGTTACTGCTCCATAAAATGAACCTAAAGGGTCTCCCACTTTTAAAATGTAATTTCCAAAAGTGTAGAATTCAGCATCATTACCTAAAGCCAAAACTTTATTTTTATTGAAAGCAATATTAAAATTAGAGATCCATGATAAATTGCCATTGCTTAAAGAAGTATTAATTCCTAACTCAATTCCCTGATTTTGTACCGAACCAAAATTTTGCAATGAAGATGTAAATCCGCTAGTGTATGGGATTTGAACATCTAACAATAAATTCTTAGTCGTTTTGCGGTAAGCATCAAGAGTAAGAAACACTTTATTATTAAAGATTCCTAAATCAATTCCTGCATCAAACTGTTTGGTTAATTCCCATCCTAAATCGTCATTTGCAATTCTTGTTGGTGTAAATCCAGTATAAATTTGGTCACCAAAAAGATATTTCACACTGCTCAATGTAGATAATGATTGGTATTCCCCTATTTCCTGATTTCCTGTAGAACCGTAACTTGTTCTCAATTTCAGACTATTAATTACATTAGACAACGGACTAAAAAAGTTTTCTCTGTCTATTTGCCAAGCTGCTGCAACCGATGGGAAATAACCCCATTTATTGTTTTTACCAAATCGGGAAGAACCATCAGCTCTAATACTTGCCGTAAAATAATATTTGGAATCATAATTATAATTCAATCGTGACAAATACGAATTCAATGCCCATCTACTTTCACCAGAAGTAGGAATCAATGCTAGATTTCCACTTTGCAAACTATTGTCTGAAGTCACATCATTTACAAACTGTTGTGATCCTGTAGTAACAAAATCTCTTGCAGAACTTTGTTGTGTATATCCTGCCAATACATTTAAACTATGTACATCATTGAAAACTTTAGTGTAGGTTAACGTATTCTCGTTCAGCCAGGTTTTGTTGTTACTGTTTCCTATTTTTGCTTCACCATTAGTAATCAAACCTTCGTAAATTGTAGAAGGAATATAGGTTGTTTCTTTGTTCGCAATCAAATCAGCTCCAAAAGAAACTTTTAAAACTAAGTTTTCCAATACATCATATTCGCCAAAAACAGTTCCCTGAGTTCTTGTATTTATCGCTCTGTTTTTACGTTCGTTTAAAGTAGCAATTGGGTTTGAAAATATATTTTCGAAAGGATTTCTCAAAGTATAACTTCCATCTGCTTCATAAATAGTTGCTGTAGGAGGCATACTTAATAAAGCCGTTACTAATCCTGATGGCGCTACTTTTGATTTGGTTTCTGCTATCGAAAGGTTTACACCAAATCTTGATTTATCACTTAATTTTGAATCTAAATTAATTCGGCCACTCAAGCGTTCGAAACCTGTATTTTTTATAATTCCTTCCTGATTGAAATAGTTACCTGAAATAGCATATTTAGTTTGATTATTTCCTCCTGTAATACTCAATTGGTGGTTTTGCGTTTGCGCTGTTCTAAATGCTTCATCCTGCCAATCCACCCCTTTTCCTAATTGAGCTATTTGAGCATCTGATAAGTATTGGTTAGTCCCTCCCGCCGGATTAGTATCATATAAAGCTGCATTTCTAAGTCTTGAAAACCCCGCAGCGTCTAATACTGATACTTTTTTACGAACTTCTTGTTGCCCTAAAGAGTAATCGTAATTTACGGCCATGATATTCGATTTTCCTTTCTTAGTAGTAACAATTACTACTCCGTTTGCCCCTCTGGAACCATAAATAGCTGTAGAAGAAGCGTCTTTTAAAACTGTAATCGACTCAATATCTGCAGGATTAATTGCCGAAAGTGGATTAGTCGGACTACCGCTCAAAACACCTGAGGTTACATCTGAGTTGTAAATTGGAAAACCATCAATAACATAAAGCGGCTCGTTTCCTCCTTGTATCGAACTTCCTCCACGAACTCTAATACTCAATCCTGCTCCAGGCTGACCCGATGTTTGAGTCACATTGACCCCCGCAACCGAGCCTTGGAGTGCGCTCTCTAAACTACGTTGAGTAGATCGCAACGCCTGAGTAGAAACGGTTTCGGCTGCTCCTGTATAGTCTTTTTTGGAAGTAGTTCCATAGCCAATAACAACCACTTCATTCAGCTCCTTTACATCCTCTTTTAATGCAATTTGTATGAACTTATCGTTTACAAATTGTTCTTTAGTAACATAACCTACAGCACTAATTACTAATGTGTAAGGAAAACTTTGTCCTGTTTGAAAACTAAATTTCCCGTCTAAATCAGTAATAACACTATGGGTAATTCCTTTAATTTGAACGTTAACCCCTGGAATGGGTTGTTTTGTAATTTGGTCTATAACTACACCATCAAGGGTAGAATTTATAGTGGGTTTTGTGCTTTGTGCGCTAATTCCTAATGAAACTAGAAAAACAGCGAACCATAAAATTATATTTAATTTTTTTTTCATTACTTTGTTTTAGTTTAAATAATAAGGAGCCTGAAGGCTGATTTTATCAACTTTCTTTTTTCCTTTTCTGAGATGAACATTTCTTTTTTAAACTTCGCCATTTCTGTTGCCGCAGAAATGGCTTTTTTTATTTACAACACATTAACTTCATTTCTTTTATTTTTAATTAGTACTATTTTGATTTTTTATCAGATTTAAAAAAATATAATTTCTGTTTTACCATAAGAAATGTACTTTGCTCTCTCAGGAACATTTCGCATCTATTTTTTTCCAATAAATTTTTTGTGTAATTCTTCTTTTAAGAATTGGTATGTTTTTGATTTTGTAAAACAAATAATGCTTAAACTTTTCAACAAAGAGTAACTGTACTTTATACAAACTCAACTAAACTCAAACTCATAAAAACTCTAACAGCAACAACACATTCGTCCGGGATTGGAGAATACTTGACTTAATTGCGTGATCAAAAATGAGGTGTTTTTGATAGTTTTCAAAGCGTTGTTTTTTTATTGATAAATAGTTATTTTAAACTCTACTAATTCTATAGACAAAATTAAGTTAAATTTTAAACTGAGCAAAAGAAAACTTAATTATTTTAAAACAAATTACAAATTACATCTAAAACAAAAGGGTTATCTCAACACAAAACCCTAAAAAACAAACACTTAAACAACCAATACAGGTTTTACAGAAAAAAACAAAAATTGAATTAAAAAATACAAAATGACCAACTAAAAGAAGTAAAAACCTATAGTTTATATTATCTAAAAAGAGAAATAGTAAATAAAAAATGGGATAATCCCTCAAAAAGAGATTATCCCATTAATAACACGACAATATTTTAAAAACCTTGGTTATAACTTTAAACCATCATAAACTTCTTTATTTCCTTATCCGAAATCTTCGGATTAGCTCCTTCTTGTCCTGCAACTAGTGCTCCTATGGCGCAGGCGTAGTTCAACGATTTCTGTGGGGATTTTCCTTTTAGCAATCTTACTATCAAGGTAGCCAAAAAAGAATCTCCTGCTCCAACAGTATCTACCACTTTTACAAAGTAGCCACTGTTGTAATAGAATTTCTGATTATAATACAAAACTGCTCCAAAAGCTCCTTTGGTAACACAAATTTGTTTGGTATTTGTTTTTTCGGCAATGAATTGAATATTCTGTTCAAAAGAATTATAAGGAGATTCTAATTTTTGACTTATCTCATACAACTCTTCGTCATTGAGCTTTATAAAATCGGCCTTGAACATCAATTCGATAAGTACTTCGGTAGTATAATAAGGTGCTCTCAAATTGGCATCCAATACTTTATACTTTGCCTTATTCAAAAGAGAGAACAAACTCGCCCTTGAAATTTCGTCTCTACAAATTAAACTACCAAACACAAAAGCATCGGCTTCACTAACTTGCTTTTCAGCGGCTGAATTGACAACAATTTTGTCCCATGCCGAAGGATAATGAATATCATAAGAAGCATTTCCTTTTTCATTGATCATTACGTGAACAACTCCGGTCATATAATCAGGATCTATTTGTATCAAACTGGAATTCATATTGTGATCTTCGATATATTTGATTATATCTTTCCCATTTTCATCATTTCCAATTTTACTAATTATAGTCGAAGCAACTCCTATAGAATTCATTCTCAATGCCACATTCAAAGGTGCTCCGCCAATTTTTTTATGCGTTGGAAAAACATCCCATAAAACTTCTCCAAAGCAAACAACATTTAATGCTTGTTTCTTTTTCATATTTTAAATCTTTAAATTGTAATTATTTCACCTCATTTACTTCCAGCACTACGCTTGTTCTTTTCAACGTAACATTAGGATTAAAGCCTGCTTTCATTAAAAAATCTCCTGTAAATACTTTATCGGAAGAAAATGTCGAACTTACGCCAGGATAAAGGTTGATTTCTTTTACCGTGTAACGTTTATTAGCATCCAGACCGTTAAAAACGACCGGCCGTTTAGTAGCCGTAATGCTGAATCTATTGTTCACCAAATAATTAAATACAATTGCTTTGCTTTTATCCTTACTCACATACATTAATGCTGAAATATCATTTTCATGCGGATTAACCAAACGAAACATATCGCCATGCCATACAATATCTTTGAATGAATTGTAATTATGAATAGCTTCTTTGCAAAATATTTTGTCATTAGTATCTAATTCACCGGCTACAATATCAAATCCCAGCTTACCCATACTGGCCACATCTACCCTAAATTTCAGCGGTTGTTTTCCCCAATCGGTAACATGATTGTCTGTTGTAATTGACGGAAAGAAATATGAATAATCCCATTGTAAAAATATACGTTCTACAGGTTCGGTATCATCACTAGGCCAAAATTCGGTAAAATATTTTAAAAACTCATAATCAGCACGGCCACCACCACCGGAACACAGCATCATGGGAACTTTTGGGTATTTGGCACGAATGCGTTGCAGCACTTTATACAATCCTTTGACATAATCTACATACAAATTAGACTGTGGGATTCCCTTTTTATTTAAATAAGCCGAATAGGCATTATAAATAACCGCATTACAATCCCATTTAATGAAAGCCAATTCGGGATTTTTTACAAATAAATCATCTACAATTCCAAAGACAAAATCCTGGACCTCGGGATTCGACAAATCCAACACCAACTGATTTCTATAATAAATCTCAGGTCTTTCGGGTTGTCGTATTACCCAATCCAAATGTTTTTCATACAATTCACTCCTTGGATTTACCATTTCAGGTTCAATCCAAATACCAAATTTCACTCCTTCTTTTTTAGCTTCTCTTACTAAATATCCCAATCCGTTTGGCAACTTCTTTTTATTTTCCTGCCAGTCACCCAATCCTGCATCATCATTATTTCGTGGATATTTATTCCCAAACCAGCCATCGTCCAACAAAAACATATCGACACCCAAATCTTTGGCATCTTCAAACAAAGCTTTGATTTTATTTTCATCAAAATCAAAATAAGTCGCCTCCCAGTTATTCAACAAAGTCAAACGTTCGCCCTGACCGTCCAATACCCGATATTTCCTTGCCCAATCATGTAAATTTCTACTCGCTTCTCCGGTTCCGTTATTCGATAAAGCATAAATTAACGAAGGAGTTTTAAAAGTTTCGTTTGGAACCAACGAATATTCGGAAGCAAATGGATTGATTCCGGCAATGAAACGGAGATTTTTATGCGAATCAATTTCAAAATCCAATTTAAAATTACTGCTCCATGCCAGTTGTCCCAACATAACCGTCCCTTCATTTTCGGAAGCCGGTTTACCAAATGACAAGATAAAATTAGGCGTTTGTAACAACATTGCTCTGGTTCCCAGTTTAGAATCCACCGTTCTTATTCCCTGTGAAAGTTTAGTTTCAACAGGCTGCATTTCTTTTAAATATTCTCCCTGAAAACTCGTGAGATAAAAATCTTTATTGGCAAAATATAAATTAGCCGAGGCATATTTTTGCAATACAACCGGCTTTTTCTCCTTGTGTTTTATTTCGGTCCATTGCTCGATTACATTCTCTTTTTCCCAAACTTTATAAAACAAAGTCACTTCAAACGGATAAACAGGATCTTTGAGAAGAATACTGGTAACAGCTACATTAGCATCTATTTGTTCTTTTTTATGACTTACATACTTTAATTCCAACGACGTATTTCCATCGGCATGTTTGACCTGAATAGCAGGTTCAGACAGATTCCAGGTTCCCGCAGGCGTATAAGCCGAATTATAAATTCCGGCATTGGATTCATCATAATTATAATTTGCCGCGACAGCTTTGTACTCGCTTTCGTTGGCAAGTGGCTTTCCAAAATAAATGATTCGCAATCTATTGCTATTGTCTGTTTGCATCAACAACAAATTATTTTTGGTAGCAACAGGAATGACTGTTTGTGCTGTTAAATTGCAAACACAAATAATCAAACTAAAAAGAAATCCTATTTGGTTCCTTTTATAAGTTTGTCTTTTCTCTCTCATAATTCCGGTTTAAAATATTTTAAGACAATGTGAAAAAGCTAAAGGCAAATAAAGATTTGCCTTTAGCTAAATAAAAAACACTAATTTAAACAACCATTATTAACCTTATTTTTAATACCCTGGATTTTGAGTATATAATCCTCCTGTAAAATCAATTTCTCTTTGAGGTATTGGATAATATTCATCTCTACCCGCTGTAAAATGTGCACTTGAAAGGAATCCTTTTTTTACTTTTTCAACAGCAAGGTAAGCGTTTAAAACCGGTTCGGCGATTCCCCATCTTACCAAATCGAAGAATCTAGGGCCTTCCATACCAAATTCCAATCTTCTTTCAAACATCAATGCTTTCATAGCATAATCTTTTGAAGGAAAAGAAAGATACGGTTCTACTTTATACACATTTGAAGCTCCTGCGGCTAGAGGCATTGCTGTACTTGCAGCGGCTCTGGCTCTTATTAAATTAATAATAGGTAAAGCTTCATCCTTTCTGTTTAACTGAATTAAAGCTTCTGCTTTAAACAACAACACATCAGCATATCTAATAAAATCCACGTTTTTAGAAGTTCCTACGAAGGGTCCGTTTTTAACGTAACAAGAACAGTCTGGTGATTGTTGCTCTTTCATATTCCCAAAGTAGCCGTAAACCCCCGGATCTCTAGCCCAGCTAAAATTATAAACCATATCCCCAGCTGTTTTCAAACTATTTTTATACTTAAATGGTCTTCCCGGGACCCCTACCGTATGGTCAATTCTTGGATCAATAGTAACTCCTGGTGTTAACGATGATTTACCGGTACCATCAACAGTATTATAAATATCTGAATTGTTAAAAGTATCTAACAATGGTAATCCCGTAACAGCATCTGTTTTAAATGCGTTTACCATGTTCTGACTGGCCATGTGGAAACCACAACATCCGTAAAGCGGGTTACCATGAGGCGAATTTAATCCTGTTACAAAACTTACTCTGCCGGTATTTGTTCCGTCATTGATGGAAAACTGTACAGCCCAAATCGATTCCGGACCATTATCACGACCATCTAAGAAATTATAACCAAAATCAGTTTCTAAACTTCCGGTTACTTCATTAGCATAATCAATAACTTCCTGTAATCGGGCTGCATTGATGTTTACTACCTGATGATCATCATTTTGTTCGTATGCCTGATACAATCTTAATTTTGCCAAATAAGCCGATGCTGCGTTTTTATCCGCTCTACCTACCTGTTCCTGTGAAGGAGGTAAATTATCATGAGCAAAAATAAAATCATCTGCAATTTTATTCCATAAGGCATCTGAAGACAAATCATTTGAAGTTGCCAAAATTTGTTCTTTAGTAAGGTCTTCTGTAATGAAAGGCACTTTATTAAACAACAACTTCAACATAAAATAAGAGTGAGCTCTTAGAAAACGCAATTCAGCCTGTCTGATTTTCTTTAACGGATAATCGGCTTCATCAATATTATTAACTACAGACAAAGCAAAGTTAGCTCGGGAAATTGCCTTATAGTGATTTGTCCATGTTCTAGGCAACATCCAGTCGCCATAATCAGGAATGGTCAGATTATATTGCTCATATCTGTCCACAACATCTACGTCACCGCGACCTCCGCCACCTTTGTAGGCATCATCAGATCGAACACTTCCATAAACCCACTGACTGGTAATTGGTCCAATCATTTCGTCATTTCCAATTGCCGCATAAGCAGCAACAACAAGCGCATCCGCATTGGCTATAGTAGCAACCTGATCCGGTCTTAACGCCCCTTTAGGTTCATAATCTAAAAAATCGGAGCTACATGATGCCAACAATATAGCTGACATGAAGCTGATAACTATTTTATTATATTTTTTCATGAGAATTAATTAAAAGTTTAAGTTTACACCTAATGAGAATGTTGTAGGTACTGGTATTGAATTTATATTAGTACGTTCCGGATCAGAACCGATATATCCTTTTGGAGTAAACCAAAATAAGTTCTCTCCCTGAGCATATATTCTACAACGAGTAATAAAACCGGTTTTTTCAGTTATACTCTCCGGCAATGAATATCCAATTTGGATGTTTCTAACTTTGAAATAAGAATTGTTTCTTAATAAATAATCGGACATATTAGCGTAATCCGTATTATTTGTTGTTAGTGAAGGTATCGTACTACTAGTATTGGTTGGAGACCAGGCGTTCAAAGTTCCAGGTCCTGCATTTTCTCTACCCTGAACAAAATTATTCCAATAAATATAAGGATCAACTCCTTTTCTTCCGGTAACTCCGGAACCAAAAACAGACATATCGATATTTTTATAAGCCAAACTAATATTAATACCGTATTCTAATTTAGGTTGAGTGGAACCGATAAAAGTTCTGTCATCAGAATTAATAACTCCGTCATTGTTAATATCTACAAATTTAACTCCTCCTAATCTTGCAGCTACTTGTGTAGCATGAGAATCGATATCAGCCTGTGATTGAAATAATCCATCGGTTTTGTATCCAAAAATTTCAAACTGAGAATGACCAACGATAGAGTTAGCTGCTGTTCCAGGATAAGCTGTTCTTACTTCTTCAGGTAAAGCGGTTATTTTGTTTCTGGTAGCACCAAAGTTAGTGGTAACATTAAAATTCAATCCATTCTCTAATGTATCTGAGTATCCTAGAACCAATTCCCAACCTTTGTTAGAAGTAGAAGCTCCATTCACAAAACGCTGTTGTCCTTCTCCTAAAACCGAAGCAACTGGTGGTTTAATTAAAATCCCATCCGTTTTTCTGGAAAAATAATCAAAGGAACCTGATAGCTTGTTATCCAGAAAAGCAAAATCCACCCCTAAGTTAAGCTCTTTAGTCGATTCCCATTTCAATCCTGAATTAGCCGCTTGGATAGAAACAAAACCAGATGGTAAATTTCCTGTATTCACTCCACCCAAATCATAAGCAGTACCTACATTGTAATAAATATTGAAAAAATCAGGTATAAAAACATTTTGATTAACTCCATATCTGGCTTCAAACAAACCTAAACTGGCAAAATCTCCAATGGATTGATTTCCTACTTCACCATAACCGGCACGAAGTTTTAATGACGAAAGTGCTTTAACATTTTTCAGAAAATCTTCATTACTGATTTTCCAACCTACTGTAGCAGCCGGGAAAACTCCGTATCTGTTGTCTTCACCAAATCGGGAAGAGCCATCTCGTCTGATAGTAAAAGTAGCCAAATATTTATCAGAAAAGGCATAGTTAACTTTCCCAAACTGAGAAAGCAATCGGCTTCCTGTTGTCAGTCCGTTTGAAGTTCTTGCTCCTGAAGCAGCTGATAATACAAAATAAGATTCTGATTCTACAGCAAAATTCTCTCCACGGGATAATAAACTATGAAAATCTGTTTTAACTGATTCCATCCCTACCAGAACACCAATTTTATGATCGGAAAGCTTTACATTATAATTCAAAGTATTCGAAATAGTTAAACTCGAATATTTATTGGTATCATGAGTTAAGCTATTATTATCTCTGTTAACCGAACCATTACTAACCCTTGGTTCAATATCTTTTCTGTTGAAATCATTAAAATCCATACCAATACTATTTCTGTAGGTAAGGTTTTTCATTAAATCTATTTCTGTAAAAACATTTCCGTACAACGAAATTCTTCTGGTATTATCCCATCTGTTTAAATATTGCATCAACAAAGGGTTATTTCTATCAGAATAACCGGAACCCAGAGGCCCACCGAATCCACCGGAATTAGTATAAACCGGAATTGTTGGTGCTAATGAAATAGCCAAGGCAGGAACCGGAGAATTCCCAACGTCATTAGCTGCTAATCTTTCATTAGATTGGGTAAACTGTGAATTAATACCAAATCGTACCTTGTCGTTAAACAACTTGAAATTAGCATTCAATCTTGCGGTATATCTTTCGAAATTAGTATATTTCAACATTCCTGTATTATCCAAATAGCCTAAATTCAACATGGCATTGGATTTATCAGTACCTCCTGATACGGACAAATCATTATTGATAACAAATCCTGTTTTATACACTACATCCTGCCAATCTGTATTTCCTGCCGGCATATTAGTATCCCCACCTACATAAGGCTGAACGGAAACACTATTCAATACCGGATTATTCAGGTCATTATTCCAGTCAAAATTATAGATTGCTCCGTAAGCATCTGTCGGATTAGCCCCATCATTAACCGATGCCTGCCATAAAACCTTTCCTCTATCTACTGAATTCAGCATTTTATACCTTTGTTTTTTCTCTGACATAGCAGAAATACTGGTACTATAAGAAACATTCATTCTTTCTCCTTTAAAAGCATTTTTGGTTGTTACAACAATAACACCATTAGCCGCTCTGGAACCATAAATAGACGAAGCAGAAGCATCTTTCAATACCTGAACCGATTCTATTGCACTTGGATTTAAACTGGCAAAAACCTCTGGTCTTACTGTAGGCACACCATCAATTACATACAATGGATCGGTATTACCCAGGGTACTTACCCCTCTGATCAAAATCTTACTACTTGCACCACTTGGATCTCCCGATTTTTCAATAGACAAACCGGCAACCCTACCTTGTAAAGCCTGCATGGCGTTACCAGAACTCATACTTTGTCCTTCGATGGGTTTCATCTCAACAACAACTACAGCTCCTGTCACATCGACTTTTCGTTCTTTAGAATATCCCGTTACCACAACCTCTGTTAATTGCTGCGATTCTGATTTTAAAATAACATTAATTGTTTCCTGACCGTTTACTTCTAGCGTTTGATTTGTAAATCCCACATAACTAAAAGTCAAAGTTGCTTTTGGATCTACATTTCTAAGTTCATATTTACCGTCCATATCAGTAATAGTCCCCTTATTAGACCCTGATACTACAACAGATACCCCCGGGAGCGACATACCGTCTTCAGAAGAGGTTACAACTCCTTTTATTCCGATGTTTTGGGCCGAAAGTGAAAAAAATGACCCCATTAGAATTAAATAAAAAATGATTTTTCGTTTCATAGTTTAGATAGTTTAGTTAAAATTTAATTGGTTAATAGTTAAGTTTTCGATGGTGAAATCGAATTTTTCTTTCGTTACAGAAAATGTTTCCATTGGTTTTTCCGGAAAAAATATTTCGGTCATTACTGTTTTGCCGTTATCGTAAAACACTTCGATTGAAGTTTTATCGACTATTACTCTTACGTCTATTTTATCAAAATCTTCAGTAAAAGGGGCTTTCGAAATTTGTTTTGCAAAAGCATCCGAGAAAGACAAATCCCCAGATTTTTTTCGGTCGATAAAAAAGTATTTGTCCTTTTTATTAATACCAAAACTGATATTGTTATCAGAACTGTTACACAGTGAAAAAGTATAGATGTCTTTTTTAAGATTTCTTAAGGTAAATTGAATGTCTAGTCTTGTTAAGTCAATTGATGATTTATCAATTAAAACCGTTTTTTTATCGGTAATTTTAAACGCTTTTTTCTTGATTGTATTGGCTACATAATTTTGTAATTCTCTTACCGGAACTGAAGAAAGCCTGTAATGATTATTTTCCTTAATCAATTTTAATTCTCTGGCTACAGTCATGCTGCTTCTCCATTTTTGAGTTGGAACTTTTTGGGCGTAATCCCAATTGGACATCCACCCCATAAACAATTTTCTGCCATCAGTCTCTGAAATATTAGACCAGGTTACACCTGCATAATTATCTCTTCCGTAATCAATCCATAGCCCTTTTTGCCCATTTATATCTTTAGAAAAAGATTCATCCAGCTTAAATGTCTTACCATCAAAATCACCTACAAAATATTGCGTAGCCGAACCGCCGTTAGGTCCTCCCGGATTGATACTCAACAAAAGCACCCATTTATATTCGTCCGAACCTTCTACCATCATCGGAAAAAAATCAGGACATTCCCAAACACCGCCGTGTGCTCCGATATTTTTTCCAAAATCAGAAAGCATTGTCCAGTCTTTTAGGTTTTTAGAACTGTAAAAAATAGTTTTATCACCTGCGGCTAAAACCATTAACCATTGTTTGTGAATGTTATCCCAGGTCATCTTTGGATCTCTGAAATCTTTAATCGAAGGAAATTCTACTACCGGATTTTTTTCATATTTTTTCCAAGTCAATCCTTCGTCTAATGAATAGGCTATCCCTTGTGACTGAATTCCCGGCTCTTTCGTTTTTTCTTTTGTTGGATCATGATAGGTGAACATGGCTACGATAGGAGGATTTTTCAAACTCCCAAATCCGGAAGTGTTTTGTAAATCCACCACAGCACTTCCTGAAAAGATATATCCTTTTTCATCCGGGTAAATGGCAATTGGTTTTTCTGTCCAGGTGACCATATCAGTACTTATTGCATGTCCCCAGTGCATAGGTCCCCAAACAGTTGAATCCGGATAGTGTTGATAGTAAAGATGATAGTAGCCGTTGTAATAAAACATGCCGTTAGGATCATTCATCCAGGCTTTTTTAGGCGTGAAATGAAAATTAGGTCGGTACAATTCTTCTTCCGTATATGCTTTTTTATCTGATACTGAAGACTCTTTACAATTAAACAAAGTCAGTAAACCTATGGTACACAACAATAATTTAGCGTGTTTTTTAATAGCAATTTTAGTCATGATCTATTCTTTTATTAATTTTTTACTTAATTCTTCTAAAGAAATTCCTTTAGTTTCCGGCATTAAAAAAGCCACAAACAAAAGTTGAAAAACCATCATTACGGCAAAGAATAAAAACACCACACCCGCTCCGATTGAAGAAAACAAAAATGGTATTAGTGATGGAATTATTGCTGCCAAAACCCAATGCGTAGTACTCCCAAAAGCTTGTCCTGAAGCTCTAAGGTGATTTGGAAAAATCTCTGAAATAAAAACCCAGATAACAGCACCCTGACCAATGGCATGAGCTGCAATAAACAAGAACAGAAAAATCGGAACTGCCATTCCCTGCCATTTTAAAAAGAAAGCGATGGCTACAAGACTCAGCGAAATAATATAACCTACTGAGCCTATGTACATCAGTACTTTTCTACCCAACTTATCAATTAATGAAACCCCTAATAAAGTAAAAACTAAATTGACAACACCGATACCAATACTGCTAAGTAACGCAGTACTCTCTCCCAAACCAGCCTCCTGAAAAATTCGGGGAGAATAATACAGAAAAGCGTTAATCCCTGATAACTGATTAAATAAGGCTATTAAAAAAGCCAGGATTAGTGGAGTACGGTATTTTTTTAAAAAAATGTTGTCATTGGTATTAGCGGCATTGCTATTATCCAGCTCAATCTCTTTTTTCATTTGCTCATAATCGGCTTCCTGCCCCATTAAAGCCAAAATCTTTTTAGCTTCTTCATTTCTGGATTTAGACAACAGCCATCTTGGACTCTTAGGAATACCAAAAACGAACAGCGTATAAATAAAGGAAGGAAAGGCTTGTACTCCCATCATCCATCTCCATGAATTCTCTCCTGTATTTCTCAACAAATAATTAGACAGAAAAGCCATCAAAATCCCTAAAACAATATTAAACTGATAGAAAGCAACTAATTTCCCTCGGTCTTTTGCCGGTGCTATCTCAGAAATATAAGCCGGAGCAGCAATTGTAGATGCTCCTACACCCAAACCTCCAATAAATCTAAAAGCCGCAAAAACATAAGGATCATTTGCTAAAGCGGATCCAATGGCCGAAAAGAAAAATAAAATACCTATCCATAATAAAGTATTCTTTCTTCCTATTTTATTAGTAGGTATTCCCCCAAAAATGGCTCCGAAAACAGTACCCCATAAAGCCATTCCCATAACTACAGTTCCATGAAAAGCATCAGATGAATTCCAAAGCTCTTGCAATTTTTTATCAGCTCCCGAAATGACTACTGTGTCAAAACCAAACAGGAATCCTGCAAGCGAAGCAATAACAGACCAAACGACTATTTTTTTCATTATCAAAAATTATTAAATTGAATTGCTAAGGTATATGTAAAAAAAAGCTAGATATTTTGAATATGTATCAATTACATACAATCTCACCAAAACCCCAATACCACACCCTCAAAACACTTGATTTCAGTGAATTAAAACTAAAATCAAACTAAAAACTATTTCGTTATAGTTACAATCATGTTACAGGAAATACAACTATGTTACTTCCAGTTTTAGAAAATGATACCCCGTTTACGTATTTTCAACCTTGATTAATCGCTTTTTATACTTTTTTAAGAAAATGGCAGATTTATTTATGAAAATTTTAAGTGGACTTGATTTTCAAAACAACTAATCAATCAACCGGATTTATTTTTGAATTGGGTAAAAATGAAAATTTAGCAGTCCAGTTTTCAAAACAGTTAATAACAAAAAAAAGCCTGTCAAAATACTCTTGACAGGCTTGATTGTAACGCTAAAAAATAAACACGTTCTTTTAAAAGGTGCCTATCATAAATGAGTTTTGAATTATTTAATCTTATACTCTTTTGGCGAGATGCCAAATTTATTTTTGAATGAGGTTGAAAAGTAATTCGGTGTAGAAAAACCTACCGCATAAGCAATCTCTGAAATTGTTAGATCTGATTTTTTCAAAAATTCTTTAGACTTTTCTAATCTTATATTATTGATATGATCACTGATGCTAATTCCCAATATTGCTTTGACTTTACGATACAATTGCACACGGGAAATAGCCAGGTTTTTAGCTAAATCTTCCACGGTATAAGCCGAATTATCTAAGTTTTTCTCAATCAGTTCGTTAAGCTTTTTAAGAAAATCCTGTTCGCTAACTCCAAAAGTCCCTTCTTCGATATTAATTATATTATTGGTATAATAATACCTTAATTTCTCTCTGTTAAAAAGCAAGGCTTTGATGGACTGCGCCAATACTTTTAAATTAAATGGTTTGGTCAGGAAAACATCTGCACCACTATCTAAAGCCTGTAAATAAGAATCCTGATCGTCCGAAGAGGTTAATATAATCGTCGGGATATGAGAAGTTCTCAAATCTTTTTTGAGTTTTTCACAAATTTGAAATCCATTCAGCTCCGGCAAATTCAAATCGCAAATAATAATATCAGGAATTAACTCTAAAGCATATTCCACAGCATTAGTTCCATCTGAAGTAAAAAAAGTATATTCGGTTGAAAACTTATTCGATACAAAATCCAAAAGATCTTTATTATCCTCTATATAAAGAATCGAATACCTATCCTCATTATGCTGAGGTTCTTTCTTTTGAATAACTTCAGAATCCAAATAATCGGATTGATGTACATAATCTAATGCAGCTTCTTTAACTATCGATTTTTCATCTAAATGCTCTTTTCCAAGTGGTAATGTAATGATAAATTCTGCTCCGTTTTTTGAAACAACATCAATACTTCCTTTGTGCAAATCAATAAAACTCTTTGATAAATGCAGTCCAATTCCCGAACTGTTTCTATAATTATTAGACCCCTGATAAAAAGCGTTAAATACCTGATCAATTTCTTTTTCTGGTATGCCAATTCCCGAATCCTTAAAGTGAATATGAACAACATTATTCTCCCTATCTTCTTTTATCGAAATACTGATTTTACCGTTTTCAGGTGTAAATTTAAAGGCGTTTGACAACAGATTAAAATAGACTTTATCCATTAAATTTCTATCGATATAAACCTCTAAATTTTCATTGTTAGTAGTCAATGAAAATTCAATATTCTTTTTCTTTGCTTCGCGGTCAAAATCACTTACAATACCTTTTGAAAAATCCAATAAATTGGTTTGCGATGCTCTCAAAGTAAATTTTTGATCCTCGGTTTTTCTATAATCCAATAACTGATTGATTAAACGCAGTAATCTTCTGGAATTGTTATACATCAAATTAATTTCTTTATTGATAGCAATTCCTTTATTCTTAAATTCACTTTCCAGGGATTCAACCGAACTCAAAATCAGCGTTAAAGGTGTTTTGAATTCGTGTGACAAGCCCGTAAAAAAGTTCAATCTCGCCTCATTACTTTGTTTTAATTCATTAGAAAACTTTTTAATTTCATTTCTTTGGTGTTTGATTTTTTTATTGGTTTCCTCTAATTCCTGTTTCTTTCGACTAATCATAATTCTCGAGTAAATACTATAAATAGCCAGACCTAAGACTATTACCAATAAAAAAGTCAACAATTTTAAAAGATTATTCTGGCTTACATATTTTTTCTCCTGATTTTTGATAACCTTTTGCTGCTGCTCAATATCCGATTGCTGAATTGTTATCCGATCAAACTGATTACTTATAATATTTGCATTAAGAGAATCTATCAAAATGGTATTTAGCTTATTGTTTTTAGGAACAATTTCTTTATTGGCTATTTTCAAAGCCAACTTTATTGCTTCGGCAGCTCCTGTAGGATATAAAACCGTGGCTTCTAAAATCCCTTCCTGAACCAACTGAAGTCCACCATTAGGCCCATTAAGACCATCTACTCCTATAATTTTTATACTTTTCTCTAAGCCTCTTTTTTTAAGAACCCTCCAGGTCTGATAGGCAATTTCGTCATTGTAAGCATAGATATAATTAATATTGGGAAAATTATTCAGTATTTTTAAAAAATCATCTAAGACTAATTCATCTCTTTTAGCCTCCATGGTAACCACTTTGACACCCGGATATTTATCTAAAATTTGCCTGAAACCTAAATTTCTCTCATAACCGGGCGAGGTAGATGAATTTCCTTTTATCTCAACAACATTAGCATTCCCTTTAGACAAGGAAACAATATGCTTAGCTGCAATTCTTCCTACCTCAATATTATCTGCACCTATATGAGCCGTGTAATTTGAAGTATTTACTTTTCTATCCACAACAATTACAGGAATTCCTTTAAGAACCGCCTTTTCTATTACAGGAACAATCGAATCCGATTCAAAGGGAGAAACAATTATAATGTCTTTTTTATCCTGAATCATCTTTTCAATGTCCTGGATTTGCTTTTTTACTTTACGGTTAGCATTAAAAATAGTCAGTTTAACTCTCGGGTGCAGAGAAGCTTCTACCGTCATTTCATGATTCATCGACATTCTCCAAATATCCTGATTAATACATTGCGAAAATCCTATCGAAACCGGATCTACTTCGGTGGATGACTTACATGAATTAAAAAAAATGATAACACCAAAAATTATTATGAAAGAGTATTTTCTTAGCATAAATTATATAAATTAAATAACAACTGTGAATTATATTCTCAATATACTTTGGTTAGCATATTGCTTAAAATTTTATTTCAAAATAGATTAAAACTTCTTTTTGATTCAGAAAAAATATCGAATAGAAAATGGGAAAGTGAAGAAATAATTTATTTTATATGATAGTAAATAACATTCTAATTTTAAGATTTTCTTTAGAAAAACTGTAAACAAATATATAAAAACACATCTATATAAGCTTGTAATAGAGCTAAAAGAATCCTATTATTTCTATAATTTTAGCTCTAAGTATTAGTTAATCGATTACTCAAAATAAATAACTTACAAAAAAATCAGCAACAACTCTAAAAAGAATCTTCAACTAAATACTCTTTAAAATTAAGCATATTGTTAACAATGACAAACAACTCCGGATGTTCCTTTCTAAATTGCTTCGGAGTTTCAAAAAAATGCTCCAAAATTACTGCTAGAAATTCGAATTGATTTTGATAAGCATACAATCTGAAATAGCCTTTAGAACGCAATTCGGCATTTAATTCCGCATCAGTGTAATACCTTGTCACTTTATTAAATTCATCAAAAAAAAACGGCTGCGCTGGAATCATTACTTTTCATACAATGAAAATGCAAGGCATGAGCAAATTCATGAAGACCTAAATTAATATTATCATTGGTAGTCTGATGACCTAAAATATAATCTTCCCAGGAAAAAACAATCGACTTCATTCTGGGATTGAACTCGCCTTTATGGTAAGCATCGTTTGAAGACGAATAATAACTTGAAGGATAAATAATAATTCTCGTAAATAAAGTAATTAGGTATTTCCGCAGACCAAAAGTCAGCATCACATAAGTTCCCGCTATGAGTATTTGCATCGTTTCGGTAATCACTATATCCTTACCTATAAACTCATATTTACGCACAAACTCTTTAACACGATGCTCAAAATAGCGCTTCTTTTTTGGAGTAAGCCGATTATAAAAAAGGAAATTCGTTTTTAAAATTTCTTTTTGCTCATTATTCAGCTTTTTAGAAAAAGGGTAAATATGTAAAAACAAAGGTTTCTTAAAGAAGAAAACATAAATAGGTTCAATAATTCGAAACACGATCAAGAGAAGAGCTAATATCCCAAAAACAAAAATGATAAAAAATTGAAATACCATAGTTAGCTCCATCAAAAAGATTTTAAATTCAATACAATTTAAAACAAAAAGCTTCAAAAACAACCAAATTAACCTGATTATTTTTGAAGCTATAAAAAGTGACCGCGGCAGGGTTCCCTGCCCGACCGGCAGGCGGGGAACCTGCAACCCTCAGAGCCGAAATCTGACATTCACTGCCTATAGGCAGACAGGTATTCAGTTGACTAACAAAACTAAATCCAACTGGTCATTTATTTTGTAATTTCTCTTTCAAAAAAGCCCTTCCACTTCCTGTCTTAAAATATTTTTCACGCTCTAATACTTCTTCTCTTGTTTCATAAACCTCAAAATAAACTAATCTCCAAGGTTTATATCCTTTTGTAGATTTTGTTTTTCCTAAATTATGTTCTTTTATACGTTTATCAATATCAGATGTCTGACCTTTATATAACCTCCCATCAATTTCACTTTCCAAAACATATACATAATATTTCATAGTTTACTGAAAATTGATTTTTACTATAGATTGACTTTTTCTATTTTAAAACAAAAAGCTTCAAAAACAACCAAATTAACCTGATTATTTTTGAAGCTATAAAAAGTGACCGCGGCAGGGTTCGAACCTGCAACCCTCAGAGCCGAAATCTGATATTCTATCCAGTTGAACTACGCAGCCAAATTTATTTTAGATTTATGATTTTAGACTAATAATTTTTTTACTATAGTAGAAATCGTTTTGCCTTCGGCAGTTCCTCCTAATTGAGCAGAAGCTAATCCCATTACTTTACCCATAGATGCAATTCCAGATGCTCCAGTTTCAGCAATAATTTTAGCAATTACAGCCTCAATTTCAGCTTCACTCAATTGAGCCGGTAAAAACTTTTCGATTACAGCTACCTGAGCTAATTCAGGTTCAGCCAAATCAGCACGATTTTGTTCAGTAAAAATTCTTGCGCTTTCTTTACGGGTTTTCACCAAACGTTGCAATAATTTAATTTCTTCTTCTTCTGAAATTTCTTCTTTAGAACCAGAAGCCGTTTGAGCTAAAAGCAATTCTGATTTTATTGCTCTTAATGATTCTAAAGCTACTGTATCTTTAGCTTTCATGGCGGTTTTCATCTCATCCATGATTTTTACTGATAAACTCATTTGTCTATTTTATTAATAAGCAATACTGCTAGTTTGATATTTAATTGAAATCGAATTTGATAAGATAAAACAGCTTTAAGAAGCATTCTCTTTGACTCAAACTCCGTGCGAAGGTAAAAAAAATAACCCGAAAATTAAATGCAATTTTCGGGTTATTATCTATGAAATTAAGTTCACTAATCTACATTATCATGCAAATAAGAATTATTAGAACGCAATTGTAAATCGTTATTACTATCTGTTCCAACAGAGATTCTTGAGTTAGCATTATTCATTTGATTATTCGAAATATCGATACCTAATCTTTTGTAAGCTGGTTCTTTTTCGTACTCATCAATCTTAGAAACGTTATTATGAAACTTATAATTAAATTCTTTTAATTTCTTTCTTCTTTCGTCAGCTCTTAAACGTAAAGTTTCTTCAATTGTCATTTCGATAGGAGAAATATCTTCTGCATTAGAAAAATCTTCCGGAGCTAATTCTACTTTTTTCATTGTAATATTCAACTCCTCAGGAATTACTTCTTCCACCACTTTTGCAACTGGTTTAGCTAATTCGTTCTCAGCATCCATGTACTCTTCCAAAGAATATTTGATAACCCCGTTATCAGACAATTCTGTTACAGGTACAAATTGAACCGCTTGGTTTACTTTGATTTCTTTAGTTTCATTTGTCAATTCGAATAAGATTTTTTCTTCTTTTTCCTGAACTGGCTCGGCTTTAAAAAGAGGCAAATCAAATGAAATAGAAGTTTGTTCTTGCTTTTCGATTGCTTTTGGTTGTTCAACAATTGGCTGAACTGCTTGTCTTACTTCTTCTACTTTTGGTGCAGAAAATGTAAACTCTTCTTCTTTTATAGGAGAAACAATTTCGAAAGTAACATCTATATTTTTAATAAATTCAGATATCGCCATCAATTCTTCGTTTCCCTCAACCGGAACAACAGGAGCTGGAGCAACAACAGCAACTACTTCTTCTTCCTCTTCGTCAACTAAATCGAAAACTACACGCTCTTCAGCTGTATTAATTACCGGTTTATCAATACTTAAATCAAAACTAGCAACAGGAGTACTACTTAAATTGTGAACAATTTTTTGCTCATCCTCTAAACTGTGAATGATTTTTTTAGGCTCAGTATTTACAATTCCGTTTTGTTGTTCAATATCAAATCCAGTAGCAATGATCGTTACAGCAACTGCATCACCTAATGATTCATCTTCACCAACTCCCATAATGATATTAGCATTATAACCCGCTTCACTTTGAATGTGGTCATTGATTTCACCAATTTCATCTAAGGTAATTTCATTAGATCCAGAAACGATGAGCAACAATACGTTTTTGGCTCCTGTAATTTTGTTATCATTTAATAATGGAGAATCTAAAGCAGCAATAATAGCTTCTTTAGCTCTGTTTTCACCTGAAGCAACAGACGAACCCATGATAGCCGTTCCACTATTAGCTAATACGGTTTTAGCATCACGTAAATCGATATTTTGAGTATAGTGATGTGTAATTACTTCGGCAATTCCTCTTGAGGCTGTTGCCAAAACTTCATCGGCTTTTGAGAATCCTGCTTTGAAACCAAGATTTCCATATACTTCTCTTAATTTGTTATTATTGATAACAATTAAAGAATCAACTTGTTTACGTAATTTTTCAATTCCAATAAGCGCTTGTTCCTGACGCACCTTTCCTTCAAAAGTAAACGGCAAGGTTACAATACCCACGGTAAGAATCTCTCTTTCTTTAGCCAGTTGAGCAATTACAGGCGCAGCACCAGTTCCGGTACCTCCACCCATTCCGGCTGTGATAAAAACCATCTTAGTTCCGCGGTCCAACATCTTTTCGATATCGGCAATACTTTCTATAGCCGATTGTTGTCCTACGTCTGGATTAGCTCCGGCACCAAGACCTTCAGTCAGATTCACACCCAATTGAATTTTATTAGGAACACCACTATTTTGCAGTGCTTGTGAATCAGTGTTACACACAATGAAATCAACTCCTTTGATTCCTTGCTTGAACATGTGATTGATAGCGTTACTTCCGCCTCCACCTACACCTATTACTTTGATTACATTTGATTGATTTTTTGGTAAATCAAATGAAATACTTCCAAATTCTGAGTTGCTCGTCATAATATTTGGTTTTTGATATTTATATATTTTTTGTGCTTTATTCTCTTCTATCTTACTACTCTGCGTTATCTAAAAAGTCTTTAATCTTATCAACATAACGATCAAAGAAAGATCGCTTAATCTTTTCTCCTGTTGACTCTTCATTTTTAGAATAAACCGGTACTTGCGTTTGTACCTCTTCTACTTCCGGTTCAAATCGCTCTACCGTTTCCACAACCGGCTCACGATAATAAACAGTTCTTTGAGGAACTACTTCTTCTTTTCTTATCGCACTCTGCGTATTATTACAAATACTATTCATTACTAATCCAACTGCAGTTGCATACAATGGACTAGAAAACTCTTCGTCTGAATTACCTGCTAAATGCTCATTAGGATATCCAATTCTGGTATCCATCCCTGTAATGTATTCTACTAATTGTTTGATGTGTTTCAATTGAGCACCACCACCAGTAAGTACAATTCCAGCAATTAGTTTTTTTCTTGGATCTTCGTGGCCATAAGCTTTTACTTCTGTAAAAACCTGCTCAATGATTTCCACCACACGGGCGTGAATAATCTTGGACAAGTTTTTCAACGAAATCTCTTTAGGCTCTCTTCCTCTTAATCCCGGAATAGAGACAATCTCATTGTCTTTATTTTCTCCTGGCCAAGCCGAACCAAATTTAACTTTCAACAATTCAGCCTGTTTTTCTATAATAGAACAGCCTTCTTTGATATCATCAGTAATTACATTTCCTCCAAAAGGAATTACTGCGGTATGACGAATAATTCCATCTTTAAAAATGGCCAAATCAGTTGTTCCTCCACCGATGTCAATTAAGGCAACTCCAGCTTCTTTTTCTTCTTGGCTCAAAACCGCATCAGATGAAGCTAATGGCTCTAAAGTCAACCCTGACAATTCGATACCAGAACTTTGAATACAACGCCCTACGTTACGTATAGACGAAGCCTGACCTACTACAACATGGAAACTGGATTCTAGCCTCCCGCCATACATCCCAATTGGTTCTTTTATTTCAGATTGTCCATCTATTTTAAATTCCTGAGGTAAAACGTGAATAATTTCTTCCCCTGGCAACATGGCCAATTTATTAACCTGATCAATTAGTAATTGAATGTCATTTCCACCAATTACTTCTTCCGGATTACTTCTGCTGATGTAATCGGTATGCTGAATACTACGGATGTGTTGTCCTGCAATCCCTACAACAACATCTTTAATTTTATAACCTGAATTTGTTTCCGCATCATTTATTGCTTGCTGAATAGATTGAATGGTTTGTGTAATATTATTAACCACTCCTCTAGCCACACCTAGACTTTTGGATTTTCCAACTCCCAAAATTTCTAACTTACCATACTCATTTTTCTTGCCTATCATGGCAACGATTTTGGTTGTCCCTATATCTAGACCTACTGCAATATTCTCTTTTTCCATTTTCTATTATTTAGTGCAAACTACTTGTTTTGTAAACCTGAGGTCAATCTTTTTATATTTATATAACGTACTATCTAAAACTGCTTTTTGAAAAAAGGCTTTATAATTTTTAAATTTCGTTTCAAAATTCATCATACTACCAAAATCAATCTGGTAATCGTAATTCCTATTGAACATTTTTAAGCTAGCATTAGGCATAATCTCTATAGCAATGATGTTTTTTTTCAAAAAATCATCCTCATAAATCACACGAAACAAACGAGCCAATTTTTCGTTATCCCCTCTATTTATATCCCCCGAAACAAGTGGAACTCTAGCTGTGAAATTATCCGATAGCGGCATCTTACCACCTTTATAATCAACATAAAAAGATTCTGAACCATTAATCACTCTAGCCACAGGAGTCTTTTGCTTTACAACCGCTTTCAGAACACCATCAATACTTACAAAAACATCTGATTCGTCAATCATCGCATTTGAATTCAGCTTTCCTTCCAGCTTATTCAAATCTAATTTATCTTTTTCAATAGCTAATGGGTCGCCCATATTTTCTATTAACAATTTATTAACCGTTTCTTTCTTGACAAAAAGATTGTTTTCTCCTACAAAAACAACAGCTATTTTTGCTAATTTTCGCTTTTCATTTCGCTTTGAAGTAAACGAAAAAAGAAAAACAACCAACCCTAACATTAGGATTAATCTGATATTTATCCAATTAAATATTTTTTTCATTTAAAGCGTTTTTAATTGCTCCCACCATTTCACCAATATCACCAGCTCCAATTGTAACCATAACCGGAGCATCACTTTTCAACATAGTTGCTATCAAATCTTCTTTTGAAACTAATTTTTTATTCTGATTTTCTATCAGAGACAACAACCAGTCCGAAGTTACTCCTTCCATAGGCAACTCACGTGCCGGATAAATATCCATCAATAACACTTCGTCAAACTGAGAAAGACTTTTTGCAAAATCATCTGCAAAATCTTTGGTTCTGCTAAAAAGATGCGGCTGAAAAACTGCCAATACTTTTTTGTTAGGACACAACTCCCTAACCGCCTGATGTACCGCATTTATCTCAGTAGGATGATGTGCATAATCATCAATATAAACCAGGTTTTCAGTTCTAATTTGATACGAAAAACGTCTTCTTATTCCTTGGAATGAAGCTAAGGCTTTTGCAATGGCATCGGTTGGGGTGCCGAAATTTACTGCCATTGCAAAAGCCATTAAAGCATTCATCAAATTATGTCTTCCTGGTAGTCCAAAACGAAAATCTTTTAAAACTCCAGCAGGTGTTTTAACATCAAAAACATAGTTTCCGTCTTCTATTCTAATATTAAAAGCATTGTAAACCGCTTCTTCCTCATTTACTCCAACAGTAATTCCTGAAAGTGGCAAATCAGTCGTAATAAACAATTTAGATTTATCCTCTACTTTATCTGCAAACTCAGTAAACGATTCTTTTATAGCATCGCTAGTTCCGTAAATATCCAAATGATCAGCATCCATTGAAGTCACACAGGCAATATCCGGATGCAAATGCAAAAACGAACGGTCAAATTCATCGGCTTCAACAACAGTTACGGTTTTCCCGCTTCCTATTAAATTCGAATTGTAATTTTCTACAATTCCTCCAATAAAGGCTGTTACATCAGCACCACTTTCATTCAAAATATGTCCTAAAATACTGGACGTAGTCGTTTTCCCGTGCGTTCCCGCCACTGCAAAACAAAAAGTATCCTTCGTAATAATCCCTAAAACTTCGGCTCTTTTTTTAACCTGATAATCACGCTCTAAAAAGTAATTCCACTCGGAGTGGGTTCTTGGAACTGCTGGCGTAATTATCACCAAGGTATTTTCGACAAAATAATCCTTAGGTATTAAATTGATATCATCATCAAAATGAATAGCAATACCACTTTCGATTAGCTCATTAGTTAAAATCGTTGGTGTTTTGTCATAACCGGAAACCTGTTTCCCGATATACTTAAAATAGCGCGCCAAAGCACTCATACCAATACCACCGATACCGATAAAATAAACGTTATGTATTTGATTTAGATTCATTTTCAATGTCAATTTCAATAATGTTTCAATGTTAATTTCAACAACAATATCAATTGTCAAAAATCAAAACTGAGATACTATTGTGTTATTATTTTTATTTCTATTTTGCTATTGCCATTATTATTGACAATTATCATTGCTATTGTATCAATTTCACAATTTCGTCGGCAATTTGCTTTGTTGCTTCTGGCAACGCGAGTTCTTTTATATTCTCACTCAACTGCTTTTGTTTTTCCGGATCTTTCAACAAAGCTTCAAAAACCAAACTAAACTCGGTATCTAATTCAGATTCTTTGATTAAAAGCGCTCCTTTTTTATCGACAATGGCTTTTGCATTTTTTGTCTGATGATCTTCAGCTACATTAGGCGATGGAATAAAAATTACCGGTTTCCCCACAATACACAATTCCGATACCGAAGAAGCTCCAGCACGCGAAATAATAATATCGGCGGCAGCATAAACAAAATCCATTTTTTCAATAAAAGCAACCACCTGAACATTCTCCGAATTGTATTTTTTATAATCCTCGAAATACAACTTCCCACATTGCCAGATAATCTGAACGTCTTGAGCCTGTATATTTTTCAGTTCTTTTTCAATTAACTGATTGACTCGTCTGGCACCTAAACTTCCACCAAGAACTAAAAGCGTTTTTTTATTGGTATACAATTTAAAATATTCAATTGCTGCTGCTCTTTTGCTTTCAATTGCAATCAAATCCTGACGAACAGGATTCCCTGTCAAAATCATTTTTTCTTTTGGAAAAAATCGTTCCAGATTTTCATAAGCCACACAAATAGCATTGGCTTTTTTACTCAACAATTTATTGGTAATTCCCGGAAAGGAATTTTGCTCCTGAATCAATGTTGGAATACCAAGCATATTTGCCATTTGCAACAAAGGACCGCTTGCAAAACCACCTGTTCCTATAACCGCATCGGGCTTAAACTGTTTTATTATTTTTCTGGATTTCCACAAACTGCTAATTAATTTCAATGGAAACATAGCATTCTGTAGAGTCAATTTTCTTTGCAATCCGGCAATCCACAAACCTTTGATAGCATATCCTGCTTGCGGTACTTTTTGCATTTCCATCTTATCCTGAGCTCCTACAAATAGAAACTCCACATCCGGAAATCTCGATTTTAATTCATTGGCAATTGCAATTGCAGGATAAATATGTCCTCCGGTTCCTCCGCCACTCAATATGAATCTATACTGTTTCATTGCTATCAATCTATTTATTTAAAACGGCATTCATTGGATTAGTCATTTTATCTTCTATCGAATAGGACTCTTTCTGTTGTTGCTCTTCAGCAGCTAATTCAGCATCAATCAGTCTTTGAAGCGCTTCTTCTCTTCTGGCAGCATCTTTTTGTTCTTGTTCTATTTCTTCTTCTTTTTTGGTTACACCAATGATGATTCCCAATGCGATACAAGTCATCCAGATAGAAGTTCCTCCACTACTTATTAACGGAAGCGTTTGTCCTGTAACAGGTAATAATTCTACAGCAACTGCCATATTAATCATCGCCTGAAAAATCATTGGAAAACCGAGCCCAATGACGACTAATTTTCCAAAAAGCGTATTGGCCTTATGCGAAGCAATCACAAAACGAAAAAGCAACAATAAATACAAACACAGCACTCCTAAACCACCTAACAAGCCGTATTCTTCAACAATAATGGCGTAAATAAAATCGGAAGACGATTGTGGTAAAAAGTTTTTCTGAACACTTTTCCCCGGACCTAATCCATATATTTTTCCAGATGCAATGGCAATTTTGGCTTTCTCTATTTGGTAATCATCTTCATCAGGCTTATTGGTACTAAAATTTTCAATTCGGCTTTCCCATGTTCTAACCCTGCTAAACAATTTAGCATCTGGAAAAGCTTTAGACAATACCCAGAAAAAACTAAGAAAAACTATTCCTGAACCTACAATAATTCCGATATATTTCATTGGATATCTCCCTATGAATACCAACATTACAACCATTGAAAAAATCAAAGCTGTGGTTGAAAAATTCGAAGGCAGGATTAACATTAGCGTAATAAAAACAGGCAACCAAAGTTCCTTTAAAGACTCTAAAAAGTCTATCGGCTCTGTTCTTGTTTTTGATAAATAACGTGCTACAAACACAAACAAAACCAAAGCTGCAAAGGCAGAAGGCTGAAATGACAAACCTACAAACGGAATTTGGAGCCATCTACTTGCATTGGCTCCGCCTATCACTGTTCCTTTTATCATTGTAATCCCTAAAACCACCCAAACTACAGGCAGTAACAATTTAGAAATAGACCGGAAATAATGATACGGAACATTGTGTACCGCATAAATAATTGCAAAACCACAACAAATATGTATCAGATGTTTTAATAAATACCCTAAGGTATTTCCTGTTCCATGACCCAAATAAGCCAGGTTACTACTGGCACTAAAAACAGGCATAAAGGAAAACAGGGCCAATAAGGCCACAAATGACCAAATCCCTTTGTCCCCTTTTAAACTGCTAATTAGTTGTTTCATCGTTTTTAAGTTATGGGTTGTGAGTTATAAGTTATGGTGCATGGATTCTGAATTTTGAAACATATACACTTCCAGCTTCCATCTCCTAACTTCTAGCTTTTTTTTTACAAATTATGCACCGCATCTTTAAATTGTCTTCCTCTGTCTTCGTAGTTTTCAAACAAGTCAAAACTAGCGCAGGCTGGAGACAATAAAACAGTATCTCCTTTTTCTGAAATGTGTTGTGCCATTCTTACGGCTTCGGTCATCGTGCCTACTTCAACCATTACATCCACCACATTACCAAAAGCATCAATAATTTTTCTGTTATCAACTCCCAGACAAATAATCGCTTTTACTTTCTCGCGAACCAATGCCATCAATTCGTTATAATCATTTCCTTTATCAACACCTCCAACGATCCATACTGTTGGCGAATTCATACTATCTAAAGCAAAAAAAGTAGCGTTTACGTTAGTTGCTTTCGAATCGTTGATGTATTGCACATTTTGGATTTTCAATACTTTCTCAAGACGGTGTTCTACACCCTGAAAATTTGATAAACTTTCGCGAATTGTTGCTTTTCTAATTTGCATCAATTTAGCTACAGAAGTTGCTGCCATGGCGTTTTTAAAATTATGTTTTCCCTCCAAGGCAATTGCTGCTGTTTCCATTTGAAATTCCTCTTGATTGATTATTGCTTCCATTGTGTTATTTTTTATAAAGGCTCCTTCTTCAAATGTTTTTGTCAATGAGAAAGGAATTAATTTTGCTCTTGTTTTGTTCTTTTGTAACCATTCTGAAATTGCTTCGTCATCTGCATCATAAATGAGATAATCCTCTTCGGTCTGGTTCATTGTTATTCTAAATTTCGAATCAATATAATTCTCATATTTATAATCGTATCGGTCTAAATGATCCGGACTGATATTAGTTATAATGGCTATATGCGGCTTATAATTTATGATTCCGTCCAACTGAAAACTACTCAACTCCAACACGTAACTATCGTACTTATCTTCGGCGACCTGTTCAGCAAAGCTTTTCCCGATATTCCCTGCCAGTCCTACATTCAATCCCGCTGATTTCAGCAAATGATAGGTTAACATCGTAGTAGTTGTTTTCCCGTTACTTCCTGTTATTCCTATCGTAATTGCTTTAGTAAAAGGAGCAGCAAATTCGATTTCAGAAATTACCGGTATTCCTTTTTCGACCAGCTTTTTTACTATGGGTGCTTTCTCAGGAATCCCCGGGCTTTTCATCACCACATCGGCATTCAGAATCAGGGATTCTGTATGTTTTTCCTCTTCCCAATCAATACCATTTTTTATAAGAACTTCTTTGTAATTTTCTTTTATCTTTCCAAAATCAGATACAAAAACATCGTATCCTTTTTCTTTTCCAAGGATTGCTGTTCCAACCCCGCTTTCGCCTCCGCCTAATACTACTAATCTCATCTTATCTTAGTTTTAAGGTAACAATGGAAAGTATCGCCAGCATGATGGCCACAATCCAAAATCGGGTAACAATCTTACTTTCGTGATAACCTTTCTTTTGATAATGATGATGCAATGGCGACATCAGGAAAATTCTTCGGCCTTCGCCAAAACGTTTCTTGGTATATTTAAAATAACTCACCTGTAAAACCACTGAGAAATTTTCTACAAGGAATATTCCGCATAATAATGGAATCAATAATTCTTTTCGAACAGCAATTGCTAATACCGCGATAATTCCTCCTATAGTTAAACTTCCTGTATCTCCCATAAAAACCGAAGCCGGATAGGAATTGTACCATAAAAATCCGATGAGTGCCCCAACAAAAGCAGCAATAAAAACCGTCATTTCTCCCGAATTAGGGATATACATAATGTTGAGATAATTAGAGAATATAATATTTCCCGAAACGAATGTAAAAATGGCGAGTGCCAGTACCGAAATAGCAGAAGTTCCTGCCGCTAGTCCGTCGATACCGTCAGTTAAATTAGCACCGTTAGAAACCGCCGTGATAATAAAAATTACTACCGGAATAAAAACTAACCAAGCCCATTTTTCATAACCTTCGCCTGTCCATGCCAAAACTTCAGCATAATCAAACTCATTATTTTTGAAAAAAGGAATTGTTGTTGCTGTAGATTTTTCCTCAATACCGGCTGGCACTATAACGGCTGCAGTTGTTTGCTTAAAAACATCGGTTTTTCCGGTATCAGTTCGAACGGTTACTTGTGGATTAAAATACAACACACTTCCCACAATCAAACCTAATCCAACCTGACCAAAAACCTTAAAAATTCCTTTTAATCCTTGTTTGTCTTTTTTGAAAATCTTGATATAATCGTCTACAAAACCAATTGTTCCCATCCATAAGGTAGTCACAATCAACAAAACGATATATATATTATGCAATTTGGCAAACAACAAAACAGGAATTAAGGTTGCAAAAATGATAATCAATCCTCCCATGGTAGGAGTTCCTGCTTTCTCATTCTGCCCTTGTAAACCGAGTTCTCTAATAGTCTCGCCTACTTGCTGTTTTTGTAAAAAGCGAATGACTCTTTTTCCATAAATTGTTGACAACAACAACGAAAGAATAAAAGCTAATGCCGATCTAAAAGTGATGTATTGAAAAACTCCTGTTCCAGAAATATTCAATGTTTTGTTGAAATAATCAAATAAATAATACAGCATAATTTCACTATTTATGTAGTTCTTCTAAAATTCCCTTAACAATCTCCATATCATCAAAATGAGTACGAATACCCTTGATTTCCTGATAGGTTTCATGTCCTTTTCCTGCAATTAAAATAATATCATTGGGCTGAGCCAATTGGCAAGCAATTTTTATAGCTTGTTTTCGATCGGTTACAGCAAAAACTTTTTTATGATTTTGTGGTGGGACTCCCGCTTCCATTTCTCCAATAATCACTTCCGGGTCTTCGTCCCTTGGATTATCAGATGTTAAAATGGTTTTGTTACTCAATTCAGATGCAATTTCAGCCATAATTGGTCGCTTCGCCTTGTCTCTGTTTCCTCCACAACCTACAATAGTTATCAGTTGTTCGTTCTTAGTACGCACTTCATTGATGGTTTTCAACACGTTTTCTAAAGCATCAGGAGTATGTGCATAATCCACAATAGCAGTAACATTAGAATCAGAAACAATGTATTGGAATCTTCCGGAAACACTTTCCAATTCGGACAACAAACGAAGTGTTTCCAAGTTATCCAAACCTAATTCGATAGCAGTTGCATAAATTGCCAACAAATTATATGCATTAAAAACACCTATCAGTTTTACCCAAACTTCGTTGCCTTCGATTTTAAGCAACAAACCTGACAATAAATTCTCTAAAATTTGAGCCTTATAATCAGCATAGGATTTCAGTGCATAAGTACGTTTTTTAGCTAGCGTATTTTGCATCATCACCGCTCCATTCTTATCGTCAATGTTCGAAATAGCAAAAGCAGTTTTTGGTAAATTGTCAAAAAACGATTTTTTAACATCTCTATATTCTGCAAAAGTCGGATGATAATCTAAATGGTCATGTGATAAATTAGTAAAAACACCTCCTGTAAAATGTAATGCCTCGGTGCGTTTTTGGTGAATTCCATGGGAGCTCACTTCCATAAAACAATACTCAATACTGGCGTTGACCATTTCATTCAAAAAATGATTAATCGTAATAGAATCAGGTGTGGTGTGCGTAGCTTTAAATTCCACATCATCGACCAATATTTTTACTGTAGAAAGCAAGCCCACTTTGAATCCTGCTTTTTTAAATAATTGATATAATAAAGAAGCAATAGTTGTCTTGCCATTAGTCCCCGTAATTCCAACTAATTTTAATTTTTCGGATGGATTTCCAAAATAATTAGCAGCCATAAAAGCTAATGCCTTATTGGTGTCGTTTACCTGAACATAAGTAACCTCACTAGCAAATTGCTCCGGAAAAGCATCACATATAATTGCTTTAGCTCCTAAATCGATTGCTTTTTGAATATAATCATGACCATCGGAAATAGAACCACGAATAGCCACAAACACATCATTGGCTCCGATTTTTCTGGAATCAAAATCCAATTTCCCGATAACAACATCTGTCGATCCGTGAACCGCTTCGATTGCTACTTTATATAATATGTCTTTTAATAATTTACTCATATCTTTCATTTTTCACTCTCTTTGATGAAGAGCTTAGTTGAGGCTACAATAATTCTAAAGTTATGGTAGTGTTTTTTATAATATTTTGTCCTGCCTGTAACGATTGCTTTTTAACCTTTCCCATTCCACTGGTTCTCACTTTCATTCCTAAATTTTCCAGCAAAGCAATGGCATCCATTCCCGGCATCCCTTTAACATTAGGAATTAATTGCTGATTCTTTTGGAGTTTAGCATAATATTCGTTGTAATTTTTCTCCTGTTTTGGAATCTTTCTATCCAGTTTTTTGATTTCATTTGTCGAAGGTACTTCGGTGAAAATCTTTTGGGCTATTCGTTTAAAAACAGGACCTGCCACATCGGCACCATAATAATTATTATTGGATGTATTAGGCTTATGAACCACTACAATACAAGAATATTTAGGATGATCCGCTGGAAAATACCCCACAAAAGAAGAGGCATAATACAAGCCTGAACCGTCACGTTTTCCGTAATTTACCTGAGCTGTTCCGGTTTTTCCTGCCATAGAAAAATCCTTAGAATATAATTTTGAACCTGTTCCTCGTTTAACTACATTTTTCAAAACAGCTCTTACTTTTAAAAGTGTTTCTCGCGAACAAATTTTAGGATTAATAACCTCCGGCTCCATTTTTTTGATGGTTCTGTTCCATTCTTTAATTTCAGAAACAAATTGTGGTTTTACCATCACTCCATTATTAGCCACCGCATTATAATAAGCTAAGGTTTGCATTGGCGTAACCGAAACCCCGTATCCAAAAGCCATCCAAGGCAATGAAATATTAGACCAATTTTTATCCGTAGGTTGTGGGATAAACGGACGTCCTTCTCCTTTAAAATCCATATTCAATCGTTTATTCAATCCATAAGAATTCACTCGATTGACAAACTTGGACGGATTGTTTTTATAATTATCATATACTGCCTGAACCAAAACGGTGTTTGAAGATAATTCGAAACCTCTTCCTAAAGAAATTTTCCCATAACCTCCTTTATGAGAATCCCTCACTGCCTTACCCGAGTACCTTATTTCTCCTCCTTTGGTATCATAAACCGTACTGGTATCGGCAACTTTATCTTCCAGAATAGTCATTAAATCAACTAATTTAAAAGTAGAACCCGGCTCATGCGATTCGGCTACTGCGTAATTAGTTGTTTCATAATAGGTTCCATCGCTAGCTCTTCCTAAATTAGAAATAGCTTTTACCTGCCCCGTATGCGATTCCATCACCACCACGCAACCATGATCGGCCTGATAATCTTCTAATTGTTTCAATAAAGCGTGGTGTGCAATATCCTGAATGTAAACATCTATTGTAGAAATCACATCGTAGCCATCCTGAGGGTCAACCTCATTCAAATCTCTGATAGGTTTCCATTGTCCTTTAGCAATTTTTTGCTTCAGAATTTTTCCATCTTTACCATTCAAATAATCTCTGTAAGCCCATTCAATTCCTTTTCCATCCGAATGTCCTACCTGGTATTTTCTTTCGTACCCAATGGTTCTTTCGGCAATTTTACCAATAGGATGCTCGCGTACTGTTTTTTGTTCGATTATAATTCCGCCTTTATAAGCCCCTAATTCAAATAAAGGAAAACTCTTTATTTTCATATAATCGGTATAACTTAGATCCCTGGCAACTAAATAATAACGATTATTATTAGCTCTTGCTTTTCTGAGTTCATTTTGATAAAAACCTGCTGATTTCCCTAAAACAGTAGCTAATGAATCGGCCAAAGCATTCACATTTTGCTCGAAAGCTTCTTTTTTTGGAGTCAAAGCATCAAAGCGGATAATGTATTTTGGGATTGAAGTAGCCAACAAACTTCCATCGGCAGAATAAATATTTCCTTTATTAGCAGGAATAACAAAATTCCGAACCGTTCTTTCCTTTGCTAATTCTCTATAATACTCTCCTTCGACCCATTGAATATTAGTCAACTTAACAGCAATTCCTATTGCCATCAAAAAGATAGCACAAGCAACCAGATAGATTCGGTACGATATGTGTTTATCATCTACTGCCATAATTTCTTAAGGAAACTTTTTTCTTCTTCTTTCTTCACTTTTATCTTTACCGGAGGTACTGTAGATGGGAAAATTTCTTTTTCCACCATCTTTTCAGAAACGGTTGACTCCATTCGTAACTTCATTAATTCCGAACGTCTGTCAACAAATTCTGAGCGCAATTCTTTTACTTCTGAAGTTAATTCAGCTATTTTAAATACTTTTTGTTCGTATCGCTGTGTATTTGCAATCATAATTATTGCCAGAACAATCAAAAAAACAATAAAACGCCAATTTTTTATCGCATCATCATCGATTAAAAACCTTGCTTTTAACAGATTATAAATACTCGTTTTCATATTTTCCTCTCCCCAACCCTCTCCAAAGAAGAGGGAGACTGGGTGTTAATTTGTTATCTTTATTTTTTTTCGGCAATTCTTAACTTGGCACTTCTTGCTCTGTTATTCACCTTAATCTCTTCGTTATCAGGAACAATTAATTTTCCAATAGTTTTAAACGGAACCGAAAAATTGCCAAAAAAATCACGTTCAGGTTCTCCTTCAAACATGCCGTTTTTTATAAATCTTTTCACCAAACGGTCTTCTAAAGAATGATACGAAATCACACTTAATCGTCCTCCCGGATTCAAAATTTCTAATGATTGTTCTAAAAATTCTTTTAAAACATCCATCTCCTGATTCACCTCAATTCGAATCGCCTGATAAATTTGAGCCAATACTTTATTTCGAACTCTTTCAGGTAAATATTTCGCCAAAACTTCTTTTAATTCATCAGTAGTTTTTATTGGCCTGTGTACTCTGGCTTCAATAATGGTTCTTGATAAAGCAGGTGCATTTTTCAATTCACCATAATCATAAAAAACCCTTCTTAAATTAGCATCATCATACTCATTAACTACCTTATAAGCATTAAGATCATTTTTTTGACTCATTCTCATATCCAAACCTGCATCAAATCGGGTTGAAAATCCTCTTTCCGGCACATCAAACTGATGAGAAGAAACTCCTAAATCACCTAAAATCCCATCAACATTTCTCACACCATGAAAACGAAGGAATCGTTTTATATGTCTAAAATTTTCATTAATCAATACAAATCGCTCATCAGGTAGTGCATTAGCAAGTGCATCTTCATCCTGATCGAAGGCAAATAATTTCCCGTTAAGCCCTAATCGTCTTAATATCTCTTTCGAATGACCACCTCCACCAAAAGTCACATCTACATACACTCCGTCTGGCTTAATATTTAAACCATCTACTGTTTCTTTTAGCAAAACCGGATTATGATATTCCATCGTTGTTGTCATTTATATTACCCATTACCTCTTCAGCCAAATCTGCAAAATCAACTCCATCATCTATTGACTGCTCATACAAATCCTTATCCCAAATTTCCACAATATTCACCGCAGACGAAAAAACAACATCCTTAGTTATACTGGCAAAATTCACCAAATCCTTAGGCACTAATAAACGCCCCAAAGCATCAATCTCAACTACCTTGACACCAGCAGTAAACTTGCGGATAAAGTCGTTGTTCTTCTTAACAAATCGATTAAGCTTATTGATTTTTTGCATCATCAAATTCCATTCTTCCATTGGATACAACTCCAGACAAGGCTGAAACAAAGAGCGCTTCAAAACAAAACCGTCCTGAAGAGAGGTCGCCAATTGCTTTTTCAAAGGAGCAGGTAACAAAACCCTCCCTTTAGCATCAACTTTACACTCATATGTTCCAACAATTGTATTCAAAAGAATAGCTTTAAATGATATAGAGCAAAAATATAAAAAATTTTACCACCTTTTACCACTTTCTACCACTTTGTTGATAAGTTTACCCACTTCAAACCAAAACCCTTTAATTTTTAGACAATCAGAACATTAGCCAAAAGAGCATTTCTTAACAAGAGCATAATTCAATTCGAAAAACCACTCTTAAAAACAATTTATTTCTTAAAGCATAAAAGCATTATAATCCCATAAAAAAACCATAGACATTCAACAACATAAACACAAAAACACACCTTCAACACTAAAAAGACTTATAGATTATACTCAAAAAATGTTTTCAAAAATTCTTTTTAACTGATTATATCCTATATTTGTCGAAATTGAAATTCGCATCCAAAAGCATGGAAAAAAACTATAAAAAAGAAGGCAGATACAGCTATTATGAAGCAGGAGAAGGAACCCCAATTGTCATTTTACATGGCTTAATGGGAGGCCTAAGCAACTTTGATGGCGTAGCTCGTTACTTCTCTGACAAAGGATACAAAATTGTTATTCCGGACTTACCCATATACACTCAAAGCTTACTAAAAACTAACGTAAAAGCTTTTGCGAAATACGTAAAAGACTTTATTACTTTCAAAGGCTTTGACCGTGTAATACTTTTAGGAAATTCATTAGGAGGACACATCGCTTTGTACCACACTAAAATGTATCCTGAAAAAGTAGCCGGACTAGTAATAACAGGAAGCTCAGGACTTTATGAAAGCGCAATGGGCGATAGCTACCCAAAACGCGGTGACTATGAATACATCAAGAAAAAAGCTGAAGACGTATTTTATGACCCAAAAATTGCCACTCCGGAGTTAATTGACGAGGTTTACGCAACAGTAAACGACAGAATAAAATTAATCAAAACCTTAACCATTGCTAAAAGTGCCATTCGTCATAATATGGCTAAGGATTTACCTAAAATGCACGTTCAGACTTGTATCATTTGGGGAAAAAATGACAAAGTTACCCCTCCTGATGTAGCCCAAGAATTCAACAAATTATTACCTAATTCAACCTTATACTGGATTGACCAATGCGGTCACGCAGCCATGATGGAACATCCTGATGAATTCAATAAATTACTTGAAGAATGGCTGACAAAAACTAATTTAAAAGCAGCTTCGGCATAAAACAGCTTTTTTTATATTAAAAAAACATGAAAATCAATACCGCCGAATTCGTAATTAGCAACTCAGACGTAAGCAAATGCCCTAAGGACTTTTTGCCCGAATATGCTTTTATAGGCAGGTCTAATGTAGGCAAGTCTTCATTAATAAATATGTTGACCAACCGACAAAAATTAGCCAAAACATCAGGAAGACCAGGAAAAACACAATTAATTAATCACTTTTTAATTAACAACAATTGGTTTCTGGTTGATTTACCCGGCTATGGTTATGCTAAGGTTTCAAAGAAAACCAAATCTGTTTTTCAGCAATTCATTACTGATTATTTTGAAAAAAGACAGCAATTAGCCTGCGCATTTGTATTGATTGATATTCGCCATGAAGCACAAGCTATCGACATTGAATTTATGAATTATATGGGCGAAAGCGAAATTCCTTTCTGCATCATTTTCACCAAAGCCGATAAAATCAGTAAGGTAAAAATTGACTCTCATGTTGCAGCCTACAAAAAACAAATGTTCGCTAACCATTGGGCTGAAATGCCTCCTTATTTTGTAACCTCATCAACTGAAGGCACAGGCAAAGAAGAAGTCCTAAATTACATAGACGAAGTCAATCAGGAAATTTTTAAAAACAACAGTGGTGGATTTTAAATTCCAATCCCGATAGGAATCAGGATACAAATCCAAATTCCAAACGTTTAAAATAAAAAATCCCAAACTCCAAGATATTAAAATTGGAATTTGGGATTTTTCTATTAGAGTTTTTCAAAAATTATTTTGTCAACTCTAATTTCTCTGCAAAATACTCGCAGAAATCTTTCATCGTTGCTGACATTTTTTCATCACCGGTTGCACGGTGAAAAGTATCCGACATTGCCACTAAAGTCTGGTGAAAGAAAATTTTCATCTCATCTACAGGCATATCTTTAGTCCATAAATCAATACGCATACTTTCTTTAGCCTTGCTATCCCAAACTGACAACATAATTGCTTTCGACTCTTCTAATTCAATTCCACCATCTTTTGCCGTCCAATATAATTTTTCCGGAACACGGTTTTCATCTAATTCTACCAGGAAATTTATTTCTGATTTATTTGTATTTGACATTATTTCTTAGGTTTATAATTTGATTTTTCAAAAATTTCTTTTGCACTCATCTGCATTAATTGCGGCAAAGATACTTCATTATTTTTCATATACGAACGCACAATTTGCCAACCAATCCAGGCTCCTACCTTACCCGGAGACTCATTATCAATTTCTAAATAAAATTTAGAAAAAGGCGCTGGACTAATAAACCTAGGAATCAACTTAGGATCATCATTATACAGCAATTGATCTTCAATAAAATAACGCCACATATAACTCTCGTTTTCCTGACACCACAACAATTGCTCAGCTGTGTAACCTATTTTATCCGCATCAGTATAATCTTCTGACAACAATTTATCTTTTAAATACAATTGCTTTCCGGAATAAATCATAGCCGCCAAAAAGTTTTTTTCTATGCTTGGCGGGATTTGTCTTCTTGCAAAACTTTCTACAACATCAGGCATCATTTGTCTGGGTTCGAAATTTTGTTTTAAATAATTCGGAAACTGATAAAATTTATGTTCCTTCCCCAGATACATTTCAAGCGAAATAATCAATAAGCTATCAGCATAAATCACCTTATTATTATAATCCATTTCAGCTACAATAGTATATACTTTAGGCGTAGCTGTTTTAGGAAAATTGTATTTTATATGCTTAAAAACCCCTTCTAATTCTGCTTTATACAAATCAAAATTGGAAAACTTTTTTTGCACTTCCGAGTATAATTCCCGCCAAAGTGGGTTTTGCATTTTTTCTAACCAAACAGCATCATCATTTCCGGTCGGAAAGAAAAAAGGAAATTCTTTTTTAATCTTTGGCAGATCCTCAGGAGCGGTTTCGAAAAATATTTTATCAAATCGTACCACTTTTAAATCAACCGAAATAGCCTCTACTGCTTTTTCTGTCTTATTTTTAGTCTCACATGACAAAAAAAAGAACAATAGAACTAAGGAAAATACACAAGTTTTCATTTTATTTTAATTAAATTTGCAGCATTATAACAGGAACAACCAGTATGTTAACGAAAATTTGATGCAAAGATACGTTCCTGATGCTTAAAATTTGAACTATTTATGACTAAAAAAAGCACTCTAAAAGTTGATCAGGTAAACACTCAGATTGTCAATTGGTTAAAATCTTATGCAGCAACCACAAAAGTTAATGGTTTTGTAGTAGGAATTTCAGGCGGTGTAGATTCGGCTGTAACCTCTACTTTATGCGCTCAAACCGGACTTCAGGTTTTATGTGTTGAAATGCCAATCCACCAACATGCCAGTCATGTAAGCCGCGCTAAAGAGCATATTGAACAACTTAAGAAACGTTTTTCTAATGTGAGTAGTGTTCACACTGACTTAACAGCTGTATTTGAAACTTTTAAAAAAGAAGTTCCTACCAACTTTGAAGAAAACAAACTTAATCTAACCTTAGCCAACACCCGCGCACGATTAAGAATGACTACCTTATATTATTATGCAGGAGTTCATGGACTATTAGTTGCAGGAACCGGTAATAAAGTAGAAGACTTTGGCGTAGGTTTCTACACTAAATACGGTGATGGCGGTGTCGATTTAAGTCCGATTGCCGATTTAATGAAATCAGATGTTTTTGCTTTAGCCGAATATTTACAAGTCCCTAATTCTATCTTAACAGCTCAACCTTCAGATGGTTTATTTGGAGATGAAAAAACCGATGAGCAACAATTAGGTGCCACTTATGACGAATTAGAATGGGCAATGCTCGAAGATGAGAATAAAAATCCCCAAAACAATTACTCTGAAAGAGAAAAAAAGGTGTTTGAAATCTACAAAAAACTCAACACAATCAACCAACACAAGATGAATCCAATACCAGTTTGTGTAATTAATCGGATTTAATACTATTTTATCTATAAAAAATAGTATTGTTGCTTTTTTTTACTTAAATTTATATATATAATTCACACAAAAAAACAACCCTAAAAAAAAAAAATCATGATTAAAGTTTGTCTAGCCGATAATTTTCCGGTAGTGCATTTTGGAGTAAAGTCGTACTTCAAAGACCATTCAGACATATCAATTACTGCCAATGTTGGTAGTTTTTTGATGATAAGAGATATACTCTTAACAAAAGAAATTGACGTTCTTGTCTTGGACTTAGAACTTGAAGGTCTTTCGAGTATTTTTGAAGTAAAAGCGCTTTTAAAGAATTTCCCTAAAACTAAAATTATTATTTTTAGTGGACTTTCTGAACAAATTTATGCTCCTAATGCCATCAAAGCTGGAGTTTCCGGATATGTTCATAAAAAAGAGAAATTAGAGACTCTGGGACAATCTATAATCAAAGTTCATCAAGGTAAAATTATCATGAATGAAACGGTTAAGAAAAACCTAGCTTTAATTGCTAAACAAAGTAAAAGCGAGCGTTTGTACCGTAAACTTTCTAACCGTGAAGTAGAAGTTTTACGTTATTTAAGTGGTGGAAAGAAAAACCACGAGATTGCAGAAATCTTAGGTTTGAACGAAAAAACCATTAGTACTTATAAATTACGTTTATTAACGAAACTAAATGTTACTAACTTAGTTGATTTAGTAAACAAAGCTAAAAGTTTAGAGATCGTTTAATCTAAAAACGAGACATAACCCTACCCAGTTTTTTTGAAAAAGCTCGAGTGAGTTCATTATAATCTCTAATCATCATTAAAGACTCCATATTATCCTGATCAGGAGATATGGAGTTTTTTAATTCATCAATAATTCTACCGACTAAATACCATCTTAAGGTTAAAATAGTCTCAGAAACATTTTGGCTTATAGTATCCTGTTTTGTTTTAGGAAAAATATTTTGACCTTCCCAATCATGCAAAACTAATCGCTCATCTTCCATCAAAATATCAGTCACTTCCTGGGCATATTCTGCTGGCAAATGCATCAAATACTGTTCTAAACTAAAAGAATCATTTTGAAGATAATGGTTAATCAAATCAGTAAATATTCCACGAAACAAAGGGTTAGCTAATTCAACTTCATCTTCTTGTAAACTTAAATAGATACGTTGAAAAACTTTATAGGACTTCATTTCAGAGACATACACGATTTCGCCATCTTCATTTGACTTCATCAAAACATCTTCAAATTGTTCTGTTTTATTTCCATAAAGCAATAAAATTTCAATAACTTTTCGTTCTAAACGATAAAGAACATCTACTTTTTCTGTAGGCTCGCTTTGATATCCCGGTTCTCCAGGATAGTCCTCTGGCGGTCCAAATCTAGGGTCTTCTGGATCTCCTCCTGAATACCCTGTATTTTTCGGGTTTTGGTTTCTATGAACTTCAAAAGGTTTTTGTTCCTGCTTTTGCTTTTTAGCAACTTCAGCAACATCTTTTTGAATCAACTGAGCTAAAGTACTAATAAGGACTTGCTCCGAAATATCCATAATTCGAGAACATTCCTGGATGTAAACTTCGCGCTGAATACGATCTGGAATTTTAGAAATACTTTGCACCATATCCCGAATCAAATCGGCTTTCTTGATAGGATCATTCTTGGCTTCATCCATCAACAACGAAGCTTTGAACTGAATAAAATCCTTAGCATTATTTTCTAAATAGGCAACCAAATCATCATGCGAGGTTTTTTTAGCAAAACTATCCGGATCTTCTCCATCAGGAAAAGTACAAACTTTCACATTCATTCCTTCCTCTAGAATCAAATCGATTCCACGAACAGAAGCCCGAAGTCCGGCAGCATCACCATCAAAAAGAACGGTAATATTTTTGGTCAATCGGTTGATTAATCTGATTTGATCCGGAGTCAAAGCAGTTCCCGAAGAAGCCACAACATTCTCAATTCCCGCCTGATTAAACTGAATTACATCAGTATAACCTTCAACCAAAAAACAATTATTCAGTTTGGCGATAGATTGCTTAGCCTGAAAAATTCCGTACAGAACTTTACTCTTATGATAAATTTCACTTTCCGGTGAATTCAGGTATTTAGCCGCCTTTTTATCATTGGTCAGAATCCTTCCACCAAATCCTAAAATACGCCCTGACATACTTTGAATAGGGAACATCACACGCCCCTTGAATCGGTCAAAAGGACGATCTTCCCTAGGGATAGTCAAACCGGTACTTTCTAAAAATTCTAATTTATAACCTTTTCCCAAAGCTTCTTTGGTAAAAGCATCCCAGGTTTCAGGCGAATACCCTAAACTAAACTTTTCAATAGTTTCGGTAGTAAAACCTCTTTCTTTAAAATAAGAAAGTCCAATTGCTTTTCCCTCTTCGGTATTTAAGAGTGTTTTATGAAAATAGTCTTTTGCAAATTCCGAAACCAGATACATACTTTCTCTAGCATCCATATTGGCTTTTTCAGCATCAGTCTGTTCGGTTTCCTCAATTTCGATATTGTATTTTTTAGCCAGATAACGAATGGCTTCCGGATAGGTGAAATGGGAATGTTCCATCAGGAAAGCCACAGAGTTCCCTCCTTTTCCGGAGCTAAAATCTTTCCAAATTCCTTTAGCCGGCGACACCATAAACGATGGCGAACGCTCATCAGAAAACGGACTCAATCCTTTAAAATTACTTCCGGCACGTTTTAATTGCACAAAATCACCAATTACCTCCTCAACACGGGCAGTTTCGAAAACGGTATCTATCGTAGCTTTTGATATCAATTTTTAAAGAATAAAGTTGGAAAGGTCAAAGATACAATATCAACGGCAATGGCAATAGTAATTTTCAATTTCAATACATCTTTAAATTTGATTTTTTTTGAGATTGCAATTGATTTTTGACATTGATATTGATTCTCATTAATTAAAATCAAATCGTAAACCTAAAGAAACATTGTTTTGCTTTACTGAATTATCTTTAAACAACGGATTCAAATCGTATTTCAAATACAAACTAGTTGCTTTGTAACCAATATAAGTACTCAGTCCGTATATAAAATCATTGGTGTTAAAGTCGTCTTTGGTCTTTATTCTAATTTCATCTTCGCTATTATTATAATACAATTTTTGCTTTGTCTTCATTCTAGTACCAAGATAACCTCCTACTCCTAAACGAAACCCTTTATGTGTGGAAAAGCCAGAATTACCACTTTTTGATTTATTACCAGAAAAATCAAATTCTAAATGTATAGGTGCTACGAGATATACATTTTTAAAGCGAGAATTTTTTAATTCAGAAGGAAACACTTCCAGATTGGTTTGATTTTCTTCTGTAACATAATAACGATTATCTGTTGGCCGAATGTTGTTATACATTACTGAAAATCCATATTTTAAATGTAACAAATTATAATTTTTAAATATTCTAGTGTTATATGTAAAGCCCCATTCGAAAAAACGGGATTTCCAATAGGAGAAATCAGAATTAGCAACTGCGTTATTAGTAATTAAATTATTCGCCCCAAATGCCAATACAAACTGCGAAGTACTTCGTTTTTCGTTTTTGTTATTAGAATTTATTACTTTCATCGCTGGGACTACAAATGTTTTCCTGCCTACTGAATCTTTCTCAATATATCCATCACCTTTACCTAAACCTAAAACTGCATGTTTTTCATGTACTTCTAAATCAGAATCCACGTCATCTTGAATCAATTTTTTCAAGGCTTCTTGCCTAAGGCTTACTTTTTCTTCAATAGTCTTCGCTCTAAACCCTGCAAGCTTTAACTTTTGCTCTTCTGCTTGTTTTTTTGTTATCACACCTTCAATCAATTGTTTATCCACCTCTTCAACCTCCTTCTTCAATAATTCTTTTTCTTCACGAACATCTTTTTTAATTCCTTGGGAAATCCAAAAAGCTCTCCCTTCAAAACTTTTAGCTCCCATTTCTGGAAATTGTTGAAATAAGTTATCTGAATTCAACTTATCTCTTTCTTTTATATTCAATTCCCTTTTTTTCTCTAAAACGTTTTTTTGTTTTTTGAATTCTTGTTTCGAAATAACACCATTTTTTTGCTGCACTTTTAACTGATCTAGTTTTGCAGAGAATATTATCTCTTCCTCTTTAATTATTTCCTTACGCTTGGCATCGAATTTTTCGCTAGCTTCTTTATAGGTTTCTTGTGCATTTATTTTACTCACAAAAAGACATAGGAATAACACTAAGTAAATGGTAAAATTTCTCATATTGATTTAATTTTTAAATATTGTTGGTTTTATTCTTCTTTGTTTCTATTTACAAAAGCATCTTTTACTGCCTTAAAATTTTCAGCAACTTTACTAAATACATTTTGTCGATAAGAAGGTTCTAAATCCTTATCAACTTGTTGCAACAATTGATTTGGATTAACATGTACTTTTAAATCTGGATTAGTTTTATTATTTAATCTTGTCGATTTATCAACTCTTACTAACAGTTCGTCAACTGTAAGAGAATTCGTTTGCGTAGAAATTGATTCTTGCTCTGCTTCTTGATTGATAATTACAACATCATCCACTTGATTAAGATTGTTTTTAACCACAATTCCTTCTTTTTTCAACTTATAAGATGGATTGCTTTTTGAAGTCGATTTTTGAATTATTTGAACTATCGATTCTTTTTTCTCCATTTTTAAATTAACAGAATCTGACGTTATTGCTTTAATTTTAGTATCAACTGTTTTTTGAATTACCACTTCATTTTTCTGGGTTTTAATTGTCTTTTCTTGAAAAGTAAAATACACTGTTCCAATCAATAACAAAGCTGTAAAACTTGCCGCCACATACAACCAGGTAAATTTAGCTTTTGGTTTTTCTGTTGCCGAAAGCATAGTATCGAGTTTTGTCCAAGCCATTTCAGAGGGTTTGATTTCACGAGAATTCAATTGTTCCCTAAATTGCGTTTCTAATTTATTCGGTTCCATTGCTATACTTTTTCAACTTATTAATTTGTCCTTTCAATACTTTTCTGGCATGCGACAACTGCGATTTAGACGTCCCTTCACTAATTCCTAACATACCAGCAATTTCCTGATGTTTATAGCCTTCGATAGCATACAAATTGAAAACTACTTTATACCCATCTGGTAAACTGTCTATCAAAAACTGAATATCAGCTACTGAAAATTGACTTTCAATAGCATCAAAACTTTCTTCATCGCGTCCAATGACGAAATCATCTTCGATATACTTCAATTTTTTGTGAACCCTGATAAATGAAATACATTCGTTTACCATAATTCGCCTTATCCAACCTTCGAAACTTCCTTTGAATTGAAAATTCTTCAAATTGGTAAACACTTTCATAAAAGCAGTTATCATGATATCTTCGGCCTGATGAATGTCTTTTATATATTGTCGGCAAACACTTAGCATCTTGGGTGAAAACTGGCTATAAATCTTTTGTTGAGCTTGTCGATTGTTTTCGACCGCTAACCGGATTAGTTCGTTTTCCTGCTGATGTAAGTTGATTACTTTCAAAATTTTATAAAGTGTTTCTATTAGCAAGACGATTGTCGATGCAAAAAGGTTGCATGAGGAGTAGATTTATTTTTGATTTGATAATATAAAAATCAAAAAGTCCAATAAAATCAATAGTTGGCAAAGGAAATTATTTTTTCCTTTCGATAACATAATTCACCATCAAAGTCAAAGCATCTTTGAATTCGGAATCGGGATAATTTTGAAGTAAAGAAAGAGCTTCCTGTTGGAATTCAATCATTTTATTTTCGGCATAAGTCAAACCGTTATTGTTTTTCACAAAAGCAATCACTTCTTTAACGCGTTTCTTGTCTTTATTGTGATTTTTTATCGAATTGATTAACCATGTTTTTTCTTTTTTCGAACAAATATTCAAAACATGAATTAAAGGCAAAGTCATTTTTTGTTCTTTAATATCGATTCCTGTTGGTTTCCCAATAGCCTCGTCTGTATAATCAAACAAATCATCCTTTATCTGAAAAGCCATTCCAATTAATTCGCCAAACTTTCGCATATTTTCTACCTGAACTACATCTTCAGAAACTGATTTGGCTCCCAATGCACAACAAGCTGCAATAAGTGTTGCCGTTTTTTTTCGAATAATTTCGTAATAAACATCTTCAGTAATATCGAGTCTTCGGGCTTTTTCTATTTGAAGTAATTCGCCTTCACTCATTTCACGCACAGCGACAGAAATAATTTGAAGTAAATCAAAATCACCGTTATCTATAGAAAGCAACAATCCTTTGGATAATAAATAATCACCTACAAGTACAGCAATTTTATTTTTCCAAAGAGCATTAATTGAGAAAAATCCGCGACGACGGTTACTGTCATCCACCACATCATCATGTACTAAGGTTGCCGTATGAATCAATTCAATAACCGATGCTCCGCGGTAGGTTCTTTCGTTCACAATTCCTCCGGAAATCATCTTAGCGGTTAGAAAAACAAACATCGGACGCATTTGTTTTCCTTTTCTGTTAACGATGTAATACGTAATTCTGTTTAACAACGCCACTTGAGAAGACATCGACTCGTAGAACTTTTTTTCAAAAAGTTCCATTTCATTAAATATGGGCTGTTTTATTTGAGAGGTAACATTCATTCGTTTCCAAAGATACTATTTTATATAAAACAGGACTGTTTAAACAAAATAATTTATCATTTTCAGACTTCTTTATTAGCTAATTGCCCACAGGCCGCATCTATATCTTTTCCACGACTTCTCCTTACTTTAACTACCACTCCAATAGCTTCTAAAGCCTTAATATAAGCATTTATGGATTCCTCAGAAGCTTGTTGAAATTCGCCATCATCAATAGGATTATATTCAATCAAGTTAACTTTACAAGGAACATATTTGCAAAATTTAACCAGCGCATCTACCGAAGCCTTATCGTCGTTGATTCCTTTCCAAACCACATATTCATAAGAAATTTTACTTTTAGTTTTTCGATACCAATACTCCAAAGCTTCACGCAAATCAGCTAAAGGAAAGTTTTTACTAAAAGGCATAATTCGGGCTCTGATTTCATCAATGGCTGAATGCAGGGAAACTGCCAATTTGAATTTCACCTCGTCATCGGCCATTTTCTTTATCATCTTAGGAATTCCAGAAGTTGAAACCATAATTCGTTTTGGAGACATTCCCAATCCTTCTTCCGAAGTAATCATCGAAATAGCCTTAATGACATTATTATAATTCATCAATGGCTCACCCATTCCCATGAAAACAATATTTGACAACGGATGATTGTAATACAAACGGCTTTCGCGATCGATAGCCAAAACCTGATCGTAAATTTCCCCTGGCTCCAGATTCCGCATTCTTTTCAAACGCGCAGTAGCACAAAAATTACAATCCAAACTACACCCTACCTGACTGGAAACACAGGCAGTAGTACGTGTTTCAGTAGGAATCAACACGGATTCAACCACCAAACCATCATGCAAACGAACAGCATTTTTCACCGTTCCGTCTTCTGAACGCTGCATGGTATCGACTTTGATATGATTAATCACAAAGTTTTCTTCTAACATAGAACGCGTTCCTTTGGAGATATTTGTCATATCCTCAAAACTGTGCGCTCCTTTACTCCATAACCATTCATAAACCTGATTTCCACGAAATGCTTTATCATTATTGGCAACAAAAAAATTGCGTAATTCTTCTTTAGATAAGGCTCTTATGTCTTTTTTCTCCATTTGCATGCTGCAAATTTAATGACTATTTGTTGATTTGTTGTTTTGATAATTTGATAACTTTGGCACAAATTGAAAAAAACACAGCAAAATGCATTTCATTTCTCAAGAATTAGAAGATTACATCGAACAACATTCTGAAAAAGAGCCCGAATTATTAGCAGCTTTAAACAAGGAAACCTATCAAAAAATTTTATTGCCACGAATGTTAAGCGGGCATTTCCAAGGCAGGGTTTTAAGTATGTTGTCTAAATTAATTCGTCCGTTGAATATTCTTGAAATTGGAACTTATACCGGTTATTCGGCTTTATGTTTATGCGAAGGTATGCAGGAAAACGGCCAATTGCATACCATAGACATCAAAGAAGAATTAGTCGATTTTCAGAGAAAACATTTTGACAAATCACCTTGGGGCAATCAAATTGTTCAACATTTAGGCGAAGCAGTCGATATCATCCCTACGCTTGACATCAAATTTGATTTGGTTTTTATTGATGCCGATAAAGAAAATTACCTGAATTATTTTGAGTTGATTGTTCCCAGAATGAATAAAGGAGGCATTATTTTATCAGACAATGTACTTTGGAGCGGTAAAGTTTTAGAACCTTTAAACCCAAAAGACAAAAGCACAAAAATATTACTTGATTACAATAAATTATTAAAAGAAGACCCAAGAGTAGAAACCGTTTTACTTCCTATCAGAGACGGGCTAACAGTAAGCAGAGTACTTTAAAACATTCCCTAAAACAAAAACGCACATCCACAAACTATACAAACTGTGAATATGCGTTTTTTATTTTCACAAACTTTCTTCTTAAAGCGGAAAATATTTTATTTGTGTAAATTGATATATTCTAAAAACTAACCACCCTGTTAACATTCCAAATAAATAACCACTCAAAATATCTAACGGATAATGCAATCCTAAATAAATTCGGCTATAAGCAAAAATTAAAGGCCAAAGAAATAATAAAAAAGTATATTTAAAATACGGTTTAATAAGATGATAAATAAACACAGCTGCCGCCATACTATTTGCTGCATGTCCCGAGAAAAAACTAAACGATTTTGTTTTTTTCACCACCCGGATCATCGAATAAACATCCGGATTATTACAAGGACGTAATCGCTGCACTCCATGCTTAAACAAATTAGTACACTGATCAGTAATAAAAATAAGTAATGCTATAAACAACAGCACATACAATATTTGCTTACCACCTATTTTTTTATAAATAACATAAAGTAGTATTAAAAAAAGTGGAATCCAATTGGTTTGTTTGGTTATAAAAAGCCACAAACTATCGTAAGACTCTGACCCAAGTCCATTTAAATACACTAATAATTGAACATCTAACGAGAGGAGCTTATCTAACATTATCGACTACGTTTTACCGGACCGGCAATATCTTCAATATCTTCTTTGATTTTGGTTGCCTGAACAACACTATCTCCTAAAATATCTTCTTTTACCTGATTAATTTGCGAATTGATACCACCTGTCATTTCTGACAATGATTTTGCATCTAAACCATTTTCCTCTGCACCTTTCTGAATTTCATGTTTTATATCATTTGTAGCATTTTTTAATTGCGCCATTGCTTTTCCCATTGTACGGGCAATTTCCGGAATCTTATCCGATCCAAACAACAATAAAACTACAAACATTATAAAGACTAACTCTCCTCCTCCAATACCAAACATATTCTATATTTTTTTTTAAAATGCAAATATACCAAAATTAAAAAAGTCTATTTTTAAATTTTCTCTTAAAATAAAGACCTTTATTTTTTGTAAACCAAACGCTTGACGATTATTGTTTTTCTAGTGTTTCGTTATTTTTTTATACTCCGTGTTCTTAGTAATAAGAAAATCCATTAATCGAAACTCCTCACTTGGTTGCATTAATTGTCGTGACTTAGAATCATTTTCACAATAAATTAAAAACAATTTAATCTCATCATCTTTTAAATGCAAGGTGTTAGAAAAAAAACCATAATTCACCTTATCCATTACCACTTCAGAAAAACTGGTTTCTTTATAAAAATCCGTTTTTTGAGGATTGTTTTTTCTTAAAACTCCCAAGACATCTTTATAAATCCTTACAAAGTCCACTCCGTTTTCTATACCGCCAACCGGAGGTAAAGTCCTGTTTTTAGGAGAAGATTTAGCATCATCAAAGTATTTCAAGTCAACATATTTTTGCGTATTTCCTTCAACAGGATTTAATTCTTTCTTAGCCAGAATTAAAACCTCAGCCAATTCATTAGTAAAAACTTCTAAATTGACAATCAACTTAGACGCAACAAAATCAGCCTCGGAAAGAACAATTTTTCTAGATTTAAAAGACAAACTGGAAAAAACTAAGGTATCATGAGCCTTTGCCTTAACTTCAAACAAGCCATATTGATCCACTACATCTCCCACATTTGAATTCACATTAAAAACAATTACGTTTTCAACCGGAACCAAATTATTTCGCACTTGACCTTTAAGTGTTTTTTGCTCACCTACTTGACCAAAAGAAAATTGAGTTAAAAGAAGAAAAATTAAAATACTTACTTTAGTTTTCATAGACCGTTATTTTATTATAATTTTTAGCCAGAGTTAAGATATAAAACTTGGACAGAGTTTTGTTTTTTGATTTTAACGAAGACACAAAATCATCATTTTCTATGCAATACAACTGAAAATCCCTGATATAATCTTTCCTGATTTTTAATGTTTCAATATAAAAATTTTCTTCAAAAAGATATTCTAATTTAGCCATCAATTGTTCTTTTTCAGCAACAATTAACTCCTTCTTTAGCATCGCTGTTCTTCCTGACATCCAGTTCAACGGCCTGTCTAAAAAACCTGATCTTGCAGTGTACAATCTCCTTTCAGCAACCGTATATTTTTTTTGCCCACTTGGAATAATCCCTAAACTTTCAGCATTAATTTTGGAATCTTCTTTAATGATTACTTCTTTGAGCGGGATGCTTTCAATTTGTAACTGAACTATTAAAACAGCTTTTTCTAAATCAGCCTGAACTATCTTTTTACGTAAAGTTACAAGATTTACCGCAGAAAACAGCAGTTCGTCACCTTCTTTTAAAAAAAGTGTAAAACTTCCATTCTTGTCGGTCGAAGTTGTTTTTTGAGTAGTTTGATTAACAATATTCACCCCTTCTACCGAAGTAGAATCAACGCGAATAAGTCCACGGATTTGCTTTCGATTATCCTGACCAAAAATAATTTGGCCAAACAAAAACAGCAATAGTAAAAGAAAATTATTTGTTTTCAAGGGCAATTATCGCTTTGTATTTCACTGCCAATTCTCCTAACAAAAATTCAATTGTAGTTTTGTTTTTCATCTCTAATATTTTAGTGAATTTTTGATTATCCACTACATAATACTCAAAACCTTTTATATATTCCAAAGGCAACTGCAATGTATTAATAAAATGTTCTTTATCAAACATTTTTTCCAACATAGCCATATATGATTCTTTTTTCTCGACCTCTATTTCTTTTTTCAACATCTTACTACGACCGGAAATAAGATTAATTACAGGATCCAAACCCATAGGATTTAAACGAGCCGAACTTGCAGTGGCATATTTTCTCTCGGCTGGGGTATATTTTTTTTGGCCTGAAGAAACAATTCCAAGTGACACCGCATTAATCGAATTATAATTTCTAACTACCACTTCATTCAATTCATGAATCATGGTAATTAAATGCACTTTCAAAACAGCTTTCTTAAAATCTTCGGCATTCAACACTACTTCTTTGCGTTTAGTTTGCAAACCCGAAAAAACCAAAGTATCACCTACATTAGCCTCAATAACAAATTCTCCATTTAAATCCGTAAAAACCGTTTGCTCAGATTTTAGATTAATAACATAAATGCCGTCCAAATTAGACACATAAGCACTCACCTGCCCTCTTATTTCAGAAGCTTTCTTTAGCTGCCCCAAAACAACAGTTGTAAACAAAATAAAAAAAACAGCTACAAATACCCTCATCTGACACAAAATCAAAGAGTAAAAATAAATCAAGCTCATCCCAATTTGATACTAAGAAGCTGATAAAAATTTGTTAATAAATCAAACTGATTAGCAAACCGATTTTATATCTTTAAATCAAAAAATACCATGAAAAATCTATTACTAGCCAGCACCTCTACCCTTTTCGGAAGCAGCTATTTAGAATACTTACTCCCTAAATTGAAATCACATTTCAAAAACTGTAAAACTGTGCTATTCATTCCTTACGCCAGGCCCAGCGGGATTTCGTATGATGAATACACTCAAAAAACAGCTTCGGTTTTCGCCAAAATCAATATCGTCATAAAAGGAATTCATCAATATGAAAACCCTGCTCAGGCCATTCAAAATGCCGAAGGAATTTTTACAGGCGGAGGCAATACCTTTTTATTAGTAAAACAATTGTACCATGAAAAAATCATGACTACGCTAAAAGAAACACTCGAAAAAGGCACTCCCTACTTAGGAACCAGCGCAGGCAGCAACATTGCCGGACTGAGCATGCAAACCACTAACGACATGCCTATTGTTTATCCACCAAGCTTTCAAACCTTAGGACTAATTCCTTTTAATTTAAACGTACATTTTATAGATGCCGATTCCCAATCGACTCACATGGGAGAAAGCCGGGAAACCAGGATTAACGAATTTCATCACTTTAATAATTTCCCGGTTTTAGGACTAAAAGAAGGAAGTTGGCTCGAAATAAAAGACGGAAAAATAATTTTGAAAGGAAAGTTATCAGCCAAATTATTCCAAAAAAACCGCATTCCCGTTGAAATAAAACCAAACTCGGAATTGAGTTTTATCCAATAAAAAAAACCGAAACTATTAAGTTTCGGTTTCTAAGAGCGGAAGACGAGGCTCGAACTCGCGACAACCAGCTTGGAAGGCTGGAGCTCTACCAACTGAGCTACTTCCGCATAACGGGTGCAAATATACAAATTATTCAAACACCTCCAAATTTTATTTTAAAAAAACCGAAACTATTAAATTTCGGTTTCTATGAGCGGAAGACGAGGCTCGAACTCGCGACAACCAGCTTGGAAGGCTGGAGCTCTACCAACTGAGCTACTTCCGCATTAGCGTGGTGCAAATATAAAGAATAAGTTAAGTTGAAAACAAATTTTTAGAGCATATTTTTTTTAGTCAAAAAACAAATTCAAGCTTAACTTTTTTAAAACTAAATTGTTACCTCCTGATTTTTTTTTTCATCAAACCGAACTAAGAAACCAACTTTGACAAATTTTGATAGGAATCCGAAGGATAATAAATAAACAAACAAGATTTATCCTTGATAGTACTAATTAATTCTTCTGTTATTCCCAATGGAATCGCCGGACAACCAAGACTTCTGCCTAATCTTTTGTTATTATGAATAAAAGAATCCGAAACATAATCAGCTCCATGGACAACAACCGCTCTTTCTCTGGCATTGTCATTAATTCCTTTCTCTAAACCGTCCAGTTTCAATGACTTTCCATGTTTTCCATTATACACTTCTCCCGTAACATAAAAACCCAAACTACTCTTATAGGATTCCGGAGTATTAGAAAAACTATTAGCAAACTCACCTCCGGTATTTCTTCCGTGAGCCACCAGCGAATGATACAAGATAACATCAGTATCCAAATCAATCACCCAAAGTCTTTTAACATTAGCTGATAAACTAAAATCAATAAGTGTAATTATGTTTTTAGAAACAACTCCCTGAGCTTTTAACTTATAAAAACCTTCCAAAGCCTTCTTAAAACTTTCCAGTTTAGGCAAATCATAATTTGCCGAATGCAATTTATTATAAACTTCCTCAACACTTGGCTCTACAAAATCACTTCCCTGATGATTTTTCAAAACCACCTCAGTTTTACTTTCTTTTGAAAAAAAGACATTAGTTGTTCCTAAAAAAAACACGAGCAACACACAACCCAAAAAACCCTTACAAACCATTGAATACTAATTACTTAAAAACCTAATTATGCAGCCAAAAATATAAAAAAAGCCCCCTTAAAAAAAACAAAGCCGCATTAATAAGATAGTTTTAACCTATTAGTAGTTTTTTTATTACGCCAGAGGTTGTTAAAAAGTTGTTAATTTCACTTATTTTATTATTTTTGCCTAAGATATCATTCCTTCATGAAGTTATTTCGTTTATCAATATATTGCTTCTTAGCGTTATTAAACCTGAGTCTTTTTGCACAAAAAAAAAGTATTTTGGCAAAATCAAAGACAAAGGAACTGGCTATTGACGGAAAAATTGAAGAAGACGAATGGCTGGAAAACACCGAAACAGCTTCTAATTTCATTATGTTTGAACCCGATAACGGTAAAGCCATAAGCGAAAATAAAAAAACCGAAGTCAAAGTTCTATACGACAATGAAGCCATCTACATTTCGGCACTACTTTACGACGACGAACCTGATAAAATCCAACGGGAATTAACCGAAAGAGACGTTTTTGGCGTAGCCGATCATTTTGCTGTTTTCATAAACGGTTTTAATGACGGACAACAGGATTATCGTTTTTATGTAAGTTCTACCGGAGTGCAAATGGACTGTTTAGCTACTGAAGAAACTGAGGATTTTACATGGGATGCTATATGGCAAAGCAGTGTCAAAATAACTCATTTTGGCTGGTCAGTAGAAATGAAAATCCCTTATGCTGCAATCCGTTTTCCTAAGAGCCAAAAACAAAGCTGGGGCATTAATTTTATGCGTGAAATTAAAAGAAATGCGCAAAAATTCACCTGGAATCATATCGACACCCGAATAGGCGCTGTCTTAACACAATCAGGAACATTGGAAGGAATAGAAAACATAAATCCTCCTACCCGATTGTTCCTAATTCCTTATACTTCGGCTTATTACCAAAAAGACAACTTTTCTGCTGACAAAACACTTAAAGCAGGATTAGATATAAAATACGGAATCAACGATGCATTTACTTTAGATGCCATTTTAATTCCTGATTTTGGACAAACTAAATTTGATAATGCAATCCTAAATCTGGAACCTTTTGAACAGAAATTAGACGAAAACAGACCTTTTTTTACCGAAGGAACTAACTTATTCAACATTGGAAATATATTTTATTCCAGACGAATTGGCGGAACTCCAATTATTAGCAAATCAACTTTAGAAGAAAGCTTTGCTAACAACGAACAAATCACTAACTATCCCAGTACTGTAGATTTAATCAACGCGATAAAAATTTCAGGACGAACTAAAAAAGGATTGGGAATTGGTTTTCTAAACGCCATTACCGAAAAAACCTTTGCTACAATAAAAAACACCAATGACAACAGCAGCCGAACTGAAGTAATTGAACCTTTAACAAATTACAACATCCTTGTACTAGATCAACGATTCAGACAAAATTCTTCGGTTTCTTTTATCAATACCAACACTAGCCGTAACGGTAATTTTAGAGATGCCAATGTTAGTGGATTAGTATTCGATTTAAACACTAAAGGCAATACTTATAATTTATCCGGTGATTTCAAATACAGCAGCATCAATGACACTGAAAGCTATGACGGTTTTAAAAGCTTCATCACTTTTGCCAAAACAAGCGGAAAATACCGTTACCTTTTTAACGGAAAATACACTTCAAAAAACTTTGATTCTAATGATTTAGGCATTTTATTCTACACTAACTATTATAGTGGTTTTGTGAATGCCAGTTATCGAATTTTAAATCCAACAAAATTGTTCAACACCTTAAAAATTGAACAGGAAGTAAATTTAGATGTTGACAACAGTACTAATAGAATTCAAAATACCAGTTGGATACAAACCATTATAACAGCCACTACTTTAAAATTATTCTATTTTCAACTTGGGATTAATGTACTTCCTTTTGAAACATACGATTTTTATGAACCACGCCAAACAGGTCGTTTTCTCTATATTCCCAGAAGATTTTCTGTTTATCTGGAAATGGAATCCAACAAAAACAACAACCTAACTTTTGACATAACTCCTTCTATTGAAAAGTTTGACGAAAACAAACGATTTTCATACCGAATTTATGCCGGTCCCAAATATAGATTTAGTGACAAATTCTCTCTGGGTTTTTATACTGATTATTCAAAAAACAGCAACAATATTGGCTGGGTTGACTCTGACAATTCCGGAATTATTTTTGCCAAAAGAAACATCGAAACCCTACAAAACAATCTCACGGGTAAATATTCCATCAACAACAAGATGACAATAAACCTTAATGCCCGATATTACTGGTCGTATTCGTCCAACAAAAATTTCTATAACCTGGAAGACAATGGCCGTTTAACAGCTAATAATAGCTACAACACTAATAAAAACAGGAATTTTAACTCCTGGAATTTTGACTTTTCTTATTCCTGGTGGTTTGCTCCCGGAAGCCAATTATCCTTATTATATCGAAATTATTCTCAGGAAGAAACTAATAGTATTCAAAGAAACTTAAAACAGAACATCAACTCCGTTTTTAATGCTAATATGACTAATATTTTATCCATTAGTCTGCGTTATTTTATTGACTATAATTCGGTGAAAACCAAATTTTAAACTGCATTTATTTTAACAAAACACCATTTCAGCAACAAAATTGTCATTTTTACCATAGCTAAATTCTTGAATACATAATTGTGATTTTATTCGCAACGAAGATTTTAGAAATAATTTATCTTTGCCAAAAACTAAAAACTAATGAGCAAAAAAGTAATCCTTATGATTTTGGATGGTTGGGGAAAATCACCTGACCCGAAAGTATCTGCAATTGACAATGCAAATGTTCCCTTTATAGACAGTCTTTATAAAAAATATCCTAGCGCTCAACTTAGAACCGATGGTTTACACGTAGGTTTACCGGAAGGTCAAATGGGAAACAGCGAAGTAGGACACATGAATCTTGGTGCCGGAAGAATTGTTTATCAGGATTTAGCTAAAATTAATTTGGCTGTAGCCAATAAAACTTTGGCACAGGAACAAGTATTAAAAGATGCTTTTCAGTACGCAAAAGACAATAACAAAAAAGTACATTTCTTAGGATTAGTTTCTGACGGAGGTGTACACTCTCATACTTCTCACTTGCGTGGATTAATTGATGCCACTCAGGATTACGGTTTAGATCAGGTTTTCATCCACGCCTTCACTGATGGTAGAGATGTTGATCCTAAATCTGGAAAAAAATACATCCAGGATCTAACTGATTATATTGCCAATACTCCGGTAAAAATTGCTTCTGTAATTGGTCGTTACTATGCGATGGATCGTGATAAACGTTGGGAAAGAGTAAAACTTGCTTATGACTTAGTGGTTCATGGAAAAGGAACTCCAACACATAATGTTGTTACTTCAATTGCTACCAGCTATGGAAATGACATCACTGATGAATTCATTGAACCGCTTGTAGCTGTTGACGCTGACGAAAAACCATTAGCAACTATTCAGGATGACGACGTTGTTATTTTCTTCAACTTCAGAACGGATCGTGGCAGAGAATTGACTGAAGCACTTTCGCAACAGGATTTCCACGAGCAAAACATGCATAAATTAGATTTGTACTATGTTACATTGACTAATTATGATGAGACTTATCAAAATGTAAAAGTAGTTTACAACAAAGACAACATTACTGAAACATTAGGCGAAGTTTTAGAAAAAGCAGGCAAAAAACAAATCCGTATTGCCGAAACAGAGAAATACCCACACGTAACTTTCTTCTTTTCAGGTGGTAGAGAAGTGCCGTTTGAAGGCGAATCACGTATCTTAAGAAACTCTCCAAAAGTCGCCACTTATGATTTGCAACCTGAAATGAGTGCTTATGAATTAGCTGACGCACTTTGCCCTGAACTTGAAAAAGGAGAAGTGGATTTTGTATGTCTAAACTTTGCCAATGGAGACATGGTAGGACATACCGGAATTATGGAAGCTGCTATCCAAGCTTGCGAAGCTGTAGATAAATGTGCCGAAAAAGTAATTACTACTGCACTGGCAAACGGCTATTCGACTATTGTAATTGCTGACCACGGTAACTGTGAAACGATGATTAATCCTGATGGAAGTCCAAATACAGCCCACACAACTAATCCTGTTCCTTTTATATTAGTTGACAATGACCAAATAGCTATTCAGGATGGTGTTTTAGGAGATATTGCTCCAACAATTTTAGACTTGATGGGAGTAGCTCAACCTGCTGCTATGTCCAGTCATTCATTATTGGTGAAATAACACTTTTTTACTAACACATATATGGAATGCCCTAAATCGTTTTCACGATATAGGGCATTTTTACATCAAATTCGAAAATTAGTAACCTTCGTACCAACTAAATTTTTCCTGAATTATTTTATCTTTCTCCTGTCTTAAAAAATCCAAATAGGCCACAGCAATCGGCGAAAGTTTTTTCCCTTTTAACCAAATTAAACTCCAAACTGTTTTAATAGGAAGTCCTTTTACTGGAATAATCTGCAACTCATTATTTTGCAGTTCATTTTTAATTCCAATTAGTGGCATTATAGAATAACCAAAACCAGCCAATAAAGCTTGTTTAACAGCCTCGTTAGAGGTAAGTGTCAATTTCTTCAATACTGAAACTGAATTTTGTTTTATAAACCCTTCCATTGTTTGTCTTGTGCCAGAACCTTTCTCTCTGTAAATTAAAGGTAATTCACTAAAATTTTTATTGGTGTAAGCGATCGCATGCTCTTTGCTATTTCCAACAAGGAATAATTTATTTTGTAATAAATCCAACTTTTCAACTTGAATGGTCTCAGGTAATATGGATACTAACGCAAAATCAACTTCATTATTCTCCAAACTTTTTATCACTCTATTTTTATTAGTCACATCCATTAACAATTCTATTTCTGGATTCAATTTTATAAAATCTGAAAGATAAAAAGGCATAACATACTTACCTGTTGACACCACAGAAATTTTCAACCTACCAGACAAAAGTCCTTTATAAGAGAGACTTTTATAATTAATAGCATAAACCTGATTAATTATATTTTCGACCGATTCGGCTATTTCCAATCCAAAATCTGTAATAAAAATTTTTCTCCCAATAACTTCCGTCAATGGAATATCAAATTGATTTTGAAAATTCCTCAGCTGAATTGAAACAGCAGGCTGGGTTAAATTCAAGTCTTCAGAAGCTTTAGTGATACTCCTAGTTTCAACAATTTTAAGAAATATCTTAAGTTGATTTAAAGTATAATTCATAAAATATTTTTATGCAATTCATTACAAATATAAATAAAAATATATAAAATTTAATATCCATTTTTGCATCATCTTTAAAACAAATCATATGCAAAAATTAAAATTAATCGAGGGAGAATTTACTCCTTTTGAATTTAGAGAAGTTTTAAGCAATCTCCTTTTGAGCAAAATTAGCTTTTATGAAAAAAAGGATTTTAGTTCATTAATCAGATATGGCAAACATGACTTACAAGCCATCCAAAAAACCGAAGAATTGAAATTAGTTTTAAAATCGTTTTTGGAAACATCTTTAAAAGCAGAAAAGGAGAAAAAAAAATTAATGATTTGGTCAGAAATACAAATTAGTTTGAAAAATCCCGAAAGCTCAAATAATAATACAAACATAAACCAGAACAGAAATGAATTTTAATCTACTAATTGAAAACCTCACCAACCCTGCTTTACTTTTTTTTGTATTGGGTATTATTGCAGTATATTTAAAAAGTGACTTAGAAATACCCCAAAACTCCTCTAAATTTATTTCACTTTACTTATTATTTGCCATAGGCTTTAAAGGAGGGCAAGAACTATCACACGAAACCTTTACTAGCGAAATAGCTTGGTCTATGGTATTCGGAATTTGCATTTCGATATTTATCCCTTTATATACATTCTTTATCTTGAAGAAAAAATTAAACATATTTGATTCGGGAGCAATCGCAGCAGCCTATGGATCGGTTAGTGCAGTAACATTTGTGACTGCTGTTTCATTTCTCGAAGCACAACAATTAAAACTCCATGGACACATGGTTGCGATAATGGCATTAATGGAGTCACCCGCAATAATAATAGGATTAGTTTTAATATCTATCTTTAACAAAAAAGAATCCAAAACTATTAAAAAGAATTCAATACTAAAACATTCGTTAACTAATGGAAGCGTGCTACTAATTCTAGGAAGTTTAACTATAGGTTTTATGGCTAGTGACAAACAAGCAGAGGGTATTGCTCCTTTTACTAATGATCTTTTCAAAGGATTCCTTGCTATATTTCTTTTAGACATGGGAATAACAAGCGGTAGAAAACTACAATCATTCTTCTCTTTTGGGCTATTCCCTTCCCTATTTGCCATATTAATACCATTGTTTAACGGTTGTCTGTTTGCAATAATAAGCTCATTAATTACCGATGACATTAGTAATAGATTTATGTTTGCAATATTAGCAGCTAGTGCTTCATACATTGCTGTACCAGCAGCTATGAAAATAACTGTACCGAAAGCAAATCCGGGGCTTTTTTTACCAATGGCACTTGCAGTAACCTTTCCCATAAACATAACAATAGGAATGCCAATCTATTTCTTAATTATAAATGCATCCTAGATTCAAAATGAAATTCACATCACCAATACCCTATAAAATATTTTCTAAAAAATCTAATTATAAATTAAACTAACCTTGCACTAAAAATAACACCAAAAGCAACTCCAACATTAAAACAACATTAGAAAACGCTTTGTTTTAGCATAATTATATGTTAAAAACACGAAATTAAAAGTATTGCTATTAAATTTGCACAAAAATGAATAGCAATGGATTTGTTAGGAAATTTAAAAATAAAAGTAAATGAGAAGCTCTACCTGAAAGATCCTGAAACATCTGAATTAGGTAAAAAAATCATTCAGCAAAGCATTTTATTAATAGACGAAATTGGTTTAGAAAGTTTTACATTTAAAAAATTGGGTGAACAAATTCAGTCTAACGAAAGCTCCATTTACAGGTATTTTGAAAACAAGCATAAATTAGTTGTATATCTATCCTCCTGGTATTGGAGTTGGATGGAATACAGACTTGTTCTTGCCACTAATAACATTAACAATCCGGTAGAAAAACTAACCAAAGCAATAATAGTTGTTACCGAAAAAATTAAAGACGATGACAACACCAAACATATTAATGAAGCTATTTTAAATAAAATTATCATCGCTGAATTCAACAAAGCTCTTTACACTAAAGAAGTAGATGAAGACAACAAGGAAGGATACTTTTTAGTCTATAAAAGAATAATCAATCAATTAGCCACTATGATTTACGACGTTAATCCTGATTATCCTTATTCTAAAAGTCTGGCTTCAACAATAGTAGAAGGAAGTTTGCACCAGCATTTTCTTAACGAACACCTAAAAACAATAACCGACTGTAGTGATCTGATTTCGCCAACTGATTTCTACCTTGACCTGATAACCAAAGCCTTAAAAAAATAAATATCTATGAAGCCTTTACAACGATTTTATAACTTATTAAAACTGGATAAAAAAGACGTTTATCAGCTGTTTTTTTATTCCATTTTTTCAGGAATTATTAGTTTATCATTACCATTAGGGATTCAGGCGATAACTAATTTTATTCAATCAGGAAGAGCTAGTGTTTCCTGGATCATGTTAATTATTCTGGTTGTTTTTGGTGTGGCCTTAGTGGGTATTTTATCTCTAATGCAGTTGCGAATAACTGAAAATTTGCAACAAAAAATATTTATCCGTTCTTCTTATGAATTTGCTGTACGTCTTCCAAAAATTAAATTTGAAGAATTCTATAACAATTATCCGCCTGAACTGGCTAACCGCTTTTTTGACACCTTAGTAATTCAAAAAGGAACTTCAAAACTATTGTTAGATTTTTCGGCCGCCTTACTCCAAATTGTTTTCGGACTCACCTTACTCTCATTATACCATTCCTATTTTATCTTTTTTGGTATTCTACTATTTGCTTTACTGTATTTCATTTTTAGATTTTCTTATGTTTCAGGTCTAAATACCAGTTTAACAGAATCTAAATTCAAATACAAAATAGCGGGTTGGCTTCAGGAAATAGCCAGAAACAACTTTAGTTTCCGAAACCAGTTACACCATGATTACGCCTTAGAAAAAAACGACAAAATACTGACTAATTACCTCAACTCAAGAGAAAATCATTTTGCCGTAATCAAATCACAGTTTAGCCAATTAATTGTGTTTAAAGTAATCATTACTGCCAGCTTACTTTCAATAGGAGGTTATCTGGTGTTAGCACAGGAAATGAATATTGGTCAATTTGTGGCTGCCGAAATTATTATTTTATTGGTAATTAATTCGGTCGAAAAAATAATCTTGGGACTGGAAACTTTCTACGATGTATTGACCTCAATAGAAAAAATAGGAACCATAACCGACATGGATTTAGAAGAAGAATTCCCTATTGACTATGACAATTGTTATACTTCAATAGCATTAGAAGTAGATGATGTTAGTTTTAGATTTCCTGATTCAAAAAACAAAATTTTAGACAATATCTCTCTGAAAATTCAACAATCGGAACATATTTTTATTGACGGAGAAAATGGTTCCGGAAAAACAACCCTGATCCGAATTTTATCAGGACTTATTCAACCATCATCCGGAGTGATGTACATCAATGATGACAGTTTTACTAAAATAAATATCAATCAATACCGCGCACAAGTTTCGAGCATCATTCATGGTGAAACTCCTTTTGAAGGCACTGTCATTGACAACATTACATTTAAAAACAAAAATATTACTGATGAAACTTTAAAATGGGCATTTGATGGTGTACAACTCAGCAGTTTCATTAAATCTTTGCCTAAAGGTTTAATGACTCCTATTTTCCCTGAAGGAAGACAGCTATCATCCTCTAATGCTCAAAAAATATTATTAGCCAGAAGTATTGTAAACAAACCTAAAATTTTATTTCTTGAAGATCCTACGGACACTATGGACGAAAAAGTAGCCAATGAAATCATTGACTTTTTAACCTCCGAAGAACACAAATGGACAATTGTTGTTTCTTCAAAAAATCCATATTGGAAAACAAAATGCAATAGAAAAATTACTATGCAAAAAGGAAAAATTATTTTAGATACTAAAAATCAAAATTATGCTTAATATTTCTAATAATAACGAACACGGTTCAACATTCCTGGATCGCTACAACACCGTTAAATCGCTGGCTAAGAGACCGCATTATAAAATACTGAACCGAATAATAACTATAGTTTCTATTCTGGCTTTAATTGGGCTATTCCTTCCGTGGACTCAAAATATTTCCGGAAAAGGGGCTGTAACCACATTAAAACCCAATCAAAGACCCCAGTCAATTCAAAGTGTAATCTCAGGAAGAATTGAAAAATGGTACGTTCAGGAAGGCGATTTTGTTCACAAAGGAGACACCATCCTTTATATTTCTGAAATCAAAGAAGATTACATGGATCCTAACTTAGTTGCAAATACTAAGAATCAGCTTGACGCTAAAAAACAAGCTTTGGAATCTTATGACTCTAAGGTAAGTGCATTGTCTATTCAAATTCAGGCTATTCAAAATGAAAAACTACTTAAACTGGAACAGGCAAAAAACAAAATTAGACAATCCCTTTTCAAGATAGAAAGCGACTCTATGGATTTAATTGCGGTAAAAACACAACTCAAAATTGCCAACACTCAATTTAATCGTACTGTACAATTGAACAAAGAAGGTCTAAAACCCCTGACCGATGTAGAAGAAAAAAGATTAAAACTTCAGGAAGTTGAAGCCAAAATTATTACTCAGGAAAATAAATTATTAACCAGCAAAAACGAATTAATCAACGCTAAAGTTGAACTCAATCGAATTGATGCTGAATACAGTGAAAAAACAGCTAAAGCCAAAAGTGATCAATTCACCGCATTAAGCAGCCAGTACGATACCGATGCTCAGGTAAACAAATTAAAAAACCAATATGCTAATTACAGCATCCGTAACGGAATGTACTACATCAAAGCTGCTCAAAACGGCTATATTAACAGAGCCTTACAAGCAGGTATTGGAGAAACTATTAAAGAAGGAACACCCATAGCAACCATAATGCCTTCTGAATATGATATTGCCGTAGAAACCTATGTCAATCCATTAGACTTACCTTTAATTTCCAAGGGAGCAAAGGTTAGAATATGGTTTGACGGCTGGCCTACTATTGTATTCTCGGGCTGGCCTGACATCTCCTACGGAACTTTTGGAGGAAAAATTGTAGCTGTCGAAAATTTTATCAGTGACAATGGAAAATTCAGAGTACTAATAGCTCCGGATAAAGATGAAGCTTCATGGCCTAAACAAATCAGTATAGGTTCCGGAGCTCAAACGATAGCTTTATTAAATACTGTTCCTGTTTGGTTTGAAATTTGGAGAATCTTAAACGGTTTCCCTCCTGACTATTATCAAGTACAAGAAAAAACAAGTAAATCTAAAGAAAAAAAATAATGAAATACCTCATTTTATTTTTACTGCATTTTACTTTTATTCTTCAGGCACAGCAAACTAATGGAGAAACAGAAGCGCCTAAACAATCTGAATTTACTTTCAATGAATATTTAGGCTATGTCAAAAAATTTCATCCGTTAGTCAAAACCGCTAATTTAGAAATCAGTAAAGCACAGGCTAATTTAATGACGGCCCGTGGTGCATTTGACCCGAAAATTGGAGTAGATTTTGATAAAAAACAATTCAAAGGCACCGACTATTATTCTATTTTGAATAGCAGTTTTAAAATTCCTACCTGGTATGGAATCGAAATTAAAGCGGGTTTTGATCAAAACGAAGGTTATTACCTCAATCCCGAAAACACGGTTCCTAATCCGGGCTTAACCTCCTTTGGAATTTCGGTACCTGTAGGTCAGGGACTTTTTATCAACCAAAGAATGGCCGATTTGCGAAAAGCTAAAATGCAAATTCAATTGAGCCAAGCCGAACGAAAACTACAAGCAGTAGCCATATTATATGATGCTTCGGTAGCTTATTTTAATTGGAAAAAAAATTACGACGAATTCCAAATGTACAGTCAGTACACCACTAATGCGCAAACACGTTATAATGCTATTTTAACTTCTATTGAACAAGGAGACAAACGAGCAATTGATAGTGTCGAAGCAGGAATTAGTTTAAAAAGTCGCCAATTGAGTCTGGAAAATTCAAAATTAAAACTCTATAAGGCTAAACTCGAACTTTCTAATTTCTTATGGTTAGAGAATTTGATACCAATGGAACTTTCTGAAACACTTTTTCCTGAACAACAAATTGAAAATACCATTCAAGAAACTTTAAAAACAAATGATTTATTAACACAGGATTTCACCATTGACAATCATCCTAAGATAAATGCAATAGAAACTAAAATTGATATGCTTGAGGTAGAACAAAAATTAAAAGCCAATATGCTTTTACCTAAAATAGACCTCAGCTATTCCTATCTTTCCGAACCACAATATATTGACAACTATAAATTTGAAAATTATAAAATAGGAGTCAATTTTAGCTATCCTATTTTTTTGAGAAAAGAGAGAGGCGGACTCAAATTAGCCAAATATAAAATTCAGGAGACAACAAACAGCCTTAATTTAGAGCGTTTGCAGCTTTCGAACAAAATCAAAGCTCAAAAAGAAGTTATTAGTTCGTTAAACAAACAATATATTTTAGCCAATGATTTAGTTGCTAATTACAAAACCATGTTACAATCTGAAGAACGGTTATTTTCCTTTGGGGAAAGCTCTTTGTTTTTAATCAATAGCCGGGAAAGCAGCTTGATTACAGCACAGTTGAATGCAATTGCTTTGAGAAATGAATTTTGCAATTCCAACTCCGAATTGTATAAAATTATAGCAAATCCTGATTAAATCAATTAAAATCGTAATTTTGCAAACTCAAAATTCAAAACTATGATTGTAGTAAAATCACGTGAAGAAATAGAATTAATGCGCGAAAGTGCCTTAATTGTATCGAAAACATTAGGAATGCTTGCTTCTGAAGTTAAAGAAGGAGTTACCACTTTACATCTTGATAAATTAGCCGAAGAGTTCATTCGTGATCACGGTGCCGTACCTAGTTTTTTAGGTTTATATGGTTTCCCAAATTCACTTTGCATGAGTCCAAACGCCCAAGTAGTACACGGAATTCCAAATAACACTCCTCTTGTAAACGGTGATATTATCTCTATTGATTGTGGTGCTTACAAAAATGGTTTTCACGGCGATCACGCCTATACTTTTGAAGTAGGCGAAGTAGCTCCGGAAACTAAAAAACTGTTACAGGTTACCAAGGAATCGTTATACGTGGGAATGCGCGAATTCAAAGCCGGAAATCGTGTAGAAGATGTAGGGAATGCTATTCAAAAATATACTGAAGGTCATGGTTACGGAGTAGTTCGTGAATTAGTAGGACACGGATTAGGACAAAAAATGCACGAAGACCCTGAAATGCCTAACTATGGAAAAAAAGGTCGTGGAAAACTTTTTGTTGAAGGAATGGTTATCGCATTGGAACCCATGATCAACCAGGGAACCCGCAACATCAAACAATTAAAAGACGGCTGGACAATCCTGACTGCCGATGGAAAACCATCTGCACATTTTGAACACGATGTCGCATTAGTAGATGGAAAACCCGAATTGCTGTCTACCTACGCTTACATCTACAAAGCTTTAGGAATTGAAAGCAACGAAGAAGATGAGTTTAGAAAAGTTCCTTTGATTATCTAATATATCAGATACAAATTTCATAAGCTATTTCGCAGAGACAATCAGAGAAAGCACAGAAATTCGCAAAGATTTAATAAAAGATACGGATAAATGGAAGAAAATGCCAATTTAGAGTTAAGCGAAGAATTAAATGCACTTTCTTATAAGGTTATTGGATTAGCAATTGAAGTTCATCGAGAATTAGGATCAGGACTTTTAGAATCAGCTTATCAAGCATGTTTATTTTATGAATTACAAAAAGCAGGACTAAAAGTAGAAAAGGAATTATCATTACCTATTACATATAAAGAAATTGAACTCAACCAAGGTTACAAAATTGATTTACTAGTTGAAGATAAATTAGTAATTGAATTAAAAACAGTCGAAAATTACACATCAGTACATTTTGCCCAAATACTTACCTATCTAAAATTAGGAAATTATCCATACGGACTATTAATCAATTACAATTCAAAAATTTTAAGAAATAGTATAAAACGTTTTATTAATTCGAACACAAATATTTAAAAGAACTCTGCGAATCTCTGTGATAGCTTTGCGAGTCTCCGTGTAATAGCCATGAAAAAACTCTTCAAATTAGTCTTAAATACTATTCCTCGACCATTATTAATTCGTTTGAGTTATTTGGCGCGTCCAATTATTGCACTTTCATTAAAAGGAAATAAATATACCGATCCTATTGACGGGAAAAGCTTCAAATCGATGTTGCCTTACGGATACGAAAAACAAAGAAACAATGTGCTTTCACCAAGTACACTTTCGTTAGAAAGACATCGTTTACTTTGGTTGTATTTAAATGAAGAAACTGATTTTTTTACAGCTCCCAAAAAAGTGTTACACTTTGCACCGGAACAGGCTTTTTACAAATTGTTCAGAAAACAAAAAAATTTGGATTACACCACAACCGATTTGTTTTCGCCTTTGGCAGATGTAAAAGCTGATATTTGTAATCTTCCGTTTGAAGACAATCAATACGATGTGATTTTATGCAATCACGTTTTAGAACACATTCCTGATGATACTAAAGCCATGCAGGAATTGTATCGTGTATTAAAACCGGGCGGAATGGCAATTTTACAAATTCCGCAAGACTTGAATCGAGAAGTTACCTTCGCTGACGATAGTATTACAGACCAAAAAGAGCGCGCTAAAATTTTCGGACAATACGATCACGTACGCATTTACGGTCGTGATTATTTTGACAAATTAAGAAGCATCGGTTTTAAAGTAATTGAAGAAGATTATACTAATAAAATTGCTCCCGAATTAGTCACTAAATATTGTTTAGCAAAAGGAGAAATCATCCCTATTTGTTTCAAATAATCCATATCATAAAAAAACCTGTTTGCCGTTGCAAACAGGTTTTTACTTTTAAATGAAAATCTATTTTTTTTCTGGCATCAAAATCCCAATTACCTTATCCTTTGTCAGGTATTTTTGAGCTACATTCTGAATATCTTTAGCAGTAATTGCATTTACATATTCTTCGAATTTCAATACTTCTTCTGCACTATTGCCTTTGGTATAAGAACTAGTAAAATTAGACAACCAAAATCTATTTTCTTTACTATCCTTTTTGTATTCGAGCAATTCACCTTCTTTAAATTTAGCGACATCTTTTTCTTCTGGTCCGTTATTTATAATTTTCTGAAGTTCTTCTAAGGCTGATGCGGTCAATTTCTCAGCGTTTTCTGGTCCGCACGGAAATCCGATAGAAAAATTATAAGATCCATAAGGCACTTTACTCATGCCTCCTCTTGCAGAAACTCCATAAACGCCACTTTCATTTTCACGCAATTGTTCGATTAGTTTTATAGTCAAAATTTCGCCTAAAGCCTGCATACTCATAGCTTCTTTATTCGAATATTTCGCATCTCCATAATACAATATCATGACATTACTTTTAGGATCAGCACCTTTATTTACTACTTTTTTCAAATCACCTTTTAGCATTCTATATCCTAAATCAGTTGCTTTTTCTTTTTTATTAGAAGAAGGCAAAGAAGCCAAATATTTAACCGCATATTCTTCTATTACTTTATCATCAATATTCCCAACAAAATAAAATTCGAAATCAGCTGCATTAGCAAAACGTTCTTTGTATTTGTTGTATGCCAAAGTATAATCAGTTTCTTTCCAGATTTTATCATTTGGAATTAAACCATTAAATCTAGGATTACCTTCATATAGAACATTAGAAAGCTCTTGCTGAAAATAAAAATTAGGTTGAGAAGCCAGATTATTATAATAAGTAGATTGTTTTTGTTTGTATGCTTCAAAAACCTCTGGATCTAAATTCAAATCAGTAAAATAAGCATAGGTCATTTGGAACAAATATTCCAAATCCTTAGGAGTTGCATTGCCTCTCAATCCTTCAGTTACGTTACTAATATATGGCATTACAATTGCTTTTTTTCCCGTCATGAATTTATTGATATCATTTAGTTTCAAACCTGAAAAACCCGCTTCTCTCAAAGCTCCGTTTGCAAATTCTACTTTTTTCATATCAGTATCAGAATACAAATTAGTACCTCCAAAACTAACCGCTTCAAAAAGAATTTCGTCATTTTTAAAATCGGTATTCTTGTAAATCACTTTTGCACCGTTGGACAAAATCAATATCTTGGTTCCAATTTTTGGATTACTTTCTCGCTTAACAATTTTACCCGGCTTAATTTCATTTCGAATCAAACTAGTTGCTACAGCTGCATCCTGATAAGGCTCAATAGCATCTGTATTGATTTTTAAAGCGTCCAAAACTTCTTGTTCAGCCACTTTTTTAAGACCTTCTTTTTCTGGACCTGTTAAGATGACCACACGATTGTCTTCTTTCAAATAACTTTTAATTAAAGCATTTACATCATTCAAATTAATAACTGGCAATAGTTCTTTTACGGTTTGATACGTCCATTCTAAACCGGGTGCTGGATCATTATTTAAGAAATTAGACTGATATTCGCTTACAAAATTTGCTGAATTGGTTTTATCCCTATCGTTATACATTTTCTCAATAGAAGCAAGAATTTCAGACTTAGATCGATCTAATTCTCCTTGGGTAAAACCAAATTTCTTAACTCTTTCGTTTTCGGTAACCAATACTTTCAAAGCACTCAATTGTTTGTCTTCCTGAGACATCGCTACCGATTGAAACGCTTTTTTATTTCGAGCAAAAGTACCTCCATAATAAGAATAGCCATAAGTAAACGGCGGCGCTGGAGAGTTAACCAATTCGCCTAATCTAGTATTCAAAATAGTTGTAAATAGACCTTCAACCAAATCATCTTTAAAATCTCCAACATTTATAACTGTTTTTGGAGCTTCATAATCTTTGTACAATAATTGAATTTGAGCCGATGGAGCCTCTTTATCTGTTTCAACAGCTACAAAAGTTTCTTTGTGATTCGGAATCTCGAAAGTTTTTCTGACCTTCTCGTTCGTTGGATTTTTATATGTCGAAAAATGAGAGATGATTTTTTGCTCCATTTCGTTAACATCAATATCTCCCACAACAATAACACTCATCAAATTTGGTCGATACCAATCTTTATAAAAACGATTTAAGGTTTCATATTTGAATTTTTCTAAAATTTCTTTTTTCCCAATAGGCAAGCGTTCCGCATAATGCGAATTGTGCATCAATTTAGAAATATAACGATTTAGCATTCGTTTTTGAGCACCTAAACCCAAACGGTATTCTTCTAAAACTACGCCTCTTTCTTTATCTATTTCTTCAGGACTCAAAACGGTATTGAATGCCCAATCTTCAAGTATTTGAAAACCTTTCTCTAATTTTTCAGGACTATCCGATGGAATTGGCAGAAAATAAACCGTTTCATCAAAACTGGTATAAGCATTCAAATGTTGTCCAAACTTTACTCCTATACTTTGCAAATAATCAACTAACTGATTTTTAGGAAAACGTTTTGTGCCATTAAAACACATGTGCTCCATAAAATGAGCCAATCCTTGTTGGTCATCATCCTCAAGAATAGAACCTACATTTACCACCAGCCTAAGGTCAACTTTTTTCTCTGGTTTGGTATTTTTCTTGATATAATAGGTCAAACCATTTTCAAGTTTTCCTGTTTTTACAGTTGGATCAAAAGGAATTTTTTTTGAAAAATCGATTTGCTGTGCAAAAACAGCCAATGGAAACACCATCATTCCGAATACTAAATTGTTGATTTTTTTCATATAGCCAAATAAAGTTACAATAAGATAATTCTTAACAGCTAACGAAGATACATTTTATTTAACAGAAAATACACACGAAAAATATTTTTGAAAATTATTTAATAAATAAAAACAAGGAGTATTCGTTATATTTACAAAATCTTAAGTAGTACAAAATGGCAAAGTCTTTTTTCAAAATAATCTTATTTTTTCTTTTAGTACTTTCAATAAATCCTTCTTTAGCTCAAACCGAAAAAGAAATAGCTCCCCCATACAACATAAAAACAGTTTCCTTTGTTCAAAACGACCAAAATATGGTTCCAATTTTTGAATTAGGAAGTAGTTTTCAGTTTCAGTTTGACGACCTTTTTGGTAATGAAGCCAATTATTACTACGAAATTGTTCATTGCGATTATAACTGGATCCCAACTAATATCCCAAAAAACGAATACCTACAAGGATTTGACAATCAAAGAATTCAGAACTACACTAATTCTTTCAACACCCTGCAAATTTATTCTCATTACAAGCTGAGCCTCCCAAACCAATTCACCCAGCAATTGCGTCTAAGCGGTAATTATATTCTTAAAATTCTCAATGAGGACAAGGAAGTTGTGCTGTCGAGAAAATTCATGCTTTACGAAAACATCGCTACAATTCCTTTACAAATAAAAAGAGCCCGAAACGTAAGCAATATCGAATACATGCACAATTTAGATTTTGCAATAAAATCCAATACTATTACTTTTCAAAATCCATTAAAAAACATCAATGTCCGTCTTATTCAAAACGGTAATTTTAATTCTGAAATAAAAAATATCAAACCACAATACACCATTGGGAACGACTTAATTTACAAGTATGACACAGAAACCCAATTTTGGGCAGGAAATGAATTTCTTTATTTCGAAAACAAAGACATTCGGGTTGCAAGCAATTTTATAGCCCGTGTTGATTTTAGCACAGACATTTACAATTGCCTACTGCACACCAGCAATGCTCGAGCCAATTCTCCTTACACACTATTTGAAGACATCAACGGTAATTTTGTTGTAAAAAACACTAACGCAAGCAATAACGAAGTGGAAGCCGATTACGCCTGGGTCTATTTTAGCCTTTCAGCACCTACGTTCCGACTCAACAAAAACATCTATATCAGCGGAATGTTCAACAATTACAGTCTTTCCCCGGAATACATGATGGATTATAATGAAAAAAAAGGTATCTATGAAAAAGCTGTCTTAATCAAACAAGGTTTTACCAATTTCCAATATGTTGTTGCAGACAGCAAAGGAATCATTGATAACGCCAATGCAATCGACGGAAATTTCTATCAAACTGAAAACGAATATACCATTTTAGTTTACTATAAAGAAAACACCGGACGCTACGACAGAATCATCGGAAAAGGAACTGCTAATTCCCTGAACATCATTAATTAAAAAAACATTTAAAAATAAACAAAAGCAAATGAAAATTTTGTAATTTTGAACCAGTTAAGCACAACTATTTACCACATTAGTATGGTTTCTCAGATAACAAGAGGCATAAAAATTACCGTTTTGACTAGTTTTGAAGGCACTTACTTCAAGAACTACAAAATTCACTTTGCCTTTAGTTACCATATCACCATCGAAAACCACAGTAAAGATTCAGTGCAACTTACTTCTCGTCACTGGGAAATTTTTGATTCTCTAAACAATATAGAAATTGTTGATGGCGAAGGTATCATTGGCAAAAAACCGGTTTTAAAACCAGGAGAAAATCACACTTACAGCTCTGGTTGCCTCCTTTCTTCTCCTTACGGAGCCATGAAAGGCCATTTCAATATGATTAACTTTACCAATACCAAAAATTTTAAAGTAATCATTCCTACTTTCAGGCTTTGTGCTCCTTTTGCTTTAAATTAATTCCCCGTTTAACATTTTTTAAAACTTATTTATAAATCTTTATAAAAGTTTTAAATTCTCCTTTTGTATTTTTGTTAGCAACCTTTATTCTTCATTTTAGAATAAAGATTCTCTAACCTAAGATAAACAAAATGCAATGCTAAAAGGATTTTTTAAAGTACCCAAAGCTATCAACGAACCTGTAAAAAGTTACGCTCCAAATTCACCCGAAAAAGAAGCTGTTCTTGTGGCTTACAAAAAAATGTGGAACGAAACCATTGATGTCCCCCTATACATTGGCAATGAAGAAATCAGAACCGGAAACACCCGAAACATCACTCCTCCGCACGACCATAAACACATCGTAGGTAGCTATCATCTTGCCGAAAAAAAACATGTAGAAAACGCTATTGCAAATGCATTAGAATCAAAAACAGCATGGGCAAATATGGCCTGGGAACAACGCGCAGCCATTTTCCTGAAAGCCGCCGAACTGATTGCCGGTCCTTACAGAGCCAGAATCAATGCCGCAACTATGATTGGCCAATCTAAAAATATTCATCAGGCTGAGATTGATGCATCCTGTGAGTTAATTGATTTTTTGCGTTTCAACGTAGAATTCATGACGCAGATTTATGCTGACCAGCCTACCTCCGACTCCGCTATCTGGAACCGATTAGAATACCGACCTTTGGAAGGTTTTATATATGCCATCACTCCGTTTAACTTTACCGCTATTGCTGCCAATCTTCCTGCAAGTGCTGCCATGATGGGAAATGTGGTGATTTGGAAACCCAGCGACAGTCAAGTATTTTCGGCAAAAATTATTATCGATATTTTCAAAGAGGCAGGACTTCCTGATGGTGTTATCAATGTTGTTTTTGGCGATGCAGCCATGATTACCAATACCATTTTAGCAAGCCGTGATTTTGCCGGATTACACTACACGGGTTCCACCTTTGTATTCAAAGAGCTGTGGGCAAAAATTGGAACGAACATTCATAATTACAAAACCTATCCTAGAATTGTAGGCGAAACTGGCGGAAAAGATTTTGTTATAGTGCATCCAAGTGCCAATGTAAAACAAGCCGTTACCGGAATTGTACGTGGCGCTTTCGAATTCCAGGGACAGAAATGTTCGGCGGCATCAAGAGTGTATATTCCGCAAAGTTTATGGCCAGCTATTAAAGAGCAACTAACCACTGATATAAAATCGATGAAAATGGGATCGCCGGAAGATTTCGGTAATTTTATTACAGCTGTTATTCACGAAGGCTCTTTTGATAAGTTAGCAGCTTATATTGAAAGAGCCAAAAAAGATACTGATGCCGAAATCATCATTGGAGGAAATTACGATAAATCGGTTGGTTATTTTATTGAACCGACAGTAATCCTGACTACAAATCCAAAATACGTTACGATGGAAACCGAATTATTCGGACCTGTTCTAACTATTTATGTCTACGAGGATTCCAAATGGATTGAAACCTTAGAACTGATAGATCAAACTTCAGAATATGCTCTTACGGGAGCTATCTTTAGCCAGGATCGTTATGCCATTGAAGAAGCAACGGTAAAACTACAAAACGCAGCAGGAAACCTTTATATCAATGATAAATGTACCGGAGCTGTTGTAGGCCAACAACCTTTTGGCGGTGCCAGAGCTTCGGGAACTAATGACAAAGCGGGTTCGGCAATGAACTTGTTACGCTGGGTTTCGCCAAGAACCATTAAGGAGGTTTTTGTATCTCCGGAAAATTACAGATACCCATTTTTAGGAGAATAGAGTCATTGCGAGGAACGAAGCAATCACACTTGTTGCTCTCGTTATGAGATTGCTTCGTTCCTCGCAATGACTTAAACCACAAATTTCAGTGGCAAATGCACCACTTTTTTAGTTTGAAAGAATTCATCTTTGAAGAAATCAGCTAAGTCGTATTGCGTTGCTTTTGGAAAATCCTTTAACTCTTCTGTCAGATCTCCTCCTTTTAGGTAAAGAATCCCGTTTTTTAGTTCGTGTTTTTGTTGTTTCTTGATTTTAGTTTTTACCCAGGAAACAAAATCAGGCATATTTGTTACTGCACGACTCACGATAAAATCGAAATCGCCTTTTACATTTTCGGCTCTGATTTGCTCTGCCTTTACATTTTTTAAACCTAGAGCATCAGCAACACCTTGTACTACTTTTATTTTTTTGGCAATAACATCAATTAAATAAAAACGGGTTTCAGGAAACAGAATAGCCAATGGAATCCCAGGAAATCCTCCGCCAGTTCCCACATCCAGCACATAACTTCCAGGTTCAAACTTCATGATTTTAGCAATTCCTAAAGAATGCAAAACATGTTTAGTGTATAAAGAATCAATATCTTTTCGGGAAATCACATTAATTTTTTCGTTCCAATCGTGGTATAAAAAATCCAGTTTCTGGAATTGTTCTTTTTGAATATCGGTTAAATCCGGAAAATAGCTCAATATTTCGTCCATCGTTTATTTTTTTAACAAAAGTACTATTTTTAAGTTTGAAATATTTAACTCAATTTTGCAGAGTTAAAATTTATAAATAATTATCTTTGAACGCTATTTTTGAATTATATGAATACTACCGCACCTACATTTGCTAAGCAAGACAAACTAAAGTTCTTTAGAACGCTTAACTCGCGGGTAAACAACTACTTCAAAGAAAATAACATTTCGAAAGCAGGTAATTGGAAACTGCATTTAAAAGCGGTCATTCTTTTTACTGTTTTTCTGGTTCCTTATTTTTTAATCCTTACTTTGGATATGCCTTTTTGGGCTCACTTACTTTTAACCATCGTTATGGGAATAGGCATGGCCGGATTAGGAATGAATGTGATGCATGATGGCAATCACGGTTCGTATTCGAATAAAAACTGGGTCAATAAAATAATGGGCGGAACTATTTATGTCCTGGCAGGTAATGTCTATAACTGGCAGGTACAACATAATGTTTTACATCATACTTACACTAATATCCCCGGTCACGACGAGGATCTCGATGCCGGAAGGATTATTCGTTTTACTAAAAGTGCCCCATGGCATAGTTTCCACCGTTTTCAACATTATTATTCTGTTTTCCTTTACGGATTATTAACTTTCAACTGGGCGCTTACGACTGATTTTAAGCAAATGAGAAACTACCTTAAAAGAAAATTGTCTTATGGAGAACCTAAAAGTCCTAAAATTCTATGGACTACTCTAATTATCACTAAAATAATTTATGTTTCCATCTGGATTGTAATGCCTATCCTAATTGGAATCGTTTGGTGGAAAGTATTAATTGGATTCTTCGTAATGCATTACACCGCCGGATTGATTTTAAGTATTGTGTTCCAATTAGCACACGTAGTAGACGAAACAGAAAATCCTTCTCCAAATGAATTAGGAGAAATGGAAAACACCTGGGCAGTTCACCAATTGTTCACCACAACTAATTTTGCTCCAAAAAACTGGTTGGTTAACTGGTACACCGGAGGATTAAATCACCAAATAGAACATCATATTTTCCCAAATATCAGTCATATTCATTATGGCAAAATTGCAAAGATTGTTCGCGAAACCGCACAAGAATGCAACCTGCCTTATTATGAATACAAAACTATGAGAAGTGCCGTAATTGCACATTTCAAGCATTTAAAAGAATTAGGAACAAACCCAGAAATGGCTTAAAATAAAGAAACACTTTGGTGTTTTTAAACAATAATTAATTAAAATAAATAATTAACCTCCCTTAATTCACTAATAGGAATTCGGGGCTTTCAACACTTTATTAATGAGTAATCCACTTTCAGACAGAATTAACAATCTTGCTACATCACAAACATTAGCAATGGCAGCTTTGGCTAGAGAATTAAAAGCGCAAGGTAAAGACATTATCAGTTTAAGTTTAGGTGAACCTGACTTCAACACGCCTGATTTCATCAAAGAAGCCGCTAAAAAAGCGATTGACGAAAACTACAGCACTTATTCTCCAGTTGACGGATATGCTGAATTGAAAGATGCTATCTGCAGAAAATTCAAAAGAGACAACGGTTTAGATTACAAACCATCTCAAATTGTAGTATCTACAGGGGCAAAACAATCTTTATATAACATTGCACAGGTAATGCTAAACGACGGTGACGAAGTAATCTTACCAGCTCCTTACTGGGTTTCTTACTTTGAAATCGTAAAATTATCAGGTGGTGTTCCTGTAGAAGTTCCAACTTCTGTAGAAACTGATTTCAAAATCACACCAGAACAATTAGAGGCTGCTATCACACCAAAAACAAAAATGATGTGGTTCTCTTCTCCTTGCAACCCTTCAGGATCTGTTTACAGCCGTGAAGAATTAACTGCACTTGGTAAAGTTTTAGAAAAATATCCAAACATATACATCGTTGCTGACGAAATCTATGAGCACATTAATTTCTCAGGAACATTCTGTAGTATCGCTTCTGTACCAGGATTATTCGACAGAACTATCACTGTAAACGGGGTTGCTAAAGCTTTCGCAATGACAGGATATAGAATTGGATACATTGGAGCACCAGAATTTATTGCAAAAGCATGTACTAAAATTCAAGGACAGGTAACTTCAGGAGCTAACTCTATCGCACAACGCGCTACTATTACTGCTGTTGATGCTGATCCGTCTGTGTTAAACCACATGGTTCAGGCTTTCCATTCTCGTAGAGATTTAGTTGTTGGATTATTAAAAGAAATTCCAGGAGTAAAAATTAACGTTCCGGAAGGAGCTTTCTACGTATTCCCAGACGTTTCTTCTTTCTTCGGAAAAACATTAAAAGGAACTAAAATTAAAGATGCTAACGATGTTTCGATGTATCTTTTGGCTGAAGCCAATGTTGCTACTGTAACTGGTGATGCTTTTGGTAACCCTAACTGTATCCGTTTTTCTTATGCTACCAGCGACGAATTGTTGAAAGAAGCATTAAAAAGAATTAAAGACGCTTTGGCAGGATAGTCTAAAGTTAGAAGTCAGAAATTAGAAGTTAGAACGCTAACTTAAATTTTATATCAAAGCCTCAAGGAAACTTGAGGCTTTTTTCATATAACGAAACCAATTTTATAGTTATTTATTTACATATTTATCTGAATTAATTCTATTTTTGCAATCGAATTTTTAAAATTAATCTTTTATATGCCAACACCTTTTCGCTCCATAATAATCTTAATACTAGTTTCCGTATTAGCCTCAAATTCATTAAAAGCTCAACCCAAAAAAGGAGAATACATCAATGCTTCTATTGGTCTAGGACTTAACACTTCCTATTACGAAGAAGACGGTGGAGGAAGCGGTTTTTATGCACAGGCTGAATACGCAAAAGGAATAACAAAATGGATTGGCGTAAGATCCTACGCGGGAATTTTACTCACCTCAGGAGACAAAACTAATGAGAATGGAGATCCAACCGAATACAGAATAAGCGCTAAAGCTTTTTCTCTTGGCGGAAAAATTCGTGTTGCAGCACCTATCCCTTATATTGCTCCGTTTATCGAGTCAGGAATTGGGGCTTCTATTGGTTCTTTTCAAACTTATACGCCATCCACTAATATCAAAAAAAATGGTATTTTGATGCATATTCCCGTTTCGTTAGGGTTAGCAGTCGGCCGCAAACATAGTGTAGATATCGCAGTTAGCTATTATTTCTATCCTTCGATGAAACAAATTTCAGGTGCTCTTGCTGCAGGAATTTCAATTCCTATAAACAACTAATTTCATGTCTCATATCAAAGCCTCAAGGAAACTTGAGGCTTTTTTTTATTAAATATCCCGATACATTTTTCGGTATTTAGAAGGCGACATTTTTACAAACTTATTGAACTGTCGATTAAAAAAACTCAAATTATTATAACCTACTTCATAACCAATTTCAGAAGCTGTTAAATCAGTATTGATAAGCATTTTGGTCGCCATACTGATTTTGTATTCGTTGATAAATTCAAAAAAAGATTTGCGAAAGGTCTTCTTAAAAAAACGGCAAAAGGATTCCTTGTTCATCGCTATTTTTTTAGAAACATCGTCCAGACTAATTTGTTGGTTGTAATATTCCTTCACATAATTGTAAATCAAATTCACACGCTCACTTTCTTTAATAGTCAAATTGGTAGTAAAACCTTCGCCAGCCAAAAAGTGATGACTCCCATTAACAGCCAATTCCTGTAATATTTGCAAAAAAGACAAAAGCCGTTCAAAAGGCGGTAAATCAATCAAGTTTAACAATTTGCTTTCGACCTTCAGAGCCGTTTCAAAATCAAACCGAATTCCTCTGGAAGCCAAAGCCAGCAGTTGTTTAATGTGCTGAAATTCTTTTTTCTCTAACCAATCTTCGAGCATTTCTTCGTCCCATTGCACAATAATACAGCGTACTTCTTCTTTTTGTTCGCCAATGGTTTTCCAGCAATGCGGCAAATTCGAACCAACCAAAACCAAGTCGCCGTATTCAAAATTCCCCATATTGTCACCCACATATCGGATACCGCTACTTCCCAGAATATAAGTGAGTTCATATTGAGGATGAAAGTGCCAGGAAGCAATAAATTCTTTGCCTTCAAAAAGAGTCGTATTAAAAGAACTACCCAGCGACGGACTTATACTTCGGTATTCTGCTTTCATTTCTACACTACAATGGTTTAAGAGGCTTTAAAAATACACTATTCTTTATCAATATAGTGTTTAAAAATCCATTTATTGTGTAAATAGTGTTGCTTTTAGAGTTGTAATATTGTAATTCTAAAAACTACATAGCATGAATACAGATACCGCCATCAGAGACGTCAAATTATACAAGGCTTCCACTACACTAAAAAAACCAATATCGGATGCCACGCACACGCTAACCGAAATTGCTTTTATCGTAATGCGAATCCAATTGGAAAATGGAGTCATTGGCGAATCCTATTTATTGTCTTTTCAATATTCTCCCAATGCGATTGTGGGCGCATTAAAAGATATTATTCCGGTTATCAAAGGTTATAAAGCCAATGAAACTGCAGCAGTTTACCAAAAACTGGACGAATTAGCCGAATATTTTGGAAACCAGGGCGTATTGCGTTGGGCACAAGCTGCCATCAATATTGCCATGTGGGACGCCTGGGGAAAAACTTTGGGCCAACCCATCCATAAAATCTTAGGCACACACAAAGAAAAAGTATCCATTTACGGAAGCGGCGGCTGGATTTCCTATTCTATTGACGAATTGATTGAAGAAGTGACCAATTATGCCGATAGAGGTTTCAAAGCGGTTAAAATAAAAGTAGGTTCGCCAAAAGTCAGCACCGATGTGGAGCGTTTGCGTTTAGTGCGTGAAGCCGTGGGCGACAAAGTCGACATCATGATGGATGCTAATCAGGGAATGGATTTGCCATCGGCAATGAAACTGGCTCGTGAAGCGCGAGATTTAAATATCAACTGGTTTGAAGAACCGATCCATCACCAGAATTTTCAGGGCTACGAAATCCTGAAAAACCAAACCGGAATTTCACTGGCCATGGGAGAAAGAGAATTTGACACTTTGCCGCTTAGAGAATTAGCAACCAGAAATGCCCTGGACATTTGGCAACCCGATATTTTGAGAATTGGTGGTGTCGAAGCCTGGCGAGAAAGTGCAGCTTTGGCTAAAAGTTTCCACCTGCCTGTGCTCCCGCATTATTACAAGGATTACGACGTTCCGTTGTTATGTACCATTTCAAATGGTGTGGGCGTAGAATCTTTTGACTGGGTCGATCCATTGATTGACAATCCTATGGTTATTCAGGATGGTTTTGCAAAACCACACGATTTACCGGGTTGGGGATTTAGTTTTATCGATGATCGAATGACTGAAATTAAGTTGTAAAACAACTCCTTTTTCTAAAAATAGTTTAAGATTTGAAGTGGCGATACTCCAAATTTTAAACTATTTTTTTTGAGGGTTCCCTACGGTCGGGCTATTCGCTATATCTTTGTCTCGTTTTAAAGAACGAGACAAAGGATGCCGCTGCTATCCCTAACCCACAATCCTGTTACCACAAAACATCCAGACTTACTTCAACACCAAAACAACACCCTAATAAAACTACAAATCCAGCTGGAAACCTTAAAAATAAATTATTGGCGAATAAATGTTACTACAAACTATTTTGTAAGATATTTTAATATATTTGGGAAATAAATAAGTATAATAGTAATCAGACCTACACATAAGTTAGCATCAAGGCGAACAAACAGTACACATAATCCATGAACGAAAAAACGAAAAAACTCTACAAAAAACTTATAGACGGCAAAAAGCCAGATTTGGCTCTCTGGGCTTTCCCGATAATTACTTTACTCGCATTTTTTGTTTTTCCGTTTCTATTGACACTGCCCAGCTTTCAATGTTTTGACTATTCGAAAACTGGCGACATTGGCGATACTATCGGAGGGATTTCAGGTCCAATTATCGCGTTAGTTGCCGCATTTCTAACATTTATAGCTTTTTGGGTACAAGTAAAAGCTAACAAAGCTCAAACTCGTCAATTCAAATTTCAAGATATTGATACTAGAATTAATCGATTTGAGAATAAGTTTTATGAGCTTCTACGTTTACACAAGGAAAACGTTAATGAAATATCTATTGACGGATACGATCAAAGAAAAATAGAAAAGAGAAAAGCATTTGCCTCAATGTATCGAGAATTTCGAAATGCTTTTTTTACTACAAAAATCAAGTATGACGAGTTAAAAAAGTCAGGCGAGTTAAAAATAAACTATGAAGATCGTGAACTTGTAAAGTTAGCTTACATATTTTTCTATGCCGGTGTTGGAATTCACTCTACAAAATTGAGTTTAGCAATGGCCGGAAAACGATTTGACAAAAAGTTATTTGAAGCTGTTCAAAAAGAACTTAAGTCAATTCAGGACAATCACAAAACACGTAGCAAAGAAAAAAATCTTCCTGAACTTGAAATCAAAAATATTGGTAAATCAATGATGCCAAAGAGCTACCGTCCATTCGTCGGTCATGTCAATAGATTTGGTCATTATTATCGTCATTTATTTCAAACCGTCAAATTCGTCGTAAATCAAGATGAGAAGCTCATCAAAAAAAATGCGAAGTTGGAATACCTAAAAACATTGCGAGCACAATTGTCCGACTATGAGCAAACGATGCTTTATTACAATGCAATTGGTGGCTTCGGTCAAGCGTGGATTGACAATGAATATTTTACTAAGTATCGTATGATCCATAATTTACCACTGCCATTAGCAGATTTCGGAATCACGCCGGAAGAAAAGTTTGAAAAGGAAATTTCTGAAGGAATGGATTTGTTCGAATGGCCAGTGAAAGTTGAAAGTCTTTCATAATTCCCAACTGCTAACAGCCGCTTTAATAAATTTAAAGTTTTTTTTTATCCCATTCGGTCTGACTCAATATCATCAACTTAAGGATTTTCAATAGTCAATTCAAGGTGTAATTTTATTCAAAAAAAGCAATATAAAATGACCTTACAAATTATCGTCAGTTCGAGTGAATTTTAATCCTAATACTATAGTTAGAGAATAAAAAAAACCCGAGTGGACGAACCGGCTCGGGGAATTTAACTATAGTTAAAAATAGTGAGGTTGTCGAAACGAGTCTGTTTATCCGAAAAACCCAGTCCTTTGGACACATTTTCGTCTACCCTGACTTAATTATTAAACCCTTTCCTCCGAAGGGAAATGTAAAATTAATATATTTGGTCTTATATAAAAGAATTATGATTCAAATTCCATCAAAAAATATTTCAAAGTTAAATTTGTCCAACCAAAATCTTAAGGAATTCCCAACTCAAGTCTTTGAATTGAAAAATTTAAAAAAACTTAATTTGAGTGGAAACAAAATTTCTATTATTCCTAAAGAAATAGAAAGCTTAAAGTATTTAGAAAGCCTAGATTTATCAAATAATAGCATAACTAACTTTTATTCAAAAATTTGTTATCTTAAAAACCTGAAAATATTGAATCTAAACAATAATAAGTTAAAAACTCTTCCTAATCAAATAGAAAATTTAAAAAAACTAGAAATACTGCAAATTGCAAACAACCAAATTGAAAAGCTTCCTCTTAGTTTTGTAAACTTAAAAAATCTCAGAGAATTAAATATTTCCAAAAACTCATTTACTAAATTTCCAATCGAAATTTTAAAAAATTCAAAATTAAAATCTTTGTGGATAAATAATTTGGAATTGAAGTCATTTCCTATGTTAGAATTGTCAAAATTAGAACACTTGGAATCCCTTTATTGTTTTGGTTTAATACAAAACAATAAAGTTATTGATAATAATTTTTATAATCTTTCTAAAATAAAAGGAAATTCTATTGGTAATCTACTTATGAGCGCTAACGTTGAAGTTCAAAAGAAAGAATTAGCTCTTATTGAAAATAATAATCAAAAAGGTAAAATCTTTATTAGTTATTCCCACAAAGACAAATCTTGGTTAGAAAAAGTTCAAATAAATTTAAAAGTTTTGACTTTTAACGATTATGAATTTGATTTATGGGATGACTCTAAATTAGCAGGCGGAGATAAGTGGAAAGATGAAATTTCAAAAGCTTTAGAAACTGCCAGCATTGCAATTTTACTCGTGTCTACTGATTTTCTAGCATCTGACTTTATTAGACAAATTGAACTTCCTAAAATTTTGCAAAATGCTCAAAATAACGGAACGAAAGTTTTACCTTTAATTTTGGGTCATTGCTTATTTACAAAAGACAAATTATCAATATTTCAGTCTGTTAATGACCCGAATAAGCCACTAAGTTCTCTCTCTCAACCAGAAGCTGAAAAACAATTAGTAAGATTAACAGAAAGAGTAATGGAAATATTGAAAAGCAATTAATAACTGCTACCACTCCCACTGGTGCTCGTTTGCAACGAGTACCTACTTACTGATAAAACACAAAACCAAGCATTTACAATGCGACTCCTTTATACTTTAAAGCTACTAGTCATTGCTATAAATAGTTTGAACTTAGCATAAAATAGAACTTTTTTATCTAAATTTGTTATATGGGAATAGTTGACCGAAATATGGAAGATTTAAAAAAGCTTTGTGCAATGCACAATGTGGAAAAGATGTATCTATTTGGTTCTGCTTTGAATTCAAACTTCAATAAAAAAAGTGATATTGATTTACTTGTAAAATTTAAATCTATTGAGCTGTCTAGGTATTTTGATAATTACATGGATTTTAAAAATAATTTGAAAAAATTATTTGGACGTGAAGTTGACTTAGTTGAAGAGCAAACGCTAAGAAACCCAATCCTAATCAACTCAATAAACAAATCTAAAGAGCTAATTTATGGATGAAAGAATTCTTAAATGGCTTTATGATATTAAACTCTGTATTGATGAAATAGATAGCTTTTTTCAAGAAGAGGAAAAAGATTTTTTCAAATACAAAAATAACTTAATGCTTAAAGAGCTATTGAAAGAAATCTTGAGATCATTGGTGAAGCCGTAAACAGAATAATCACTCGTGACAATTTGTTTACTGAAAAAATTAGTAATGCAAAAGCAATTATTGGATTGAGAAACCAAGTCATTCACGCTTATGACAATATTTGGGACGAGAATATTTGGTCAATACTTACAAACCATCTTCCAAAATTAAAAGGCGAAGTTGATGCGTTAATCAAAGAAGGCGAAAATAGCTACTGCTAATCGAGTAGACAGCTCCGTCAGTACCAAACTGGCTCGTTAACCCTACTATTTTACACTTAAAACTACTAGCCATTGCTATAAATAGTTTAAAATTTGAAGTGGCAATACTCCAAATTTTAAACTATTTTTGTTTTTTAATTATTCATTAGTAACTCTCGTAGTGAGATTGCTTTGCTTCGTGCCTCGCAACTCCTCGCAATAAAATATAAAATGGCAAAAATCCTTCTTCTCGGCTCAGGCGAACTCGGTAAAGAATTTGTAATCGCTGCACAACGCATCGGTCAAACCGTAATTGCAGTTGACAGTTATCCAAATGCTCCTGCTATGCAAGTCGCTCACGATTTTGAAGTGATTAACATGCTTGATGGCGACGCTTTAGATAAAATTGTAGCAAAACACAATCCCGATTTCATCGTTCCTGAAATAGAAGCCATTAGAACCGAACGTTTTTACGATTACGAAAAACAGGGAATTACCGTAGTTCCATCGGCTAAGGCGGCCAACTTTACGATGAATCGCAAAGCCATTCGGGATTTAGCTTCTAAAGAATTAGGATTAAAAACGGCCGAATACCGCTACGCTACAACAGCCGAAGAACTGCGAAAAGGCGTTCTCGAAGTTGGAATTCCTTGTGTTGTAAAACCATTAATGTCATCGTCAGGAAAAGGACAATCTACCATAAAAACCGAAGATGACATCGAAAAAGCATGGGAATATGCTGTGGCAGGTTCGCGTGGCGATGTGGTCGAAGTAATTGTAGAAGCTTTTGTAAAATTCAATTCGGAAATTACTTTATTGACCGTAACACAAAACAACCGCCGTACATTATTCTGTGCGCCAATTGGCCACCGACAAAAACGTGGAGATTATCAGGAAAGCTGGCAACCCGCCCGGATTTCTGACAAGGATTTATACGAAGCCCAGGACATGGCCGAAAAAGTTACCGAAGCCTTAGGTGGCGCTGGACTTTTTGGTGTCGAATTTTTCATAGCCGATGATGGTGTTTATTTCTCTGAACTCTCGCCTCGCCCACATGATACCGGAATGGTAACATTGGCTGGAACACAAAATTTCAATGAATTCGAATTGCACCTCAGAGCGATTTTAAGTTTGCCTATTGCCGAAATTACCTTAGAAAAAACGGGAGCAAGTGCTGTAATCCTGGCTTCGGAAAATAGTTCGAATCCAACTTATAGCGGAATAGAAAATATAGCTGCCTTACCCAAAACCGATTTCAGGTTTTTTGGCAAACCATCTTCAAGACCTTACCGACGAATGGGCGTGGCTTTAACAAGCGATTCTTTAGAAACTCATGTAGAAGAAGTGGTAGAACGTGCTGTAAAGGCCGCAGCTTTAGTCTCTGTAAATCCTTAATTGTCTTTCAACAATCGGAAAGCGGTGGGTGTTACACTCGTGTGTTTTTTAAACAAACGCGTAAAATAAGAGTAATCTTCATAGCCTAACTCGATTGCAATTTCGTTAACTGTCCAGTTTTTGTCGAGAAGCATTCGTTTGGCTTCCAGCATCACTCGATCTACAATTACTTCGGTGGTTGTTTTTTTTAGAATTTCATTGCAAATGCGGTTCAAATGCTTCAAACTGACATTCAATGCCGAAGCATAAAACGCCGCCGATTTTTCTTCTTTAAATTTCGTCTCTAAAAGCTGCTCCAGACTTTTAATTTTTACATTATAAGAATGCGCTTCGTGAATGTAAATTTCGTTGTACTTACGAGCGAGTTCAATGTGAATAATATCCAATAGATTCATTATTTTATCGCGTTTCAATACCTTATTGGTTTGCATTTCGGCAATCAAATTTTCGAAATAAGGCAAAACAGCGTTTATTTCGGCTGTATCCAATACAATTTCCGGACTATTTTTTACCGAAAAATAAAACGGATAATCTTCGATAGTCTTATTCCCAAAATACAAATTATACATTTCGGCTGTATAAAAAACGATAAATCCTTCAATATCTTCGGATAAAACCCAATGATGCATTTGCCCTGGCTGCAAAACAAAAACACTTCCTGGGCGAATATCAAATCGGTCAAAATCGACCTCATGAATTCCCGAACCATTGGTAAAAAAAACCAACAGATAGAAATTATGGCGATGTGGTTTTTCTACAAAACTATGATTGATCAAGTGATTTTTAAACGTATTAATATACAAATCGCTGGTTACTGAATTGCAATTAAACTGTTCAATACTATAAATGGGATATTTTTTCATCCTAAAAATGTCTTTTTTGTCCTAGAATAAGCGAATATAGAAAATAGCCAGCAGATTGATAATAAATACCTTTGATAAAAATTAGAAATCATGTCAAATACAATCCTTCACATCCTGAACAACGATTGTCCCCATTGTCAACAAGGAAAAGTTTTTAATGAAAAAAGTATCTTCTTTAAATTCAGTTTTCCAAAAATGAACGAATACTGCTCGCATTGTCATTATAAATTCAAAAAAGAACCCGGTTATTTTTTTGGAGCTATGTATGTCAATTATGGATTAACAGTAGCTCAAGGAATTACAACTTACGTTATATGTAGTTTCTTTTTTCAAGAAACTTTCGATTTAAGAATAATTCCAATTATTATGGCTGTAATCATTGCTTTATCACCATTAAACATAAGATTATCAAGGCTATTATGGATTTATATGTTTAAGAATTATTCGAGTTAATAAAGAACTCCAAAACAATGTAGTCTCATCTACTTTTTTTTCACATCGAGCGCAGTCGAGATGTAATAGTCGTTCTCGACTGCGCTCGAACTGACAGATGGAATAACAGACTTTGGAATAAAGAAAGACCGCTCACCAGTCTATTCAACAAGCAAGCGGTCTTTCCAACTAACCAAACTAACACACTAACTAACCACTAATTTTTTATTTGTAAGCCTCATTTTGAGAAATCACATCCGGATTTTGGTTGATTACTAAAAACGGAATAGGCAACAACAATTCTTCTTCTGTAATAGTTATATTTTTATCACTATTTTTAATCACAGTAATTGCTCTTCCGGTTCTTATTAAATCAAACCAACGGTGAAATTCACAGGCAAATTCTACCTGCCTTTCATGTTCTAAAGCTAACTCAATCGTATTGTACTGAGCCGGATAACCCACACTTCCATAAAGTGGTAAGTTAACACGGGCACGAACTTCGTTCAGGTATTTTGGATCCGAAGTTGCTTCGGTCAGCATTAAAAGAACATCTGCATAACGAAGAACAATAAAGTTATTGTTTGATGCTTCTCTTAAACCGGCAACAGGTGCAGCTGCATCTTTCCATTTAATTGGGAATTTTACGTCAACAAAAGAATTATTAGCTGTTGTGTAACCGTTTTGAATAGAAATATCTCTCCTTGGGTCACCCGTTTCATAGGCATTCCATAAGTCATCGGTAATTTGATTAAATCCTCCTCCCCAGGCTGTAACCACGCGATTATCAACCGGTGAAAACATAGCCCAATACAAACTGTACGGACTGGATACACCACCTTTGTATTGAATCTCAAAAATAGACGAAGCTCCATTTTTCTTAGTTAAATTCCATAAATCAGCATAAGGCACCAGAGTAAACTTGCCATACACTTTCAACAAAGTTTCAGCAGCTTTGGGTTTATTCCCCATAGTTAAATACACCTTACCCAATAAAGTATTAGCCGCTTCCTGGCTGGCAGCACCTACAAAACGCTGACTTGTTTTTACCGGTAATTTGGCTGCTGCGAAGTCTAAATCGGCAACAATTTGAGCATAAACCTGCTCCTTTGGTGTACGTCCTTGTGCATAAGCATTAGCAATACTTAGCGGAGTTGTAACCAATGGCACATCGCCCCAGGCACGAACCATATCAAAATAATACAAAGCACGTAAAAACTTGGCTTCGCCAATTAAAGCATCTCTACTGGCAAAATCCAGTTTTTCAGCACTGGCAATAATATTATTTACAACATAGATTGCCTTATAATAATTATTCCAAAAATTGAAAACCAACTCATTATCGATGGTCATGGTATGCAACTCAAAGCTTTCATAGTCCTGTATTCTTCCGGCAGCATTATCACTATAGGCATTATCAGACATTAACTCACCATAGAACGACGGCAAACTTTCAGGTCCGTACAAGGTATAAAGCGAATTATAAGCAGACCACATCGCTGTTTCAATATCTTTTTGAGATTTATAGAACTCTGCTTCGTTAGCATTTGAGATAGGCGCTTTATCTAAAAAATCGGAACTACATCCCAATAGGAATAAGTTGCAAAAAAGGATGATATATATTTTTTTCATTTTCTTAAGTTTTAAATGATTGATCCCGATGTTAAAAACTAATATTTAATCCGGCAGTAGCTGTAAAAGGATTTGGATAAGCACCATAATCAAAGCCTACCAATACACCTGATTGATATGTACTTCCTTCCGGATCATAACCTAAGTAATCAGAGAATACATGTACATTTTCTAAATTCACATATAACTTTATGTTACTTAATTTCATCTTATCTACTAATCTTTTTGGTAAATTATAGCCCATACGAATGTTTTGGATACGAACAAACGAACCGTCTTCAACCCAATAACTGGATCCAAAATCACGAACAGTAGTTGGTAACATACGAGGCTTAGGAATCATTCCGTTTCCAGGCTCAGCATCCGATTTCCAGTAATTATTTACCACAGCATACATATTACGGTTACCTCCACCAACACCTGATTTTAGGTATCTGGCATTATGGTTCAGAATTTCTCCACCTTGAGAACCGCGCAACAAAACTGAAAGTTCAAATCCTGCGTAAGAGAAATTGTTGGTCATTCCCCATTGAAAATTAGGTTGGTAATTTCCTAAATAGGTACGGTCATTAGAATCAATCTTACCGTCTTTATTAACATCTCTTACCTTTGGATCTCCCGCTTCACTGCCTGTCCATACCGGATAAGCATTACTATCTAATTCTGCTTGCGACATAATCACACCATCAATAACATAACCATAATACATTCCTATTGGTTGTCCTACCGCTGTACGCGATGTCATACTACTAATATTAATATCTATCGGAGCATCGTTAGCACCCAGTTTCAACACTTTATTTCTATTGGCAGAAATATTAAAATCAGTACTCCACTTGAATTCGCTGTCGATATTTTGTGTGCTCAGATTAAGTTCAATTCCTCTGTTTTCAAGCTCTCCAATATTAGTCAAAGTAGAAGAGAAACCGGAAAGAATTGGAATAGGTACATTCAATAATAAATCTTTTGTTTTAGAATAATAAATATCTCCTGTAAATTTCACACGTCCATTAAAAACACTGAAATCAACACCAAAGTTAGTTTGACCTGTTTTTTCCCATTTCAAATTTTTATCAGCAAAATTTGAGGTATAAATCCCTTGGTTCACAGTTCCGGAACTTACATAAGGACTATACCCTAATGTTCCAATCGATCCATAATTTGGAATCGAATTGTTACCTGTTGCCCCATAACTCAATCTCACTTTCAGGTTACTTATCCAGGAAATATCTTTTAAGAAAGCTTCTTCAGAAATACGCCAGGCAAGTGATCCTGAAGGGAAATAACCCCATTTATTATTGGCTCCAAAACGAGAAGAACCATCGGCTCTAATTGCCGCAGATGCCAGATATTTACCTTTATAAGAATAATTGGCACGAGCCAAATAAGAAACTAACGACCACTCTTCTGAAAAAGTGTTTCCGGCATTCACCACACCCGCATTTAAAGTATGTACTAAATCATTTGGAAAATTACCGGCTGTCATACTACTCAAATCTGTAGCTTGTTCCTGAGCAGAATAACCCGCCAATAAATTTAAAGTATGAGCCTCATTAAATGTCTTATTATAAGTCAGTGTATTTTCTAAAATCCAGTTATTGGATTGTAACGTTTTGAAATCAGCCTGAGCGGGTACCCATCCGGAGTAACCCCAGTTTTGACCTGCATTCCAATAAAAATTATGAACTGTATTTTCAATATTAGAACTTCCGGAAGTTTTAAAAGTTAAATCTTTAACAATATCCCATTCTAAGAAAGAAGTGATTGTAGCTACATTTGTTACTTTTTTAGCAGTTGCTTCTCTTGTTAATGAATAAGGATGCCAAAGTTGGAAACCATATTTCGCAAATGTATTCCAAATTGAAGCAGGGTCTTTAAAACCTAAACTTCCGGTTTCAACATAAAGCGGAAAAAATGGATCACTTTGTAAAGCCAAACTCACCACGTCACTTTTTCCACCTGTACCGTAAGGCGCTTCATTGGCACGGCTAAGACCAATATTCATTCCCATGCGAACTTTATCATTAAACTTATGCTTAATATTAGATCTTAAATTAATTCGCTCGTAAGTATTTCTGTCAACAACACCTTCTGAATCCAAATACCCCATTGACACCATAAATTGTGTTTTCTCATTACCACCGGAAGCCGATAATTGGAAATTATTATTTCTTGCAGTTCTAAATACCACATCCTGCCAGTCCGTTCCGTTACCAATTCGGTCAAGCCAAGCCTGATCAGAGAATTCTACAGGAACTTTTGTATCATTCCCTCTTACAGCCAATGGTTTTGCAGCAACAATTGTAGCCCATGAATTATTTCTTGCTGCCGTATTGAAAGCAATGAATTCTGAGGCATTCATCAAATCAGTTTTACGGTTAACACGCGAAAAACCAGTTTCCAGAGTTGCATCAATTTTAGTTTTACCCGCTTTTCCTTGCTTGGTAGTAATAATAACAACACCATTTGCCCCTCTGGAACCATAAATAGCTGCTGAAGATGCGTCTTTCAAAATATCAATCGACTCAATATCGTTAGGGTTGATAAAATTCAATGGATTTCGGTTAAAACTTAAGTTACTGGCTGTAGTAATTCCTGTATCCGTTGAATTTGTTGAACTGTCTTCCAACGGAATACCATCAATAACATAAAGCGGAGTAGTTCCTGCGTTTATCGAAGAAGCACCACGTACTTTTACAGTTGGGGCAAGACCAGGAGCACCTTGGGATTGTGTAATTTGTACACCGGTAGCCTGACCTGCCAGCGATTGAAGCACGTTAGAATTCGACCTGCCTTCCAATTTTTCTGCACCAACAGAAACGATTGCTCCTGTCAAATCTTTTTTCTTAACAGAACCGTAACCCACAACTACTACTTCTTCCAGTTTAGCTGAATCTTCTTCTAATTTAATAGTAAGATTAGTTTGTCCGCCTACTGAAATTTCTTTTGTTGTAAAGCCAATAAAAGAAACTACTAATATCGCTTTGTCGCTTTTTAGTTTTAATGAAAACTTACCATCAAAATCCGTTTGAACTCCATTTGTAGTTCCTTTTTCAACAATATTTACTCCCGGAATAGGTTGTCCTGAAGCGTCAGTAATTTTCCCGTTTATTGTTTTTTGCTGTACTTCATTAATTACAACTACAGCTTTTTCTTTAATTAAGATGGTATTATCATCTGTTAACTCAAAATTGAGATTATTTTTAGAAAGGCATTGTCCTAGTAATTTAGTTACTGCAATTGTCCCTTTTTTTAATTCAATATCCGGGATGTCTTTAAAAACCTTTCTGGGATAAACAAAATTCAAATCAGTCTGTTGCTTGATGATTTTAAATACCTGATAAATGGTTACCGATTGATCTTTTTCAATAGTTACATTCGCTTGTGCAAATATCTTACTTACATTGAGGCAAAAAACATTGGTACACCATAAAAAGATAAACGCTCTCATAGCAGTTTTAATTAGCCTTTCTCTAACGAGAACAAAGACATTACGTACTTTAATTTCCATAATTTTTGGTTGGTTTTGGTTGGTTATACAATAGCTAAATCAATTTAAATAGTCGGGATGAAGTAAAAGAGGGTTATAACTCCTCCCGTTTTTTTATTCCAGGGTTACTTGTTTATTTTTTATTTCATAGTTTTTTATAATTTTAAAATTCTTAATACTCTTCAAAATCTCGTCCAGGCTTTGGGTTTTCCTTATAACACCATCAAAAATCTCATTTTCGATGGCTTTATTTTTAAATACAACATCAAAATCATACCAGCGTGATAAAACTTTCATCATATCCTTAAGTGTTATATTTTCGAAACTAAAAACCCCTTCTTTCCATGCTATTTCGTTATAAACATCTATATTTTTTATAAGCGAATTACTGGTTGCGATATTTAAACTTAATTGCTGGTTAGGCATTAATCTTTGTTTTCTGTTTCCAATATTTACATCTACCTTACCCTCAACCAGAGTTGTATAAATACTGGTTTCATCTTTATATGCTTTGATATTAAATTCGGTTCCTATAACATCTATTTCCTGTTTATTGTTAAGCACTTTGAAATGGGCCCCTTTATGTTTTGTACTAGGTGAAACATCAAAATAGGCTTCTCCGTAAACCAATTCTACTTTTCTGGTTTGTCCTTCAATAAAAGCTACCGGGAATTTTAATTTAGTTTCAGAATTCAACCACACCTCAGTGCCGTCAGACAATTTAATAACGAATTTACCTCCTCTGGGAATTGTTAAATAATTATAGACCAACTTGGCGGCATCGCCTTTTTTAGCTTCATAAATAATTTCCTCTCCGTTACTTTTGGCATTTTGGGTTTTCACCGAAGCCCCGTTGGCTAAAACCACTTGCGAACCGTTGGCTAACGTTAACACCGCCTTATCTGTACCCGGTTCAAGGTCTTTTACAGCCTGTTTCACAATTGCCGGAGTAGTTTGAACTTGTTGGTTCAAAAGAACATCCTTGAAAAAATAAGCCGTAGCTAAAACACCTATAAAAACAGCGGCAGCCGCGTATTTCATAAAATGGTATTTTCTTTTTGATAGCAAATCTTGTTCTTTTTGAGGAGTAGCTAATATTTTATCCCGAATGCGCATAGCATCAAGTTCAGTCAACATTGGCTTTTCATCTAAAATTGCCAATACTTCTTCTACAGTTGGTAGTCCGCTAGATTCGGTTAAATTCTGAATGTAGCGCACCACTTCATCAACTTCTTGCTGGGAACATTGATTCAGAATGAACTTTTTTAATAAATTTTGAATATGGCTATCGTGTTGCATAATATACTTTCTTATATATAATACAGATGAGAAAATGAAAAGTACTACTCAGTATTATTATTTTTTTCGAAAAATAGAAAAATAATAATAAAACAAAGCGAAATAAAAAGAAATAGAAAATGCAAAAGAAAGAAAAGATAATAATCAACGAATCATTATTCCAGCCAACGGGATGAAAGAAGCGTTATTAGAAGTGTAACATCGCCATGTGTTTCTAAAAAATTTCTAATATCGGCTAAAGCCTTACTCATTTGACCTTTTACAGTACTAACCGAAATATTTAATTTCTGGCTTATTTCCTCGTAACTCATTTCTTCATTACGGGACATTTCAAAAATAGCTCTGCGTTTAGGAGGCAGTTGTTCAATAGCCTTTTGCTTTAAAGCATCATAATCCGATTCATCAATAATATCTTCAATTGGACTATAGGATTTTTGGCTTACATAAAATACTTCTTCCTTAAGCTTGTGGCTATTGGCTACTTTACTAATAAGGTTAAAGGTGAGGTTACGCGTAATAGTAAACACATAGGATTTGAAAGACAAATCAGCATTAAGTCGCTCTCTGTGTAACCAGATATTTAAGAATACATCCTGGACAATTTCTTCAGCTAAAGCCTGATTTTTAAGCATACTTAAACTATAAGCATACACATCATTACAATAGGTATTAAAAAGCGTACTAAATGCTTTTTCATTACCCATCATAAGCTCTGTAACCAATATTTTATTATTAATTGCTTTTGTTTCAGACATTACGAAAAAACTCTATACACATTAAATTATTACAAATCCTTGCTGTTTTATACGAAAATTCTATTCTAGAACCCTGCTCAATACGAATATAACAATTTGAATCAAACAATTGTAAAAAAAGCAAAATTTAGCAAATTTAACTTTACAACAAATGGATGCTTAAACCAACTTTGATTTTCGATTTATTTCGAAAAGTTTACTAATAACTTTTCTGTTTTGATGAATTATTCGAATTAACAAAAGAACAAACAAAGCAAAATGGCTATATTGCAGAGTCAATTTTTTAAAAAACAACAATGTCTCTGATTTTAACCAATATAGAAAAATACGTCCAGCTAACAGCTGAAGAAAAAGAGCTTTTCTTAAGCAAAACTGAAATTCATCATTACAAAGCCAAAAGTATTTTGCTTAGTTCAGGACAAGTATGTAAACATTCTTATTTTGTAAACTCAGGAATTTTAAGAAGTTTCAATATCAATGATAACATTGTCGAACATGTTTTAAGTTTTGCCTGCGAAGGCTGGTGGATGGGCGATATGTACAGTTTAATTTCGCAAAAACCGGGAAATCTTTTTATCGAAGTCTTAGAAGATGCTGAATTGGTTTTACTTTCGAAAGAAAATCAAGAGCAACTTTATACCGAAATTCCTAAACTGGAACGCTTTTTTAGAATTCTTACCGAAAACTCATTAGTTGCTAATCAGGAAAGATTAATGGATAATTTGAGTTTATCGGCCGAAGAACGCTATGATAAATTTCTGAAACGATACTTAAATCTCAATCACAAAATACCACAAAAACAAATTGCTTCATATATAGGTGTAACACCGGAGTTTTTTAGTAAAATGAAAGCCAAGTTACTCCGTAAATAGTTAGCAGTGGTCAGTTAATTAGTGGTCAGTCTTTACTACTATTTTTTTTCTCTGATTACTAAAAAATCTGAATACTAAACACTTCTTAATCTAGGTTAAGTGCAAAACGCTAACGACGGATGTACCTTTGTAATGTAATAATCAAAAAACATAAAATATCATGGCAAATACAGTTTTTCACAAAGCATACACAAGAGGACACGCAGATCACGGATGGTTAAACGCTTACCACAGTTTTAGTTTCGCTAGCTGGTACAATCCGGACAGAGTACAGTTTGGAGCACTTCGTGTATTGAATGATGACACCGTTGCTCCGGGAATGGGTTTTGGAACACATCCTCACGATAATATGGAAATTATTACTATTCCACTTGAAGGTGATTTAGCACACAAAGACAGCATGGGAAATGCAGCAACCATCAAAACAGGTGATGTACAGGTAATGAGTGCCGGAACCGGAATTCAACACAGTGAATTTAACCCAAATGCAGATTTAAGAACTAAATTATTCCAAATTTGGTTGTTTCCTAAAACCAGAAATGTAACTCCTCGCTACCAACAAATAACTCTGGACAAATCATTAGAAAAAAATGATTTTGCTCAAATATTATCTCCAAATCCGGACGATGCCGGTGTATGGATTCATCAGGATGCCTGGTTTTATTTAAGCGATTTTGATAAAGATTTCTCAAAAAAATTAGCTCAAAAAAAAGAAGGAAACGGTTTCTACATCATGAATATCGAAGGAGAAATCGAAGTTAACGGACATCAATTAGACACCAGAGACGCTTTAGGAATTTGGGAGACTGCCGAAATTGAAATCAAAGCAACTACTGCTGCTAAATTTTTAGTAATGGAAATTCCAATGAAATACTAATACTAAAGTTATGAATGAAATTATAGGACTGGAATACAACGAAAAGAAAGGTTATTTTTATGTAAAAATCGATGGTAAAACAGAGGCAAAAATGACCTTTGTTTTTGCAGGACCTCATAAAATCATTATAGACCACACCGAAGTAAATCCGGGACACAACGGTAAAAACTTTGGAAAGAAAATGGTTGAAAAAGCCGTTTTATTTGCCCGAGAAAAAGAGTTAAAAATTCTTCCTCTGTGTCCTTTTGCAAAAAAGGTTTTCGATAAAACACCCGAATTTAGTGATGTTTTGTAAATTGACTTAAAAAAAATAATTTAAAAATGGGAAACTTACTAGAAAAAGACATTGTTGGAACAATAGGTTCTCAAAAATATTTGTGCACTATTTCGTGGCGCAACGGTCAACTAATTATGGATGAACCCGAAAGCAACGGAGGAAAAGATTTAGGACCGGATCCTTTTTCAGCTCTTTTAGCATCTTTAGCGGGCTGTACCTTGGCTACTTTGCGAATGTACATTGACCGAAAAGGCTGGGATATTCCCGAAATTAATATCACAGTGAATGCTACTCAGGAATTAGATGGCGAATTTGAAACTATTTTTTCAAGACAAATTTCTTTTTCTACTAATATAACCACAGAACAAAAAGAACGATTACTACTAATTGCTGACAAATGCCCCGTTTCTAAAATCTTAAAAGGAAAAATAACTATTAACACAATGCTGTAATTATGAATCCAAAAGAGCTAACAAAAGAATATACCAATGGTGAAGTTACCATTGTATGGCAATCGGCTAAGTGTATCCATTCGGCTAATTGCGTTCGGAATAATCCGGATGTATTTCAGCCTAAAGAAAAGCCCTGGATAAAACCGGAGTCTTCAACAACAGAAAAAATTATCGATACCGTAAATAAATGTCCTTCGGGAGCTTTAACCTACTTTTTAAACAAGAAATAATGACTAAAAAAATTATTGCCTTTGGCGCATCTTCAAGTACAAATTCTATCAATAAACAATTAGCCACTTATGCTGCATCACAATTTGAAAATACTGATGTAGAAGTTTTAGACTTAAACGATTATGAAATGCCTATTTTTTCTTTAGATAAAGAATCTAAAAATGGCATTCCCGAATTAGCAAAAGACTTTTTCAATAAAATAGGAACTGCTGATTTGGTAATTGTATCACTTGCCGAACATAACGGAGCTTATTCAACCGCTTTTAAAAATATTTTTGACTGGACTTCACGAATAAACCCTAAGTTCTTTCAAGAAAAGCAAACGCTAATCTTAGCTACTTCTCCGGGACCTAGAGGAGGACTTACTGTTTTAGAAATTGCAAAAAATCGTTTTCCTTTTCAAGGAGCTGATGTTAAAGGAAGTTTTTCACTACCAAGTTTCAATGATAATTTTAATGCAAATGAAGGAATTACAAATGAAAAACTAAAAAGCGATTTGCTTGAAATTATTCAATCTATCGAACTTTAAAAAAATAATTCAAACCCTATCAGAGAGCGTTGCAGTTTGCAGCGCTTTCTTTTTTTTTAACAAAAGCTACAATTTAATAAAACAGAAGATTCGTCATTATTTTGCAAAATTTTAAGAAGACAATCTCTATTTTTGAAAAAAGAATTAAAAAATCATTTATGAAACTACTTATTGTTGAAGACGAACCCCATCTTTTATCGATTATTCGAAAAGGACTTTCTGAAAAAAACAACGAAGTAAGCGTAGCACTTGATGGTACAACAGGACTTGAAATGATTTTGAATCACAATTTTGATGTGATTATTCTCGACATCATGCTCCCGGATATTAACGGAATTGAAATTTGCAGACGACTAAGAGCCGCTAAAAACTTTGTCCCCATCTTACTCTTAACCGCTCTGGGAACTACCGAAAACATTGTTACCGGACTGAATTCCGGAGCTGATGATTATCTGGCAAAACCTTTTAAATTTTCGGAATTAGAAGCCCGAATTGCAGCCCTGGCAAGAAGATCAAATCAGGAACACAGACCCAATGACCTGATTCAGATTGATGATTTGGAAATTGACAGAAGAGCCAAATCAGTCAAACGAAATGGAGAACTTATTCAGCTAACCGCTAAAGAATTCAAACTATTATACTATCTGGCCAGCAACTCTCAAACCATCTTGTCCAGAGAAAAAATATTAGACAATGTTTGGGATATTAATTTTGACATGAATACTAATGTAGTTGATGTTTATATCAATTATCTTCGGAACAAAATTGACAAACCTTATCAAAACAAATTAATCCACACTATCAAAGGATTGGGTTACATTATAAAACCATAATTTATGCAAATTAGAAAAAAAATAACCATCACTTACATTGCGCTATCTTGTTTTAGCACCTCGCTTTTGTGCATTGTCATTTTTTCTCTATTCAAACAAAACAATGAATATTATTTTATAAAAAGACTTCAGGATCGCGCCAAAATTGCTTCATCAGCTCATTCTCAAAAAAATCTGGAGAAGAAAAATTATTTTAAAGAATTCAAAAAAAGCGGACTGGAAGAACTTATCGAAGAAAAAGAATACATTCTGTCTGTAAAAGGAAAAAATACCTTTGAATACAACACCGATTTACATCTTCCTCCGGAATTCTACAAAGAGATCATGAAAAAAGGATCGAGCTGGTTTGAAGAAGATTACCGCTATTATTATGGACAAATTTTTGGCGAAGAAGGACAAAAACACATTGTAATTGTCACTGCCAAAGACCGTCGGGGAAATACCAGTACCATTTATATTTTGCAAATTCTAATCTTTGGAGGAATTGGCTTTATTATTCTGGCCTACTTTTTTGGTCAGTTTTTAGCCCGAAGAGTAATCAACCCTATCGCATTAATTACCAAAGAAGTACACCGAATCAGTGCATCAAATCTTCATAATAGATTAGCCGATACTGACGGAAAAGATGAGATTAGCGATCTTACCAAAACCTTCAACGACATGCTGGATCGATTAGAAACTTCATTTGAAATTCAGGCTAATTTTATCAACAATGCTTCGCATGAATTAAAAACGCCAATAACCACCATTATTGCCGAAACCGAAATTATGCTCCTGAAAGAAAGAGCTACCGAAGAATACATTTATTCGTTAGAAAACATCAATAAACAGGCTTCAAAATTAGGCAATCTTACCGAAAGCCTTTTAAAACTAACCCAAACAGGCTATGATGGTACCAAACAAGTACTGGATATGGCCCGAATTGATGAAATACTGCTGGAAGTAAAAGCATCGATAGATACTCTTTTCCCTAACAATCGTGTCAATATTAAAATTAAAGCAATTCCGGAAGACGAATCGCTGTTAACCATCCCCTGCAACAGACCTTTGCTGGAATTAGCCTTGAATAATATCATTTCAAATGCTGTAAAATATTCTGATAACGACGAGGTCTTTGTGAATCTTTCTGTTGACGATGCTAAAATCAAAATTGCCATTACTGATATAGGAATTGGAATACCACCTGAAGATATTCCTTATTTGTACGAACCTTTTTTTAGGGGTAAAATTGCTTCTAAATACAACGGTTACGGACTTGGTTTACCATTGGCAATGAAAATCATCCGAATGCACAACGGAGAACTTCAAATTCAATCGGAAACAGGAAAAGGAACTGTTGTAAACATCACCTTTGAAAAAAACGAACATTAGGAATTCTAATCCGGAATCTTAGGGAATTCTAATTTTAATCCAAGCTGTTTTTAATTTTCGATAACTTCTTTTGTATGTATCATCTAAACAATACATACATGAAAAACGTATTAATACCTTCAACATTAGAACCGGACACCATAAATGCTGTTAAAATAGCCATTCAACAATCTAAGGGTAAAAAATGCACCCTGTTTCTGGTCCTAGTCGAAGAAATCCCGGATAGCTATTCTTCGACAACATTTTTAAGAAGCATGAAAAGCGAAATGACGGCATCACAAAAAAAAGTATTGGAATACTGTAGAGAATTAATTACTATTTCTCAAAACTGCAATCTTAAAATCCACTATCAATACGGAATTTCAGCCCCATTGATGCGAAATTTAATCCAACACCTTGAAATCGAATTAACTATCCTTAGCCCTTCGTACAGAAAAGACGAAAGAAAAACTCACAATCAGTTTGTTCAGATACTGAGTAATTGCAAATGCCCTATTTTACATCTAAATTCAAATTGCGAAGAGTACAATTTAACTACAGCGATGTATCTTGTAAAAACAAAACCCAAACTTCAAATTGAAGATTTGCATGAATTAATTCCGGAACGTTTTGATATTAAAATCATAAATAAAGCCACAATTATTAACAACCAAGACCCTGAAGATTTAGAATCCTTAATAAATGAAGCCATCGTAAAAAACAACATCAATCTTTTAATCGAAACCAGAAAACCTAAAAAAATTAAACTCAAAAATGAAAACGCCACTGCTAACGAAAATTTTGGCTTACCAATCCTCTCTTTATACGAAGAGACAGCATAAATTTGAAAGTTAATATCCGGTTTTTATTTCTTAATCTAGGTTAAGTGACACGCCTGTATAGTTGCCATAAATTTGCCTTATCAAAATAAAACAACAATTTAAAAAAATAAAATTATGGCAACTACAAAATGGGCAATTGACTCGACACACTCAGAAATTGGATTTAAAGTAAAACACATGATGTTCACTAATGTTTCTGGAAATTTTAGCGACTATGAAGCGAATATTTCCACCGAAGACGACAACTTTGAAAATGCCAATATCGAATTCTCTGCAAATATCGATTCGATTAATACCAATAATACTGACAGGGACAATCATTTAAAAAGTGGAGACTTTTTTGATGCCGAAAACTTCCCTAAACTCACTTTCAAAGCCTCTTCTTTTACTAAAAATGGTGATGATTATGAATTAACTGGAGATTTGAGTCTGAGAGGAGTAACAAAAACGGTTACACTTCCTACCGAATTCAGCGGATTAATGAAAGACCCTTGGGGAAACACTAAAGCAGGATTGAATATTTCCGGTAAAATAAACCGTAAAGAATGGGGATTGAACTGGAACTCTGCTCTTGAAACCGGTGGTGTTTTAGTAGGCGAAGATGTAAAATTGAACATCGAATTACAATTAATAAAGCTATAAAGAATCTCACAAAACTGATTTTTCCCACATACAAACCTCCCTACTTCATTAGCAAGCAGGGAGGTTTTCTTTTATGCACTTTTATCTTTTCATATAAATCCTAAAAAAATACTACTTTTGCATCCCGATTGAATATAATTTTTCAATCTTTAAATTATAAAAATAAAACAAATACAGATGAAAGCATACGTATTTCCAGGTCAAGGCGCACAGTTTACAGGAATGGGTAAAGACTTATATGAAAACTCTCCATTAGCAAAAGAATTGTTTGAAAAAGCAAACGAAATATTAGGTTTCCGCATCACAGACATTATGTTTGAAGGAACTGCCGAAGAATTAAAAGAAACTAAAGTAACGCAACCGGCAGTATTTTTACACTCGGTAATTTTGGCTAAAACTTTAGAAGATTTCAAACCGGAAATGGTAGCGGGACATTCTTTAGGCGAATTTTCAGCTTTGGTTGCCAATGGTGCTTTGTCTTTTGAAGACGGATTAAAATTAGTTTCTCAAAGAGCTTTGGCCATGCAAAAAGCATGCGAAATCACTCCTTCAACTATGGCTGCCGTTTTAGGATTAGCAGATAACATTGTGGAAGAAGTTTGTGCTTCTATCGACGGAGTTGTAGTGGCTGCAAACTACAACTGCCCTGGACAATTAGTAATTTCGGGAGAATTTAAAGCAGTAGAATTAGCTTGTGAAAAAATGAAAGAAGCAGGTGCAAAACGTGCTTTATTATTACCTGTTGGTGGTGCTTTTCACTCCCCAATGATGGAACCTGCAAGAGAAGAACTAGCTGCTGCAATCGAAGCAACTACTTTCTCTGCTCCTATTTGCCCTGTATATCAAAACGTAACAGCAAGCGCAGTTTCGGATGCAGATGAAATTAAGAAAAACCTAATCATTCAATTGACAGCTCCTGTAAAGTGGACACAATCAGTTCAACAAATGATTGCTGACGGTGCTACTTTATTTACCGAAGTAGGTCCTGGAAAAGTATTAGCGGGACTAATTGGAAAAATCAACAAAGAAGCTGCTACTGCAAATGCATAAAATTGCAGATTTCAGAAGTTAGATTTCAGAATTGAAAACCAACACTATAATAAATAGAATCCTCATAAACTTCGGTTTTTGAGGATTTTTATTTTTATAAAAAAGGAAATTCAGCACAACAATACAGAAAAGAATGCATCCTTTAATTTTAGTTATCTTTGTTAAAAGAATTCCAAATTTATGATTTTAGATTTACGAACAGTAAACGTTATACGATACATTACGCCACTTCGGGAAGGTGGATCCTTACCTGCCTTAGCAGAAGCTGATGATGATTTTAAATATGTATTAAAATTTAGAGGAGCCGGTCATGGGGTAAAAGCATTAATTGCTGAATTTTTAGGCGGTCAAATAGCAAAACAATTAAGTTTACCTGTTCCTGAATTAGTTTTTGCACACTTAGACGAAGCCTTTGGGAGAACAGAAGCTGACGAAGAAATTCAGGATTTATTAAAGTTTAGTCAGGGTTTAAATTTAGGCCTACACTATTTATCAGGAGCAATTACCTTTGATGCCGCTGCAAATGATTGCGAAGCTTTATTGGCATCAAAAATTGTTTGGTTAGATGCTTTTATTACTAATGTTGACCGAACCTTTAAAAACACCAATCTTTTAATTTGGAAAAAAGAACTTTGGCTTATTGATCACGGGGCATCTTTTTATTTTCATCATTCCTGGATTAATTGGGAAAAAACAGCCCTTACTCCATTTACATTAATTAAAGATCATGTTTTATTACCAAAAGCATCAAAACTAGAAGAAGCTCATTCACAATACTCCAACCTATTAAACGATGCTATTTTAAAAGAAATTGTAAACCAAATTCCGGAAGACTGGCTACAATGGGAAGATCAATCCATAAGCCCGGAAGAAATTAAAAACATCTATTTCCAGTTTTTAAGCTTACGCTTGAAAAATGCTGAAATATTTTTAAAACAAGCTCAAGATGCAAGAACAACACTTATATGATTATGCTGTCATTCGTGTTGTACCAAGAGTAGAACGCGAAGAATTTATAAATGTAGGTTTGATGCTTTATTCCAAGCGTCAAAAATATTTACGAATTCAATATCAAATTCCTGTTGCTAAAATCAGCTTGTTTTGCAATGAATTTGATTTAGACCAACTCAAAATCAATTTAGATTCTTTTGTAGCCATTTGCGAAGGCAAAAAGGAAGCAGGACCTATTGCTCAATTTGAAAAAGACGAACGATTTAGATGGCTTACTGCTGTTAAAAGTTCGAGTATTCAAACTTCAAGACCCCATTCGGGATTTAGCAGCGATTTAGACCAGACTTTCGAAAAACTATATTCTGAATTAGTCTTGTAAGAAGAATTGTTTTTATAAATACATCTCCGTAAGCGAAAGTTTACGGAGATTTTTTTTATATTTGAAAGACAATGCTTTAAATTCAAATCTTAAATATCCTACACATGAGAAAAACAATTTTAGCAGCAGCTTTTATGCTGGTTGCGATGGTTTCCTGCCAAGACAAAACAAAAGACAAACTAGAAGATGCTAAAGAAGCCGTTGGAGCCGAAGTAGAGCAAAAAATGGATACTGTGGCTGAAAAAGTTGAAAAAGCCATTGATTCAACCCAATCAAAAACAGGAAAAATCCTTGAAAAAGGAGCAGAAAAAATGGATGAAGCCGCAAATAAGTTAAAAGAAGCTGCTAAAAAATAATCCAACAAAAAATCCCAAACTATCTATTTCGATAATTTGGGATTTTTTTATAATTCATTAACTTGTCATTGCGAGGAACGAAGCAATCTCCCTAGTTGCTCTCGTTATGTGATTGCTTCGTTCCTCGCAATGACTTAAATCAAAACCATTTTTTTATTTCCCCCACCATAATCTAATTCTTTTCTTCATTTCAGCCTTAAACTCTTCTGGAGTGTACCCATTTGCAAATTCAGTATCAAAATCAAATGTAGCGTGATCAATGCCTTGTTGTTTCCCTTTAGAAAACTCGTAAGCAGTAGCAGGTTCTTCTACTTTATCTATTTTAGATTTTTTCCCTTTTGCATTCATGGCCTTTCTTTTTTCTTCTAACGAATTTACAACTAATACTTTAAAACAAAAAATCCCAAACTATCAATTTTGACAATCTGGGATTTTTACTTTTATATAGTTTTTTTACTGAGGTAATTTAAAAGCCTGTCTGGCAATCAGCAACCACTTGTCTTTTTGTTTTTGCCAAACGAGTACGTTTCCAATTTTTATGTCTTTTTCGACACCGCTGTCTTTAGTATGTGCCGCTAGATTATGTCTTACTATGGCAACATCTCCAGTAACTTGAATACTTTGATTTTGAAATTCTATCGTCACAAAATCAGATTCTCCATTGAGCAATTTTTCAATAAAAACTTTTTGATCCTGTAGTACACCACTAGAATGTCCGTAGCTTAAATCTTTTGAAGTCAAGGCTTTCAAATTGCTTTCTGTTGGATCAATTAATGCTTTTCTAAAAGCTTCAACGCTATTTGCAACAGTACTTTCTTCTTTAGAAACTGCTTTTGTTTGTGCCCAATTGGAAACCGAAATCAAAACAAACAATAGAAAATACTTTTTCATTTTTATTTATTTAAAAATTCTAAAACACTATCAGTAATAAATTGTATTTGTTCATCGTCTAATTCGGTGTGCATTGGTAACGAAATTACTTCTTTTACCAATTGATTCGTTACCGGAAAATCTTCTTCTTTATACCTTGCATCTAAATATGCTTTTTGCGAATGCAACGGAATTGGGTAATAAATAGCGCAAGGAATTCCTTTGTCTAACAAATACTGCATCAATCCGTTTCTGTCAGCATCAATAATTCGCAATGTATATTGATGAAAAACATGGTTGTTTTCATTTGCCTCAAATGAAGGAGTTATAATATTTGAATGAGCAGATAAAGCCGCATTGTATTTTGCAGCAGCATTACGACGAGCAGTATTATAATCATTCAAGAACGGCAATTTTGCATTTAAAACAGCTGCCTGAATACTATCTAAACGTGAATTCACCCCTACTACATCATGATGGTAACGCTCGTACATTCCGTGATTCACAATTCCTCGAATAATGTGTGCCAAAGCATCATCATTAGTAAAAATAGCTCCACCATCACCGTAACAACCCAAATTTTTAGAAGGGAAAAACGAAGTTGCTCCTACATGACCAATCGTCCCAACTTTAGTTTTTGTTCCTGAAGCCGAAATAAAATCGGCTCCGATAGCCTGTGCATTATCTTCAATAACATACAGATTATGTTCTTTGCCCAAAGCCATAATTGCATCCATATTAGCCGAACGACCAAACAAATGCACCGGAACAATTGCCTTAGTTTTTGGAGTAATCGCTGCTTTGATTCTGTCTAATGAAATATTCATATTATCTAAATCAACATCGACTAATACTGGTGTTAATTGCAACAAAGCAATTACTTCAACAGTCGCAGCAAAAGTAAAATCGGCAGTAATAACCTCATCACCTGGTTTTAAATCTAATCCCATCATTGCAATTTGCAAAGCATCAGTTCCATTCGCACATGGAATTACGTGTTTTACGCCCAAATAATCTTCGAGAGCTTTTTGAAATTGATGTACCTGAGGTCCATTGATATAAGTATTAGTATCCAAAACTTCCTGAATAGAAGTATTTACTGTAGTAGCAATTTTATCATATTGACTTTTTAAGTCAACCATTTGAATTTTCTTCATTTCAACTTTATTAATAATTAGAAAGCTGTTGTTTTTACACTTCTTACGCAACAACAAAACTTTCATAAAACGGAAACAAAAATAGGTATTATTGATTTCAAACCAATGAATTTAAGCCAAAGAAAATGTATTTTAGCCCCAAAAAATATACGAATGCTTTTTCTGTACAATATCACCATTACATTAGCGGATTTTTTATTGAAAATTATCGCGCTATTCAACCCAAAAATGAAATTATTTATTACCGGAAGAAAAACGGTTTTTGATACGCTTTCGCAAAAAATAAATGCTAACGATAAAACCATTTGGTTTCATGCGGCATCACTTGGCGAATACGAACAAGGCCTGCCTGTGATTGAAAAAATAAAAGAAAAATACCCTTCGTATAAAATTATTTTGACTTTCTTTTCTCCTTCAGGTTACGAAGTTAGAAAAAACAATATTGTAGCTGATGCAACGGCATATCTACCGATGGACACTAAAGAGAATGTTCAAAAATTCCTAAAACTCGTTCATCCGGAAATGGCTTTCTTCATCAAATATGAATATTGGCCAAATTACCTAAACGAACTAAAAAAAGAAAATACACCTACTTATTTGATTTCAGGCATTTTTAGAGAAAACCAATTATTTTTTAAATGGTATGGTCAGTTTTACAGAAACGCGTTAAATACTTTCACTTATTTTTTTGTACAAAATGAAGCTTCAAAAAAACTATTACTGCAATTAGGAAAAACAAATGTTGCTGTTTCCGGAGACACGCGCTTTGATCGTGTTGCCACAATTTTAGAAAAAGACAATACTTTGGATTTTATTTCCGAATTTAAAAACGACACATTGACTATCGTTATTGGAAGTTCCTGGCCAAAAGACGAGAGTTTATTGATTAATTATATCAATTCAACCAATCATAAATTAAAATTTATCATAGCGCCTCACAACATAAAATCCGAGCAAATAGAACAATTAAAAAATAGCATCTCTAAGAAAACGGTTCTTTTTTCAGAAAAAGAAAATAAAAACCTTGCCGACTTTGATGTATTTATCATTGACACTATTGGGATTTTAACCAAAATATACAGTTATGCCGATATCGCATACGTAGGTGGCGGATTTGGAAATCCTGGTGTACACAATATACTGGAACCGGCTACTTTTGGCGTGCCAATTGTTATAGGACCAAACTTTTCACATTTTGCAGAAGCTACAGCCTTAGTAAATTTAGGAGGCTGTATCAGTATTATGAATGCAAATGAATTACAAAACACTTTTGATTCATTAATTTCTGACAACATTACAAGAAACAAAAAAGGAACTATTTGCAGGGATTTTGTAAAAACAAATACAGGTGCCACAAATATGATATTGGAAAGCATCTAAAGATTTGATCAAAATTAAATCGATTTTCGGCTTATTTTAGCGCAAGAATGAAAGACCAAAATCTTTAAACAAATCTTAAAAATCAAGCATTAAAACACCTTAATTCTCAAAAAAGAAAGCTTCAAATTTCATAATCTACAAAAATCCAACTCTACAACAACACAAAAACCTAACAATCAACACATTACCAACTAACAAAGCATCCATTCCTTAAAGTCACATATTCATTTAAGCTATTACATTCCCTATAAAATCCATATTTTGCCAGGTGAGAAAAATAATCGAAGAATATTTTAAAAAAAAAATGAAAAAATATTTTACATATTAAAAATTTTATATCTTTGCCTCGAATTAATAATTAACCTTTTATAATAAAGTAAGATGAAAAAAGTATTTTTAAGTTTAGCTGTAGTTGCTGTATTATCTGTTGTATCTTGTAAAAAAGCTGAAGAGGCTCCTGCTGAAGAAGCTGTAGATACTACTGCTGTAGCTGTTGATTCTGCTGCTGTTGTAGCTGATACTGCTGCTGTTGCTGTTGATTCTGCTGCTGCTGCTACTGAAGCTCCTGCTGCTGAAGCTGCTGCTGAGTAATTTTAAATTACAGTAAAAAAAATAAGCCGTTCACATTGTGACGGCTTTTTTTATACCCAAAAACGAGATTATAAAAAATCAGAACTCAAATTAATCAATAAACTCAAAATCATTATTAGCAAAATCCAATATCTCCGCTTTTGAGCCATATTTCACAATCTCATCAATCCCCTTCTGAACCATCAACTCAGTACTGTATTTTCTGCTTACTGCAATCACCTTACCATCAACCACCACCCTAAAGAAAAACTTCCCCTTAGAAGTTTTAAATTTCACGTAAGAACAACTTTCGAACACAGATCGCAAATACTCCGCATCTGCCTCACAATCCATCCGCAATTCATACGCATTGCTCGTAAAAATGGTTTTTCCTTTTCTAGAAGTAAATTCAAACTTATAATCACCACTAAATCTTTTACTAATAACAAAAGTTCCCATTTCTATTTCTCCCTTAATAAAAAAAGGTCGTTCACAGAACAACCTTTTTACTTAAACAAATCTTTTTTTTATTTCGTAACAGTCGTTGTTGTTGGCGAATAAATACCAAATGTCAAACCACCTACAAGCATATTCACAAATGAATGTCTAGTAAATACAGTATAATCATTTGCTCCTGCCGCCATAGCTTTAGAATCTGAAACACCTACTGGCGCAAGACCCCCAATTACATAATGGTTCCATTTAGTAACTTTTGAGTTACCCGTACCACCATTACCCACTACACTAGTGTATGAATAACAAGAAGTCAACATAATTGCAGCTCCACAAGCTACCGCCAAACGCGTAAACATTTTTTTCATTTTTTTATAATTTTTTATGATTTGTAATTAACACGAAAATACATAAAAAAATAAATAAAACACAATTCAAATTTATTTTTTTTTACATAAAATACTACAAAAAAACCTCAAGCCATCTCAGACCCACGAAAAACCAATCTAAAACAAAAAACCCCTTAAAAATAAGGGGTTTCTTTGTACTCAGAGCGGGACTTGAACCCGCACGAACATTGCTGTTCACTGGATTTTAAGTCCAGCGTGTCTACCAATTTCACCATCCGAGCATGATGTAAAATCGAGCGAAAAACGGGGCTCGAACCCGCGACCTCGACCTTGGCAAGGTCGCGCTCTACCAACTGAGCTATTTTCGCATTTTTCAATTCTTATAAAGAACCGCGATACTTGTTCTGTATTGCGGATGCAAATTTAAGAGCTTTTTTCGATTACACAAACGTTTTTCGAAAAAATAATCAATATTTTTTTTAAGCTTTTGATTTGCTTCAATTTAAAAATGAAAAAAAATTATTTTCGGGTTAACATCCGTTTAATTTCATTCAACTTCATCAAAGCTTCAACAGGAGTAACCGAATTGATATCAATATTTAAAATCTCTTCTTTGATTTCTTCCAACAAAGGATCATCAAGATTAAAGAAACTCATTTGCATTTCTTCCTTATCCGATTTAATTCCGTTTAACGCATCACTAGAATGATCTTTCTCTAATTTCTTCAAAATCTTTTGCGCTTTTAAAATCACAATTTGTGGCATTCCCGCCATTTTTGCTACGTGAATTCCAAAACTATGTGCACTTCCGCCTTTGACTAATTTTCGAATAAAAAGCACATTATCTTTTAACTCTTTTACAGACACATTATAATTCTGAATTCGAGTCAGAGATTCACTCATCTCATTCAACTCGTGATAATGCGTAGCAAATAATGTTTTGGGCTTTGATGGATGCTCATGCAAATATTCTGCAATAGCCCAGGCAATCGAAATTCCGTCATAAGTACTCGTTCCTCTTCCAATTTCGTCCAACAAAACCAAACTTCTATCGGAGATATTATTCAAAATCGAAGCCGTTTCATTCATTTCGACCATAAAAGTGGATTCTCCCATCGAAATATTATCGCTCGCTCCTACTCTGGTAAATATTTTATCAACAAGACCCATTTTAACACTATCAGCAGGAACAAAACTTCCCATTTGAGCCAAGAGCACAATTAAAGCTGTTTGACGCAAAATAGCCGACTTACCCGACATATTGGGACCTGTAATCATAATCAATTGCTGGGCTTCTCTATCCAGGAAAACATCATTTGCAATATAAGGAACACCTACCGGCAATTGTTTTTCGATAACAGGATGTCTTCCGTTTTTTATATCCAGTTCGAAAGTTTCATCCAGTTCAGGACAAACATAATTGTTCTCAATAGCCAATTGGGTAAAAGAACACAAACAATCCAGTTGCGCCACCAAATTAGCATTTAACTGAACAGGTTTGATATAAGTAGCAATCCAAGCTACTAATTGTTCAAATAATTCCGATTCAATTTTGTGAATTTTTTCTTCAGCACCTAAAATCTTCGCTTCGTATTCTTTTAACTCTTCAGTAATGTAACGCTCGGCATTAACCAGCGTTTGTTTTCTTATCCACTCCGTCGGAACTTTATCTTTGTGCGTATTTCTAACTTCTATATAATAACCAAAAACATTATTAAACGAAATTTTTAAAGACGAAATCCCCGTGCGTTCAGACTCTCTCGCCTCAATCCCTTCTAAAAATTCTTTTCCCGAAGTAGAAATCGCTCGTAATTCGTCTAATTCTTCATTGACTCCTTTGGCAATAGCATTTCCTTTGGCTATAGCTACAGGCGCATCCTGATTTAAAGTCGCTTTTATTTTTTCGCGCAATAAATCGCAACTATGCAAATTATCACCAATAACTTTTACCGCTTCTTGCGGACTTTCTAACGACAGCGTTTTTATTGGAATAATAGCATCTAATGATTCTTTCAAGTAAACCACTTCACGAGGCGACACTTTTCCCGCAGCAATTTTAGATATCAATCGCTCTAAATCCGAAATTTGTTTGATTTGGTATTGCATTTTTTGCAACACTTCCTGATTTTCTTTCAAATAAGCCACCACCTGATGACGGCTTTGTATTTTATTCGCGTCTTTTAACGGCAATGCCAACCAACGTTTCAACAAACGTCCTCCCATTGGCGAAAGCGTTTTATCAATTACATCCAAAAGCGTAACCGCATTAGGATTGTAACTGTGGTACAATTCGAGATTTCGTATCGTAAACCGATCCATCCACACATAAGCATCTTCGGCAATACGCTGAATAGCCGTGATGTGTTGTACTTTGTTATGTTGTGTTTCTGACAAATAATACAAAACCGCCCCCGAAGCTATAATCCCTTCTTTTAATTCTTCGACTCCAAAACCTTTTAAAGAAATCGTCTGGAAATGCTTGGTCAATGTTTCAAAAGCATAATCTTCTTTATAAACCCAATCTTCCAGATAAAAACAATGATAATCTTCTCCAAAATTTGTCTTAAAATCATTCTTATGATTCTTTTGAATTAAAACCTCTGACGGACTGAAATTCTGCAATAATTTATCGATATATTCTGTATTTCCCTGCGCGGTAAGAAATTCTCCGGTAGAAACATCCAAAAAAGAAATCCCTATTGATTTATTTGAAAAATAAACCGATGCCAAAAAATTATTCGTTTTAGAATGCAAAACCTCATCATTCATAGAAACTCCGGGAGTAACAAGTTCGGTCACACCACGCTTTACAATGGTTTTAGTCATTTTAGGATCTTCCAGCTGATCGCAAATAGCAACACGTAGTCCAGCCTTGACTAATTTAGGTAAATAGGTATTAATAGAATGATGTGGAAATCCTGCCAAAGCCGTTTCGGTCTCTGAACCCGCGCCTCTTTTTGTTAATGTAATTCCTAATATTTTTGCAGAGCGAATGGCATCTTCACCAAATGTCTCATAAAAATCGCCAACTCTAAACAGTAAACAAGCATCCGGATATTTTCTTTTTATCTCATTGTACTGCTTCATCAATGGGGTTTCCTTAAGCGTTTTCTCTTTAGATGCCAATTTGTATCGTATTTAATTTATTAGAAAAATGTGAAGGCGAATTTAAAAATTTTATAACGAATAACTATCACTTCAAAAATTAAAAGCATTTTTAAGTAAAATTTAAGTCATTGGCATGATTTTTTCTTTAGTTTTGTTCTACAAATACTAAAATATATAATTAAGATGAAAAAGATAATTTTACTTGCTGCACTAGTTGTTTTTGGAATTACTAACTCGAAAGCACAAACAACAACTAAAAAAATCAAAGCTACCGCTACCAAAATAGCAAAAGTAAACGGAGCAGGAATGGTTTTTGAAAAAGAGACTATTGATTACGGAACAATTCCTCACAATGCCGATGGAAAACGTGAATTTGTTTTTACAAATAACGGAAACAAACCTTTAATCATTACAAATGCTGTAGGTTCATGCGGATGTACTGTACCAACTTACCCAAAAGAGCCAATTGCTCCGGGTGCAAAAGCAGTTATCAATGTAAAATATGCAACTGACAGAGTAGGTGCTTTTACAAAAACGGTTACCATCACTTCAAATGCAGAAGGACAGCCGTCAAAAACCCTAACTATCAAAGGAACAGTACTTCCTGATGATGCTAAAAAAAGCTAATTTTTAAATTACATACTACTCAAAAGAGCTTCCTTTCCTAAAATCGGAAGCTTTTTTTATTTCAAATAAATGCCATTATTAAAAAATGAGAAAACTAGAAAATAGCGAGCTGGAGAGAAAATCCATTGAAGACTTTAAAAAATCAGAAAAAACACCTCTTATTTTAGTTTTAGACGATGTACGTAGTTTACACAACATTGGTTCGGTTTTTAGAACTGCCGATGCTTTTTTGATTGAAAAAATATATTTATGTGGCATCACCGCGACACCTCCCAATAAAGAAATCCACAAAACAGCTCTGGGAGCAACCGAAACCGTAACTTGGGAACACAACGAAAACGTACTCGACACCATCGCCACCTTAAAACAACAAGGTGTAATCACACTGGCTATCGAACAGGTTGAAAGTGCTATTTTTCTACAAAATTTTGAAGTAAAAGAAGGACAGAAATACGCTTTGATTTTTGGAAACGAAGTGCATGGTGTTGCCCAGGAAGCCGTAGCCTTATGTGATGGTTGTATCGAAATTCCTCAGTTAGGAACCAAACATTCATTGAACATTTCCGTAAGTGCAGGAATCGTTGTTTGGGATTTATTTAAAAAAATAAATTGGACTAAATAAGGCTATATTCAAAAAAATAATATTTTTACAATATGATAAACAAAACTTTACATATTGTAATTGTATTATTTTTTTTTTACAATCATAATTATTCCGCTACTACCTCAACTGTAATTGACCCTCCATCAATAACAGCTGAAAGCTACGATGTATATTGTCCTCAAACGTATCAAAAAATTGCGAAAAATGTAACTATCAGTCACGACCCATCTGAAACGAGTACTAATTCAGTTTACATTCAAATTTCTTCAGGTTATAGTATTGGACAAGATCTATTGCAATTAAGCAATGATTACAGATTAAACAATCCTTCTATTTCAAGCACGTTTATTGCTTCTGAAGGAAAACTAAAAATTTTTAATTCTTCTGGCAATTTAATACCCTATTCAGATTTAAAATTTACCATAGAAGCAGTTGAATTTTACAATTCCTCTACTAACCCTTCTGGAACAAGAAGTTTTTCTATAAGTATTGGTAATGGACAGGTAAGCTATTTACCCAGTAATGGACATTATTATGAATATGTAAGCAGCTATGGAATTTCTTGGACTGGAGCCAAAGATGCAGCAGCCCTAAAAAAACACTACGGACTACAGGGATATTTAGCTACACTAACCTCTGCTGAGGAGGCCCAATTAGCCGGAGCTCAAGCCCCTGGAACTGGATGGATAGGAGGTAGCGATGTTGAAACAGAAAATATCTGGAAATGGATGACAGGACCAGAAGCCGGAACTGTTTTTTGGAACGGAGGAATTAATGGTACAAGAACAGCACCTTATTTTTATGCAAATTGGAACAACAATGAACCAAACAACAATATACAGCCATTTAAACCAACTGGAGAGCATTATGCACACATTACAGCACCCGGGATAGGAAGGGCTGGCGCATGGAATGACCTGTCTAACGATGGAGATCCTCCAGGTAATTATCATCCAACAGGCTACATTGTAGAATATGGTGGCATGTCTGGAGATCCTACTTTGCTACTTTCAGCAAGCACGATGCTTAGCATGGCGAAAATCACAAGTACGACAGTAGCTACAAGATGTGGAAATGGAACAGCAACACTACAAGCAACTGCCGAAAATGGAACGGTGTACTGGTACGATTCACAAACTGCAACAACTCCAATTGCAACTGGAAACAGTTTCACAACACCTATTTTATCCTCTACCACTAGCTTTTATGTAGATGCGGGATGTATCAACCAAAGAAAAACAGTAATTGCAACAGTTGATCCATTACCAATTGTAAATGACATTAGTATTTTACAATGTGATAGTGATTCATCACCTGACGGAAAAACACTTTTTAATTTAACCGTGAAAAACGATGCTATTTCTGCTAATTACAACAACGAGACTATCACCTACTATACCTCTTTAAATGGGGCTAATAATGGAGTAGCAGCTGATTTAATTTCTAATCCGCAAGCTTTCGAAAATACTACTTCTACCAACATGGATATCTGGGCTAGGGTAGCCAATTCACTTACAGGATGTTTTAGTGTTGCCAAAATCAGCTTAATAGTTTCCGCAACTAATATTCCTACAAATTACAAAATAATAGTTCCTGCTGTTTGTGATGATTTATTAGATAGTAATGGCAATAATAACAATAACGACAGAGACGGTATTAGTTCTTTTGATCTTTCTGCAACAAAAGCAACTATTCAAGGACTATTACCAACCACTGAAATTTACAACATCAACTATTACAGAAATGAAGCAGATGCTTTAGCTGAAATGAATAAAATTACAGACATTACTAACTACCGAAACATTGGCTATCCAAATACCCAAGATATTTGGGTGCGGGTAGATAGTCAAATCGAAAATGCCTGTTTTGGACTTGGCCCATACATCAGTTTAAAAGTTGAGGCCTTACCTTTTGCTCATCCAGTAATAATTAGCCGCCAATGTGATGACAATGATGATGGCATCTTTACTTTTAATACCGTTACTTTAGAGTCTGACCTAATAAAAGGACAAACCAATGTAACCGTAACCTATTTTGATTCAAACAACGATCCTCTAAAAGATGTTAACGGAGTACTTATTTCAAGTCCCTTTCCTTCAAATTTCACAACAACATCACAAATAATAAAAGCAGTAGTAACCAATAACACTCCGGCACAATGTTATGACGAATCTACTATTGAATTTATTGTAGACAAAACGCCGCAAGCTTTCTCTATAAATCCAGCATTAACAACTAGCTGTGATGATGAAATCAATCCGTTAGAACAAGACGGAAAATATGCATTTGACACCACTGGTTTTGACACCACAATTTTAGGTGGACAAACAGGAATGACTCTAAAATTTTATGATGAAAATGGTGCTTTGCTACCTAGTCCACTACCTAATCTATTTGTAACTGGAACACAAAAGATTACCGCAACGGTTGAAAACCCTAACAATCTAAATTGTACTGCTTCAACGATAATTGAATTTAATGTACACCCTCTTCCTAATATTGATATTAACCTTGACGGAAGTGCTAACCAATTAGTTTGTTCTAACCTAACTACTTTTTATGTGACTTTGGATGCAGGCATTACCGATAACACTCCAACTTCGGATTATAATTATATATGGAAAAAAGATGGAATCGATTTAGGTATCAACTCACCTACAATAGACGTAAATGAAATTGGAAATTACTCTATCGAAGTTATCAATAGTTTAGGCTGCAGCAGAACAAGAACAATTAACGTAAATGCTTCCAATATAGCTACTATTGCATCAATAGAAATCGTTGAATTGTCCGATGAAAATTCCATTACCGTTAATGTAACCGGACCTGGAGACTATGAATTCAGTTTAGATGAGGCATCTAATTTTTGGCAGAATTCTAACCAATTTAATAATGTCCCAGCAGGAATTCACGAAGTTTATATTAATGACAAAAACGGCTGTGGTGTAGTTTCTAAAAGTGTAATTGTAGTTGGTATTCCAAAATATTTCACCCCAAACAATGATTCCTATAATGACTATTGGGGAATCAAAGGAATGACAAAATACCCTAATGCGTATGTACAAATCTTTGATCGTTACGGAAAACTTATTAAATTCCTGAACAATGCTAATCCTAATTGGGACGGAACTTTCAACGGAGCCTTATTACCAGCAAATGATTATTGGTATGTGATAAAATTAGAAGAAGGAACCCCAGAAATCCGAGGACATTTTTCTTTAAAAAGATAAATTAGCTATTGATTCTCTTTTGAATTTCATCTAAAATAAAAAGATAATCCGATTGATTGTTTACAAAATTCCTATTGGTTACATCAATAATAAGAACATTCAATTCGGTTTGCGAATTCAAATAAGCCAAATACGCACTATTGATTTTTTCCAAATATTCAACCGAAATTCCCTGCTCGTAATCTCTGCCTCTTTTCTTTATGTTTACCAATAATTGTTCAGGATGTTGTAACAAATAAACATACAAATCCGGCTTAGGCATTTCTTTATAAACAATATCAAACAGACTTTTATACAATTGATATTCGGCTTCTTCCAGAGTTACTTTTGCAAAAATCAACGATTTAAAAACATGATAATCGGCTACTAAAAAATCTTTCTTCAAATCCAACGAAGCCAAATCTTCTGAAATTTGCTGGTAACGATCGACCAGAAAAGAAAGTTCTAACGAAAAAGCATAACGCTGCTGATCTTTATAAAACTTAGCCAAAAAAGAATTCTCAGCAAAACGCTCTAATAAAGTTTTTGTATTAAAATCGGCTGCGATTTTGGTTGCCAATGTGGTTTTTCCTGCCCCAATATTTCCTTCAAAAGCGATATAACGTGTTTTATCAAAAGAATTCTTTTGCAACGGATTTTCTAAATCAGCCACAGCAACACAAATGCCTTCATCAGGACAGCTTTCAATTAACTCCAAAATATTTTTTTGTAAAACAGGATGCGTCCAATTAATTTTTAAATCCTGAAAAGGAAGCAATACAAACTTTCGATCTTGCATCAATGGGTGTGGAACAGAGAGCGTTTCGGTATCAATAATTTCCTCATCAAAAGCAATCATGTCAATATCAATAATCCGGGATTGATAACCACTGGCATTTTGCCTAATACGTCCTAATTTTTGCTCTACATCCAAGGCTTTCAAGAGCACTTGTTGAGCAGAATGATAGGTATGCAAAACCAGTGAACAATTATAAAAAGCATCACTATCAAAACCCCAGGCTGCGGTTTCATAAACCCGGGAAACCTGAATTACCGTTCCTATTTCCTGATGAATTAATGCGACACATTGCTTAATTGCCTCTAAACGTTCGCCTTGATTACTCCCAATGGATAAAATAACCTGATGTTGTGCTCTCATATTAAGCACAAATTAACTAAAGAATTTTAGAAATAGCAATATATTTGCACAAAGTGTCCGCATTCCAATTCGAAAAACAATCAAAAATCCGGATATTTTTACCTCCAAATTCAAAGAATATATTATGAAGTTTTTAAGCAATGTTATCGCTACGGTTGTAGGTTTATTTGTGTTTCTAATGCTGTTTTTTTTCGGAATCGTTTTTATCGCTGCAATTTTTGGCGGGGAAACAGAAGGAGAAGCTCTTAAAACCAATTCGGTAATCGAATTAAATCTTGAAGATGTAAAATATGATTATGCCGGCAAATACAAAGATCCCTGGATGAGTTTTTTTTCGGAAGAAAAAAACATTGGGTTTTCGGATGTTATTAACGCTATTGATGTGGCTTCGATAGACGACAACATCAAAGGAATTTCTATTTTAAACAACAATTCCCAATTAGGAATGGCACAGAGTAAAGAGTTGAGAAATGCTTTAGAAAACTTCAAAAAATCTGGAAAATTTGTCATGGCTTACGCCAATAGCTATTCGCAAAAAGAATATTATTTAAACTCCGTAGCCAATTCTATTTATTTGAATCCTGTGGGAGAAATGGACTTCAAAGGATTATCTTCTGAAATTATGTTTTTCAAAGATTTACAGGAAAAAACAGGTGTAAAAATGGAAGTCCTTAGACATGGAAAATACAAAAGCGCCGTTGAACCTTTCTTAGAAAATAAAATGAGTGATGCCAATAGAGAACAAACCACGGCATTGCTGCAATCCATTTGGAATTCAGTTTGTTCCGATATTTCAAAAAGCAGAAAAATTTCAACTAGTCATTTAAACCAAATTGCCAACGGCCTGCTTGCCAGAACTCCCGAAATGGCTAAAAAACAAAAACTAATTGACCATATTGCTTATGAAGACGAATACCATAACGACATTAAAAAAGCGCTTAAGATAAATCCTGATAAGGACTATAATAAAATCTCGATTAGTGATTATACCCGTAAAATAACATCTACCTCAATTATCTCTGAAAGCGAAGACAAAATCGCTGTTATTTTTGCACAAGGCGAAATTCAAAGTGGCGAAGGCGATGTAAACACTATTGGCGAAGGCTCTATACGCCGTTCTCTAAAAGAAGCACGAAAAGACAAAAAAGTAAAAGCTATCGTACTGAGAATTGACAGCCCCGGAGGAAATGCCTTAACTTCTGATTTAATTTGGAGAGAAGTTGAATTGACTAAAAAAGTAAAACCCATAGTGGTTTCAATGGGTAATTATGCCGCTTCAGGAGGTTATTATATTGCCTGTAATGCCAATACGATTTTTGCCGAAAGCAATACTATTACAGGTTCTATAGGTGTTTTTGGTATTTTACCCAACTTTAATCAGCTGACAAAAAAAATAGGCATCAATATCGAACAGGTAAAAACACATCAAAATGCAGCCAATTATAGTCCTTTTGTTCCAATGGATGAAAATTTTAAAGCAGTTACGCTGGAAGGAATTGAACACATCTACAAAACTTTTGTAAGCCACGTTGCTCAAGGTCGAAAAATGAGTTTTGCTGCTGTTGATTCTATCGCCCAAGGTAGGGTTTGGTCGGGTTCTGAAGCGTTAAAAATTGGTCTTGTCGATAAAATTGGCGGATTAAACGCAGCAATTGTCGAAGCAGCCCGTTTGTCTAAAACACAAAATTATGACATCCGAAACTACCCTGAATACGAAAAAGATTTTGATGAAATGTTTTCTAAAATCCCTTTTGCCAATTCTAAAGAGAACATCATAAAAGAAGAAATTGGCATCGAAAATTACCAACTATTACAGCAAGTAAAAAAGCTCCAATCCCGAAAAGGAGTTCAAGCCATGATGCCATTTGAAATTTCGATTTATTAAAAAACAATTAACCGTTTAAGTCATTCTTAAACGGTTTTTTTATCCCGCATTGCCCGGTAAAAATTGTAAGATATTGTGAAAATATTATAAACTACTTATCAGCTAATGCTTTATTTTTGTAGTAGAACATCTTTATTAAGACAAAATCCGTCGCCATGTTAAAAAAAACAATGATAATTATAGGAAGCTTCATCCTCTTAGTTGCAGGATCATTATTTGCAATACCTTATTTTTTTAAGGATCAGATAAAAGCTAAAATTATTGACGCTATCAACCAAAAAGTGGATGCCAAAGTCAGTTTTGCCGATGCCGATTTGAGTTTATTTAAAAACTTTCCTAATGCTAATGTTACCATCGAAAAATTAGCTATCATCAACAAAGCGCCATTTGAAGGCGACACCCTAGTTGCATTAGGCGAACTGAATTTAAAAATGTCAATCAAAGAACTTTTTAAAGGCGATAATGAACCTATGAATATTGACGGAATTAGTTCTAAAGACGGTTTAATCAATATTATTTTCAACAAAGATGGGATTGGAAATTATGACATTGCCATAAAAGACGATAAAACTTCCACTGATGATTCAAAAAGCAAACCGCTTGCTCTCAATATCCAGAATTATAAACTAGAAAATTTTCAGTTCCGCTATTTTGATGAAAGTTCGAAAATAAAAATGCTTATCGACAGTTTAAACCACGAAGGAATCGGAGATTTTGCGGCTTCCAAATTAGATTTGAATACCAAATCAACTGCCAAAATAAGTCTGAATATGGACAAGGTCAATTACATGAACCATGTAGCTTTGACACTGGATGCTGTTTTAGGAATCGATTTAGAAAAAAGCAAATACACTTTTAAAGAAAACAAGGCTTTAATCAATCAATTGCCATTGGAATTTGATGGCTTTATTCAATTAGTCGATGCTGGTCAGGAATACGACCTGAAATTCAAAACACCTACTTCTTCCTTTAAAAACTTCTTAGGTGTTATTCCAGCGGCTTATGCTTCCAGTTTAGATAATGTAAAAACAACAGGAGATTTTACTGTAGCCGGTTTTGCCAAAGGATTGTATTCGGACACCACAGTACCTCAATTCAATGTCGAAATTGCCTCTAACAACGCTTCTTTCCAATATCCTAATTTGCCAAAATCAGTTCAAAATATTATCATTGATACTAAAATCATCAATCAAACCGGAATTTTAAATGATACTTATGTCAACTTAGACCAACTTTCTTTCCGTATCGATCAGGATGTTTTTAATGCCAAAGCCAATATCAAAAATGTCACCCAAAACGCCATTGTTGATGCCGCATTAAAAGGAACAATCAACTTAGGAAACCTATCGAAAGCCTACCCTATCAAATTAGACAAACCGCTAAGTGGAATTCTAAAAGCCGATGTAACGACCAAATTTGACATGCAATCGGTAGAGAAAAGTCAGTACCAAAACATCAATAATGCGGGAACGATGAGTCTTTCAGGATTCAAATATACTGACGAAAACGGCAAATCGATGAACATTAGCAACGCTGCCATTGTATTTAATCCGTCAAGAGTGAACTTAAAACAATTTAATGCTTCGACCGGAAAAAGCGATTTGAGTGTTACGGGTGTTTTAGAAAATTTCTACGGTTTTATATTTAAAAATCAAAACCTGCAAGGAAACTTCAACCTGACTTCCAATCAATTAGCGGTTAATGATTTTGTAACTTCGGAAGAAACTCCAAAAACAGCAGCTGTAAAAACAGAAACCAGCGATACAAAAGCAAAGAAAACCGAAGCTATGAAAATTCCCGCTTTCTTAGATTGTACGCTTACTGCAAAAGCCAATACGGTATTGTATGATAATTTAACCTTGAAAAATGTTTCCGGAATATTAATCGTTAAAGACGAAAAACTAACGATGGAGAATATTAAAACAAACATTTTTGGTGGTTCTATTGGTTTAAACGGTGCCGTTTCCACCAAAGAAAAAACACCAACATTCGATATGAATTTAGGTTTAAACCAAGTTGACATTGCACAATCTTTTACGCAATTAGACATGCTTAAAAAACTGGCTCCAATTGCCGGAATTGTCAATGGAAAAATCAATTCGACCATCAAATTAAATGGAAATCTGGATGCTAATGAACTCACTCCCGATTTAAAAACCATCACAGGAGATTTATTAGGTCAATTTCTTTCTACGACCATCAATTCCAGTAATTCGACGCTGTTGACAGCTCTGACTTCGAATATTAAATTCTTAGACATGAGTAAAATCAATTTGAACGATTTAAAAGCTGCTATTACATTCAAAGACGGAAAAGTAAATGTAAAACCTTTCACTATCAAATACCAGGACATTCAAGCTAATATTGGCGGAACACATGGTTTTGACCAAAGTATGAATTACAACATCAAATTCAATGTTCCTGCCAAATATCTCGGAACAGAAGCCAATGCGTTAATTTCGAAATTATCTGCTGCCGATGCTCAAAAACTGGAAAACATTCCGATTAACGCAATGTTGACCGGTAGTTTTTCGAAACCTAAAATCACCACCGATTTAAAAACTGCAGCTACTAATTTGACCAATCAGTTAATCCAGCAACAAAAAGCTAAATTAGTCAGCAAGGGAACCTCAACCCTAACTGATATTATCAATAAAAACAAAAAAGCGGGAGACACTACTAAAACAGTTATTCCAGCCACCAAGGCTGAAGCACAAACTAAAGCTAAAGAAGAGGTAAAAGCAAAAGCTACTGATTTATTGAACAATCTTTTCAATAAAAAGAAAAAAGTAGCGGATACTACAAAAACGAATTAGCAATACTCTTTTTTAAACGAACAAGCCGTCTCAAACTACTATTTTGAGACGGCTTGTTTATTTTTTATCTAACACAAAGCCTTACTACCTACTGAAATTCAAACATTTAAACCAAAACAAAATTTACCAGATTAACAATATTAATTATCTTTGTCGAATAAAAATCATTACAAAAAAAGATTTAATTATGAACTGGAAAGTATTAAAAACAGAAGACGATTACAATAAGGCTTCAATACGAATGATGGAAATCTTCAACACAGAACCCAATACAGCTGAAAGTGACGAATTGGATTTATTGATTGTTTTGATAAAAGATTATGATGAAAAACATTATCAATTACCTGAACTCGATGCCTTAGAAGTAATTAAATATAAAATGGAGGAAATGGGAATAAAAGCAAAAGATCTTGAAGCAATTATAGGAAGTAAAGGTCATGTTTCAGCTATTCTTTCAGGGAAAAGAGAAATCACTTTAAAAATGGCTCAGAAACTAAAAAACTATTTTAGCATTCCTGCAGAAGTATTTCTACATAATGCAAGTTAATATGACTTTAATTTTTTAAACAAACAAGCCGTTTCAAAATAAAATTTGAAACGGCTTGTTTGTTTTTATCAAAAGAAAGAATCCTTAATAAAAATCTTTTTAAACCTCAATACTCACCACATAACCCTCCGAACCACGAACATTAAAAACAGTTCCGTCTTCAAATAACAAATATTGTCCTTTTATCCCGATTAATTTCCCTTCGTAATTTGGGGTTTTATCTAAGCTCAAACTTTTAACTTTAGAAGGATATTGCAAAACAGGATAATCCATTTGGTACAAATCATTTTTATTCGAATAAAAATACTCTTGAACTTGAGCCGGAATTAAATCCTGCAATTTCAATCGTTCGGCAACTAAATCGACTGCTTCAATATCATTCGTTAACATTTTGCGCCAATTGGTTTTATCGGCATAATGGTCTTTCAGCGCCACCTCCGTAATTCCTGCCAAATAACGATTAGGAACTTCTACAATAGCTATCGCCTCATTGGCCCCCTGATCAATCCATCGCGTAGGAACTTGTGTTTTTCTGGTTACGCCTACTTTTACTTCGCTTGACAATGCCAAATACACAATATGAGGCTGCAACTGTACTTTTTCTTCATAAGCCAAATCCCTATCGGCAATTCCAAGATGTGCCGTACTCAATTCAGGTTTCATAATCCAATCACCCACAGCGGCACTCGAATAAAAGCAATCGTAACAAAAACCCTGACGGAATATTTTTTTCTTTTTACCACAATTCAAACATTGGAAACCAACAAAATTAATGGCAATATTTTTATCTAATAGTTGGTTTACATTCAAAAAACTACTCTCAAAAACCAAGTAGTATTGAATCGGGTTTCCGTATTCGGTTTCCATTTTAGTAAGCACTCCTTCGTATTGCATTAAGATTAGTTTTTTTAAGTTTGCTATTTCGTAAATTTTCCTATTTTTGGTAAAGTTATTACTCCTAAGCTAAATTTCATAACCCAATTTTTTAAAAATGCCAACACAGCTTATCAATTCATTCGCCTCTTGGGTTTTAAAACAACGAATCCATCAGATTGAACTTTTCCTGAAATACCCTAATGAGGTTCAGGAAGAATTACTTATGAATTTGATTTCCTCGGCAAAAAATACGATTTTAGGTAAAAAATACGATTATGCTTCGATTAATTCCTATGCTACTTTTGCAGAAAGAATTCCGATTGCTACTTACGAAGAATTACAACCTTTAATAGAGAGAACACGTCAGGGAGAACAGAATGTTTTTTGGGAATCACCTATCAAATGGTTTGCAAAATCAAGCGGAACTACCAATGCCAAGAGCAAATTTATCCCTGTAAGCAACGAAGCTCTCGAAGATTGCCATTACAAAGGCAGTAAGGATTTATTGTGCCTGTACCTGAGCAACAATGAAAACTCTGAACTTTTTACAGGCAAGAGTTTACGCCTGGGAGGAAGCTCTCAAATCTATGAAGATAACAATAGTTTTTTTGGGGATTTATCAGCAATATTGATTGAAAACATGCCTATTTGGGCAGAATTTAGCAGTACTCCCAGCAATCGAATTTCGTTAATGAGCGAATGGGAATCTAAAATGGCTGCCATTATCAACGAAACCAAAAAAGAAAATGTAACCAGTTTTGCCGGTGTGCCTTCGTGGATGTTAGTTTTGATGAACAAAATGCTAGAAGAAACGGGCAAAGGGAATTTGTTCGAAATTTGGCCTAACCTCGAAGTGTATTTCCACGGAGGTGTAAGTTTCAATCCTTATCGCGAACAATACCAAAACTTACTTCCTAAAAAAGAATTTAAATATTACGAAATATACAATGCTTCCGAAGGCTTTTTTGCCATCCAGGATTTAAATAATTCCAGTGATTTATTGCTAATGCTGGATTACGGAATTTTCTACGAATTTATTCCAATGGATACTTTTGGAACGTTAAAACAAAAAACTATCCGTCTGGCCGATGTGGAATTGAATAAAAACTATGCTGTTGTGATTACTACTAATTCGGGTTTATTCCGCTATTTAGTGGGCGACACGGTTCGTTTTACTTCGCTAAATCCATTCCGAATCAGAGTTACCGGAAGAACCAAGCATCACATCAATGTTTTTGGTGAAGAATTGATGGTCGAAAACACCGATCAAGCCTTAGCCAAAGCCTGCCAAATCACTCATGCCGAAATTGTCGATTATACGGTAGCCCCCATTTTCATGAAAGAAAAAGAAAAAGGAGCACACGAATGGATGATTGAATTCAAGAAAAAGCCTGCCGATATGATAGTTTTTCAAAAAGCCTTGGACGAAACTTTGCAAAGCCTAAATTCTGATTACGAAGCCAAACGTTACAACAACATGACACTAAATCCTTTGGTAATTAACGTTGCCAGAGAAAATTTATTTTACGATTGGCTAAAAGACAACAATAAATTAGGCGGTCAACATAAAATCCCGAGATTATCTAATGAAAGAGATTACCTGGAACAGTTAAAGAACATGCAGGAAAAAGTGATTTTATAAAAAAACCTTAACTCATTGAATTAAGGTTTTTAACTATATATTTTACAAAAAGAATTTATTCTTCCAATATTTTCTTCAAATTGGCTAAGTTTTGAGTTTGTGCGTCTGTTATAAATTTCTTCCCTATAATAGACATTAAATTCATTGGATAAGCGGCATGACCATAAAATTCATTGGTAACTTTCGTTTGATTTTCTGAAACTGCTTCTACAATGATAGCCGCTTTATCATCGCCTTTCATTGGTCTTTCAAAATGTAAATCGACATCAATTCTGTCATCAGTAATTTTTGCAATTTGCTGTGAGCCTTCGCCCACATTATCATCTTTACTATTCCAAGCTGCTTTAAACCCTTGGGTACCGTCAACACCGGTATAAGTCATTACAACATTAGGATCCTGCATCACCCAAACACTATATTCCTCCTGATTTTTAATTAGTTTCACATAATCAAAAACCACTGCTTTGGGTTGGTTTATAATTGTCGAAACGGAAACCGTATAATCCTTTGGAATAAACAAAGCCACTATTAAAAGTAAAACGATGAAAGCTAAAATTCCAAATACTATTTTTTTAATGATTCTCATGCTTATTGTTTTTCGTTTTTATCAAAATTCACCATCCAATTGATTCCAAATTTATCGGTAAACATTCCAAAATAAGCACCCCAAAAAGTATCAGCCATCGGCATATAAGCATTTCCTCCTGCTGACAATCCGTTGAAAATTCGATCGGCTTCCTGCTTATTTTCTACATTAATCGAAATTGAAACATTCCCTCCAAAAACAACATCACCACTGACTGAATTACTGTCACTTCCCATCAAAACAGCCTGACCAATTGGTAAACAAACGTGCATGATTCGGTTTCCTTCTTCTTCGGATAATTCAGGAGTATTATCGCCCGCAGGCATATCTTTAAACCTTCCGATATATGGAAATTCCCCTCCAAAAACGGATTTGTAAAACAAAAAAGCTGCTTCGCAATTGCCATTAAAAATTAAATACGGATTAATTGTTGTCATGATTCCAATTTTAAATTATGATTATTCCTCTGAAAGTTCTTTTATTATCATTAATGCCTTTAAAAACCTGGTGTTAAAATAGTCAACATATTTATCGACCGTATCCACCGTAGCTTTTAGAACCGTTATCCCGTTACTGCTTGTTAATCGATAGCTTTCTATTGCCCCAACCCACTCCTGATTTGCATCAACAGGCAAAACTTCAAAGTTTTTCATCATACTCAAATGCTTGAAAGCCATATATTCGTTTTCAATTTTCTCCTCAATAACACTGTACATTCCTTCGCCGTTTGGTGTAAGAAACTGAACAATACTCCCTTCAGTCCAATCGCTTATAGCATAAGTTCCTTCACAAAAAACAGTAGCCCATTTTCTATAACTCGCATCTTCCCACAAAACTGACCATACTTTTTCTCTGGGAGCCTGAATTTCAACCTTAAAAGTTAATGTTTCCATATTCAATTATATTAAGACAATTTACTATAATCCATATACAAAACTCCCCAACGATGTCCATCTAAATCAGCAAAACCACAGCCGTACATCCAACCCTGACTTAAAGCCGGTTTTGAAAAAACGATTCCTCCAGCTTCCTCAACTTTATAGGCAATTGCATCTACTTCTTCCCAACTTTCAGCATCTATTGAAATCAACACTTCTGAACTTTGCTGGGTATCAGTTACTTTATTTTTTATAAAATCCTGAAACATCGTTTCTTCAAAAAGCATGATTACAAAATTATTTTCCCCTACTAACAAACAAGTTGAATATTCCGTATCGTGTTGCTCATTAAAAGAAAAACCAAGTTTAGAAAAAAACAGCTTCGATTGCTTAATATCTTTTACCGGAAGATTAAGCCATATTTGTTTTGCCATCGTTATTGAATTTAGCTCAAATTATTTTCAACGTACCTTTTAAAATTGTCTAATATAGCTTGCCACCCCTGATGCTGTAATTCCTCTGAATTTACGGATTCCGGTTCAAAATATTCCCTGACTTCAAACCCATCTTCCAGCTCCTCAAAAACGATAATTACCACTCTTCCGTCCTCGATAGTATAAGCGATTAATTTTTTATCTAAGATAGCGGAATAAGTTCCAACAAAATCAAAACTCATTGTCCCGTCTTTTGAAGCCATAGTCGATTTAAATCTACCACCTACTTTCAAATCATTCTCTGCAAAAGGTGTGTGCCAGTCTTCAGAAGCCATATTCCACTGGATAATATGCTCCGGCAATGTCCATAGATCCCAAATCTTATCTATGGAAGCTTGAATTTTTGTTTGAACTGTTATCATTGTTTTCTATTTTGAGTTCGTATTATAAAAATACAATTTTAAATTTAACGGAATAAAAAAAACCTTAGTTCAAATTTGAACTAAGGTTTTGAAAATGTTATATTTATGTTGTTTAGATATTGTCCATCATATCAATATGACGATCATGGTAACCTAAAAGATACAAAACTCCGTCAAGTCCCAGACTCGAAATAGAAGTGGCTGCACTTTCTTTTACTGTAGGTTTCGCATGAAAAGCAATTCCTAATCCCGCTAAATTAATCATTGGCAAATCGTTTGCTCCATCACCCACAGCAATAGTTTGGTTGATATGAATACCTTCTTTTTCAGCAATAGCCTGTAAAAATTCAGCTTTCTTTTGACCATCAACAATTTCACCAATATAATTACCTGTCAGCTTACCATCTTTAATTTCCAATTCGTTGGCGTGCACATAATCAATACCTAATTCTTTTTGCAAATAATGACCGAAATAAGTAAATCCTCCCGACAAAATAGCGGTTTTATAACCGTAGTATTTCAAGGCTTTCATCAATCGATGTGCTCCTTTTGTTATTGGCAAATTGATGGCCACATTATGCAATACATCTTCACTTAAACCTTCTAACAAAGCCATACGCTTCTTAAAGCTTTCGCTAAAATCAATCTCACCATTCATCGCCGATTCAGTAATAGCTTTCACTTGTTCACCCACACCGGCTAATTCAGCCAATTCGTCAATTACTTCGGTTTGAATCAAGGTAGAATCCATATCAAAACACACCAAACGTCTGTTTCTTCTATAAATGTTATCTTCCTGGAAAGAAATATCAACATCTAAGGTTCTGGAAATTTCCATAAAACTTGCCGCCATAGCACTCTTATCAACAATTTCTCCCGAAACGGATAATTGCACGCAGGAACGAGGATAAATTTCTGTTTCTACAACCGAAGTTCTTCCTGTTAATCTTTTTATCGAATCAATATTTAGATTTTGGTCGGACATTATTTTAGTCACCGCAGCCAGTTGTGCCGCAGCCAATGTTTCACCTAAAATATTAATAATATAACGTTGCTTAGACTGTGCTTTTACCCAACTTTCGTAATCTGCAATTGTAATTGGGATAAACTTTACTTTGATTCCTAATTCATAGGCTTTAAACAACAAGTCTTTTAAAACCGGTGCTGAAGAAGAACCCGCTTCGATTTCGAACAAAATTCCTAAAGAAAGTGTATCATGAATATCGGCTTGTCCAATGTCTAAAACAATGGCATTATAGGTTGCCAAAACTGATGTTAAACCAGCAGTTACCCCTGGTTTATCCTGACCAGAAACTTTTAATAAAATAATCTCTTTATCCTCAATTGCCATTTTTAATCTATATTGATTTTAGAAGCGACAAAAATCGACAATCTATCGCTTATAAAAAAAAATATCTGGTGTTTTTTACAAAGAGATAACTTCAAATAAAAAAACAAACCCGTTTGGTTCTAAAAAACGAGACGGGGTTGAAAATTTATAAATCTAAAATTTAAGAAGCAATCTCTAAACGCTTCAATAAATTTTTATTCAAAGTTTCCTTAGCGTAATCTACATCAATTTCTAATATTTTATCATCAGAACTTGGTAATTCATACATAGCATCAGTTAAGATAGCCTCACATAGTGAACGCAATCCACGAGCTCCTAATTTATATTCCAATGCTTTGTCCACAATAAAATCCAAAGCTTCATTAGTGATAGTGAATTCCACATCATCCATTAAGAATAACTTTTGGTATTGCTTGATTAAAGCATTTTTAGGCTGTGTTAAAATAGAACGCAATGTTTCTCTATCCAAAGGATCCATGTGCGTTAACACCGGTAAACGGCCAATTATTTCCGGAATCAATCCAAAATCTTTGATGTCTTTTGGAATGATGTATTGCAAAAGATTTTCCTTATCAATATTGTCTTCATTTTTTGACGTAGAATAACCCACAGCCTGACGGTTCAAACGTTTAGAGATAATACGTTCTACTCCATCAAAAGCACCACCGGCAATAAACAAAATGTTTTGGGTGTTTACTTCCACAAATTTTTGGTCTGGGTGTTTACGTCCTCCTTTTGGGGGTACGTTTACAACTGTTCCTTCTAATAATTTCAATAATGCCTGTTGTACACCTTCACCCGAAACGTCACGAGTTATGGATGGATTATCGCTTTTACGAGCAATTTTATCTATTTCGTCAATAAATACAATTCCGCGTTCCGCCTTAGCCACATCATAATCAGCAGCCTGTAAAAGACGTGTCAAAATAGTTTCCACATCTTCTCCTACATAACCTGCTTCAGTTAAAACTGTCGCATCCACGATAGCCAAAGGAACATCTAACATCTTAGCAATAGTTTTTGCCACCAATGTTTTTCCGGTTCCTGTTTGTCCCACCATGATGATGTTACTTTTTTCAATCTCTACCTCATCGTCCAATTGCTGTTGCATTAAACGTTTGTAGTGATTATAAACCGCCACCGACATTACTTTTTTAGTCTGGTCTTGTCCGATTACATATTGATCCAGGAAAGCTCTAATTTCTTTTGGTTTTTGCAAAATCAAATCACCAACTAATTTTGAACTTCCGCTTGATTTCAATTCTTCCAGAACAATTCCGTGAGCTTGTTCGATACATCTGTCGCAAATGTGCGCATTAATTCCAGCAATCAATAAATTGGTTTCTGGCTTTTTCCTTCCACAAAACGAACATTCTAATACTTCTTTTGCCATCTTTTTAAGTTAGAAGAGAGAAGTTAGAAGTTGGAAGTTAGGTTTTTTTCCCAGCTTCCAGCTTCTAACTTCCATCTAAATTATCTTTTTAAAACCTCATCAATCATTCCGTACTGTTTTGCCTCTTCAGCAATCATCCAGTAATCACGTTCACTATCAGCATATACTTTATCGAATTCTTGTCCTGAATGGTGAGATATAATTCTGTATAACTCATCTTTCAATTTCAACATTTCTCTTAAGTTGATTTCCATATCCGAAGCAACTCCTTGAGCTCCTCCTGACGGTTGGTGAATCATTACTCTTGAATGTGGTAAAGCCGAACGTTTTCCTGCCGCACCTGCACATAACAATACTGCTCCCATAGAAGCTGCCATTCCTGTACAAATAGTTGCTACATCAGGTTTGATGTATTGCATGGTGTCATAAATTCCTAATCCTGCGTAAACACTTCCTCCCGGAGAGTTCAAATAAATTTGAATATCCTTAGAAGCATCAGCGCTTTCTAAGAAAAGTAATTGTGCCTGAACGATGTTTGCAATTTGGTCATCAATTCCTGTTCCCAGAAAAATGATTCTATCCATCATTAATCTTGAGAAAACGTCTAATTGCGAAATATTCAACTGACGTTCTTCAATAATATATGGAGTCATATTAGTAGGATTCATTGCCGCTACGATTTTATCGTAATACATAGCATTTACTCCTTGGTGCTTTGTAGCAAACTTTTTAAATTCTTTACCGTAGTTCATATTTATTTGTTCTAAGTTTTACGTTATATCTCGTTCTGTTGTACTTGTACAAAGGTTATACCTCTTTACAAATAATGCCATTATGTCTTGTTTTTTAGCCCAGATTACTTCACCTGTCTTCTATTTTAAGCGGAGTTCAGTGAACTTCGTTTGCAGCGAAAAGCTTTTTGAAATCCGTTTTTTATTTTTTTATTCTTGTAAAGCGACCGGAGGAAGCTCTTTCAAGAATTTTAAAAACTGAAACGGATGAAAAAACTTGTAGCGTATAGCTGGATTTTGCTCCTGAAACAATTTAAAACAAAAGAGCGTCAAAAAAACTTCTGACGCTCAAATATAACTATTTTTTTAACTTTTGGCTAATGCCTTCAGCTATTCCCGAAATTATTTATTCTCCGTAAGAAGCAGCAATAAATTCTTCGTAAGTCACTTCTTTAGTTGTTGGGTTTGCTTTTTGTTTGAACAATTCCAATAATTTTTCAGCAACTACCTGATCAGAAAGTCTTTTTACTTCGTCTTGGTTAGACAAAACTCTAGCTACAATTCCCTGAACTTCTTCGTCAGTAGGATTTGTTTGCCCGAATTGAGCCATTTGAACTCTGATGTTTTTAGCTGTGAATTCTTTTAAGTCTTCAAAAGTGATTTTGATATCATTTTGAGCCAATGCTTTTCCTTCGATTAATTGGAAACGCAATCCTTTTTCAGAACGTGCATATTCTACTTCAGCTTCTTCTGGAGATAATTTTTTCTCACCTACAGTTTGCAACCATTTTTTAAGGAATTCAGCTGGCAAATCGAATTTTGTGTTTTCGATTAAAAACTCAGTAACGTCACCTAATAATTTTTGATCCGCTTGTTGAGCAAATTGAGATTCAGCATCTTCTTTGATTTTTGATTTCAAATCTTCCAATGAAGCTACTTTTCCTTCTCCAAACAATTTGTCGAATAACTCTTGGTTCAATTCAGCTGGCTCAGAAACACTAATAGCCTCGATAACGAAATCTACATCAATTGCTAAACCGTGAACGTTATCATGACCTACTTTTAAGTAATCCATCAATTGGTGATCGTCTTCAAATAAACCACTAGTGTTTACAGTAACAACATCACCCACTTTTTTACCGATGAATTTATCAGCAGTAGCTTTGTCTTTGAAAATATCTAATGAAATAGTAGTTGTGTTACCAATTCCTTCAGCCTCGTTAGTAAAAATTCCTTTGATGTCAGAAGTAGCTTCAACAACTTCCTGAGGAATTGCAGTACCAAATTGTTTTTGGATACGAGCTACCTGACCGTCGATTAATTTATCATCAGCAGTAACTACATATTTTACGATATCGTTTTTAGCATCTAAGTCTAATTCGAAGTTTGGCACTAAACCAATTTCGAATTCAAAAGTCAATTCTTCAGCAGACCAATCCAATTCTTCGTTTACTTTAGCAAGTGGAGTTCCAAGAAGATTTAATCTTTCAGATTGAATATAACGCTCTAAAGCCAAGTCAACAACTTTCTTAACCTCTTCTTGTTTAATTGCTTTTCCGTATTGTTTTTCAACTAAGTCTTTAGGCACAGCCCCTTTTCTAAATCCTTTTACTTGCGCCAAAGGCATTTTTTCGTTGATTCTTTTGGCTACTTGTCCTTTGTAATCCATGTGTACCACAGTCATTACAATGGTTTCAGTTACAGCATCAATTGCTACTCTTTTAATATCCATCTTCTTCTTTAATTTACATAATAAAATTGGCTGGCAAAATTATAAAATTTTCACAAGCCAACCAAGCTTTTTATTCCGAACCTTCGGGATTGAATTTAAGGCAGTTATTTATTAAAAAACTGGATAACAGAAAAAGTAATTACTAAAATGATTTTATCTAATTATACCTAAATAAAAAAGTAACACCCGCTTAAAAAAAAGTAAGAATATTTTTTATATTTGAAAAAATGTTAACTAATTTCATTCAAAACAATCAAAAGAAATCATGAAACAATCTTTTTTATTATTATTCTTTTTTTTAAGCCAAATTGGGATTTCACAAACCACAAAAACAAATTACACTAATTTAAATAAATTATTGGCAGAAGGAGAGAAAGCGTATTCCGAGAATAATTTTGCTTTAGCTAAAGAAATTTACACCAAAGTAACTGACTCCGTTTCATGGAATCATGAATATTTATACAATCTTGCTGCAGTTGAATTAAAATTAGGAGAAACAGATAATGCTTGTGAGCATTTCTATAAAATATATTCGTTAAACGACATGAGAGTTGTTAAGTATCTTGCTGAATATTGCCCTAACTACAGAGGCGAAAATAAATACTCAATTGAAGAAGTAGAAGAAAAACCCAAATTTATATACAAAGACAAAGAATATCCATTAATCAAGAACAATAATTTAAATCCTGTATATCTTTCAGCTATTAACAAAGCCTTTAACAAATCGAAAATCTTAAAAGAAAAAGCTAGAGGAAGAAACGTTCTTTCAATTAGCATAAACAAACACAATGAATTTAACACTGGCAACATATTTAAACCCGCATCCAGTAAGGAAGATTATGACCTTGTAACAACAGAAATAATGTCAATTCTGAAAAACACTGTTACTTATATCGCTGCAAAACAGAATGGTCATAATGTCGATTTATGGAACAAATGGGATTTTCTTATTTCTGTTTTTTAAGTTATAATTTATATTCACTCAAAACAAAAAACATGAACAAAATCATCCTATCACTCTTGCTTACTTTTAGCATCAATTGTTTTTCCCAAACCCAGGCTGAAATGAATCAAAAAGCCTATGATATTTACGATAAAGCAGACAAAAACCTAAACACAGTCTATCAACAAATTTTAATCAAATACAAGTCAGACAAACTGTTTGTGGAGAATTTAAAAAAATCACAACGCATTTGGATCACTTTTCGAGATGCCGAGATGGATATGAAATACCCCAATTATCCGAACTACTATTACGGGAGCATTCAGCCTACTTGTAGAGCAATCTATTTAACTGAATTGACTGAAAGCCGAATAAAAAATCTAACAATCTGGCTCAACGGAATAGAAGAAGGAGACGTCTGCTCAGGTTCTGTAAAAACGAATTAAATGCTTTTTTGAACCGTCACTAAATCCCCCACTGCAACATTTCCTTGTTGTTGCGTAATTATATTTTGACCAAACAACACCTTATTCCCTACTTTCTTGTATTTCGACAAAGTATATAAAGGCTCTTTGCCTGCAAAAGCACCTAATTCAGGATTAACCGTAGTCATAATACAGCGACTACAGGGTTTTACACCATAAAATGGAAGATTGCCAATTGTAAATTCCCTCCAGCTTTCCTCTTGATAAGCTTTACCACCGCTAAAAACAAAATTAGGCCGGAAACGACGAATGGGAACAGGATTTTTTAATCTCGAATTCAAATCATCCAAGGAAGACTGCCCAATCAATAAAAACGGAAATCCATCTGAAAAAGCCGTTTCATTATCGGCACTCACTGCATAATCAGGATCTACTTTTCGGTGACTTTCCTCGGGCATATACACCAATCGAGCCTCAAAACCCAATCGTTCAGAAAACCAAATATTAGCTTCAGTACTCACTTCATAGACTGCTACTTCATCCTCCCAAATTTGGACTTTAACTTTGCTTTTTTGTTTTGAATAATCAGTCGTTACGTTAACTTTCAAGGTTTCTGATTGCTTTCCTTTATAGCTAATTTTCAAAAATTCAGCATCAATTTCAGGCTGAAAAAGAGCTAATTCAGGATGTTCCCTTTGGGTTAGAAATAATCCGTTTTTATCCACCAGCAACCAACGACGGTCATTTTCCAAACCACGAACAGTAACTTTAGCTTCTTTTAAGGCAATTCCGCCCAATGATTTTACAGGATAAATCCAGATTTCTGAAAGTTGTAACATTTTATTTTTTTTCAAAAATAATAAAAAACTATAAAGGTCTAAAACCTATAAAACCATTAAGGTAGTTAAGAAAATTAAGCAAAAACTTAATGAACCTTAACTACCTTAATGGTTTAATTTTATTCTCTAAATATTTACTTTTAGCCAAAGACCTGTCTGCCGACAGGCAGGTTACTCAGATTATCACAGATCATTTTAAAAAAAACTTTGTAAACTTTGCGAAAACTTCTTCCCCCGATAACTATTGGGATTATGATTAAAACATTATTTAATTTCTTTAATCATTCCTCCACATTCGAGCATTTCGGAACCATAATACGGATTCTTGATTACTTTGAATTCGCTTATCCAATAGCCGCTTTTCCCCTCATCGTACATCGGACAATAATCCTGATATAATTTCTGTTTACTTCCAAAAGTAGCAATCAGACTCGTTATATTTTTGCTTAAAACAGCAAAATACAATCTTTGCTGGTCTATTTTTCCTGAATTCGAAACAATTAAAGCCGCTTGTTTTTTGGCTTCCTCAGTAGTTTTAGAATACTTATCTTTTAATTCCGCTGCTATTTTATCGGTTTTGGTAGCTTCAACTGCTTTAGAAAAATCTGCTGCTACTTTAGCTGCTTCGGCTGAATTGTCATTAGCCAAAGCATTTTTAATTTTCAAATAACCATTAATGATTGCCTCAGTAGAAACAGATGCTTTCACGGCATCACTAACTGTCGTAATTTCTTCAACAGCTTCAGTTTCCTGTTCTTTTGCTGTTTCTACTTCTGTTTTTTCTGTTTGCTCCTCTTGCTTTTTTTGATTACAAGCCATAAACAACATGGTCAAAACCATCGATGAAAGAATTATTTTTCTCATTTTTAAAATTTTATACTATTTAAAACTAATTGGTTACATTAAAAAAAGTGTATTCTAATTTTAACAAAATACTATTGGTACTAATGCGCTCCATATCGCTATATATTTGTCGTCTGTATGCCAAGTCTATTCGAGCCTGACTATTGATAATAAACTGAACCGAAGGTACAACATCCAGATAAGATTTCCCATTTTGGTTCAACCGCTGACCTAAAAATTCCAACATTGCGTTGATATTGGTCTGCTTAAAATTAATATATTTTTTAGGATACATCAATTGACCAATCGAAAAAGTATAATTCAAAGCACTATTACTAAAGGCATCCGGAAAATCATAATCCTGATTATTCAAAGCTCTTTCGTAACTTATTGAAGTACTCAAAGCTGTTTTATTAATCAATTGAGTCGCCACAGCTCCAATTTCACAACCTGAATTCATCCCCATAGTTTCTATATCTTCCTGATGAATACCGGCATTACTTGTACTTATCCTGCCGTAAGCCGCTAATCTAAAATGACTATGAAGATCATCAACCGAGAAAAAACGGTATTTAGCATATAAACTTCCTCCCTCTAACTTTAAATTCCCTTCTTTGTTACTCAAAAAAGCCGAAGCATGAAGCATCCAATCTTTATTCACCCCCCACATCAACTCGGGCATATTGTGGTAATTATAACCATCGGTTTTTTTGAAAGCAAAAAGACTCATATCTCTAACACCTATGGAACCTGTAGGCATGTTACTGGCCGGTTCGGTCATTACAAATAATTCCTGAGCATTAATATGAAACGACAACAAACACAACATTACAATTGCTAAATATCTCATTTAAATTGTTTTTACAAAATAAGTTTCGTCCTCAGTACCATCAGTCAAATATTTCGACAACATTTTAACCGATTGTTTGTACTCTTTTTTAGTTACATAGCCGCTGTTTAATACTTTTAGCCTAAGTGCTCCATTAGGTATTTTCTCTTTGGCTTCTACAAAAACATAAGTCCCACTTTCATTTTTAAAGCTTGCATTATCTTTTATTTGTACGGTATCAACATCCAGTGTTAAAACCATTGAACCCACAAAAAATCCCGCTTTTTCAACACTCATTCTTAATGCCTGCGGTGTAATCCCACTATTTTTTTTCAAAGAAATCATAAAAGTATTGGCATTCAAATCGATGATTACTTTTTCTACTTCGGGCATTGCCTTAAGTTGTTTATTAATTGCATTAGAACACATTGAACAGGTTAAACCTGTAGCAATAATTTCGGCTTTCGAAATTTGGGAATATGAATTCATAACACTAAACAGCATTACAAACACAAGTAATAGCTTTTTTATATTATCTGTTTTCATCATTTTTAATTTTAAAAATTATAATTTACTACAGTCTTTAGTACTTTAAAAACAACCCAAAGACTGTAGTAATAAAAAAACTAGTGTTTGTGTTCTTCTTTTTCAGTAGTTCCTGTTGGCTTTCTATTGTATTGACAGCAAGTGTGCAATTTTTTATACTGCTCTTCAGTAGCCGAAAACTTCTCACTATCATAACCGGCTTTAGCAATTCGGCTCAAAATTTCATCTGAATTTGTTTTAGTAGAATCATAAGTCAGCGTTGCCATTTTAGAATTGACATCCCATTCTACAACTGCTACTTTTTTAAGACTTCCAGCTGTTTCAATTTTCTTTTTGCACATTTCACAGTTACCGGATATTTTTACAGTTTCTGTTTTTTTATTTTTAACTTGTGCACTAACACTCATTGATAGCAACACTACAGCTGCTATCATTATTTTTTTTAATGATTTCATGATTTTATATTTTTTTAATTGAATGAAGTTAACCAATAACAACAGCATAGCTACAACAAACTATTGCTTATTATTTCAATTAACAGAAAGATTGTATTGTAAAGTATTTACTTTGAATTTGATACACCAATGGCTATCAACAAAGGATTTTAGCCTATTTTAGGTATCAACCAAAGGCTAACATATCCAGCAGAAGGAAAGGATACGGAGTGAGAGAAATTTTGTTTTTTTTCTGAAAAATGAAATGTTGCTTTTGGAATTTCATATTGAATCTCAGCAGCAATCCCAATGTTTACAGGAGAAACACTACACATGGATTGTCCGCATTTTCCGGAACAACCTTTGTCTTTGGTTTCTTTAGAATTTGATTTTTTACTGCAGCAATCTTTCATTTTTGTTTTGGAAGACATTTCCATTTTGCAGGAATGCTTGCCTGAACCTGATCCACAAGCATAGCTAGCACCTGGCATCAAAAAGAAACCAAGTAACATAAATACTATGATGTAAATCTTATTCATTTTTAAATCTTTATCAAGAACAAAATTAATGTTTTTTACTCAGCCAAAAGTAAAATCAATTTGTTTTATGATTATTTTATAAATTAAATTACTTATCTCCCACAAAAAGATTCACAATAGATTGCGAAACAGACAATATGATACTAAAAAGTAAGGCTGTAAAAAAATTATCGACATCAAAACCGCCTACAATATTATCACACAATATAATGATTAAGCCATTGATGACTAATAAAAACAATCCTAACGTAAAAAAAGTAATAGGCAACGTAAACAAAACCAAAATAGGCTTAATAAAAATGTTAAGCAAACCTAAAACAACCGCAACAAAAAGTGCTGTTGTAAAACTTGCCACATGAACCCCGGTCATAAAATGAGAGATTATCAATACCAAGATTGAAGTAGTCAGAACTCTAATAATTAATTTCATTTACTTTATATTTATTCTTCAAAAATACTACTATTTTAAATTATAGCAATTTCTTTAAAAAAAGAAATTGCTATAATCTGCATTCAGTCTTATTTGATAACGCCTTCGGTAGTCATTACAATACGTTTTATAGTACCATCATTATTGTATTCTAATTTATCAATACAAACCGATCTACTGTAACTCGAACCATTTGTTTGGATTGCTCCGTTGTGATAAATAAAATAAGGTTTTCCTTTAAACTCTAAAATAGCCTGATGATTCGTATTGCTATTTCCTGCAATTTCATTTAAAATACCTTTGTATTCATAAGGGCCTTCTATATTATCAGCCATTGCGTAGGCAATTTTTTCAGGAAAACCAGTTGCATAACTTAGATAATATTTCCCATTCTTTTTATGAACCCATGGTGCTTCGGTAAATTGCAATCCTTCGAAATCAATTTTCTTAACTGGACCGTCAATTTCAATCATGTTTTCTTTTAGTTTTGCGTAATAGCAAACTCCATTACCCCAAAACAACCAAGCCTGCCCATCATCATCTATAAAAACGGAAGGATCAATACAAGTCCAGGAATGTGTAGATGCAAAACAATCAGCATTAGTCAACAATGGTTTTCCAATAGCATCTTTATAAGGCCCCTGCGGTTTATCAGACACAGCCACCCCTATTCCGGAACCATTAGTACTGATATACCAATAATACTTCCCATTTCTTTTGATGGTTTGACCTGCATAAGCATCATTGGTCTTATCCCATTTAAAATCTTCAATTTTTAACGGCACCGGATATTCCGTCCAATTTTTCAAATCGGTAGTTGAAAAAACCAGCCAATCTTTCAATTTATATCCTTTCTGACCTCCTTCAAAATCGTGCCCTGTAAACAACCACAAGGTATCTTTTTCAACAAAAGCTGCTGGATCAGCCGTAAACTTATGTTTGATTATTGGATTTCCTTCTGCCTTAAATTGGAATGTTCCATCCTTTGAGGTCAGTAAACTTTGAGGAACACCACCCCATTTTTCATTTAACCTTTTGGCTTCTTCTTTTGTAATACCAATTACGCTTCCATGTCGCGGAAAGAAATCTTTAGTAAACGATTCGGTTTTATCTGTAAAATGATACAGGTCTTTAGAACGTTGAAACTCATAACGCCCACTGGAATACAAATCATACATCAAAATATATTCGTCGCTATTATTCAATTTAAAAACTGATGAACCTTCCACTGCCGTTTTTTTATCGGAATAATAATCTAAATATTCAAAACTTTCTTTCCAGGGTCCCTGAAGCTTTTTGCTTGTAGCCTGTTTGATACCGTTTTTGATTTCTTTTCCGTTTTCGTCTTTTGTATTTCCTTTATAAAAGAAGTGATACATCCCATCTTTATAAATAATATCACCATCAATAGCACCGTCTTTTGGACTAAACATCAACTTCGGCTCTTGTTCAAAAGCTGTAAAATCCTTATTTGCATAAGCACAATAGAAATCAAGCTTTAAATTATATTTGAAGCGAACCGTAAAATATACCAAATACTTCTTGGCTTTTGTATCATAAAAAGTCTGTGGAGCCCACACCCATTTGATGTCTTTAAATTTTTTAGGGTATAATTTTTCCAAATCAATTACCGACGATTTCCAATCCAAAAGATTATTAGAATGCATCAAAACAATTCCCGGATTGTAATCCCATCCATTTTTCTTGGTGTTCATATCGGTAGCCGTCATATAAAAACTGTTTCCATCGGCACTTCTAAGAATATGGGGATCCCGAATTCCTCCCGTATTAGAAATATCCTTAGAGGCCACAACAGGCTCATTATTATTTAATGCTTTCCAGTTCACTGCATCATCACTCACGGCAAAACGCAGCTGTTCTTGTTTTTCGCCAGGTCCTTTGCCTTCGAAATAAGCAAATAAATAGCCATCCATTTTTTTGTTTTGGGCAAGCAAACCTGAAAAACCTACAATCGTAAAGAGAATTGTTTTTAATAAATATTTATTCATGCTGTGTTTTTTTTATTTGTCAAATGAAAAATTCATATTCCAATGTTTAGCTAAAAGCTCCGCTTCTTTTTTAGTCAGATGAATTACCGAACCATGTTTTTGAACCGAAAAATTAGTACGTTTCATCACTCCTTCATCAAAATGACCAAGATTAGTAAACGTCTTAAAATCGCTGGTCTCAGCAAATCCGAAGTTGTGTGGATTTACACTAAAAATATCGTACATCAAAACCCATTTATTTTCACCGATACGTTGAAACACATTGGGAGCTTCACATGATTTTTTCTCAAAATCAACTTGCTCAGGCTGGTACACATAACCCGAATTTATTTTATCCGAAAATGCCATTTTAATACCACCCGGATTTTCCTGCGCAACATACATCATACAAAATCTTCCATCAGGAAGTTTAGTAATATCAGCATCTAAAACCTGTTTCGTACTATCCGGATACTCAAAAAGAATTTCCGGAGTTGTTTCCAATGCCGTAAACTCCTTATTCATGTAAGCATAATACAATTTAGTTTTCCCCTTAGCTTTACGCATGGTGAAATAAATCATGATTCTACCTTTTACGTCGTCATAAATCAATTCGGGTGCCCAAACGCAACCTACATTCCACTCCGGATACATCTTGTCAATATCTAAAATAGAATGTGACCAATGAATCAAATCTTTTGATTTCATTAAGACCAAATCCCTATTATTTCCCCAGTCATATTTATCCCCAGGACGTTCCCATTCGGTTTCACGATAACCTTTTTGTTTACCATAAATATGCAAATCGGTCATTGCCAAATAAAAATAGCCATCGTTTCCACGCATGATATAAGGATCACGAATTCCCTTTTGTTCGGCAATAGTATCACCGGCAATAACTGGTTTTGCGTTGTTCACATCGGTAAAAGTATAACCGTCTTTACTTAATGCAAAATACAATCCATGTGTATCATCTTTAAAATAAGTCATTAAATAAGCACTCATTTTCTCTTTTGAAGAGCGATTATTTTTTACTGAACCGCAACTTTGCAAAAAAAGAATTGCTAATAGACACATAACAACTCTTATGGGTTCAATACGCTTTAAAAAAATAGGATAAATTGTCGCAGTCATTTTATTTTGGTTTGGTGGTTAATTACTCATTTTAATTTAAGAAAAATAATATCATTTTTCGAAGAGCACAAACATAAGTGTTTTTTTTACATTTATCAAAACATCTTACCATAAAAAAAAAGCAGCAACTCAAAAGTTACTGCTTTATATAAAATTGTTTGAACAAATTTATTTTAAAAACGAAATCACCATTTGATAAAACAAGGCCGGGTTTTCGGCATGAAGCCAGTGTCCGGCATTTGGAATGGTTTCCAGTTTCATTAATGGAAAATGAATGGCTATATCCTCAACATCAGAATCTAAAATATAATTCGAACTTCCGCCACGAATAAAAAGTGTTGGTTTTTCAAAAACCAATTCTGACGGCAATGGTACTCCAATTTCCCCAACTTCTTTAGTTAAAACAGCCAGATTAAATCTGAAAGCTAATTGTCCCGGCTCCTGCCAATAAAGATTTTTTAGCAAAAATTGTCTCGTTCCAAAATCGGTGATGTATTGTCCTAAAGTTGCTTCAACGTCGGAGCGACTTGGTTTAACCGAAAAATCTACGGCGTTTAATCCTGCCAAAATAGTCTGATGATGTGGCGCATAATACTTAGGGCCAATATCGGCAACAATTAATTTTTCGACCATTTCCGGATATCGGGTTGCAAAAAGCATCGCTATTTTCCCTCCCATCGAATGCCCTAAAATATTGATTGATTGCAAAGCATGAGCCTGACAATAGTCAAAAACATCCTGAACCATTAATTCATAACTAAATGCTGATGATTGAAAACTTCGCCCGTGATTGCGCATATCGAGCATATGAACCTGAAAACCTTCGCCGGCAAATTGCTGCCCTAAAGTTTTCCAATTATCGGACATTCCAAGAAATCCGTGTATGATTAAAAAAGGTTTCCCTTCTCCTTCTATTTTTGAATAAAGCATTTGATTGCAGATTTTAGATTGCAGATTTTAGATTGCAGAAAAAATTTCTGCTTAATCTTCAATCAATTGAAATTATTTTAATTTTCGCAGATACATATTAACCACGTTTTCTAAACCTAAATATAAAGCCTCGGCAATTAAAGCGTGACCAATGGAAACCTCTAATAAGCCGGGAATATTTTCTTTAAAAAACTGAATGTTATCTAAACTTAAATCGTGTCCGGCATTGATACCTAGCCCCAATTCGTTAGCCAAAATAGCCGATTCCACATAAGGAGTAATTCCTTTTTCATTTCCTAGGCTGTATTGATGAGCAAAAGCTTCGGTATATAATTCGATTCTGTCGGTTCCGGTTTTTTTAGCACCTTCAATCATTTCTAATGCTGGGTCAACAAAAATAGAAGTACGAATTCCGTTGCGCTGGAATTCCTGAATCATCTCTGTTAAATACGCTTGGTTTTTTACGGTATCCCAACCCGCAGAAGAAGTAATGGCACCAATAGCATCCGGAACAAGAGTCACCTGATCCGGTTTACATTCTAAAACCAAATCAATAAAATTATGTTGTGGATTTCCTTCGATATTGAATTCGGTGTAAACAATTGATTTCAAATCGCGGGCATCCTGATAACGGATGTGACGCTCATCGGGACGCGGATGAATGGTGATTCCCTGTCCTCCAAATTTTTGAATATCGCTGGCTACTTTTAATAAATCAGGAACATTTCCTCCCCGGGCATTACGTAAAGTAGCTATTTTATTGATGTTTACACTTAATTTTGTCATTGGAACAATTTTTGATTACGAAAAACTATAATTTTGGTTACAAAAATACAAAGTAAAAGCTAGGCGAATTTGCCTTTTTTTGATTATTTTGCATAAAAATTGAGCATTCAAACAAAATGGAAATTACAAACTACATTACCAACGATTTCAAACCCATTGACAGCCAAGAAACTATTGAAGCTGTTAGGGATTTTTTGGGCGATTTCAATTTTTCTCATTTCCCAATAGTTGAAGAAGGTATCTACATAGGAAGTATTTCGGCCGAAGATGTTGAAACTTTTGAAGAAGAAAAAAAAGTTCAGGACTACAGATACAGCCTGGAAACTTTCTTTATCAGGACTGATGCTATCTGGATGGAAGTTTTAGAAGTTTTTGCAAAAAACCATTCGAATTTAATTCCGGTTCTGGACGAGAACAACAAATATGTAGGCTATTATGAAATGGAAGATATTATCAATTTTTTCCACCAAACGCCTTTTATAAAAGAACAGGGAGCTATTGTAAAAATCAGAAAAGGAATTTTAGATTATTCGATGAGTCAAATTACCCAAATTGTTGAAAGCAATAATGGTAAACTCTTAGGATTGTTTATTTCAGAATCCGATATCGACAGTGTTGAAGTAACCATAAAAATCAGTTCGGGAGCTATCAATGAAATCATCCAGACTTTTAGAAGATACAATTACGAAATTATCTCCGAACACCACGAAGACTCATATATTACTAACTTAAAAGAACGTTCAGACTATTTAGACAAATATCTTAACATGTAAACCCAATGAAAATAGCCATTTACGGTCAATATTATCAAAATAGTACAGAACCAATCATAAAAGACATCTTTGTGTTTTTTAACAAAAGAAATATAGAAATAGTCATCGAATCTAAGTTCTTAGCTTTAATTCAGGAAAAAAAAATAATCGAAAAGGAATACAAAACCTTTTGTTCCCACACCGAATTGGATTCGAGTTTTGATATGCTTTTAAGTATTGGAGGGGACGGAACCATTTTAAGAGCTGCTACGCTGGTTAGAAATTCCGGAATTCCAATATTAGGGATTAACGCAGGAAGATTGGGCTTTTTGGCTACAGTTCAAAAAGAAAAAATCGACGAATTTTTACAAATTGTAATCGATAAAAAATATACTCTTTCTAAAAGAACGCTGTTAAGCCTGACTGCAACACCGGAAAACGAAGCTTTAAACGACATCAACTTTGCCATGAACGAGGTTTCTGTTAGTCGAAAAGACACCACATCGATGATTACGATAGAAACTTATCTCAATGGAGAAATTCTAAACTCCTACTGGGCTGACGGACTTATCATTTCGACACCTACAGGATCCACAGGTTATTCTTTGAGTTGTGGTGGTCCCATTTTAACTCCTGATGTAAAAAGCTTAGTCATTACACCTATTGCCCCTCATAATCTTAACGCAAGACCACTTGTAATTCCTGACGAAACTGAAATCATGCTAAAGGTTTCGGGTAGAGAAGAAAATTATTTGGTTTCTTTGGATTCCAGAATTACATCTATAGGAAACGAATCGGTTTTAACAATTAAAAAAACACCATTCCAAATTAATATGGTCGAAATACCTAACGAAACTTTCTTAAAAACCTTAAGAAGTAAATTGCTTTGGGGCGAAGACAAAAGAAATTAGTTTTTTTATCTGCTAATTTATACAATACCATCAAAATTTATCGTTTAAGTATAAGCAAAACGAGTTCTGATTAAGATAAATGGATTTTTTTTCAAAAAAAAGTACATTTATCTTAATGAGCATTGTTTCGTATTGATAATTATTATATTTGCAGAATTTTCTATGAAAATGAAAAAATTTTTAAGCGTAATAATAGGTTTATTGCTAAGCGTGAGTTTACAGGCACAAATACACGAAATAGGAGTTTTTATTGGCGGAAGCAACTACATTGGCGATGTAGGTTCGACCACTTATATCGCTCCTAATGAACCTACTTTTGGCGTTTTATACAAATGGAACAAAAGTCCCAGACATTCCTGGAGAATCTCCTATTCACAGTCCACAATAACTGCTGATGATCGCGATTCTGAAGAACCTGGCAGAAGTCTGAGAGGCTATCATTTTGAAAATAGCATAAAAGAACTATCTTTAGCCCTTGAATTCAACTTTTTCGATTTTGATCTTCATACTTTAGACCGTAAAATCACGCCTTATGTGTCTTCGGGAATAAATTTTTTAAGGTATGACGAGTTATATATCGAGCTGGGGGAAACAAAAAAAAATAACGGAAGAAGCGGCATTGCAATTCCGATGATTGTAGGAATAAAATCCAAAATTTCAAGGAGTTTTGTATTAGGAGTTGAGGCTGGAGCACGCTATACATTTACTGACAATCTTGACGGCAGCAACCCTAAAGAAAACAGCTTAAGTGTATTGCGTTTTGGAAATTTAAATAATAATGATTGGTATGTTTTTTCGGGTATAACATTAACTTATACCTTTGGCGAAAAACCTTGCTACTGTGCACAATAAAAAATGAGCGTACTGGACACTTTAAATAAAAATAATTTACCTAAACACCTTGCTATCATCATGGATGGCAATGGCCGTTGGGCTAAAAAACAAGGCTTATTAAGAACAATAGGCCATGAAAACGGCACAAAATCAGTAAAAATAACTATAGAAAACTGTGTTAAATTAGGCATTGAAAACTTAACATTATATGCGTTTTCTACCGAAAACTGGAACAGACCCAAGCTTGAGGTAGATACCCTGATGAAAATTTTGATTAAGTCATTGCAAAAAGAGTTCATTACTTTTCAGGAAAACAATATCAAACTCAATACCATCGGAAACTTAGAGATGATGCCAAAATCAGCTCAAAAAGAACTTCTGGAGGTTATGGAAAAAACAAAAAACAATACCCGAATGACCTTAACACTAGCCCTCAGTTATGGTTCAAGAGAGGAAATAGTCAATGCGGTAAAGAAGATTTCTGATAAAGTTAAAAATAATATAATTTCAATTGACGCTATTGACGATTCAATTATAAATGAGCATCTTTACACGCAAAATCTACCCGATGTAGATTTATTAATTAGAACAAGTGGAGAACACAGAATAAGCAATTTCTTACTATGGCAAATTGCTTATGCTGAATTATTTTTTTCTGAAGTTATGTGGCCTGATTTCAGAGAAGAGCACCTCTATGAGGCACTCATGAGTTATCAAAAAAGAGAACGTAGATTTGGAAAAACAAGTGAACAAATTAAATAATTTTTTAGTGTTGAATAAAAGTATCAAGGCATTACTTACCCTAGTATTTCTGGGAAGTTTTTCACAAATTAAGGCACAAGACAGAGTACCATTTGACCAAGGAAAAAAATACATTTTAGCCAAGGTTGAATTGACCAATAAGATCAGTTTTAACGACCAAACAGTAGTTACTTTTGCCGGTTTGCAAAAAGGGCAGGAAATTACAGTACCAGGTGAAGAAATAAGCTCAGCTATCAAAAAACTAGGAAAACTAGGTCTTTTTGACGAAATTTCCTTTTACGTTAATCATATTGAAAACGACAGTATCTATCTGGATTTAGACATCAAAGAACTTCCTAAACTAAATGATGTCAAATTTGTAGGCGTTAAAAAAAGCAAAACCGAAGCTTTAATCAAGGATAACAGCCTTACAAAAGGAAAAGTAGTAAACGAAAACCTGATTACTACTACTAAAAACTACATCGAAAACAAGTATAAAAAAGACGGTTTTTTTAATACTAAAGTCAATATCAACACAGTAAAAGACACCTCGGCCATCAATCAGGTTAATATGGTGGTGAGTGTTGACAAAGGTGATAAAATAAAAATCAGCAGTATCGATTTTACGGGAAACAGCAAGATTTCAGACAAAAAGCTGCGTAAAGCAATGAAGGATACTAAGCAAAAAAATCCTATTCGTTTACTAAAAGCATCTAAATTTGTTAAAGACAAATACAAAGAAGACTTAGAAAAAGTAATCGAAAGTTACAAAGAAAAAGGATACCGCGATGCCCGTATCGTATCAGACACTGTAGCTTACAATAAAGAAAATAACACCTTAGCCATTAAAGTAAATGTCGAAGAAGGTAACAAATACTACTTTGGAAACATTAAATTCTTAGGTAACTCTGTTTATTCTGATCAGTTTTTGAACCGAATTTTGGGTATTAAAAAAGGAGAAACATACAACGGTGTATTACTTGAAAAAAGAATTGCCGACAAAACAAAACCTGACGGAGAAGATATTACCAACTTATATCAAAACAATGGTTATTTATTCTCTAACATCAATGCGGTAGAGGTAAAAACAGCTAATGACACTATCGATTTTGAAGTAAGAGTTACCGAAGGGCCTCTGGCATATTTTAACCACATTACTGTAGTTGGTAACGACAAAACTAATGACCGTGTAATTTACAGAGAATTAAGAACAAAACCGGGTGAAAAATACAGCAAAGAAGAACTGGTAAGAACAGTACGTGAAATAGGTCAATTAGGATATTTTGACCCTGAAGCTATTGATCCAAAATTCAAAAATGTTGATGGAGCTGCAGGAACAGTTGATATTGAATACAACTTAGTCGAAAAAGGATCCAGCCAAATCGAACTTCAGGGTGGTTACGGCGGAGGTGGTTTCATTGGAACCTTAGGGCTTTCGTTCAATAACTTCTCGGCGAGAAATATTGCAAACAAAGCAGCATACAAACCATTACCAATGGGTGATGGACAAAAAGTATCCTTACGTTTACAAGGAAGTACTTATTTCCAAACCTATAGTGTTTCGTTTTCTGAGCCTTGGTTTGGACAAAAAAAACCGGTACAATTCAGTTCATCCATTTCATACAGTAAGCAATTCTTAAACAACTTTATCACTTTTGATGTTGATAAATCAAGAAGCTTTAACATTTTTACAGTATCGGTAGGTCTTGCAAAACGTTTGACTGTTCCTGATGATTTCTTTGTATTATCACAATCTGTAAGTTACCAACATTATGATTTGAATAATTACAACACAGGATTATTCACCTTTGGAAACGGTTCTTCAAGAAACTTAGCTTATACAATAGGACTTACAAGAAACAACAAAGGGGTAAATCCTATTTTCCCAACTTACGGTTCTGAATTTAGTTTTTCGGCAAAAGTTACTCCTCCATATTCATTATTTAACGGGGTAGATTATGGCGATTTAAAAAATCAGGAAGCTTATAAGCTAAAATACGACCCTAATGCCGGATTAACAATTGACAACAGCAATGGGATTCCAGTTGCTGGTGAATATTTGACAAGAACTAGCTCAGGAAGCTACATAAGAGCCAATTCTGCTGCAGATGCCACGGCAGACAATGCTCTCGTAGATCAAAAGAAATACAATTGGTTAGAATATTACAAAATTAAGTTCAAAGCCGATTGGTATACCAAAGTTTATGGTAAATTTGTTTTAAGAACATTAACCGAATTTGGATTCCTTGGTGCTTACAATCAGGAAAGAGGTTTAGTTCCTTTTGAAAGATTTTTTGTGGGTGGAGATGGTATGGCCAACTTTGCGATGGACGGTAGAGAAACTGTCCAGTTAAGAGGATATCCTAACAGCTCGTTAACACCTCTTCAAGACGGAGTACAAGTAGGAGCTACAGTATATAATAAATTCTCTATGGAATTACGTTATCCTATAACATTAAAAGCAGCAGCATCTATTTATGCACTGGCTTTTTTAGAAGCGGGTAATGCTTTCAACAATTTTAAAACTTATAATCCGTTTGATATTAAACGTTCGGCAGGAGTTGGTTTAAGAGTATTTATGCCGGCATTTGGATTATTAGGAATTGATTTTGCACATGGATTTGATGCCTTACCGGGATTAAACACTCCAAACGGTTGGGAAACTCACTTCATTATTGGGCAACAATTTTAAAACTGCTTACTGATTTTCTAATACTTTAAGTTATGAGAAAACATTTTTTATTTCTATTTTTAGCCGCGATTGCTGCAAACAGCCTTCATTCGCAAACTCGTGGAAACAGAGTGGGTTTTATTGATATGGAATACATTTTACAAAATGTAAAGAGTTATAACGAATCCAATTCACTTTTGGAAGAAAAAGCAGAAAAGTGGAAGCAGGAAATAGAAACTAAAAAATTAGAAATAAACAAAATCAAAGAAGCACTCACAGCCGAAAAAGCTTTGCTAACCAAATCATTAATTGAAGAAAGAGAAACAGAAATCAGTTTTCTGGAAAATGAATTATTAGAATTACAACAAAAAAGATTTGGTCCAAATGGTTTACTGATGAGTCAAAAAACATTATTAGTAAAACCTATACAAGACCAAGTTTTTACAGCAGTTCAGGATATTGCCGAAGCAAAAAAATACGATTTTATCTTTGACAAATCATCCGATTTAACAATGATTTTTGCTGACAAAAGATTTGACATAAGCGATCAGGTACTACGAATAATTACCCGAACCGAAAAAAGAGAACAGCTAAGCAAAAAAGAATTAGCAGCCGAAGAAGAAAAAGAAAACAAAGAAGACGCTATAGACGACAATCCAAATCTTGCTCAAAGACAAAAAATATTAGACGAAAGAAAGGCAGCAAGAGACAAAATACTGGAAGACAGAAAGCTGGCGCAAGAACAAAAAAAACTGGAATACGAACAAAGAAGACAAAAAATTCTGGACGACAGAGCCGCTAAAAAAAATGGCACGGTTTCTGAAACAGCTAAAACTGAGGTTCAAAAAGTTGCAACAAATGACTCTCCAAGCGAAGCTGAATTAGCCAAACAAAAAGCTGCTGATGCTAAAGCAAAAACACTTGAAGAAAGAAACAAAATTATTGAAGACCGTAAAAAAGAATTAGAAGAAAGAAGACAAAAAGTTCTTGATGACAGAGCTGCTGCTGCAGCTGCTAAAAAAGCAAACACTGTTCCTGAAACAGCTAAAACTGAAGTTACTAAAGACACAACAGTACAAACGCAGACTGAAGCAGAATTAGCCAAACAAAAAGCAGAAGAAACTAAAACAAAAACTCTGGAAGAAAGAAAAAAAATTATTGAAGATCGCAAAAAAGCGTTAGAAGAAAGAAGATTACAAATTATTAAACAAAGAGACTCTATCAAAGCTGCTAGAGAGGAAAAACTTAAACAATAAATTAATTACTTAATATTTTAAAACCAATGAAACAAATTAAAACTTTATTAATTGCTGCTCTTTTCGTTTTTGGAGCAAACCAAACCATCAATGCACAAGCAAAGGTAGCACATGTAGATACAGGTGAAATTATGGGAAAAATGCCAGCTATGCTAGATGCTCAAAGCCAATTAGAAAAATTAAGCACTACATACGATGCAGATTACAAAAAAATGGTAGAAGAATACCAGGCTAAATTGAAAAAATACGAAGCTGAATCTACAACAGTAACTGAAGCTGTAAACACTGAGCGTGGTAAAGAAGTTCAGGACATGCAAAAAAGAATTGTTGACTTTAGAGATAACGCTCAAAAAGAATTACAACAAAAAGAATCAGACATCGTAAAACCATTAATGGAAAAAGTAAGAGCTGCTATCCAAAAAGTAGGTAAAGCTAAAGGATTCCAATATGTTTTAGACAGCACTAATCTTTTATTAGCTGATGGTCCAAACATCACTGCTGACGTTAAAAAAGACTTAGGATTCTAATTTACAATCTTATAAAATCAAAAAAACCGCTCTTTTTTCTACACGAAATTGAGCGGTTTTTTTATGCTTAATTTTTAGGAAAATTAATCCGTAGCTATTAAATTTGTTTCAATGGACAACAACAAACCCATAGGTATTTTTGACTCCGGTATAGGAGGAACTTCAATCTGGAGGGAGATTCACAATCTCTTGCCCAATGAAAAAACCATTTATTTAGCCGATAGCAAAAATGCTCCTTATGGAGAAAAATCCAAAGAAGAAATCATTCGATTAAGCATGAAAAATACCGATTTCCTGCTTAATATGAATTGCAAACTCATTGTTGTAGCCTGCAACACCGCTACCACTAATGCTATACGGGAATTAAGAGCGCATTATGATGTTCCTTTCATTGGAATTGAACCAGCTATAAAGCCTGCCGCAATACACTCAAAAACACAAGTCATAGGCATACTGGCAACTAAAGGAACCTTGAATAGCGAGCTGTTTAACAAAACCACCGAAATGTTCTATCACACTAAAATTATAGAACAAATAGGTTACGGACTGGTAGAATTAATCGAAAATGGACAGATGGAATCCCCAGAGATGACACAGTTGCTTCAATCTTACCTTAATCCTATGATTGATGCTAATATTGATTTTCTTGTACTGGGCTGTAGTCATTATCCGTATCTCATCCCTCAAATAAGAACTATTCTTCCCGATCATATTGAGATAATCGACTCCGGTTTGGCCGTGGCAAGACAAACACAAAATCTATTAAACCAAATCGGTTTTAATAGTGATAACAACAAGCAGCCCATTTTTTACACTAATACTAACCCTAAAGTGTTGCAAAACATTTTAGGCAGCAAGTACATCGTACAAGAAAAAGATTTTTAGATTATTCGATTTTTCTCTTTACAAACCAAATTCCGTCTAAAGATAAGTTTACTGATAACTTATGATAATTTTCCTTAATCAGACCATTACTTATTCTGCCTTTTTGTCCGTAGGAATACGAAATATTAAGAGTCGAAAAAGTATTTTCGATAGGCAGAGAAACCCCAAAAGAAAGCGCCTTATTTTCAATACGTTTATTGTCTATTTCTAAAAAACCGGTATCATAATTCATTCCTGCCGAAAACTGAATGCGATCAAAATAATTTCTTAAATTTTTACCCTTTCGATAAGAAAACCCCAATTTGAATTTATCCTGATTCAAATAATTCCCATACATTGTATTTTGATTTGTATTTTCCCAAAAGGCTTTCTCATAATCGGCACTTACGCCGAATTTGTTTTTAAACATTTTATGAAAACCCACCGAAAATTCAGAAGGCAAGTAGAAATCGTCAACATCTGAAGCTACATCAGTTTCAATTGTATTCGAAGCATCTAAGTCAGCATTATAAGATACCACCGATTGTACTTTAGTAGCATTAACTTTAGAAGGCGATTTAAAAACAGCTCCAATTGTAAAGGTAGAATCCACCTTAAATTGCCCACCTAAATTGAGTCGAACACCAGTATAACTCGATTCTTTGTCAATAGTAGTTTGCGAATTAGCAATTAGATATTCTCTATTATCAGTTGTACTCCCAAAAAGGACTGAAGTAGTCAAGCCTAAGCCTAACTTTTTACCAATTCGATGACCATAAGAAATATCAAAATTATTCAACCCTCCTGTTCCTGTTGCGCTCAAAGTATATTCTTCGTTGCTGTCCTGAATAGGCAGTTTATAATCAGAAATTTTAAATCCCGCACTGGAATACGGTTTTAAAGCAAGACTAAACGCCGATTTTGTACTCAATGGAAAAGCAAAAGCAATATGCGAAAACTGGACATTATTTCGATTCTCTTTTTTAGACAAATCCTGATAAGAAGTCTGTATTGCCTTCCCACCTACATCAAACAAAAAATGATTTCGATAACTAAATCCCAATGAAGCCGGATTCAAATTATTGATAAATCGTTCCGAAGGCAAAGCAACTCCCGAAGAACCCATAGCCGAAATAGTTCCAAAATCAGAATCATACAAGCTGCCTAAACCGTATATCGAATAAGGAGAGCTGGACAAACTTTGTGAAAATGCACTAAAAGAAGCCAAAATCAAAAAGAATAAAAAAGTGAATTTATTTTTCATCTAATAAGAGATATAGTAAATTTTCAATTGAACTTTATTTCCGGTATTCTTTTGATTTCCTAAAACCAACCTGTTTACCGCCTTGGAAATATTAGGAATAGTCAGGATAAGAGCCGACTTAGAATCGGATTGTTTCATCATTTCCGATTGCATAAAAGTCCCCAGAGGTATGCTGTAGCCAATATTTTCATCAAATTCATCCTCCGTTTTATTAAGTACCGCATAAATAGGGGTTCCGGCCGCCGAATTGAGCGTACCCCCTATCCGATTTAATTGATCAGCAACATACACATTTAGTGAATCGGCTAACGGATACGTTTTAGAATAAGTATTATTTACCGGACGAATAATTAATTGAGCATCAACAATTACACCTTTTTCGGCAATGTATTTTAATTCTTTTATATTAGGAAAATCAACCCTGCAAGCCAGTCCCGTTCCTGATTGAATAAAAGACTTGTTTTCGGTTAAATCACTCGATAGTCTCGCTGTAGTACCCGGCAAACTGCTCAAAATAGTCCCTGTCCTGTCTAAGGAAATTCGGTTATACTGTTTAGAATAATCACCTATGGTGAATTCTTTTAAAATCGAGGTTTCTGAATCGCTTACTTTTTTCGAATAATACAATTGTAGTTTACTTGTAACTCCATATCCCATTACACAAGCAGAAGTAGCCGTAGTGGATTGAATAACCAAACCTTTAAAATACTCCACAAATTCTTCCTGAGTAGTAATCTCACGCTTTTTTAGTTTTTGAAAAAGAGCATCACCAAAAGTATTATCTAATTTGACAAAAATAGAATCCTGTCTAAGCGGCTTTGGTAAAAACGAAGCTGTACCCAAACTCAAACCGTCATAAGTCAAATTCGAATTATTATAAAAACTATCATCATCTGAATTAGGATTCACTTTCTGCAACAAACGATGAACACTTATCGATTGCACTTTAGTAGTATCACCATAATAATATTTATCCGGAATTAAAACCATTCGAATAGAATCAAAAACATAATTAGCACCTTCTGTATCCGAACTTGTAGTTTGCAAATTATAACCCGAAGCCGTAAGCTGGAAATAACTGTCTGATTTTACTTTTCCAAAAATGGGATCATCATAATTCCCCAAAAGTATTCTGCTTTGATTAGAAGTTACCAATGAATCAAAATTGATTGTCGAAACTTCAACTGTTGCGGTATCAATCAAAATCACCTTATTAGTTACCGATAAATTATCTGAACCCACCACAAATTCTCCCGCATCTACATCGGAGTCACAACAAACAAACAGCACTCCAAGAAACAACATAATATATAATCTATACATAAAATATTTTTGGACAAATATAGCAGAGCACTATTTACAAAGCCTAACAACATATACAAGCAAGGATTTTGCATCTATAAAAAGCCTTTTTTAATCTATAAAGACAAATTCAATTGCGCTAATGAATTCGACCATACAAATCGGCAATCTGTCTATAAAAAACAGCCGTCTATATATCTTCTTTTTTTAAAATAGACAGAGCATCTACTTTTGGCTCAATAAAAAAATAAATGAAGTTAAAACTATTTACAACTCTGATTTTTATGATTTCAATTCTTAAGATAACTGCCCAAAGTAGCTATTCGTTAGAATTGAACTTAAAGACAATTCCAACAAAAGAAATCAGCAAAAACGAATCCGGAATAGGCTTTTCTTTTCATCAAAATTTAGATTCGAAAAACAAAATCACAAACAGCCTGACGTATAAAAACAGTAGTTTGAATTATGGTTCGGGGAATTATTTTTCAGCAAACAACAATAAATACAACTGGATAGAAAACAAACTGGAACTGACACATCAAATTAACAATAAAGTCAATTGGAATTTAGAATTGAAAACAATAGCTGCTTTTGAAAAAAGTTTTGATTTTTCAGACATCACAATTCTTGGAGGCGCAGGGATTGGATATGCTTTTAACGAAAAAAATAATATTTACCTGGGAGTAAAAAGAATGACATTGTTTGGAAAAGCCCAAATACTTCCTACGATTGCTTTTCATAGCCAATTCAATTCGAATACCGCTATCGAGATAGGCTTTCCAAATTCAGCTATTAGCTATTCTAACAATGAACGAAACGCTTTCCGATTAACAAACGTTTTTGATGGTGAATATTACAATCTCGATCAGGCAAAAGCCATCAACAGCAATGGAAATGCAAGCAAAATAAGTTTCTCTCAAATGACAACTGCATTGGAATACGAGAGAAATGTTGACCGCAACTGGTATATGAGTTTTCAGGGAGGCTACCAATTTGACAAAAAATACACACTAACAAACAACAGAGGGACAACAAAATACAATTTCGACGCTAATGATGGTTTCCTCTTTAACATTGGCATAAAATACAAACAGTAACAAATAAAATAAATTATGACTATTTTAAAAGGAAGAACATTCATTACCCTACTATTAATGGGATTAGTATTTGTGGGTTGCAGTAATGACGACGAAGAAGAATTATTAGGTAACTGGATTAAAAAATCTTCATTTGATGGACCGGCAAGATCAAGTGCAAGCAGTTTTGTGATAGGTACTTATGCTTATGTTGCTACAGGATATACAGGTGACGAATATTTAAAAGACCTATGGGCTTACAATTCTGATGGGGATTATTGGGAACAAAAAGCGGATTTTAGCGGAATTGCCCGAAGTGCCGCATCTGGATTTGAATTAGACGGAAATGGATACATTGGTCTTGGATACGATGGAGTCAACAAGTTAAAAGATTTTTACCAATACAATCCTGACACCAACAGCTGGACTCAAAAAGCCGATTTTGCAGGAAGTGCCCGTTATTCGGCTGTAGGATTTCAAGTGGGTGGAAAAGCATATTTTGGGACAGGATATGACAATAACTTTCTAAAAGATTTTTATCAATACGATGCTAATACTGATACCTGGACTCAGGTAAACGGATTTAGCGGAAACAAAAGAAGAAATGCCTCTGTTTTTGTTATTGACAACAAAGCCTATTTAGTAGCAGGGATTAACAACGGAGCTTATCAGATTGATTTCTGGATGTTTGACCCCAGTACTGATACCTGGACTAAAAAACGCGATATTGACCAGGACGATGATGACGACGAAACATACAATGACGATTATGCCATTAGCCGTTCTAACGCATCGGCATTTTCAATGAACGGATTAGGTTATCTGGTCTGTGGTGAAAGTTCAAAAACCATTTGGGAATACAATCCGTCAACTGACGTTTGGGAAGAAAAAACAGCCCTGGAAGGAGCAGGCAGAACCGATGCTATAGGATTTTCTATTAACGAAAGAGGTTTTGTATTATTAGGAAGATCGGGATCTTCTTTTTATGACGATGTATGGGAATTTAAACCACTGGAAGAACAAAATGACGATGACAATTAATTCAAACCCTAAATTCTTCCGGACTACTATCCGGAAGAATTTTTTATTAAACACCACAAAAAAGTACTTTTTACTAATTGTTTTTTTAACATTCTTTTCCTGCAACAGCCCGCAGGATTTTAGCTTAGAATCCATAAAAACACCAAGCGGTTGGGGATATGTGATCAAAAATAATGACAAAATCATTATCAAACAATCTATAATTCCAGTAATTCAAAACATCAAATCATTTGAAAGCGAAACCGAAGCACTAAAAGTAGGGAATTTGGTATTAGATAAATTGAAACAGCAAACATCGCCAACAATTACAAAAAAAGATTTAATTTTATTGTCAATTAGAATCTAAATGAACATAGAGGGAATTACAAACAACAATACTAACAGAATACTGATACACAGTATTATTTGGTGCTTTTTAATAATTGCCTCATTATTGCCATTTTACCAAAATTTCACCAGCATCAATGCCGAGTTTTATGTACAATGGTCCAGTGGCATTCTATTGTTTTATGCTAACTATTTTTATTTTGTACCTAATTTGCTTTTGCAAAAAAAATATGCCGCTTATCTTGGAATTATTTTGAGTATTGTTAGTATTTTAACTTGTATTAAAATCTTCTATTTCAGTCCTGAATTCCACAATATGCCACATCAAAGAATATTTGACAGTAATGGAAAAGAAATCATTCGAGAAAAATTCTTCTTTAAAAAACGTCCCCCTTTTTTCTTCAAATTTTTCCCATCACTGTTTTATCTATTCATTGTTTCTATAAGCACCTTAATCAAAACACTTTCAGAATATTATACCAATCAACAAAATAAATTAATTTCTGAAACCCGTAAAACATCGACTGAATTAAACTATTTAAGAAAGCAAACTAATCCGCACTTTTTGTTCAATGCCTTGAATAGCATTTATTCATTAGCGTATAAAAAATCAGATTTAGTTCCGGATGCCATTGTAACCTTATCCGAAATGATGCGCTACATGCTTTATGAAACCGACAATAAAGCAGTATCTTTAGAAAAGGAAATCAATTACATTAAGAACTATATTGATTTACAAAAATTACGATTAAACAATATCGAAAACATTTTCATCAACATTCACGGCGATACCCGAAACAAGTCTATCGAACCTATGCTTTTGATTTCATTTATCGAAAATGCTTTTAAATACGGAACTGATTATAAAGGAACCACTTATGTAAAAATTAAAATTGTTATCGAAGAAAACAACTTTGATTTTTGGATTGAAAATAGAATTGAGAATCAAATAAAAGATCCTAACAACTCTGGAATTGGTTTAAAAAACATTAAAAACAGATTGAACATCCTGTATCCAAATGCTCATCAATTGAACATTACGCAGACGGATAACCTATACAGTGTACATTTGAATTTGAAACTGGAACCATTGGAAAACTAAATAAAGATGAAGTGCGTAATTATAGATGACGAACCCCTGGCGGTTGATTTAATCAAAGAATTTGTTAGCAAAGTTGAAAGTCTCGAACTAATCAGCACCTTCAATAATGCTATCGACGCCATAGCGATGATTAATACTTCTAATGTAGATTTGATATTTTTGGACATCGAAATGCCTCATTTTTCGGGCATCGATTTTCTAAATGCCATTGACAAAAAACCATTGGTTATTTTCACAACAGCTTATTCTGACTATGCCGTGGAAGGATTCAATCTGGGTGCGGTTGATTATTTGGTAAAACCAATTCCTTTTAATCGCTTTTTAAAATCGGTGATGCGCGCCCAACAAACGTTTCTTTCACAAAATAACACTCCTGCTGCTGCTATTACTCCAAAAGTAGTTGCTCCGGAAATTGAACCCGATTTTATGTTTGTACGTTCAGAATACGAGAATGTAAAAATCAATTTTTCGGATATTTTATTTATCGAAGGTTTGAAAGATTATGTCAAAATATATACCACTGACAATAAATTTACGCTAACTCTAATCAGTTTAATTAAGCTCGAAAATTTACTTTCGTCTAAAGGTTTTGCACGAATTCACCGTTCGTATATAATCAATATCAAATACGTGAAATCCATCCAAAAGAATAAAGTATTAATTGCCGACAAGCGAATTCCTATCAGCGAAAGTTACAAAACAGCTTTCTTTGAAAAAATTAATTTATAACTATTCCTCCTCTTTAAACCAGCTGGAATACAATAAATAATTTTCGGCGATACGTTCAATCTCACCCGCAAAACTGGATTGATTGATATCTTTTACTTTTTTAGCAGGAACTCCCGCCCATATAGAACCCGAAGTAACCACGGTGTTTTGGGTAATCACCGCACCTGCCGCAATAATAGAATTGCTTTCAATAGTACAATTATCCATTACAATTGCTCCCATCCCTATTAAAACATTATCGTGAACCACACAGCCGTGTACTATGGCATTGTGCCCAATAGAAACATTATTTCCTATAATGGTTGGGTATTTTTGATACGTACAATGAATCACAGCACCGTCCTGAATATTAACTTTGTTACCAATTTTGATATAATTAACATCACCTCTAATTACAGCGTTAAACCAAACGCTACAAGAGTTTCCAAAACTAACATCTCCTACAATAGTAGCATTTTCAGCTACATAACAATCCTCAGGAATACTAGGTGATTTTCCATTAACCGATTTTATTACCATTTCTGAATGTAAATTATTTTAGTTGATTGCTGGACAGTGACATTCATATTTCTCACGCTTGCAAAACAAATTAAGACCTAATGTAATTTGGTGAAAACCGCCTGTTCCAAATTTAACATCTCCTCCTAAATGAGAATAAGTGTAGGCAAACATAAAATTATTGTAATTCACACCTAAAATTGGCGAAATAGACTGGTATCTTTGTCTTGATGTACCATTTCCGTTATTAAATTCGGCTCCGTCAAAACTGGTTCTATAAGAAAGTCCGCCCCATACAGTACCAAAATCCATAGCTTTATAAGCTTTCAAATTAAGATCGACTGCCTTTTCAGTAGTCTGACTGGTATATTGAAACAATACCGAAGGCTCCCATAAAATTCGATCTCTGTCTCCAAAAATATAACCCGTACTCAAGATAAACTTTCTCAAATTATCACTTTCATATCCTGAATAGATTTTACGTCGGGTTTCAATAGCATTTTTAATAGTTCCATGAACATAAAAATCCAAATAGTTGTAAGACATCCCTATATCGACATTAAAGTAAGATGCTTTTTGAATAATTGTCCCATCTACAATTGGATCAAAATCTCCTGATTGCAAAAAAGAAGTTTCATCTAATTGACTCTGAATTAATCCCCCACTAATACCAAAAGACAGCTGATTCAAATCGATTTCATCTCGGGAAAACATCAAATGATACGCATACGTCAACTTCATTCCTTTTTGAGAATGATAACCGTTTTTATCATTAAAAAGAATAATCCCCCCACCGGCTTTCTCTCCTATCCTGCCATTGTAACTTAGTGTTTGCAGTGAAGGTGCTTCTTCCTGATCGAACCATTGTTTACGGGCGGTCAGTCTTAATTTAGCACAATTAGAAGCCCCGGCCATCGACGGATGAAGCAGATAATAATTATCCGAAAGATAATCTGAATATACCGGAATTCCTTCTTGAGAATAAGAATACAAACCAATAAAAAAACAGATTAAAAAATAGTTGAATTTAGTATTCATGTAATAGATGATGTTAATCAGGATGCTTGATAAAACAACCTAAATTTTGTCCAAAAACTAAAGTTAAGTTAATTTATTCATTAATAATTCAAATATAGTTAATCATAGAAAATAACTTTAGTAAATTTGTGAAAATTTACAAACATCATGACAAAAATAACCGTTAAAGAAACACAAAACCCTACAATATTAAAGTTTGAATTTGAGGATTTTATTACCCGAAATGAAAGTTTTGAGTTTAAAAACATAGACGAAGCCAAATCTTCTCCTCTTGCACAACAATTATTTTACTTACCATTTGTAAAAACTGTTTACATTTCGGGCAATTTTATTGCCGTTGAAAGATTCAGCATTGTAGAATGGGACGATGTTAAAGAAGCTGTTGCTGAACAAATTGAAAACTTTGTAAACAATGGCGGCGTTATCATCAACCTTGATGAGAACAAACCTAAAAAACAACCGATTACAGTTTATGGAGAAACTACTCCTAATCCTTCGGCTTTGAAGTTTGTTGTGAGCCGAATGCTGACTAAAAATGCTATTGAATTCAAAAACATCGACCAAACGGCTTCTTCGCCTTTGGCAAAAGAATTATTCAAATTTCCTTATGTGAAAGAAATTTTCATTGACGAAAATTACATTTCGATTACAAAATACGAATTAAATAGCTGGGACGAAATCACACTGGAACTTAGAACATTTATCAAACAATACATTGAGAATGGCGGAATTGTTCTTGACGACAGCGTGGTAATCAATGCCGAAAAACAAGAGCAAATTAAAACCGAAGAATTTGACAAACTGGATGTTACTTCGCAACAAATTATCAATATCTTAGAAGAATATGTAAAACCTGCCGTTGCTGCCGATGGTGGAAATATTGCTTTTGAATCTTATGATGAAGAAAGCAAAACTGTAAAAGTGATACTTCAAGGTGCTTGCAGCGGTTGTCCATCTTCTACTTTTACTTTAAAATCAGGAATCGAAAACATGTTAAAAAGCATGCTTAACGATGAAAAAATTCAGGTGGAAGCAATTAATGCTTAATACAATCAATATGACTATCCGTTTCTTATACCAATTATTGAGAATGGCACACAGATGAAACTGATTTTAACGGATTTTCGCAGATTGTAATTTACAAAAAGCTTAAAAAAATCCGTTTTTATCTGTTCAATCAGCCCCGATAGCTATCGGAATTGTGACCTTTTTTTCATGGTCCGCTTAGCGGTTAGCCATAAAAATCAATACTATTTTCAAACTCTAAAAACAAATTGAGTTTGTCAATTCCTGACAAAGGAGGAATCTCAATAAACTGCTTACGCAACAAAGAGATTCCTCCTTTTTTTGAAATTACAGATACAAATTTTCCACAAACTATCTCGACTCAAAAAACAGCTTTTCTTATTATCTGTTTACCCTATTTAATTTTATGTTTGTTATAGGCTGATAAACCAATGGAATCTGCTCAACTATGACATCTGATTTTTCCAATCCAAATGCTTTTTCATCACTTACTCCTAAATGTTTCAAAAAGAAATAGCCATTCAACAAAAGATCTTCACGCAAAACAAATTCATTCTCAATAGATAAAAATTTCTCAATAACCACAAATTTAAAATCGGGTTCGTTATTGTATTTACTGGAACCGTCTGATCGAATATGTAAATTGAGTTCTTTGTTAGCAACCAATTCTTTGACAATATTTTTGAAATACAATTCGGTTTTAGGTTGTATTCTAAAACCAACATTAATGTTCACTTTAATCACTTTATCATCAACCAGCTCAGAAACATCATAGGATAACGTAAAAGGATCTTCGGTGCGATTGATGTGTAAAAACCAATATACATCGGCACGTTTTGGTTTTTTAGAAAAAATGGATTTGATGATTTTTTCTTCAATTTCGTATCTTCTGTCAGCTTTAGTAAGATAAACTAAATGGGTTGCAAATTTAGGAATAGCATCGTCTTTGCTTAATTCGGTGAGTTGGTCGCTGTATTTCCCTAATTGCACAAATTGAGTAAATTTATTGTTCGTTTTTCGGGCAAAATACCAGACATACATTACCATAAAAATAAATAATTCAAAAAACAAAAACATCCAACGTTCCTTTATTTTAGCCACATTGGCAATAAAAAAAGACATTTCAATAGCTCCAAAAACGGTCAGAAATAAGATGACATATATTTTTTTCCATTTTAATCGGTAATAAATAAAATAGCTTAACAATAGAGAAGTCATCATCATGGTTATAGTAATTGAAAACCCATAAGCGGCCTCCATATGCGAACTCTCTCTAAAATAAATCATCATTAAAACACATCCAAACCAAAGGATAGTGTTAATACTTGGTATGTAAATTTGTCCTTTACTATCACTAGGCTGCCTTACGGTAACTCTTGGCCAAAAATTAAGATTCATTGCTTCGCTAATTAGCGTAAAACTTCCGCTTATCAGTGCCTGTGACGCTATAATAGTTGCACAGGTTGAAATAACAATACTAGGTAATAAAAACCAGCTTGGTATGATTTCAAAAAATGGATTTCTACCATTTAATAAGGTTTCTCCCTGGTGCATCAACCAGGCAGCCTGACCTAAATAAGCAATAACTAAACTTACTTTCACATAAATCCAGGTAATGCGAATGTTTTTAATTCCGCAATGTCCTAAATCAGAATATAAGGCTTCAGCTCCTGTTGTACAAAGAAAAACAGCTCCTAACAGCCAAAACCCGTTAGGATAATTCACCAATAAATCATAGGCATAATAAGGATTTAGCGCTTTCAAAATATCCGGATGATGGCTAATTTGGTTTATTCCGGCAACAAATAACATGGTAAACCAAATAGTCATAATAGGCCCAAAAGTTTTTCCTATAACCTGTGTACCAAATCGTTGAAAGAAAAATAATAATGACAAAATAGCCACAACAATTCCAATGGTTAAAAAATTACCGGGAACAATAGTGTTTTCCATACCTTTAACCATACTTAATCCTTCGATAGCCGATGAAACGGAAATAGGTGGCGTAATAATACCATCGGCGAGTAAAGTAGTCGCTCCAAGTATTGTTGGGATGACTAATTTTTTGCCATAACGTCTCACTAATGCGTATAGGGAGAAAATTCCACCTTCGCCCTGATTATCCGCTCGAAGCGTGAGCCAGATATATTTTATGGTTGTTTGAAAAACCAATGTCCAAAACACACAGGAAACACCACCATAAACCAGCATTTCATTAATGTCCTTCGTCCCAATTATTGCTTTGAAAACATATAGCGGACTCGTACCAATATCTCCGTAAATAATCCCAAGTGCGACTAAAAGTGAGGCAATAGTTACTTTATTTGCAACTCCATTTTTTGTTGTATTCATTATTTAATTGATTAAAATTCTAATGATACAAAGTTCCGTCAAATGGTATTTACAGAATATAAAGATAAATATTCCTGATATAAAGATTTTATAAAGATCAACTGAAGCGATATCCCACACCACTTTCGGTAATAATGTGCTTGGGTTGATTAGGGTTTTCTTCTATTTTCTTACGCAAGGTTGCAACAAAAACTCTCAGGTATTGGGTTTCGGTCTGATAGCCAACACCCCATATTTCTTTTAAAATATATTGATGTGTCAAAACCCGACCTTCATTTTTCATAAAAAGAGCCAATAAATTAAATTCGGTAGAAGTAAGCTTTAATATCTCCTGATTTCGTTTTACAACTCTGGCTCCAAAATCTATTTCTAAGTCTTCACAAGTCAGTATGCTGGAATCATTTTGCAATTGATTTCTACGAATAGCCGAGCGAATTCGTGCTAAAAGTTCGGCTGTCCGGAAAGGTTTTGTCAAATAATCGGTAGCACCGTTATCCAGAGCTTTCACAATATCTTCTTCACTATCCTGAACCGATAGTATAATAATTGCCTTATTGTACCAGGTTCTCAATTCTTTCAGAATTTCATGACCGCTTTTATCAGGCAAACCAATATCCAGCAAAATTAATTCCGGAGGATGGTTTACTGCTAAAATCATCCCTTCTTTTCCTGTTTCGGCAAACCAAACTTTATAATCATTACTCTCTAAAGTTATTTCGAGTAATTTTCTAATTGGAGCTTCATCATCAATAACTACTATTTCTGCTTTATTCATTTTTGAGATGATTTAAATAAGACGTTTCTGTTGGAATACTTATAGTGAAGCAAGCACCGGAATGACTGGAATTATTTTCTAATCTAATTGTCCCATTATGCGCTTCAACAAAACCTTTTACAATAGACAAACCCAGACCGTTTCCTCCGGTTTTTGTATTGGGCAAACGATAAAATTTATCAAATGCAAATTGTATTTCATTTTCGGGAAAACCGTTTCCGGTATCAGAAACAGATAAAACACAACAATCGGATTGATACTGAACATCAATTGTTATAATGGTATATTCAGGAGTATATTGAATGGCATTGGTGACTAAATTCTGGATGATTTCTTCAATCAACCCGGCGTCTAATTTGAACAATGGTAATTTTTCATTTGGAATAAAATGAATCGTATGATTGTGTTTTATCGAATCACTTTTTTGGATTACGGTATAAATAAGCTCGTTTATATCGCACCAGTCTTGTTTTAACTTTAACATTCCCGTTTCCAGTCGACTCATGTTTAATAAATTTTCTACTTGTCCGTTGAGTCGAATGCTGGCCTTATCAATTTCTTCTAGCAATTCCGTTTGATTTGTTTCAGAAAGTTTGTTTTTGTTTTCTTTGAGAATATCAATAGAGCCAATAATGGTAGCAATTGGAGTTCGCAACTCATGAGAAAGTGAATTCAGTAAGGTGTCATAAAGTTGTATTGTTTTTACTTTTTCCTCTTTATCACGTGCTTTATTTTCGGCTTCCCTAATTTTGAATGTCAATACTGCATTCACTAATGCAATAATGAGATACATCAAGAAGAGTAGAATATCTTCGGTGTCAGTAATATGAAAAGTAAAAATAGGCTGAATGAAAAAATAGTTCAATATCAAACCACTTAAAACAGCCGTTAACAACACTGGCAAAATATCAAAAAGCATCGCTACGAACGAAACAGTCATTAATAAAACTAAGGCTGTTATCCGATAATCGATATATTTTGGCAAGAAAAAACAAATTATAGAAACCACAAATACCAATACCATGCTGATTAAGCATTGCTGTACGATGGAGTATTTTTTGGTTTTGAACTGTATCAAAATAAGATTAAAATAACTTCATTATTTCTTCGAGGTAGTTATCATAAAATCTTTCAAATAATAAGGTTCAAAATAAGCCACATCTACAAAATTTTCTTTTAAGTATTTTTGATAACTCAAAGCACTCATTTGGTTCGCCGAAGGATATTTTATATTTTCTAAAAAAACAAAATTAGATTGGGTTAATACTTCTTTGCATTTCTCGGCACAATCACCCACAAAATATAAGGTTTCATCAAATTCCTGAAAAGAATCTTCGGTGATAACTTCAGCAAGAATAGCTCTTTTAGATTCTAAATCGGCAGTAAAAACAGCACTATACACTTCCATTCTTCTCGCATCCAGCATGGGAACAATTAAACCACTAGCAACGCTTGCCTGAGCTGCTAAAGCCTGTAAAGTATCCACAGCAATCAACGGAATTCCTAGCGCAAAACACAATCCTTTTGCTGCCGAAACTCCTATTCGAAGTCCTGTATAAGAACCCGGCCCCTGACTCACTGCGATAGCAACCAAATCCCTATAAGTGATTCCGGCTGCTGCAATACTTTCTTCAATAAATACGTGTAAACGCTCAGCATGCGAATAACCTTCTTCGGCAATTTCATTACAAACCAAAGTCTTGCCCTCTTTGGCAATGGAAACCGAACAATTCTTTGTTGTTGTTTCTATGTTAAGTATATAATTCAATGTTTTATTTTTTTGCAAAGGTCTAAAAAATTAGAAAAAACAGTCTAACCACAATACTTATTTCTTCTTATTTTCAGATTTCACTGTTACTTTATTTCCCGAATTCAGTTCTTTACTCACTATCGTATAAGGTCCGGTTATTACTTCATCTCCTTTTTTAACTCCGCTTAGAATTTCAATATTAGTATCATCCTGAATTCCGGTTTTTACAATCTTAATCTTAGCCTTATCACCTACTTTTAAGAAAACACATTCGTATTTTTTATCACTTTTAGGTGCTTCTTTTTTCTCTTCATCAGGATTTGGAAATTCCTTATCCGAAACAGCTACAGCCGTAGTATCCGATTTCACTACAACAGAACTAATTGGCACTGCCAAAACATTCTTCTTCGTCTTAGTAATAATATCTACCGTAGCCGTCATTCCTGGTCTGAATGGCGAATAGGTTTCCGGTTTTCCAACTAATAAATCCTGATAAGACTCTTTTTGGATTCGAACTTTTACTTTAAAATTAGTCACCTGATCGGCTGTTAAAGTAGAACTGGCCGAATTAGAAATACTGGTTACCACTCCTTTGAATTGTTTTTTCAAATAAGCATCGACTTCAACATTAGCCAAATCGCCAACTTTTATTTTTACAATATCATTTTCGTTAACATCTACTTCCACTTCCATATTATTCAAATTGGCGACTCTTAAAAGCTCTGTTCCTGCCATTTGTTGCGTTCCTAAAACACGTTCGCCTATCTCGACATTCAATACCGAAATTGTTCCGTCAGCCGGAGCATAAATAGTTGTTCTTCCTAAATTATCCTTAGCCTCATTAACCGAGGCCGAAGCACTCTGCACATTATAATAAGCCGACTGTCTTGTAGCCTTTGCTACCTCAAAAGATGCAATTGACTTATCCCAATCCGATCTTGAAATCACTCCTTTTTCATATAAAGTTTTGTTTCTTTCATAATTAGCTTTTGCCTCTTTAAAACTGGCTTCTGACTGGGTTAAACCTGCCTTTGTTCCGGATAAATTAGAAACCGAACGATTGTAACTTGAGGTATATAAATCAGGATTTATTTTTACTAATAAATCGCCTTTTTTAACCACCTGACCTTCTTTTACATTTAACAAAATAATTTCTCCGGAAACTTCGGGTGCTATTTTAACTTCAATTTCAGGTTGGATTTTCCCTGTTGCTGATACAGTTTCAACAATAGTCATCGGAATTACTTTTGTTATTTCTATCTCTTTAGCATCTTCTTTGTTTCCAAAAATGCCTTCTTTTCCGAAATATAACAATGAACCAATTACAACTACAAAAACAGCAAGAAGGATATAAATATTTTTCTTTGACATGACTTATTTATTTTTTTAGGATTGGAATTCCAAAATAGAATTCTAAAATTTTAGTTTTAAAAATATAATCGTATTTAGTTCTTATTACTTCCGATTGCGCATTAGCCAATAAGGTTTGCGACTGACTTAATTCGAAAGCATTCATCAAACCTACTTCAAATTTTTCTTTCGAATAATTGTAAGACTGCGTTCTGGCATCTAAGGCTTCAATTGCCGATTCATAAGCTTTCAAAGCTCCTTTAGCATCAGTAAAAGCAGTGTAAACATTACGCTGTAAATCTAATTCCTGCTGTTCTAAGGCAATTTTAGATTTTTCTAAATTGACTTTATTTCGCTCCACATTGTTGCGAACTACAAAACCACTAAAAATAGGAATATTCAATTGTGCCCCAAAAGACTGTCCTTTATTATCACTAAACTGATCAACAAAACTAGGTGGCGCTTGTGTTCCAATAACAGCCCCCGTATTGTCTCTCAAAGCCACATCGGCATAAGAAACACGACTATTAAAATTATAAAAACCTCTCAAAGTGGGTTGATAAGCTGCTCTTGCTATAGCAACATTTTTCTCGGCTATTTCCAGATTGGTCTGAGCTATTTTCAACTCCACCCGTTGCTGTTTTGCTTTATCGTAAATTGAAGTTGGTGTTTGAGATAAAAGTGATTGTTCCATTTGAAACTCATTTACATCAACAACATCAAAATTTTCAAAACTATCCAATTGTAGTAATTGTGCCAAACTCAGCTTTGAAATCAACAAGGTATTTTGGGCATTAATCACTTTTTGATTATCCGCTGCGATAGTTGCTTTTACATCCAATAAATCGCCTTTAGGCAAATTACCGGCATTTACCAATTCCTGCGTTCGGCTCAATTGTTTATTATCAATAGCCAATTGCTCGTTTTGAACCTTCAAATTTTCTTTATTAAACAACACTTGCAAATACGCATTGGCTACATTTAGCGCAATGTCTTCCTGCATTTTTTGCAATTGATATTTGGCAGCCACAATAGAAAGATTGGCTTTTCTTAAAGTATATACATTTTGCAAACCTTTGTAAATATCAATACCAACATTAGCTCCGGCCGAAGTAAACTGGGTAGTTTGTGTGGCTGCAATATTCGTAACTGGGTTAATATTCAAACCTATATTCCAGGAATGAGAAGCACTGGCTGAGACATTAGGCAAAAAACTTCCAAAAGCATCTTTCTTATCAATTTGAGCGGTTTGTATATCCAAGTCTGATTGTCGAATGGAAATATTGTGATCTATAGCATATTTCACACAGTCTTCTAACGACCATTGGCGCGATTGTGCATTCGAATAAAAACTTATTATTATAAAAAATAACGAACTAAAATATTTTTTTGGACTCATATTTATTCGAACTAAAATGAAGTAAAGTTACTACACAAAAATAAGTTTTTATAATTAACAACAATCACAACTTTTAAAAACATTTAACAGTCTAACAAATTAAAATATACTCACTTAAATTAGTAATGAGAATAAAAAGCTTTTTCTAATTTTACAGCCTTAAATCAATCCGATGAAAAAAATTGTCTTTTTAGTGGTTTTCACAAGTTTGCTCTCCTTTACAGGCTGCACAAGTTCTCATAAAATTGCCACCTTAAAACCTGAACCGGACGATGCCAGTCCGATTATTTACAACAATGTTCCCTCGTTTATCAATTTGCCTGTCAATATCAAACTTAAAGATATTGAGAACCAAACTAACATTGCTCTAAACGGATTAATTTATGACGACAGCAACATAGAAGATGACGATATTGAAATGAAAATTTGGAAGTTAGCTCCCATTACTATTAAAAACGGTAACAGCACTACTTCTGACAAAATCACAACGGTGCTCCCTTTAAAAGCAACCATAAAATACCGAATAGGTACCAAAACTATGGGAGTTTCCATGTACAACGTCAAAGAATTTAACCTTAACGGAATTCTAACACTAAACAGCACGGTGAGTTTAAACAACTGGAAACTCAAAACCCAAACCGAATTAGCTAATTTAGACTGGAACGAAAGTCCGACAATGAGTGTTTTTGGTAAAAACATGCCCGTAACTTACCTGATTAATCCTTCCATCAAATTATTCAAATCTAAAATTGAACATAAAATTGATGCTGCTATTGAAAAATCAACGGATTTTAAACCTAATGTACTTTCGGCATTAGAAAAAATCTGTACTCCTTTTCAAATGAATGAAGCCTATGAAAGCTGGCTTCGAATTGTACCTTCCGAAATTTACTCCACAGCTGCGCATTTAAAAAACGAATCCTTTGTATTGCAAATGGGTATGAAATGCAACATGGAAACCATTATAGGACAAGTGCCGGAAACCAAATTCAATCCGAATCAAATCACACTAAAAGCCGTGAGCAAAATACCCAATCAGATTACGGCTAATATTACTGCCGTTTCCAGTTATGCAGATGCTTCCAGAATAATGAAGAAAAACTTCGCCGGAGAAGAATTTTCATCCGGCAGCAGAAAAGTCAAAGTAGAAGATGTTAACATCTGGCACAAAAGCGGAAAAATGGTTATTGCCCTGGACTTAAGCGGTTCTCTAAACGGAACAATCTATCTGGCAGGATTTCCAAAATACAATGCTGAGAAAAAAGAAATTTATTTTGACGGACTGGACTATGCCTTAGACACTAAAAACAAATTAATGCGCACCGCCAACTGGCTTGCACAAGGAATTATTTTAAGAAAAATTCAGGAAAACTGCCGCTATTCCATCAAACCTAATTTAGAGGAAGGAAAGAAAACCATGCTTAATTACCTCAATAATTATTCGCCAATGCCCGGTGTTTTTGTAAATGGAAAAATGGAAGACATTCAATTTCAAAAAATAGAACTGAGTCAAAATGCCATTATTGCTTTTGTAAAAGTAAACGGAGTAATCAACATTACTGTTGACGGTTTTAAATAAACTACTTCGTTTTATTTTTCTTCATTCGATAAACAAAATAACCAATCAAAGCCACTAACAGATAAGGTACTACCATTAAAAAAACGATACCATCGTTAACAGCCTGCGCTTTTTCCACATTAGCATCACCAGCTAAGGCCGCTCGGCACATAGCGCATTGTGCATTCGTAGTAAGAGAAAACAGAAAATAGAAAATAGAAAATAGAATTTTCACTTTGCCATTCTCACTTCTCACTCCTGACTTCTGACTTCTGACTTTATTGAGCATAATAAGGAGCAATCATTAAATAAACAACAACACCGGTAACTGCTACATACAACCAAATAGGAAAAGTAATTTTAGCAATTTTTTTATGCTTATCAAATACCTGTGCCAAAGCCCGAACATAAGTAATTAAAACCAGCGGAATAATGACAACAGACAACACAATATGGGTTATTAATATAAAATAATACACATATTTTATAATTCCCTCGCCACCAAATTTAGTAGAATCGGAAGTCATGTGATAAGCCACATACATTGCTAAAAAGGCTACAGAACAGCCTATAGCTGTTTTCATTAAATTTTCATGCAATTTAACATTCCCATTTTTTACAGCTATAACTGCTAAAACCAACAAAATTGCTGTAATTCCGTTTATAGTTGCGTAAATAGGCGGTAAAAAAGAAAGTGGCTCTACATCATAACCTAATTTTCTCAAATTAACACCAAAAAGTAATGCCACCACAAGTGGAATTGCTACTGATAATACTACAATCCACTTATTGTATCTTGTTTCTAAATTTTGCTTTTCCATAATTTATTCTGCTAATAAAATACTAATGTCTTGTTGAATATCTCTAACTCCTGCTTTTTCTAAACCGTCATAATACAAAATAGGATTTCCAAACTCATCTTTTCGACAACGGATATCTCCATTTTTATCAATCAAAGCAAACATACCAGAATGCTCAAATCCACCACTTACTTTACTGTTTTCGCCTGCATAAAGATTAAAACCTTTGTTAGCCAAATCAAATATGGTTTGCCTCTCACCTGTTAAAAAATTCCAGTTAGAGGATTTAACTCCTAATAATTCGGCATGCGATTTCAGAACTTCCGGCGTATCGTGTTTGGGGTCGATCGTGATAGAAACAATTCCGAAATTAGGATTTCCAAAGAATTTTTTTTCCAAAACCAGCATGCTTTGATTCATTTTTGGACAAATAGAAGGGCAAGTAGTAAAGAAGAATTCTAACACATATACTTTGCCTTTATATGTCGCGTTATCAATCTTCTTATTGTCCTGATTAGTCAACTCAAATTTGGGAGCCGGCCCAATTTTCACTAAAGACTCTTCTGAACTCATTCCTGATGAAACCTTATCCAGACGATTGCCTTTAATAACCTCACCGTTTTGAATTCGGGAAACAATTTTAGGAACGGCATAAATCCCAAAAATTAAAACAATAAACGCAATCCCGATATATGATTTATTTTTCAACATAAAATAAGTATTTACAACTTTTTAGTTGCATTATGATTCTTTTTAAGTGCAGCACGATACTCATAAAGAATAATCTTGAAATCGTCTAACATTTCATTACTCAATTCCGAAGGATGAAAAGTATTATAACCTTCTCTATATTCTTTTTGATCTTTTCTACCTCTTAAATTCCTTTGTTTGTCAATTATAAAAACATTAGAAGTACCCACATTAGCATCCAATTGACTTTCTAAATTCAGTTTCTTGTAATACGATTGAATTTCTTCAGGAGTTGTAAAAACAAAATGCCATTGAGAAACATCGGTAAAATCATCAAAAGCATCCATAATGTTCTCAATATCTTTTTCAGTTCCCAATGGACAAACCATCACAAACTGTAAATCCTTAAAAGCATGATAACGCTGATATATTTTTTCATTCAAATTAAAAAGATTGCCTCTGTTTTTTAAAATTTCAGTTCCTGAAAATCCCAGGATAGTAATTTTATTATCTAAATTCACCTTTTCTCCTTTTAAAGATTTCCAGTCACCCAAATTGGCAACTTTAGGAGTAATCACAGGCAACTTAGTAAAACTATTAACGCCTGAAGCAAAGAAAAGATAAGCTACTATAGGAAGAATAAAGAGTACAAAAAGAACTATATTTTTTTTCATCAGAGAAAAATTAATTTAAAGTGCAAAAATAAAAAAAGGCACGCAATGCGTGCCCTTTTTTTGAATTAATATAGTGTTAAAAATTCCATTTAATGGTTGAATCTTTAAAAACCCCATAAATATAATTCCCTTCAGTCAACAGAATGAAAAGCAAGTATAAGACAAGAAAAATAACCGGTAAAACTACTGACCATCTAAGACTGGAAGTCTCTCCCTCCATGTGCATAAAAGCCCAAACAATGTAATAAGCTTTAAAAACGGTTAGTATATAAAAAATCCAGTTTAATAAATTCATACCAAGAAAATGGCTAAAATTTAATGATTCAGGTTTGTAAATACCTAAAATAACCTCTATAATTGTAACTACTGACAATATCCCGAATACTTTCCAGATTCTGGCAGTGTTTGATTCATGTGCGTGTGACATAATAATAACTTTAAAAAATTAAACTAGATAGAAAACTGTGAATACAAATACCCATACCAAGTCAACAAAGTGCCAGTATAGTCCAACTTTCTCCACCATTTCATAACTTTTTCTTTTCTCGTAAGTCCCAAGAAGAACATTAAAGAATATAATGATATTGATGATAACTCCAGAGAAAACGTGGAATCCGTGGAATCCGGTAATAAAGAAGAAGAAATCAGCAAATAACTTACTTCCGTATTCGTTTCTTTCTAAGTTAGCCCCTTCTACCACATAAGCTGCCTGAGCCAATCTTTCTTCTGATTCCGCTCTGGAAAGAACTGTTTTTTGTTTTTTCTCAGTTAAAACTTCTGTTCTAATCAATAAATCAGGATGCGCTTTAAAACCAGCCTGTACTTCTGCAATTGAAAAAGAAGGCAAATCTGCTTCTTCCATAAACCATGTTGCTTTACTTCTGGACAACTGTGCTCTTTCTTCTGGTAAATGCGCAGCAAAATCAGCAAGTGCTACACGTTTTCCGTCTTTATCAACAAACTGCAATAAACTCCCACCTTTTGTTTCGATAGCACCATATTCACCCTGAATGAAGTTTTTCCACTCCCAAGCTTGAGAACCAACGAAAATCAAACCACCAATAATGGTTAAAAACATATACAAAATTACTTTGTTTTTCTTCATCTGATGTCCCGCATCAACAGCCAAAACCATTGTTACAGAAGAGAAAATCAAAATAAAAGTCATTAATGCTACATAATACATTGGAGCAGTAACTCCGTGTAAAAATGGGAAGTGAGTAAACACTTCATCAGCCAAAGGCCAAGTTTCAATAAATTTAAATCTAGAAAAACCGTAAGCCGCTAGAAATCCCGAGAATGTTAAGGCATCTGATACGATAAAAAACCACATCATCATTTTCCCATAACTTGCTCTCATTGGCTCATTGCCGCCTCCCCAAGTTTTTTCTTCACTATTTGCAGTAGTAACTGTCGCTTCCATAAAAGTTATTCGTTAAAAAGTTTCCAAATTTACGTTTTTTTCTTATTTAAAGAAATATAAAAACAAAAATAATAAAACCCACAGCAGGTCTAGAAAGTGCCAATACATTGCACCTAGTTCTATACCAAGAGTTTGAGTCGAATTGTATTTTTGTTTAAAATGATTATAAATTATAATTAAAAGTGAAATTAAGCCTCCGGCCAAGTGCAATAAGTGCATAAAAGCAATGATATAAAGAAAAGTCACCGTAATCGAGCTTCCCTCACCAGTCATATAATAACCGTTTTCGATAATTTGCCCAAAACCTACAAATTGAGAAATCACAAACAATACTCCTAAAACTAAAGTAGCCAAAAGCATTATTGTAGTTTGCGATTTATTATCTTTTTGAATTGCTTTTTTAGCCAAATGAAAAGTCACACTACAGCCAATTATCACGATAGTACTAATATAAAAAGCTATTGGCAACTCAAAATCCTTTAACCAATCTACCCTTGACTTACTTACCACAAAAGCACTCGTCAATCCGGCAAACATCATCGTCATACTAATCATAGCAAACAACAAAATCAACTTATAAGATCTTGCTGTTCTTTCTTTTTGCTCTTCAGCTGTCATTGTAACTTCCATAACTATCTTAAAAATTTATCAATTATATAAACCAATTGCAATAATGAAATATACGAAACACTCACTAACATTAATGTTCGGGCGGCTTTTGCAGTTCTAATTTTATAAAGTTGTACTGCATAATAAAGCATCCAAAGTCCCAATAAAAAAACAATTCCGGCTGCAACTGGAGAAATAAACAATTTTCCTGTATATCCAATTGACGGTAATAGCGAAGCGATTATTAACCAAACAGTATATAAAATTACCTGCAATGCTGTTCCTTTATCTTTCTTTCCGGTTGGCAACATAAAAATCCCTGCCTTCTCATAATCTTCATACAAAAACCAGCCAATAGCCCAAAAATGAGGAAACTGCCAGAAAAACTGAATCAAAAACAAAGTTCCCGCTTCAATTCCAAAATTCCCTGTGGCAGCCACCCAGCCCAACATGAACGGAATAGCACCGGGAAAAGCCCCCACAAAAACCGATAAAGAAGTAAGGGTTTTAAGCGGCGTATAGACACTGGTATATAAAAATATCGAGATTGCCCCAAACATGGCTGTTTTGGGATTAATCATATATAATAAGGTGAGCCCTACCAATGTAAGCAAACTCGCCACTAATAAAGCTACATTTGAAGACATCCTTCCCGATGGAACCGGACGATTTTTAGTTCGATCCATCAAAGCATCTATATCTTTCTCAATTACCTGATTGAAAGCATTTGAAGCTCCCACCATGCAGTAACCACCAATACAAAGCATTAATAAAACCGACCATTGAAAAGGAAATTCATTATCAAAACCTAAAAGATAACCCGCAATAGAAGAAAACAACACACTAATAGCCAATCCAGCTTTGGTGATTTCTTTAAAATCGGTAAAAATTGCCTTAAGGGAAAATGTATTTGTAGTTGTGCTCAATGCCGTTTTCATTAGGTTTTTGTAAAACTGCTGCAAAAGTAACTCATCGAAAGGGATTTGGCAAAAAACTAATCATAAAATATTGTTGAAGAAAAATTATGTTTTTTTTTAGAATATGATTTTAAAAAAAAACTCAATCATTCTCTTAAAAAAACTAATAACTACCTAACTCATCACTTAAATCTCTGGAAAATTCATCTAAATTAACCACAAAACCTGATTTTCCATTCACAGGAAAAACATTAATCAAATAATTTTCAGACGCTATTAAATCAAATATCTCATCTTCTAAATCATCAAATGTTAGTTTTTTAGGACTACAATTTTCCCAGCCATCATTTAAGTTTGAATCAATATATTCTTTAGCTGACCAAAATGAAATCAATACTTTATCATCAATATCAGAAAGAGCAAAATCTCCACTTTGATCTATTATAGTCCAAAGCTCCTCATAATCAGCAACTTTTTTGATAAAATACTGATATCTATTATAAGGTTCTAAATTTGAAACATTTTCAATTTCTTTATCATTCATAATATACTATTCTCAATCAAATTATTTCTATTACAACCAGGATATAGATTATCAATAATCAAAATACCAGTTAAATATATCCGAACGAACCCCTATAGAAAACCAATTCGTACTTTCCTTAAAAACAGTAGCTGTATTTTGCATTGGATTAAAATCCCTGTAAATATAACTGGCAAAAAGTTTCAAATTAGTTGATGGATTAATCAGGTAACCACCCTGAATATCAGCCATAAAAAAATCGGTTTTATTTCCTTGTCCTACCACTACACCTGAATTAGCAAAACGCTCTAAATCGTAATCACGGTAAATATTTCCTCCATAATTAGAATTCGCTCCAGAGTCAGCAAAATCAAGCCCTCTCACTCCTATTGTAAATTTAGCATCAGCAAAAATTCTCTCCTTGTGATAGCGTGCAATAGCAATAAATTCTCCAAAATTACCACCCCACTGATGACCAATACTCTGATTATTATGACCATAATTGGTTATTGGATCAGAATGTGAATACACATAAGGTCGTACTCTGTTGTATTCCAGTTGCAATAATAAATTTGGCACATTAAAAGCATTGTAATATTTAGCCCCTAATTGGTATCCGTATTTATTTTTCCAGCTATTATCACCTTCTTTAATATCACCCAACGAGAATTCATCCAAAACAAACTGTCCGTAAAAATTAATTTGGTTATCCCATTTGTATTTAAAAGTCAGTCCCAAAAGCGCATTCCCCGATCTGGAAGAAGAACCAAACTCTACCGAACGATAAAAAACAATCGGATTTACAAAACTCGCATCAAAACCTCTATCATTCGCATTAGTCCACACCACCGATTCGAAGAAACCTAAATTCAATTTATTCGAAACATTCCAGCTTAAATAATGATTTGCCATAAATTTAGTCGCATAGGTTCTATCCACAGTCACCTCAGGACGCACATCCTTTAACCACATATAAGTATTGGTATATTTTATTTTCCAAAACCTGGTATTCAATTTCAAATAAGGATACGGACTGGCACCATCACTTTCCAACAAAGAACGATAACCATCACCTATAAAATTCCTTCCATACCCCAACTGCAAATCCAAAAATTTACTCGGTGCAAAAGTTAAATTGGCTTCTGCCAAAGGAAAATCGTAGGCATCAGTTTTAAAATCTTTTGCAATTCCCACGCCCGGAATAATGGCTGGATTTCCTCCAGCGGGTTGTATCGACTCGGCATAACGATTAAAATAACCCGCAAAACGCCCCTGACTTTCAAAAATGGTTGTTGTAAAATTCAATTTATCACCTAAACCACCTCTAAAATTAATGGCTCGTGTATTGACAAATGTATTCGTCGAATTATTCCCCGATGCTTTTCCCACCTGCAAATCCAAAACAGGATTCAGGGTAAACCAATAATCTTCTCCTCGTATTTCTACCATATTTTCATTCCACAATTTCCTGGTCCACCAGCCCGAAGTTTTTTTCTTTAACTTCTCATTTCCCTGTTTAAAATTGTAATACTTAGCAACCTCAGCATAAGAATACGGTTTTGAAGCCGTATGATTATTACTCCCCACCTGATTTAAAGCTCCATCAAATTGCGCATAATAACTATGCGAAAAAGGAATATTCAAATGACTTTCAAACTCCGGATTATTGTATTTTTTATATACTATATTATCTAGCTCAGTCAATTGTTGGGTAGTATTTCTAAGAATATCGGCTTTTGCCAAATTCTCAGCCGCTAATGTAGCCGGGCTTTTCAACGGAATCGCAATGGTAATATTATATCTCGAATATTCCGCTTTCCCGTTATAAGTGGAAGGAGTGATTTTCGGGAATTTTGTAAAAATGCGCTTGGTTTCCTGAATTAGATTTTCATCAACGGCATTCACATAAATCACTTTAAAAACCCCGGTCGCATCTACTTCAAAAAGCACTTTGACATTTCCCTTGAAATTATTCTGCACCAAATTTTCCGGAACAACAAAATTTTGAAAAACAAACTCCTGTACCTCATTATAAAAACAACTTTCCAGTGCTGCTGCTTCTAAACTTTTACAGGTTGGAAAAACAGGAAATCTTTGTGAATTCAACACCGCATCAGAACTCAAATCCTGAGATTGAGAATGACCCAAAATCGTAAAAAAGCACAAAAATAAAATTGGCACTATTTTTTTCATATCGTTTATAACCGTTCTTTTAATACTCATTTTGATTTTTTTCTCCATTTACAATTGCTTTTGCTGCCGATGTCCCAATCCGTTTGACGCCTAATTTAATCATCTCCACCGCATCTTCATAGGTTCGAACTCCACCGGCCGCTTTTACCGAAAGTGGCGATGCGTTTTCAATCATCATAATTACCGCAGGAATCGTAGCACCGTTAGGCGCATTATTTTGAGTTTGATAAAAACCCGTTGAAGACTTCACAAAAACAGCAGCATAATCTGCTTCTTTAAAATTAGCCATAACAACATTTTTTATCAAAGTAGACAACTGAATTATTTGCTTATCACTCAAGGCGGCAACTTCAATAATCCATTTGATTATTTTATTATTATCCAATGCTAATTGGGTTCCTCTGAGAATTTCTTCTTTCAACAAATCTACATTACCATTTTTAAAAGCCTCATAATTGCATACAAAATCCAATTCGTCAGCACCGTCAACAATCGCCTGATTAGCCTCACACAATTTTTCTTCAATACCTGATTGCCCTTGGGGAAAATCGATTACAGTTCCTATCTGGAGATTCGATTCCGATTCTGAAATTATTTTTTTGGCTACAGCAACCATTTCCGGACGAATCATGATAAGCTTAAAGCGCTCTTCAACAGCTTCTCTTATAAAAGTCTCCACCACAACTTGGTTTTGAGTTTCATCCAGTGCCGCCTGTGAAGCTGTTTTTAAATAAGTTGAATCTATAAAAGGTCTAATATCCATGTATTGTTTTGAATATTTGCAGTTGTTTGAACACAAAAATACATTTAATTTTCTAACAAACTCATTCTTGCTTAGGTGAAGCACAAAAATAGAAGGCATAAAAAAAGCTTCTCGATTGAGAAGCTTTTTGTGCGGATAATAGGACTCGAACCTACACGCCTACACGTTCAATTTGGCATTTTCAATAAACCTATAAAAAACACACACAATCCAACTAAAAACCTAACAAATTCAATACTTAACAAAGACTACAGGTACAATATAGAAATAGAATAAAAATGAATAAAATAGAATGAAATCTTAAAATGGTTGGGCAACGGTTGGGCAACTTTGTGAAACGTATTACAAAATTGATTACTTTTGAATTGTTCAAAGTTCAAAAGTTCACAACATGGCAACAATACAATTTAGATTAAGAAGCAAGGCAAATAAAAACGTTTCTATCAAAGTTCGTTTATCAATAGATAGAAATAATGTATTTGAGTTAAATACTGGTTTTACCATTAACCCGAAAGACTGGAGCGAAACAACCGGACTACCCAAACAAAACAACGAAACCAACAAAAAAATATCTAATGACCTAAAAAAGTTAGATTCTTATATCAGTAACAATCTAAATACTGATTTAGGAAATGGAATATTAATAGATTCGAATTGGTTAGAAACAAAAATCAATGATTGTTTCAGTAGAGTAATTAAAACCGATACCGGTTTATTAATAAATCATATTCAATACATCATTGACAACGCGAACACTCGAAAAGTTAAAAACAAAATCGGTTTGAGTCCAAGTACAATAAAAAACTACACTTTGTTTAAAAACATCATTACTGAATACCAAAAGAAGATTAAAAAGCAAATCCAGTTTGTAGAGATCACAAAACCCTTTGTTGACAAATTCACTAACTGGCTAATTAACACTAAAAATTACTCTACTAATTACGCAGGCAAACAATTAGAAATCTTAAAAACGGTTTGTATTGATGCTGAAAAGAACGAAATTCCAGTTACTCCCTATTCTAAAATAATCCCTTTTTTTAGAGAAAGTGACAAAGACCGTTATATTCAAACTCTATCTTTTGAAGAATTAGAATTGATTAAAAATGTGGACTTATCGAATATCGAACAACTTAACCAATTCAAGAAAGACAATCCCGAGTTAACTAAAAACCTTTCTATTACTCCAGAAAGTTTAAACAACGTTCGTAACTGGATTTTATTAGGTTGCGAGATTGGACAACGTGGAGGGGATTTATTGGAAATCACACCCGAAAACATTAGATATAACAGTAAAAATTACTATATCGACCTCATTCAACAAAAGACAAACAAAAGTGTAACAATCGGCATTATTGCGCCTCATGTTATAGAGATTATTGAAAACTGTTTACCAAAGAAAATCCAACATCAAAAACTTAATGAATACGCAAAGGTTGTTTGCAAATTAGCCGGAATAATAGAAGTTGTTAAAGGCACTAAATTAAACACTGAAACTAACCGTAAAGAATTAGACTTTTACCCCAAATACGAACTGATTTCATCACATTGTTTTAGACGTTCATTTGCTTCCAACTATTACAAAAAGATACCTACAGCAATCTTAATTAACATCACAGGTCATTCAAAAGAAAGTTTGTTTTTAACTTACATTAACAAACGAGAAGATAAAGATGCTAATGCGGATTTATTCATGCAATTCTATGAAAAATTGAATAAAGACAAAACACCTGAAATGAAAGTATTAAAAAACGGAACCAACAATTAGATCAACTTATAATTTAAAAACACAGAGACTTAAAAATATCATTTATTATTTAACGTTGACGGATACGCAAAACACTTATAGACAACATGAAAAAGAAAAATAAAAAAACAATATGCGTATGTTGAAAAAGATTGACTTTGATGTTCTTAATTAAACACCATTTAAAAAATATGCCTTTAGTGGAATCGCATCAATTAAAACAAATGGTTTTTAAAAAACATCAAAATAAGATAGTTATAAGACTGTCTAACCAGTAAAGTCGAGAATTTCAAAAAAACTGAATAAGAAAATCAAAAAAAAAGACCCACCCCCTTAAATAAAAGGACTTTCATTTATCAAAAGAAGCCCCTAAAAACAGGGTATAACCTAGTCTATCTAGTTGTAAGAACAAAATTAACTTTAACAAAGACATTAAACATGAGCACTTTAAACCAGACACAGAAAGATTATTTAAAAACAGTAACAAGTATTGAAAACAGAAAAAAACTTGAAAAAGAATTTCTAAAAGTAAACGAAGAAATTGCAGGTTTAACCGAAGATCAAATTTATTGCTTAGACAACACAGTATATAGCGAAAATGCTAGGAAAAAATTAATCAAAATATTTAGAGTAGAAAATTTAGTAGCCAATCTAAAAAATTCCATAAATTAACACCTACTTAGTTCAAAACACAAATTAACAGGCAAATGCAAAATAACTCATCAGAAAGCAAACAATTTATAATTAAAAGACTTGAAGAAGAATATAATTATAAAAAAATAACTTTTCTAATTGAAAACCCTGACAAATCAGAAAAAGACTTTATAGAAAATGAAATTACAATTATCAAAAAAACAAATGATGAATTTGACAGAAAATGCAATTTAACTGATGACGAAGTTTATGAAGAAATCAAGAAAGAAAAAAAATACTTAAATTCTTGCAAATATGCTACAACTAGTGAAATAGAAGAATTTCTAAAACATTCTTTAAAACAATATAGAGAAAAATTCAAACACACTGAAAAGAAAGGATTTAAATCAATTTTCTACAACACAAAACTGAAAAACTTTTTAAAAACTGAAAAAAATATAAATGTAAAAGAAAACAAAAGTCTATTATTAAAGGGAGAAAAATTAAACCTCTCCGAGCGTTACACAATTGCCAATAAGATTTTAAAAATAGATTCCAAACTAAGGATCCTTAATATACAGGATTTACAAAAATATCAACTTCTAGCCTATATTCTTGGCTGTGATAAAGACAACGCACGAAACCTAATGAACGGGACATATAAATCAAAAGACCGTGATTTAACAGACTTTTTTAATGACTTAGGTTTAAACCAATAAAAAAAGGGTAAAGTTTTCTTTACCCACTTTTCACCCACAGTACCACCTTTCAATTCATTTGCATCATAACAATTAAACATTTAAGTTATGAGTGCAACCGTTCAATTTATCCAGTACACGCCCGAGCAACTACAAACCGAAATCACAGCAGGCGTAAAACATCAATTAGATGAATTTCTAAAACATTTCACACCAAAACAACCAAACGAATATTTAACACGCCACGAAGTTGCTAAAATGTTCAATGTAGATATTTCTACTGTTCACAATTGGTGTAAGTCAAAAAAACTTAAACCTCTTGGATTAGGTTCAAGAGTTTACTTTCTCCGTTCAGACATAGAAGCCAGTCTTAAACCTTTAAACGATTAAGACTATGGAACTTTATAGTAACAAACCCCCTATTCAACATCTATTTTCAGGATTGAAACAATGTAATCCAATATCAGATAAATTATTGATGAGGTTACTTGAACGAATAGGAATCAATTCTAACTAATCATTTTTTCAGCGAACAGAAAACACAAAAAAAACGAGAGTTGTTCAGGCTCTCGTTTATACTTTGTTCAAAAGTTCGTTTCAACAGGCAATATCAAAACGTATTACAAATATAGTCAATTGGTAGACTTCATAAAAATTATTATTAAGGATCAGTTTCACTCTATTTTAGAGGCAAATCCCTTATTGGATTTCTATGATAATATCAATTTATCAACGGGAGAACTTAAGACAGTAAACAGGTACGGTAATAAGATTACACCCTTTAAAAACGCATTTTATAACGGTTTAGAGTTCATCATATACGATACTGGCACAATTACACTTTCAGGCAGTTTACATAAGTATTGGAACAACGGAGCGCATAATTTCAATGACTTCAATTTTGAAGCTTTTTTATGGGTATTAAAAGACTTGGAAAACAAATTTAAGATACAACTAGAAAACTGCATTTTGAAGTGTCTTGAAATAGGAATTAACATAATCCCCCCAATAGCAACAAACGAAATACTAAACTATTGCTTTCTACACAAAACCTTACCATTTGAATATAAACATAATTCAGACGAAGGCAAATACAAACAGGCTCAACACTCGCAATATATTATAAAAATCTACAATAAGGCACTACATTACAAATCAAAAGGGTTTGAGATTAAAACTGAAATAATGCGTTTTGAGATTAAATATACCAAAATGGAAAAATTAAATAATTTAGGAATTTACAACCTCAACGATTTAAAAAAATACGGATTGCATAACTTCAAAAATGAATTACTAAAAGAGTTCAATAATATACTTTTCTATGATAATTCAATTCGCTCACAAAGTAAAAGTTTAAGCAATTACAAAAACCCTCTTTTCTGGACTGAATTGCTTTCTAACAACCAAAAGGACTTATTTAATTACCACAGAAAACAACTTAAAAATTTAACTGCTCGAAGTTCCGACAAAGTACAGTTTCAAACCACCGAAATATTAAGCAAAAAAATTGATTTACTAAATATCAATACTACGCAAATTGACCCTTTAACTATATTGTCAAATCGTGTAGTTTGTCAGGTAACAAAAATTAATATTTCTATGCAGAAAGACAATAGTGTTTTACTATCCCATACAGGACTGAAACACTATTATAAAAATGATCCGAAAGTATTTGAACAAATCAAACGGCGTTTTCTTTCAAAACGTTGGTCGTCGTCGGACTTCGAAACACAGATAAAAGAGATAGCACATAATATCAGGAACGCAAAAAGCAATAAAAAACGAAAACAAGATCGGATATATCCTCTTCAACAAATTAATATGTTTTCTGATTTAGGTTTTTAAAAATCACTAAAAATGGGTATTGTTGTTCTCATTTAATAGTTATACATTTATAGGAAAACACGTTAAGAATTTATTTTAATTAAAAATCCTATGATTATGAAAAAAACAATTTTATTATTTGTCTTATTACTATTTACCCTTTTCTCTTGTTCAAATAATGACAATGAAACCACCTCCCCAACTATTGACACAACAAAACTAACAGGCACTTGGCTACTTGACAATGCCAAACTAGACGGGGAAAATGTTAGTTCTTCATATAAAATAGAATTAACCTCAGATAATATAGCAAATTTCTATTATCAAAATAAAACTTCTAATACAACCTATGATCCGGATACTATTGAAACTGGCCCCTATTTATTGAATAATACAACTTTAAAAATTTCATGGTATGGATCAGGTAGCACAACCACCTATCAAATTGCGGAACTAACTTCCACAAAATTAATTTTAAAAAGTGTTATTACCGGAGAAGGAACACTTGTTGAAACTTATACCAAATAATTTAAAAAATAAATCATCATGGAAAAAGCATGGAAATCATGTAAAGTAATTGCTTTTATTTTAAGTTTAACAGCATTTGTTTACGTAGGCTATATGATAAGTCAAAAAGGGCGTTATCAACCAATTCCAAATACCGTTTTATCTGTAATTGACACACAAACCGGTGTAATTTATCTTCATGACTTAAGAGAGAACATCTATTATAAATATGACTCTCAAAATCAATCTCTAAAAAAAACAACAAAAAATTAATCCATTAAGTTGGTTAGACAAAATAATTTTAAATAAAATATTTCCACAAATAAATCTACAATTTGAACTCATCCAGTTTCTCAATAAAAAAATCAATATTACTTAAAACTTTAAAAGAACTATCTAGGGTTTTAGGGCGAATTTCTAAACTGAACAAATCCACCGTTTTAGAAATCACCATTACTAATGAAAAACTAACGTTAGTTATTCCAGGAGCAAAACATATACTAGATTGTGATACTACAAATACAGTAAAGGCAACTATAAATTTATTTTATTTCTTAGAAGTTATCAGTTCACAGAAAAAAACCAAGATACATTGTAAGTTTACTGAAGGCAAAATTGATATTGAAGGACTGACTTTAAATATTCAAACTACATTCTTCGAAACCGATAAAATTCTAAGAAGTGTAAAAATGCCTTTAAACTATACAGATTGGCATCTACTTAGATTAGAGAAAGAAGGTTTTACTAAAGAAGAGATTGAATTTAATAATTTGAATTATAAAGTTTATTGTGCTAAAAGAACTCTAAAATTAAACATCAGTAAAACATTTGACTTACTTAAAATTTATGGAGTAAATGAAAAAGACATTGAAGAAATTATAAATAAAAAGATAGAATTATGACACCGTTGGGCAACGGTTGGGCAGGTTTCAAAAACAAAAAATGCAACTATCTAAAAATAAGAAAGTTGCATTTTAAAAGTGCGGATAATAGGACTCGAACCTACACGCCTTGCGGCACCAGATCCTAAGTCTGGCACGTCTACCAATTTCGCCATATCCGCTTAATTGTGGGTGCAAATATAAGGATACTTTCCAATATTCAAAGTAAAAAATTAAAAAAAATTATAATTCTGTTTTTTGTATTTTTGAAAGTATCAAAACACAGCATAATCAATGGAAAATATTACAAATTACATCCAACAAAATAAAGACCGTTTTATCAACGAATTAATTGAACTATTAAAAATTCCATCTGTAAGTGCTGACTCTGCTTATTCCCAGGATGTAATTGACACCTCCGAAGCGGTAAAACGAAGCTTGGAGAAAGCCGGCTGTGATAAAGTCGAAATATGCGAAACCGATGGCTACCCTATTGTTTATGCCGAAAAAATAATCGATCCTAATTTACCAACAGTTTTGGTTTACGGTCATTATGATGTACAACCGCCAGACCCAATGGAACTCTGGACGTCTTCTCCATTTGAACCCGTAATAAAAAAAACGGCGATTCATCCCGAAGGCGCTATTTTTGCCCGCGGTGCTTGTGATGACAAAGGCCAAATGTACATGCATGTCAAAGCATTTGAATATATGATTCAAAACAAAACCCTGCCTTGCAACGTGAAATTCATGATTGAAGGCGAGGAAGAAGTTGGCAGCGTGAACCTAAAAAGCTTTGTCGAAAACAATGCAGCAAAACTAAAAAACGATGTGATTTTAATTTCCGACACCGGAATGATTTCCAATCAGCAACCATCGATAACCACAGGATTACGCGGTTTGAGTTATGTTGAAGTCGAAGTTACAGGCCCTAACCGCGATTTACATTCGGGATTGTATGGTGGAGCTGTTGCCAATCCTATCAATATACTAAGCAAAATGATTGCTTCGCTTCACGATGAAAACAATCGCATTACTATCCCGGGATTTTATGACAAGGTCGAAGAATTATCACTAAAAGAAAGAGCCGAAATGGCCAAAGCCCCTTTCGATATCGAAGAGTACAAAAAAGCACTCGATTTAAATGAGGTCTATGGCGAAGAAGGCTATGTTACCAATGAAAGAAACGCCATTCGTCCTACGTTGGATGTCAACGGAATTTGGGGAGGTTATACCGGTCAGGGAGCCAAAACCGTGATTCCGTCTAAGGCTTTCGCCAAAATTTCGATGCGACTGGTTCCGAATCAGGATTGGGAGGAAATCACCCAATTATTTACCAAGCATTTCACCGCGATTGCTCCCAAAGCTGTTACCGTAAAAGTAACTCCGCATCACGGCGGTCAGGGATATGTAACCCCTATTAACAGCATTGGTTACCAGGCTGCTAATAAAGCGTACACCGAAACCTTTGGCATTCCTGCCATTCCGGTGCGTTCAGGCGGAAGCATCCCCATTGTATCCTTATTCGAAAAAGAACTAAAAAGCAAAACCATCCTGATGGGATTTGGACTCGACAGCGATGCCATCCATTCTCCCAACGAACATTTTGGGATTTTCAATTACTTAAAAGGAATCGAAACCATTCCGTTGTTTTATAAATATTTTGTGGAGCTTTCAAAGTAATTGAGTGTTAAAAACGGATAAAATCAAATTAAAACAAATGAGTACAAAAACAAATACCTTTTTATACGTAGTATTTCTTGCAACACTATTTCTTTTTAGCACAAAGGGATTAGCACAAGAAACGGCATCAGATAATACAAATCAAGAAACGAAAATTTATAACACTTCCGATTTAATAGAAAAACCAACTTACCCTGGTGGAATGAACGAATTTTACGTATTTGTTTCAAAACATTACAAAATCCCAAAAACACCCCCTAACATTCTTTTAAAAGGAAACATCTATCTTACGCTTATAGTCCAAAAAGATGGCTCTATTACCGATTTCAAAATACTAAGAGACCTTGGCTATGGTACAGGAGAAGAAGCTTTAAGAGTTTTGAAATTATGTAAAAAATGGATCCCAGGGAAACTAAACAATGAAACAGTAGCAGCACGTTATAGTTTACCTATAACAATAGAATCAGCAAACTAACTGAAAAAATCTAAGTTTAGTTTATCCAAAGTCAAAGTTTCTCTACTAAACTAACTGTATTTATACCCCAAATAAGGCAGCATTTGCGAATGAAAAACAACGCCATACTGTTCCAATTCTGCCAAAACAGGCAAATACACTTCTTTACGGATTGGGAGTTGTACTCCGGTAATTGTAATCTTTCCGTTGAGGATTAACAAAGTAGCCATGGCAACAGGTAGTCCAACGGTTTTTGCCATCGCGGTATAAGTCTGGTCTTGTCCTATGCAAACCATTTGGGAATCCATTTGGACTTTTTTACCATCGATTTCGTAGCCAAATTTGTGATACATGACAATCATGTCTTTATCATCGGGCTGAAGTTTCCAACTATCATTGAGGATTTTCTCTAAAATCTGGGCTGGAGTCGCATTTTTAAGTCCGACGATTTTCTTGTCGTTGAACAAATCCAACTCTAGCAATTTGTCCCACATAATATCGTCCTGATCGATTTTGAGTATCAAACGGGTTTTTATCTCCACTGAATCCGTTGGGTGGTACGGCAAAAACGAATTGATAAATTGACGATAGCTCATGTTTTCGGAATCTTCCATTACATAAGAATCATCGGTCATGCCGAGTTGCACAAACATATTCCAGGCTTTGGAAAAACCAACACGACGAATCGTTCCGCGAAATAAAGTAAGAATATCATCTAAGCCATAAATGCTTCTGTATTTTAAAGAATCCCGATTAGAATACGCCTCAAATCGGCCGTAACCTTCTATTTCCAGAAATTCGGTACGTCGAAACAAAGAATCATAGGGGATGTATTTATACGTCCCTTCCTGAATAAACTTAGCCACACCTCCCTGACCCGCTAACACCACATTGCGGGGTGCCCAGGTAAATTTGTAATTCCAAAGATTGGTATCCGATTCGGGAGCTACGAGTCCGCCACAGAAAGACTCAAACAAAAGCATTTTTCCGCCTTTTTCTCTAATTTCGTCAATTACTTTCATCGCACTCATGTGATCGATTCCGGGATCTAAGCCCATTTCGTTCATAAAAATCAGTCCATTATTTTTCACCTCCTCATCCAATGCCTGCATGGCATCACTGATATAGGAAGCAGTGACCAAATTTTTCCTGAAATTCAGGCAATCTTTGGCAATTTCGATATGCAAATGCGCCGGTAACATCGAGATTACGATGGTGGCTTTTTCAATTGCGGCTCTTCGCTCTTTTTCATTAAAGATATCCAAGGCAATTGGAGTGGCATTAGGATGATTATTGGTTTTCTTTTGAGCTAATTCCAAAGACAAATCGGCAATTACAAGATGCAATTGCTCTTCTTGGGATTTTTCCAAAAGATACTGAATCAGCGAAGAAGCTGACCGGCCTGCACCAATAATTAAAATCTCTCTCATAGCTGAAAAATATAACTCAAAAATAGGCAATTGTTCGTGCTAACACAAATGAGAATGATTAATTAAGCATCTAATAAAAATAACCGCAGATTCGCAGATTTATTTTTAAACCAACTTATTTGCATTAATTTCTCTGAAGGTTATTTATTTACGATTACAATTTTTATTAAAATCTGCGAATCTGCGGTAAACAAATCAATCTACTTCTCGAATAAAAATTCACAAAACTTTAGCACAATAAGCAGCAAACTATCCTCCAAAAAACTTTTGGTTTCCTTTGATTTCGAATACTTTTGTGTAGAACCTAAACAGAACAAAAATGGATAAAAAAACAATTTCTACAGCGGCTTTACTCGGAATGATTGCAATAATTTTAGGGGCTTTTGGCGCTCATGCCTTAAAAAAAGTACTCAGTATAGAACAATTGGCCACATTTGAAACGGGAGTTCGCTACCAAATGTATCACGCCTTATTTTTATTATTCATTGGGCTACTGCCTGTTTTAAATTCGAAAACCAAAAAAATTATTTATAACCTGGTACTTTTTGGAGTACTGCTATTCTCAGGTTCCATCTATTTATTAGCCACAAATGGCCTTACTCCTATTGATTTTAGAGTAATTGGTTTTGTAACGCCTATTGGAGGACTATTATTAATCAGTGCCTGGACGGTATTGTTGTATAATATCACAAAAAAGTCCGATAAAAATTAAGCTTTCAAAAGGGGAACTAAAATATATGTTTTATCTTTAATATAGAAACCTAAGAACTACTAAATAAGTCACCTTATGATTGTCAACAATTTGTTTTCGCTTGAAAATATCGGAATTAAAAACGCGGAAATACACTATCAATTGAGTCCGGATGAGTTGCACCAATTGACCTTAGATCGTGGAGAAGGAACAGAAACATCTACTGAAGCCTTAGCCATCAATACAGGAAAATTTTCAGGTCGTTCACCACAGGATCGCTTTATTGTAAAAGACAGTATTACCGAAAACGAGGTTTGGTGGGGAGACATTAATATTCCCTTTGAACCGGCAAAATTTGATGCTTTATATACCAAACTAACAAACTATTTATCGAATAAAGAAATCTTTGTCAGAGATGCTCATGTATGTGCCGATCCAAATTACCGATTAAATGTTCGCGTTATTACCGAAACTCCCTGGGGAAATTTATTTTGCTACAATATGTTTCTCAGACCGGAGGAAAAAGAGCTGGCTGATTTTACTGCCGATTGGACATTGATTTGTGCACCCAGTTTCTTAGCCGATCCTACAACCGATGGAACACGTCATGAAAATTTTGCGATATTAAATTTCAGCCGCAAAGCCATCATTATTGGCGGAACCGGATATACAGGCGAAATGAAAAAAGGAATTTTCTCTGCTTTGAACTTCATACTACCTGTTTTTAAAAATGCTTTATCGATGCATTGTAGCGCCAATGTGGGAGAAGATGGAGAAACCGCTATTTTCTTTGGATTGTCCGGTACCGGGAAAACTACGCTTTCTGCCGACCCAAACCGAAAATTAATTGGAGATGACGAACACGGCTGGACGAGTGAAAATACCGTTTTTAACTTTGAAGGTGGATGTTATGCCAAAGTAGTAAACCTTAGCGTAGAAAATGAACCTGATATTTTTAGAGCCATTAAAAAAGGCGCATTATTGGAAAATATTGTTTTTAAAGAAGGAACAAACGAAGTTGATTATACCGATATTTCCATCACTCCAAATACTCGCGTAAGCTACCCAATTGATCATATCGATAATATCCAAGCGGGTTCTATTGGTACAAATCCAAAAAATATCTTTTTTCTGACTGCCGATTCATTTGGAATCCTGCCTCCTATTGCCCGCTTAACTCCGGGTCAGGCGGCTTATCATTTTATTTCGGGTTATACCGCAAAAATTGCAGGAACTGAAGCCGGAATCAATGAACCTCAGCCTAATTTTTCAGCTTGTTTTGGAGCGCCCTTTATGCCGTTGCACCCAACAAGATATGCCCAAATGTTGAGCAAAAAAATGAAAGATGCCGATGTAAAAGTGTGGTTAATCAACACCGGATGGACGGGCGGTTCTTATGGCACCGGAAACCGAATGAAATTAAAATACACCCGCGCTATGATTACTGCTGCTTTAAACGGTCAGTTAAACGATGTGAATTATCACAATCATGCTGTTTTTAAAATGGCTATTCCGGAATCCTGTCCTGATGTTCCCAGCGAAATTTTAAATCCTAGAAACACTTGGGAAGACCCAAACTTATACGATACTAAAGCAGTAGAATTAGCCGAAAAATTCAAAGCGAATTTTGTACAATTTGAGTCGTATGCGAATGATGAAATTCTGGCTGGTGCTCCTTTAGCCTAGATTATAATATTGATTGAAAAACTTAAAGCTGTTCCTGACGAACAGCTTTTATCATTTTAAAAAAACCTAAACAAATACATATCAATTATTTACACTATGATTCGTTTTTTGGCGTTAAATTTGTAATCAATACACAAGCTAAAAAAATCAATCATGTTAAAATCATTTTTTATCCTCTGTTCCGGAGCCGACAAAAACCTCTTGGAAGGTTGCTCTGAAGGGGAACAAACAAAATATGTAGGTATTGGTGCGACGGTTTTCTTCACCGCTGTCATGGCTTTTATAGCCAGTGCATATGCGCTTTTTACCGTATTTGACAGCCTGTATCCCGCAATTGCTTTTGGGGTGATTTGGAGTTTGCTGATTTTTAATCTGGATCGTTTTATTGTTTCTACTATTCGAAAAAGAGAGCATTTTAGGAGCGAATTTCTACAGGCTTCGCCCCGAATTGTTCTGGCAATTATCATCGCTATCGTTATTTCGAAACCTTTGGAAATTAAAATTTTCGAAAAAGAAATCAACACGGTTTTATTGAAAGAAAAAAATGCCATGGCTTTGAATAACAAAAAAGAAGTGGCTAATTATTTCAAATCGGATTTGGATAAAAACAAGGCTGAAATAGTAGCTTTAAAAAATGAAATCACCCAAAAAGAAAAAGAAGTCAATAGCTTATACGAAACCTATATTACCGAAGCCGAAGGAACCAAAGGCACTATGAGAATAGGAAAAGGTCCCGTTTTTAAAGAAAAAATTGCCAAACATAATTTGGCTTCAGCCGAACTCGACACTATTAGAAAAAACAACCTGACAAAAATTGCCGAAAAAGAAAATCAGAACAAAATCTTTCAGGCTGATTTAGACAAAAAAGTAACCGAAACCCAACCTATCATTGATGGTTTTGACGGACTCATGGCGAGAATCAATGCCTTGAGTAAATTACCCTCGCTGCCTTCCTATTTTATCATGTTATTGTTTCTTGCAATTGAAACTTCCCCGATTATTGCTAAATTATTATCTCCAAAAGGCGAATACGATTATAAATTAGAAGATTTAGAAACGGCTTTAAAAACTACATTGGAACAAGACAAATACCAACGAAGTTTACTCGTAAAAACCAGTGCTGCCATGCACGACAAGGTATATCAGGATATTGCCGAAGATAAACAATTATATGATTTACAACGAAAAAACGCAACTCATTTACTGGAACTGCAATCCAATAACTTTTTAGAAAAACAGAAGAAAACGTTATAAAACACAAAACCTTAGCTCCGGAAAGTCTTTGACTTTGAGGAGGTGTCAATCTGTCTGTGACAGATATTAAAACAAATCATTAAATATCGGTTATAAACCGATAATCACTACCGCAAAGTTGCAAACTTTGCGGAGCTGGTTTACCCCAAATCATCCCAAATACAAAACCAACTTTCCATTAAGCCAAATGCCCAAATCCGTTGTAGTGACTGTTAGGCGTTCGGTTTTCTATCCGCTAAAAACGGACGATGTTTCAATTGTTCTTCGTATTGTTCTTTATTTATAAATGGCCAATAATCAAAATCTCCAATTTTTTTCATTTCAACTAGTTCTCTTTCTTTTTCATTCATTTTGTTTTTATAATATTTTCCAAAGGATAATAGATTGGAAATATGTTCACTAAATGAAAACCTAATTGTTGGATTTATTGCATCAAAATAAGGCCATTGATATTCAATGTCAGAATTTAAAAACAAAATATATTTAGCTATTTCTTTTAATTGTTCTTCTGAAAGTTTGTTTTTACTTTTCAGTTTATGTTCTTCTAAGTCACTATATAAGCACCAACTTAATTCAAGTATTGGTTGGATTATCCCATCATCAAATTTAGCTTCTTTTGATCTGTAGTATTGCTCAGGAAGCCATCCAAAACTCACATCGTCTGTTATATAGTCTTCAAATTCATCATTACTTATTAATCCTATAGATAAATGTCTAAGATGATATGCTAATTTTTTTCTTCTTTCTATATCTACCATTTTTTTCTCCTCGTTTTGCCAAACTGACGCCTAACGTCTTGGCGCTTTGCGTGGTTGGGGATTAAAGATGCGAGGTTTTTCCATTAAACACAAATTTTCCAAATACAAAACCACCTTTAAATTAAGCATAATACCCCAATCACGCAAAACGGCTGTTGCCAGTAGTTTTTATTCGGTTTTCGGTTTTCCTTCTTTTGTCCTTTCTTCAATAAGTTCATCAGCATCTCTTTTGAAAAAACCTAAACTTTCATTATATCTCTCTAAAATTTCCTTTTGGCTTTTATTGTGATTTTTATTTTGATCTTTAATTTCATTAAATAAGTTCGACACGTTTTTGAATTCCGAAATCAGTTCAATAATAATCGGCTTATCGACATTTTTTATTAATACATTTTCCATTATTGGTCTAATGAAACAAGTGTAATGAAAATTTAAATCGCTCATATCTCCAACATTGTCATAAAAGTACTTAAAAATGCGATTAATTTCAGTCAGATATTTAGGTTCTAATAAGTTGATTTGTAATAGTCCGGCTGTTCTATTCATTAAGTCGTTAACAGTTCGTACAAATGATTGTTTTCTGTTGTAATCAAAAGTTTGGGCAATTTGAGTCATTTCCCAAATTTGTTTTTCCTGTTCTACGAAAAAATCCACTTGAAGTGAGATATTATTATATTTTTTGAGGTTCTTTTTTCCGTACTTTTTAAAATAGGCTAAAAAGTAGTTCTCATTATTTAAAATCTCACTTAAGCGGTTTAAACTCGAATTTGGGTTCTTCGTTAATAAGTGAAAGTTTAAGTTATCAGTTTCAAAATCTGCAATGCTTTTTTCTAAATTCGTTATAAAAGATTCAGCTTGATTTTTAGTTGCAGTAGTTACATTTGACAGATAATCAAGTCGGCGTATATTTTGTTCATTTTCTTCTTTATTTGCTTTTTTTCTATCGGCCTTTAATGTTAAGTAGAAAATCAACAATGCGGTTCCAGTTCCGATTAGTGCACTAATCAAATCTTTAAAAAAATCATTATCAAAAAAATTCCAATCTATCTCGTACATACGGTTTTTCTTAAAATTACTGGCAACGGTGGCGGTATGAAAAGTTGCCGATTGCGGACGATTACCTGTCGAGTTACACAAAAGTTGAAGCGGGCTACAACCCTTGAATAACCTACTATACCGGCAATTTTTTATACCGCGTGTTACCGCTAGTGTTTATTATTCCAATCAATTTTTGTAATCTCTTTGTCTTTAATTATAATCATTGAAACTTCTCTTTCTCTACCAAGTCCATAAAAATCAAGATTCATTAAAATCACTCCATTTTCGTATTGAGTTGTAATCGGGTCATGTGTGTATAAATCTGAATTAAAGAGTGGGTCAACAATTATTATATCCTTTTTTCTAATTTCAGATAGAAATGTCCTGTCTTGCCAATTAACCATATAGATTGTTTGCCCATTCCAATTAAAGCTTGAAAAAATCTGAACCCAATAAAAATCAAAAACAGTTTTGGGATGACCTGATTTATCAGAGTATCCAAGAGCATTTATGTTTTTAGTTTTTGAGTCAAAATCTTTTAGATTAGACAGTTTTGAAGGGTCAGCAATTAATTTCAAATCAGCACTGCCCATTCCGTGTCCTAGATGCGATAAGACTTTATAGCCTTTATCTGTTTCAATTATCGAATTTGCACAAGTGGCCTCGGTAAAATATGTATTTTCATTTGCCCTGTTATAAAAATAAACTGTTCCACCCCATTCTCCATGACAATCACAATAAGCAAGGTATTCCTTGTTCTCAAAAAGTTTTGGTTTTTTTTCAAACGGTAATTTTTGTTCAAATTTCGTCCAATTGCTTGTAGAGTCAAAGAGCCAATATTTTCCATTTGATAATCCACACAAATTATTGTTGATTAACCAGTGGTAATCAAATCGTTTTGTATTTAATTCTTTTTCAAGTTCCTCGTTTCTTGAAAAGTCTGATAGTTTATGACATACAAAAGTTCCAGGCTCAAACAGCGACACTATGTTTTCTTTGAATATTACCGAAAATGATAATGGAAATGAATTATTTTGATTAGGGTTTTCAAATACAATTTCTTTCTCTTTAAATTCGAGCGAAGATTCAGAAAGAATTATATTAAAGTCTTCTCCTTTATGAATAACAGGTAAATTCACCTTGTAATCATCATATTCTAGTCGTTCCCTAAACTTAGTAACAAGAGTATCAAAATCGTTCGTTTGACAGAAACAATTCAAAAAAGAAAAACTCAATAATCCAATCAGTATATGTTTCATTGTATGTAGGTGTTTTCTTAACATTAGCGGTAACTCGTTTATAGGTCTGATAAAATCAGACTTATCTACCTTAAATTGGGTGGATTGGTCTGATAAACTCCAGATTCTATTTTTCGCTAATTTATAAATAAATCTTACAAAAAATAAAGTTTTTTTCAATTGCGTCTGGCTTTAGCCAGATGATTATAATTTGCAAAACAAAAAAGGCTTTAGCCAAATCCGTATTTAGATTTCGGCTAAAGCCTATTGAAAACTTTAATTTTAAAATGGCTTAAAAGCCATTTCTATTGATTTTTATAGAAGCGGATATCCTCTTTTGTTTGCTTTATGCTAGCAGTCTATTCTATTTTCCTAAAAAACTAGTGTTAAACACTAATACTATTGGTTCGAAATACCAATACTATTGGTGTTAAGTACCTCTATTATTGGTGCTAACTAGGTGGTCTATTGGTTCGAAGTACATATACTATTGGTTCGAAGTACATATACTATTGGTTCAAACTACCTCTATTATTGGTTCGAAGCACTAATGCTATTGGTTCAAACTACCTCTATTATTGGTTCGAAGTACCAATAGAGCAGCTGTTAAACCGTCCTAATTGCGTTGAATGACAAAAAAGCGACAAAAAAATCGCCTCTTTTATTGCTAAAAGAGGCGATTTAAAGATTTCCAGAACCCTATTAGGGTTTAAAACCCTGATAGGGTCGTATTAAAAAAAACTTACTTTTTAGCTACATCAATCAATTGCTGAATACTATCCCAGCTGTAGTAATGAAACGTCATTCCGTTGCTCATGGCAACAAAAAGTCCGTTTTTAAATTGACCTCCTAAGTTTACACTTGTTACATCGGCGCCATCACATTCTATGGTAGAAGTTGGAATTTCGGCCAATAATGGATATTCATTTGGATTTCCATTTGCTCCTTCTCTTGGATACACCATAAACGTATTGGCTTGCTGATTAGAAACCAAGATATAACCTTCGGTTGCTGATTTTTTATAAATAGCAATTCCTTCGTTATCGGCTTTAAAGTCTTTTTGACCAAAAAGGGCTAATTCGTTATCATTTTTAGCGGCTGGATCAGCTACATATTTTCTGATTCCAAATTGCTCGTCACAATATAAAATAGTCCCTAATTCGTTATCCACGGCAATGGCTTCAATTTCTTTTTTACCACTGTAGTTTCCAAATTTACGTACCACCGTTGCACCCGCTTTTCCGTTTCCGGCATCGATCAATTCGTATTGCCACAAATAACCATTTGCAGGCCCTTCTTTTCTTCCTACCACAGCAAAAATCTTTTGGTCGCTCGGGCGTGTGTACAAGGCAATTCCCATTGGGTCGCGCAGGATTTCGCCTTCAAAAACAGGAATTCCGCCATTGTCAATTGGTTTCAAATCAGGAAGACTAAAAATTCTGATTTTGTTATTTTCCCTTTCGGTCGTTACGGCAACATCTGTTTTTTTGCCGTTTAATATTAATCCGTAAGCAATATCCACATTGTTAGGTCTCATTAAAACTTCCGATTTTCCAATGATTTTACCGTTCAAATCAAAGGCGTACAATCCGCCATCAGTATCTTTATCTGTACCAATAATGATGCTTTTGGTAGCATCTGTTGGGTGTATCCAAATCGAAGGATCATCGGTATCATGTGATAATGCTTGTGTCACTATTGCCGGTTTCAAAGCATCTTTTCTAACAGCTGCCAGTTTGCTCCCGCAAGACGCCGCTGTCAATCCTAAAAGTGCAATTGCTATATATTTTGTTTTCATATTTTCTTATACCAATTATTGAGAATGGGACACAAATTAAACTGATTTTAACGGATTATCACAGATTGTGATTTACAAAGAGCTATGAAAAATCGGTTTTTATCTGTTCAATCAGTGTCACCTGCCTGTCGGCAGACAGGTCTGTGGCCTATTTTTTTATTTAGTCCGCTTAGCGGACAGTAATATTAAATTAATTATATTTTTCTGTGGAACTAAAAGTCAAATTTTAAACCAAAGTTAAAACGTGCCTGATAGTATTCTACTTGTTTGGTATTGGCTGCAACACCTTGGTAATAACGCAACGGTTGATTAGTTAAATTATTGGCTTCTGCAAAAAGACGAATGTGTGGCGTGATTTTGAAAGCAGCATTGGCATCCAGGAAAAATTGTTTGTCATAATAACTATCCTGGTAGCTATCAGCTCCTAATTCGTCTAAATAGTCAGCGGCAAAATTGGTAGAAACTCTAGCCGAGAAACGTTTGTTTTCCCATGACAATGAACCGTTGAACATGTGCGGTGCAGTTCCCGGAAGACTGATATTTTTTCTTTCGTTTCCATCTTCATCCGAAATTCCTTTTGCTTCTGATTTGGTATAAGTATAGTTCAAATACACTCCGAATCCTTTTAAAAATTTACTTTCGAAGAAATCCAACTGACGTTGTAAAGCTACCTCAAATCCGTACACATCAACACTTTTTCCGTTTCTTGATTGTACAAATGACCAGTTTTCACCTGTTGGGATTGGGTTATTTTGATTTGGGAAATCAGTTGCAAACTTATCCGTTGTATATTGGTTATCGCTGTAATTGTAGATAAAATCATTTAATCTTTTGTAGAAAACACCTCCTGAAATCAAACCAACCGATTTGAAATAATTCTCGGCCATGAAATCATAGTTGTAAGAATAGGTAACATCCAAATCCGGATTTCCTGCTGTAATTTCCATATCCGAAGCAATGTTGTTCACATATGGAGCCAAGGCATAATAATCAGGTCTTGCCAAAGCCGTTGTTGCTGCTGCTCTTAAAATCAAATTTTTAGTAGCGTTGTATTGCAATGTGATACTTGGCAAAAGATTAGTGTAGGTATTCTTTGTGTTGATTTCTCCTTCTAATTCTTCTTCGTCCAGTACACGATTTCCGGTGTAGTTGATATGAGTAGTTTCGGAACGGAAACCTAACACCATCGATAATTTATCATTAAAATCCTGATCCCATCTTACATAAGCAGCATAGATATTTTCTTTCGCATTGTAATTTACTGCTAAAAATTCAGCTGGATCAGCTTCTTTATCGAATAATGAAGCATTGTTTAAATCCAGATTTCCTAAAAAGTGAGCCGAAGCAAAAGTTCCCGGTACAAATTTATCTCCCGGATTGAATCCTTTTCCATCAAAATAACTGGTAGGAACATCCGATAACAAAGCCATATCATCATTGATTGGTTCGTAAGCATAGAAAATATTGTTTCTCATTTTCTCTTTCATACGCAATCTAAGACCGGTTCTAAATCTTCCTTTTTCAGTTGGAATAATAGTAAAAGGCACACGGATATTTACTTTGGCTCCAAATTCACTTTCGGAAGTATCATCGGTATTTTCAGAAACTGAGTCAAATTCTAATTCGTCCAAAGCTTCTTCCGATGTCGTTACCAAAGGAAACCTGTGTTCTGAAAAATCCTGAGTCATATCTAAACCTTCTTGACGGTATTCGATATAACGCTCACCCGGACGGTATTCTCTGGCTTTAGCATAATTAGCTGACCAGTCTAAATCCAGTTTAGAGTTGATTAAATGTTCCCCACGCAATGAATAATTTTGCACACGTTGGTCTTCCAGTCTTCTGCTTTTATTTCTATTATTATCCACTCCACCTTTGGTTTCGCGTTTTACACGACCTTCAAAACCAATGATGTCTTCACCATTATAAATCGCTTCAATATCATCATAAGTGGTTCTAAAACGATTCTCTCTATCGTCTCTCCAGTTGTAAATAGCATTCGCAAAAATGCTGTTGTTTTCATTGAATTTATAATCCAAAGCTAGCGAAGCACTACGACGAATACGCTGTACATCGTACTTTCTAACCTCAGAAGCCTGTAAAAATTCGTTTCCAAAATCATCTTTTGTCCATTCGTTTTCTACGTTATCCGAACCATAATCTACATTATTGTACGAACCGCTAATAACCGCTCCGAATTTATCGTTCAAAAAACGATTTCCATAAACCAAACCGGCTGTATAAGATGCTTTTTCGCGAATAGGCAAATAACCTCCGGCCACTGTAGCCGAAATTCTCTCACCGTTTGGAGTAGCTCTGGTAATCAAATTCACCGAACCTCCAATAGCATCAGCATCCATATCAGATGTCAAAGTTTTATTGACTTCGATAGTCGAAATCATATCCGATGGAATTAAATCCATTTGTACGTTTCTATTGTCTCCTTCAGCCGATGGAATTCTGTCTCCATTTAAAGTAACAGAGTTCAATGATGGCGCTAAACCTCTAATGATAATGTTTCTGGCTTCTCCCTGGTCGTTTTGCATCGTGATACCCGGAACACGTTTTAAAGCGTCTCCCACATTCGCATCCGGAAAGCGCCCCACCTGATCTGACGAAATTACGTTTCCAATATTTTTATTGTGTTTTTGTTGACTCAAAGCTTTAGCCTGACCTTTTAAAACATCACCTATAACTACTTCGTTCAATTGTGTTCCTGAAACTTTCAGCACAAAATTCTGAACTGCATTTGTACCTTTTGAAACCACAAGATTAGCCGATGCAGCTGCATAACCTATATAACTTACCTTAACGGTATAAGAACCTTCTTGAACATTTAAAAACTCATAACGACCGTTGTAGTCAGAAATGGTATATTTATTCATTCCTTCTAACTGAAGCATTGCACCCGGTAACGGCATTTTGTCATCGGCATCTAACACTTTTCCGGATATAACTCCTTTTTGAGCATAACCTGCCAGTGCCAGTAAAAAAAACATCACGACTAAATAATTTTTTTTCATTGTTGTTGTTTTAATTAATTTGTGGCAAAACTAGGCGCCATCTATTAAGTTAAACCCTGAAAAAAATTAAGCTATTGTTATCAATACAGGCTTTAAGAAAGATTTTAATTACAATAAGATAACATCTTAAAAGAAAAAAGTTTAAACAAAACAGAAATCAATTGAAAGAAAGTCTAGATAAAGTATATCAAAAAAATCCCAGTATAAAAGATAGATTTTAGCACCCAAATTTATTTTCCTGAAACTGGCTGGAGTAAAGCCATAAAAAAACTTAAAGGCTGCCGAAAAATGCGACACGTCTTTATATCCACATTTATAAGCTACTTCGCCCACATTAGAAGCTTCATTTTTGAATAAATCCTTAGCATACTCCATTCGGAGTTGCGTAACGTAGCTTTTTATAGTGGTTTTAAAACAAGCCTTAAAGCCTTTTTTTAGTTTGAATTCGTTAAGCGAAACTAATCTGGAAAGCTCCGAAAGAGAAGGCGCATTCGTAAAGTTTTTTTCTAAAATTAATTTGGCTTTCAAAAGTTTGCTCCTCTCTTCCTCGCCTAACTGTTCTTTATTCTGAGGTTTTTCTATTAAAGAATCCAACTGAAAAATCAACAATTCTTTGATTTTAGCTTCCAAATACATTTTTTTCATCGAACCTTCGTAAGTGCAATTTTTAATTTCGTGAATTACCCATTGAATTCCCGAATTGAAAGGAGCATATTTAGGTGTTAAATACCCTGTTTTTTTTTGATTGATGTTTTTAGAGAATTTTTTATGCAGTGCCCAATCTTCGTTAATTAATTTAGAATAAAAGTCAGGCGATAAAATAATAGTCACACAATTTATTTCTTCTAAAGCCGGAATTCGCAAAGTAGCTTTTAGCTCAGAGGCATAGAGAATATTATGAGTGTTCTCAATTGAAAACGGCTCGCTTTCCAGTTGGTCCACATGTGTTTCTAAATTATTCGAACAAATAAAACTCATCACAATTGATTCCCCAACAATTTTCGTTTGGATAGTTTGGGGTTTTGAAAAATACATTTGGGCATCCAGAATTAAAATCCCCTCAGTAATTTGATTATGAATTGTAATTTCTTCAATTCCATCGTTTTTGATAGTGATTTTCTCCTCTACAAACTGACTTTTATGACTGTAACAATCCCCCGCCTCAATCGATATGAGGGGTTGCTGCTGTCCTAAAATTGTAGATATGAGTTTCAAAATAATAATCCGTTTTTACAAAGTAATAATCCGTTTTTCCCTATTTGTTTCTTGTACTGTGATAGTATTTTTGCGACAAATTTATTTATAATAAATCTAATTAAGAATAATTTTTCAAAAAATATAGATTACTATCAAAATGACTACTAACAAACTATTCCATCTGCTGTTTCTTTTACTAACTATTTCAGCCTTTTCACAGCAGGATGAAACAGCCGAAAAAGTCACTCTACCTACTAAAGCTCCTGTTACAGAAAAGAAAGTAAAAAAAGAAAACAAGATTGAAACCTTAAAAACGGTTAATATTCAGGGAAAATCACGCAAACAAAAAATAGAAACTACTGGTTTTGCTGTTAATGTTATAGAAACTAAAGAAGCATCCTTAAGAAATTTAACTACTAATGAATTATTAGATCGATCCGTTGGTGTTCGCGTAAGACAAAATGGAGGATTAGGTTCTAATGTAGAATACAACCTGAATGGTATGTCCGGAAGCACAATTGGAATTTTCTTAGATGGTATTGAAGTTTCTACTTTTGGATCTTCTTTCAACCTCAACAATATTCCTCCGGCAATGATTGAGCGTATTGAAGTTTACAAAGGGATATTAACTTCACACTTAACAGGTGATTATGTAGGTGGAGCAATAAATGTGGTACTAAAGAAAGATGTTTCTCAAAACAATGCTACTGCAGCAGTTTCTTATGGTTCGTTCAATACTTTTCAATCGGATTTAAGTGCCACTTTTCGTGACAAAAAAACAGGGATTTCTTTTAGAGGTTCTGGCTTTTACACCTACACTGACAACAGCTATAAAACATGGGGCAGATCAACAACTTATGTCAATGAAGGTCAAGAAATTATTAGACCCTATAGAGCAAAACGTTTTAACAATGACTATGAATCTATTGGTGGTCGTTTTGAAGTTGGTTTTACTGATACCAAATGGGCTGATCAATTTTTCATTGGATACAACGGATCAAGCAATTACACCGAAATCCCACACGGAATTACTATGGCTGTTCCCTATGTAGGTCGATTCAACGAAACTGAATCTCATGCTCTGTTACTCAATTATACTAAGAGAGATTTTCTTTTGAAAAATTTGGCTTTAAATATTAATGCAGTACGAAGTAACAGAAGTACCTACATTCAAGATACGGTAGGACTTGCTTATAACTGGGATGGAAAAGTAAGAACCAGGCCTGTCTTAATACCTGTTCTTGATGCTAACGGAGAAGAACAATATAAAACGAATGATAAAGGTGAGCAAGAACTAATAACTGAGACAATACATATACCATTAAATACACTTCAAGGAGGACAACAAGGGCCAAAAACTATCACCAATACAGATAGAAAAATAACCAATGCCCGTTCTAATTTGGGATACATGATTACTCATGGACATCGTATTTCATTGAATCATAAATACGAATCAACAGATAGGAAAGATGAAGATTTGTTGAAACCAGGCACTAGAGACCTAGCGACTAAAAGTATTGTTTCTAAACACATTATCTCTATGAATTATGAAGCAGAAACCTTCAACAGAAAAGTGAGAACAAATATTTTAGGTAAATATACCCACAATCGAAGCGATCAAACAAGATATGAAATCGTTTCTAGCGAAGGAGAAAACTCAATAGTAAAAAAAGATTCCACCAGAACGGATTACAATTTTGGTTACGGAGCTACAGTTTCTTACAATATAATTCCTAATTTTTTCATCATTGGTACGATGGAGAACTCCTATATTATGCCAACTGAAAATCAACTATTTGGATCACCTGATATTAATATATTACCCAATCTCACATTAGATCCAGAAAAAAACATTAACTACAATCTGGGTTTTCGTTACGGAGCATTGGATTTTGGCAAACACAAAATATCATTTTATGCCAATGCGTTCTGGCGCAATGGTTTTAATAAAATCACACAGCAGGTAGTCGATGCAACAGACCCTGATTTCAAAGAAGAGGATGCTGATATCCAAACTACTCGTTATGTCAATCTCGGCAAAACACAAGCACGTGGTTTTGAAGCAGAAATTATCTATATCTATAACAATCGATTGAACGCTTCTTTAAATTTTTCGAAGTTCAACAACGTGTTCAAACAGGAAACAGATAATAATGGTGAGGCACATAGCTTTTTTGGTCAACAAATACCTAACGAACCATTTTTTACAGCTAATGCCAATTGTCAATATCGATTTAATGATGTTTTTCAAAAGAAATCGATACTTAACGCATATTATACGATGGGCTATGTGGGTGAATATTACATAGTGTGGGGACAACCTGACTGGTCTTTAACTCCAAACCAATTTGTACATGATTTAGGTGCAAGTTACCGTTTTCCGTCTAAGAAATTAGTAGCTAGTATAGATATAAAAAATCTGTTTAACGCCGAAGTCTATGATAATTTTCAAATACAAAAACCCGGTAGAGGAATCTACTTCAAATTGAATTACACTTTTAGTAAATTTTTATAATCAAATTAAATCAATATCATGAAAAAAAATCTATTTAGAATAGCACTATTGAGTACTGTTTTTGCGGCTCTAACGTTAGGAAGCTGTAACAATGATGACAACAACAACGATTCAGGAGGCAATTCAGAAGATGACGGTACACGTTGGATTTCCTTAACAGGATCTTTTCCAGACGCAACTGGAACTCCAGGAAACGGAGGTACTCGTGCCTATGCCATTACACCGGAGAATGCTGCCAACCCAGACTACGAAGTAGATCTTTTTAAAATGAACGGCGAGCAATACGTTAATGGATTTGCTTTAAAATCAAGCCGTACCGCTCGTGTTCAGGCTTCTGAAGACGGTAAATTTTTATACAATATCCAATATACCGGAACCGATGGTGGTGTATTCAACAAATACAAAGTTTCGGGAGCAGGAAAATACGAAGAAGTAGGTTCTGAGGTAAATACTGCTTCTATTTTAGGAACATCGCCACGATGGGTAAAAGCTGCCGAGGGAATTGGCGTAGGTGTATATGCAGGTTCAGCAATATTAGATTATGAAGGAACTGCTCCAAACTTTAATTATAAAAATAGAGATAGTGAAGTTAAAATTGCAACAATAGATTTGAATAACACCTATATTATTAATACTGCTATATTTAATTTCCCTTGGACTGACGAAGAAAGAGCAGCTGGTTATGGCGTAAGTCGTATTGATGTTCCTGTATTAAATGCTGCTAAAAACAAACTATACATTGGTTGTAATGTAAGCAAAGTAGATCCTACAAAAACACCAACTATAGATGCTAATGGCATACCTTCATGGCCAGCTGACAACGCTAACATTAATGGTACCAAAACTTTAGTAGTAGATTATCCTTTACTAAGAAATGCTAAAGTTATTACTTCTACTTTAACAAAAACAAACAACCACGGTTACCGTACCATGACACAATATGTAGGTACTGATGGTCATGTATATCAGGCTACTGCAACTGGCGGTGCAGATATCTTACGCATTAGTAAAACAACTAATGATTATGATGCGTCTTACCACTTTAATCTGAATACTGCTTTAGGAATTACAGGAGCTCAAATTAAAGCCTGGAGGTATGTTAAAGATGGAGTTGCTGTAGTTCTTTATACAACAACAAGTGTAGCAGGCGGATACGTTGCCATTATCAATCTAAATGATAAAACGGCAGTTAAATTGGCTACCGAAGTTGAAACCGATGCAGCATTATCTACAACCTTAGGACAATTCCAAAATATTGGTCTTATTGGCGACAATGTGTATCTTCCATTAACACCTGCAGGAAAAGATGGTAACATTTATATTGTAAACACAAAAAACAAAACCATCACAAAAGGAGCTAAACTAAAAGCTGCTTCTGGTAGTTTCTACTTAGGTGCTTACTAAAAAAAACAAATCCCGACGAGTTAAAAACTTGTCGGGATTTTACTTTTAAAACTGTCCTTTTTTACATCAAACTCAAAATCTCTTTTTTGAAAGCGTCGTATTCTCCTTGAAGAATCAATCCGTTATCGAGGAGTTTCTTGTAATTCTGCAATTTGGCAAAAAGTTCGTCCTGAGACAAGCCTTTTAATTCATTATCACCAGCAACCTCATTAGCTGTAAACACTGGCTGGGTAGCAGGCAGAATTTCGGCGTAGTTAGTCACTTCTTCGGTTTCGATTTCTTCAATTTCCTCAACCACCGCAGCAGTTTCCTCCGGAACAACCACAGTATTTTGAGCTGAACCGGCTTTTAAAAGATCCAATTGTTCTTTGGCAAAAGTATAAATTTTTCTGGCCTGAATTTTCGGAATATAATCTATGGAAACCGTCATATCAGTTTTAGTCGAAAAAGAAAACTCTGAACCCAGAATGTTTTCTTTTACAAAAGTACCTTCTATCTGATCCCAGGTATAATCGACAAAATCCATTGAAAGCCCTAAATTTTTAGGCTGACAAATAATGATTCTTTTATTGGTTAAAACAATACTATCCGGAAAAACCGTAAGTGCCGGTTTTTTTTGAACGCCTATATATCCTATTTCTTCGTTTTTCATTAATAAATCATTCAGCTTTGAAGTGATTTTTTCAATAGCTTTAGGATCTTGTTCCTCGTTTAAAAATTTCTTGATTTGATCTTTCATTTTAAATTCGATTTATTTTCAATTGGTTAAATAGTCATTTTTTATCTTACAAAAGTAAAACCTAATTTCTTAAACAGGAGTTAATTATTTGAACTTTACTTTACAATTATTTTTGATAAAAATACACAAAAAAGCCTTAGTTATTTTCTAAACAACTAAGGCTTTTTACTATTGATTATTCTTTTTTAGATTAATCCTTTTCGCTTTTTCTCTAAATAACCGTAATACGTCAAATTATTAGGCACCTCAGTCTTTGGAAAGAAATAACTCGCTATCCAGCCCACGCTAAACAATACTAAATGACTGTAAACCCCTAACATATATTTATGTTGGGTGTAATTATAAATCCCCATATCCAGCAAGAGATGCCTGTTTGCACCATTGCCTGTTGAAGTTGAAGTTAATAAGGCAAATCCCGTAAACAAAATACAGGCAACAATCCCAACATTCAAACCTTTTCTGTTAGCTCTGTTTACAAAAAGCCCTAACAACAGCATCCCTGCAATTCCTCCCGAAAAAATAGCATACAACATAAAAACTGTTGATAAAATCCCATCGTTTTCACCAGCAAAAACATAAAAACTGGCTACTAAAATAGCAGCTAATCCAGCAACAACTACCAGAATTTTCCCCATTCGAAGCTGATCCATCCCTGAACTGTTAGGATACAATCGTTTATAATAATCATCTACACCTACAGCTGCCAGACAGTTCAAATCGGCATCCAAACTGGAAATTGCCGCTGCTATCAATGCCGATAAAATCAAACCTATTAATCCCGGTGGTAATTGGGTAGTTATAAAATGAGGAAAAACCGCATCTGATTTAATTCCCTGAGGTAATTCTACCGGATTTAAACCGTAAAAAGAGAACAAAGCTGTTCCTATAAACATAAAAGCAATCCAAACCGGTACTGTAATCCCAATTCCTAAAACTGCCGCTTTTATAGCATCTTTATCTGATTTTGCGGTAAGATAACGTTGTACAATAGTCTGATCGGCGCCATATTTTTGAATAGCATAAAAAGTACCATTGATAACCATAACCCAAAATGTAAGATTAACAAAGTCAAAATCATAAGGTCCAAAACCTATTTTATCATGATCTACCGCATAATTGACAATAGCACCAAATCCGCCATCTGTTTTTAAAAGAATAACTACTATGGCAACAATACCTCCTAAAATCAACAAGAACCCCTGAATTACATCTAACCAAATTACCGCTTCCATTCCGCCAAAAAGCGTAATAAAAACAATTGCAATTCCTATTATCCAGATTATCGACAAAGTATTAACACCGGTCATTGAAGACAAGGCTAAAGCCAGAAGAAACAACACCGAACCCATTTTAGAAAAATGAGCAAAAATAAATCCCAGCGAGCCATAGACTCTGGCAAGATAGCCGAACCGTTTTTCAAAATATTCATAGGCACTTAATCCAATGACATTGCGATACAAAGGCACAATAAATCGTATGGAAAAAAGAAGAACAACCGGAACCATAAATCCCTGAATAAGAAGAATCCAATTTGACTTATAGCCTTCTCCAGGATAAGCCAAAAATGTTACACTACTAATTAATGTTGCAAATATTGACATCCCAACTGCCCAGGCAGGAATATTTCCTCCTGCTGCAAAATATTGCTCGGTATTAGTGTTTTTCTTAGAAAATCGGACACCAAACCAAAAAGTAATAATAAGTGATAAAACAATAATAAAATAATCAATAAAATGTAAGGAGGATTCATTCATAAGTTAAAAAGATTAAAATTTCCAGACAGACTCAGTCCACTGATAACTTCCTGGTTTTAGGGTTAAATACATTTCTTTTACTTGCTCTATTTTCATTCTTATTACCCCTTGTGCTAATTCTTGTTCAGGGTAAAACTTTTTATATTCTAAATGTTCAATAATAGAATAGGCAGTAGCACCACCTTCTATCAATAATTCTTCCAAAGTTACCCTTGAGAGTACTTTTTTTACTACTGAAGCTAATATTTCTTTTATTTTACAAGGAACATCAGTAACTCCATCGCATTCAAGTGTATCAATAGCAATAATTACTTTGTCATTTTTTTCAATAGCATCAATAATTGCATCTCCCCAATTTTCAATCATTTCCTTATAATCCCCAACACATAAAATGTTTTCAGGCATATACAAAACAGCTCCTCCGGCTTGTTTTGCTTTTCGAACCACTTCCCTGCTTGGCTCATAATTACTTCCACATACATACAGCGCTTTTTTACCAAAAGACATAGTTTTGACTGCTGTGGTTTTTTCTTTTTTTATTTTTCTCAAAATAGCATTGAAAAAACTCGCTCCCCCCGCAGGCAACATTGTATCATCAATTACATTAGCCCAACTCATCAAATCTTCACTTGTGGGGGTGTTACCAATAATAAAACCCTCATAAGGCATTTTTTGTCCCAAAGAAACAGAAAAAGATTGTGCTTTGTAATCTACTCCAATTAAATCCAAAACATTAGAAGTAGTTCCTTTTTCAAATTCGTCTCCAAAAAAATCAGATTCCATCAAAGGGATTTTATTCACATAATAGATACCATCAACAATAGTTCGGTTCATCGCCGGATTAGCAGGAACAAGCAAAACCTTTTTCTTGCCCGAAACTGCTAATTGCACCTCTAATTCATCTCCAATTTTTCCACGAAGTAGCGAATCAGTTTTTTTGTAAATAAAATCGGGATGTAATTTAAGTAATTCTTCTGTAACTTTTTTAATTTGTTTTTGTGCCTCAATCTTACAGAGAGATCTGGTATTTGTTGCGATTACCAAAACATCACAGTTGTAATTTGTATTTACGCTAGTGTCTATCGTAACAGTAAATCCGTTGCGAAGCGCAATTCCGCCAATTTCGGCAGCACCTGTAAAATCATCTGATATAACCGCTATCATCTCCCTCTCTATTGATTGTCTTGTTTATTTTTATGTAGTTTAGCCGCATATTCTATAGCTAGCACCATAGCATCCGGGCTGGCAATTCCTCTTCCTGCAATTTCCATTGCGGTTCCGTGGTCAACCGAAGTTCTGATAATAGGTAATCCCAAGGTAATGTTTACTCCTCTTACGCTTTTCATTTGTCCTTTAGACTGATCCCAATTAAATCCTACTGTTTTAAAAGGAATATGTCCCTGATCATGGTACATAGCCACACAACCATCATATACTCCTCCAATTGCTTTTGGAAATAAAGTATCGGCAGGAATTGGCCCTTCAACATTATAACCTCTTTTTAATGCTTCCTGAACTGCCGGAAGTATTTCCTGCTCTTCTTCGTAACCAAAAAGTCCGCCATCACTGGCATGCGGATTTAACCCTGCCACACCAATTTTAGGATTAAGAACACCCAGTTTTTTACAGGCATCATTTATAAGAGAAATACATTCCAGAATTCTGTCCTTTTTAACCAAATCACAGGCTTGTCTCAAAGAAACGTGCGTTGAAACATGCACTACTCTTAAATTTTCTTCCACCAATAACATTCCGTATTTTTTGGTATCAGTATAATGAGCATATATTTCGGTATGACCGGCAAAAAGATGTCCTGCTTTTTGAATAGATTCTTTATTAATAGGTCCTGTAACCGTTCCGTCGATTTCTCCTGCCAGAGCCAATTCGATATTTCGAACTACCGTCCTAAAAGATACATCACCCGCTTCGGCTGTGATTTCGCCCATCTTTAAATCGGCGATATTCATGTAATTCAAATCAAAAACATCTGCTGTACCTTTTTCAAATTTGGCATCAGCAATTTTTGAAATTCTGTTTACTTTTAAATCCAATCCGCAAAACTGAATTGCCTGTTCAAAAACATCAGCTTCCCCTACTAAAACAGGCTGACATACTTCATACACCTTTGGATCTAATAATGCTTTTACAGCTACTTCAGGTCCTATACTTGCGGGATCTCCCATTGTTATCCCTAATATTGGCTTTCTATTCTCCATTATTCAATGCTGTTTAAGCTTTTTAAATCGGTTCCGTAGTTTTTTATTTTTTCTGTTGCTATCTTTTCGTCAGCCTCATTTAGAGCAATCATTGGCAATAAAACAGCTTTTGTACATAAATTATATTTTGCCAATAAAAATTTCAAAATCGGAATAGCATTAACCAAGATTTGATTTTCCTGATATACTTTAGAAATCGCATCGCTTTTTTCCTGAGCTTTTTGTGCTGATTCATTATTTCCGGAAAGCACACTTTCATAAATAGTACTATACAATTGTGGAGTTAAATTTCCGGTACTTGGTACTAAACCGTCAGCTCCCAGCAACATAGCCTCATAAGATTTAGCAGCCCAACCCAATAAATAAGAGAAATCAGCTCTGTCTTTCCAAAGCCCAATGGCTTTAGCCATACGTTCTTCACCTCGTTCTGATTCTTTGTAACCAACAATGTTAGGATGTTTACTCAACTCCTCTGCCGTTTCTAAATCAATAGACATATTAGTTGTCATTGGCATATTATAAACAATTAATGGCAATGCAACTGCCGATGCTAATTGGTTAAAATAATTCAAAATGTGATTTTGATTCAACGGATAATAATAAGGAACATGCGCCACCAGAACATCCACCCCCAAATCAGTATAAACCTTAGCCTGATCTAAAGATTCCTGAAAACAATTCCCCGAAATTCCGGCATAAACCGTAGCTTTTCCTTTAGCTACCTCAACGGTTTTCTTAACTAAAGCCACTTTACTTTCGAAAGAAATTGAACTCGATTCTCCGGTAGTTCCCAGTACAAACGGATGACATCCTCCATCAATAAGATGATTAACCAATACAGTTACCGCATCTAAATCGATATTCATATCGGAATTAAATGGCGTTACCATCGGCACTACTACTCCATTATATTTTTTACTATTTTTCATCTTTATATAACTAAAAAGCGGCTTTATAAATCGCAACCGCATCATCTACAGCAATTTCTCTGATATTATTTTTCAACAAACGTTGCACTTTAACTGCTCCTTCGGCTAACAAAGGGATCGATTCCTGTTTTACACCTGCTTGTTTCAAAGTTATTGGTAATCCACAATCTACTATCAATTGTTTCATAATTTTAACTCCTTCTAAAGCGGTTTCTTTCGAAGTAGCTTTCTTTTCTGCACCTAAAACAGCAGCTATTCTTTCATATTTAGTAGCATCAGCCTCAATATTGTATTCCATTACATAAGGTAATAACAAGGCATTCGACAGACCATGAGGAATATGATACTCTACTCCCAAAGGATAAGACAAGGCATGAACTGCAGCTGTATTTACCGGACCCAAACACATCCCTCCATACATACTCCCCAATGCTACCTGACTTCTGGCTTCTATATCAGCACCATCATCACAGGCTCTTTTTAAGTATTTTGCAATAAGTCGAACTCCTTCCAGAGCATATAAATCCACAAATGGATGGGCAAATTTATTAGTATAAGCTTCTAAACAATGGGTCAAAGCATCGATTCCTGTTGCAGCGGTAACACTTTTAGGCAAAGAAACTGACAATATAGGATCAATATAGGCTGCATCCGGAACTAAATACGGACTAATAATCCCTACTTTTTCTCCTAATTCATTAACAAAAATAGCATTGGGCGAAACCTCACTTCCTGTTCCGGAAGTAGTAGGAATACAAGCTACATAAATCTGTCTTTCTTTTAGATTCCCAATTCCTTTTATTTCATCTAAGGTTTGGGTGTTTTTTAACTGAGCGGCAATCAGTTTGGCAACATCCAGAACGCTTCCGCCACCAATACCTACAACACTATCGGCTTCAAAATTTTGAGCTTTCAGCAAAACCTGACTAAAATCATCAAAAGTAGGTTCTCCCACTATAGATTCATCTGTAAAAATTTCAATTCCCTGTGATTTTAATTCTTCTAAAAAAGGTTCTAAAACATTGCGAAGTTCAACAATGCTCAACAAAAACATTCGTTTAAAACCTTTCTCGACAAAATCACCAACAAATCGTTGCATACTTCCCTCCCCGAAAACAACACGATTAGGATTTAAAATTATAATTTCTTTCATTTTTTCCTTTTTATATAAACCACTCTAATACAGAAAAATAACCCCAAAAAAACTTTATGTTTAAAAATGTAAACGTTTACATTTTTAAACATAAAAAAACTACTCTAAACGAGCAGTAGATTTCCTCAGCATTAACTCTGTTTTCAAAATAACTTTTTCTTTTTTACTGCCAGGATTTAAAATCCTTTCATACAACATCTCTGCTGCTTTTCTTCCCATATCAAAACCAGGCTGACGAACAGCACTTAATGGCGGATTTAACGAAATAGACCATGGCATATCATCAAAACCTATAATCGAAATTTCCTCCGGAATCTTAATCCCTTTAGCATGTATAGCCTCGAGAGCACCTAAAGTCAACAGATTATTCCCTGAAAATATCGCTGTTGGACGTTCTTTTAATTCTAAAATTTTATTAGCTATTTCAAATCCACTCTTGTAATCGGTATCTCTCGCAAAAATCAGATTCTCATCAAAAGGAACTCCGTACTCGCTTAAGGCTCTTTTATAACCAGCCAAACGTTCAATATAGGTTGGGATTCTGAAATTACCCGAAATAAATGCAATCTTTTTGTGACCGATACTTAACAAATGATCAATTGCATTAAAAGCACCCTGTTCATTATCCACCTTCACCACATCAACATCAATATCTGTCAAACCTCTATCTATACAAACAACCGGAATATTCTTTTTAACTAAGTTTTCAATTCCCTTATCTTTTCCATGTATAGGAGCTACTATCAAACCATCAATGTTTTCAGATTGAAGAATATCCAGATATAACTTCTCCTTTTTCTCATCCTGACCAAAATTGCCAATCATAACTGCAAAATTATTCTGGTAGGCATAATCCTCAACTCCTCTAACCACGTCAACGAAAAAAGGATTCTGAATATCGGGAATAACTAAACCAAGTAATTTAGTTTTTTTGCTGGTACTTCTTAATCTTTGTGCTACACGATTGGGTTTGTACTCCAATGCCGCAATCGAAGCCTGAACTTTAAGCATAGTATCCTTGCTTACCTTAGGATCATTATTAATGACTCTAGATACTGTGGCTATAGAAACCTTAGAATGTTCAGCTACCGCTTTTAAATTTGACAATTTGAATAATGTAAACGTTTACATTACAAATGTGAGGAATTAAATTTTAAAAAACAAATTTTCTCCACTTTTGTTTTTAATTCTAGCAAAACCCCCATAAAACACTACAAATAAAACAACTAGAGAATCCTAACTAAGTCTAAGCAAAACTTCCTGCTGCACTTTTTTAGTTAAACCCTTAAAAACCAACCCATAGGAATGATCTATCATTTCTTTTAAAAATAAATCAGAAACATCCGAATTTATCGCAACTGTATTCCAATGATTTTTATTCATGTGAAAACCGGGTTGAATCCCTTCAAACTGTGCTCTCCATTCTTTAGCCAAATCAGGATTACATTTTAAATTCACCGATGGACTCCCTATCTCCCATTGTTTTAATGACGATAAAGCAAATATTTTATCACCAACCTTGAAAACCAAAGTGTCTTCGTCAAAAGGAAAATGCTCGGTCACTCCTCTCTTCGAAGTACAATATTCATAAAAAGTTTCTAAGTTCATAACACTATTTTTTCCATTAATTTCTCAGGATGAGCCAATAATTTGAATCCGAATTTTTGATATAAAAAATGAGCATCTGTGGTTGCTAATCTCCAAATTTTAATTTCCTTTAATTCCGATTCGTTCATCATGGCATCAATCAAAATAGACGAATAGCCATTTCCTCTATATTTTTCATCAATAAAAACATCCATCAAATAGGCAAACACCACATAATCAGTAATTACTCTTGCAAAACCTATTTGTCTGCCGTCAAGATAAATTCCAAAACAAAAAGAATTCTCAATACAAACCTGAACTTCTTGAATAGTTCTGGGTGCGGCCCAATAAATATCCTTCAGAAAATTATGAATAAACGGAATGTCAAGTTTACTTTTATCTGTAGAAACGCTAATCATATTTTAACGACATTTTTTAACCGCAAAGTTTACTAAGATTTACACCAAGTTCACAAAGCTTTGTGGTCATTGAGCCTTCTTTGTGTCCTTAGCGGTTAGATTATTCCAAATTTAAATAAAATAAATCCGATGCAATCCCATCCGTTAAAAACTTTCCTTTTTTAGTTGGTTTCAGGATGTTGTTTTCAATAAAAAGCAAATCATCGCTTAAGAATTTCTGTGCCTGATTTAATAGATAATCCAAATAATTTTGTCCAAATTCAGTCTGAATCCTATCTAACGAAACACCCCAAATAGTTCGCAAACCCGTCATAATATATTCATTGTAACAATCGGCAACGGATAGAATCTCAATTTCATTTGGAAGTTTACTTTCCTGAATGGATTTCAGATAAAGTGCATTGTTAGCCACATTCCAACTTCTGGAAATCCCATCATAACTATGTGCCGAAGGACCAATCCCAATGTATTTTTTACCCAGCCAATAAGCCGAATTGTTTTTGGAGAAATAATCGGGTTTTCCAAAATTTGATAATTCGTAATGAACAAATCCATTGGCTTCAAGCATTTCGACCAAAATCATAAAATGCCCTGAAGCCACCTCATCTTTTGGCTCGGCAATTTTCCCCATTTGAATCAATTTATTCAAAGCTGTTTTTGGTTCCACCGTCAAGGCATAACTCGAAATATGCGGAATTCCAAAACTCAAAGCCGTTTCTATATTTTGTTTCCACCGTCCATCACTCATCCCCGGAATACCATAAATCAAATCGAGTGAAATATTATCGAAATATTGTGTCGCTACTTCCAGACATTTTTTGGCTTCCGCCGAATTATGTGCCCGATTCATCATTTTCAAATCATCTTCGAAAAAAGATTGAATCCCAATCGAAAGACGATTGACACCTATTTTTGTAAGTTCAATCAAATAATCTTCCGATAAATCATCCGGGTTAGCTTCTAAGGTTATTTCAGGTTTTTCGATTACTTTATAATTATTATAAATCGCAACAATCTGCAATCTCAAATCTGCAATCTGCAATCTGCTCGGCGTTCCTCCTCCAAAATAAATGGTTTCAACAGTTTCCTGAGCAAACTCATTTTTACGCATTTCCAATTCTTTGGCCAAAGCCAAAACCATCTCATCTTTTTTCTTCATAGAAGTCGAAAAATGAAAATCGCAGTAATGACAAGCCTGCTTGCAAAATGGTATGTGTATATAGATTCCTGACATTACTTTTTCACTCTTTCTTCATTTTGTTTCACAAAAGCATCCCAACCCGAATAACTTTTGCCTGCCACCACCTTTCCTGAGTTAAAAAAATGACAAACTGCAGCAGCCAAACCATCCGTTGAATCAAGGTTCTTAGGCAGTTCTTTCAGTCCTAAAAGCTGTTGCAGCATTTTAGCAACCTGTTCTTTACTGGCGTTTCCGTTACCGGTAATCGCCATTTTAATTTTCTTAGGTTCGTATTCTGTAATTGGAATATCTCTGGAAAGACCTGCCGCCATAGCTACACCCTGGGCACGGCCAAGCTTTAACATCGATTGAACATTTTTACCAAAAAAAGGAGCTTCAATGGCAATTTCGTCCGGATGATGCGTATCAATTAACTCAATGGTACGCTCAAAAATGATTCTTAGCTTTTGGTAATGATTATCGTATTTGGATAATTGCAATTCATTTAACTGAACAAATTCCATTTTTTTATTGATAACACGTATCAAACCAAAACCCATTATGGTTGTTCCCGGGTCAATCCCTAATATGATGCGTTCTTTTGTCAACTGATTTTTCGTTTGGGTTACACAAAGTAGCGCCAAGTTACCACAGAGATTCACAAAGTTTTTTTATTCCTCTGTGGGTCTTTGTGTTTCCTTTGCCAATCTTTGTGAAATAGCTTTTTCGCAATAGTTTTCTTTACTTTGCAGCATGATTTCAATTCCTCACAAAACTAAGCAATTCCTCGTACTTCTAATCAAAATTCTGATTGTAGCTGCTGCCTTTTATTTTATTTACGACCAACTGGCGAATAACGATAAACTGAATTGGCAAAAATTCATTGTTTTGTTCCAAAAAAACCAATCCGTTTCGGGAATCAGTTTTATTTTATTGTTGAGTGTTTTAAACCGTTATTTCGAAATCTTAAAATGGCAAAATCTGGTGCAAAACATCCGTAATATCACAATAGCCCAATCAACAAAACAGGTTCTTGCTGCTTTAACCGCCGGATTATTTACCCCAAACGGTGTGGGTGAATACGCCGGAAAAGCTTTGTTTTTTAATAAATCAGAAGCTAAAAAAGTCATTTTCCTGAACCTGATTTGCAATGGAATTCAAATGATTTTAACCATTATATTTGGAATTTTCGGGCTGCTGTATTTCAATGCACAGTTTAATGTTATTACACCAAAAACGGTTTTAAGCCTGGTTGGAATTTGTTTTTTGCTTTTTGGAATTTTATTCTTTTCGAAAAAAATAAACATAAAAGGCTATTCGATAGAAAAATTAATCCATAAGATTAACGAAATTCCCAAAAGCATTCACCAGCGCAACATCCTCCTTGGTATTTGTCGCTATATTGTTTTTTCACATCAATACTATTTTTTGTTTTTAGCTTTTGATGTTGATTTGCCTTATTTAACACTCATGTCAGCCATTTCCTCTGTCTATTTTTTGGCATCTTCCTTACCTACTTTTCAGTTTTTGGACTTTGCCGTCAAAGGTAGTGTAGCCATTTATTTCTTTGGGATTTTAGGCGTAAACGAATGGATTGTCGTTTTTATCTCTACCCTGATGTGGTTTCTTAATGTAGTAATTCCTGTGGTAATTGGCAGTTATTATGTATTGAATTTCAAGACCAGAAACATTGCATAATGCTTTTTGTAATCGTCATATTATCCATTTATTTAGCAAGCATATTACTTTTAATTTATGGTTTTACCAAAGTAAAAAACTACGACACTATTGGCTTAAAGCCAAAAAACAGCTTTACAATTATTGTCCCTTTTAGAAACGAAGCTGAAAATTTACCCGTACTTCTCGAAAGCTTTTCGAAAATGAATTATCCGGCGGATTTATTTGAAGTGATTTTGGTAGATGATGAGTCAGATTTTAGATTTCAGATTTTAGATTTTAGATTTCAGATTACAGTTGTAAATAATATTAGAGTTTCAAATTCTCCCAAAAAAGACGCCATTACAACCGCCATTCCTTTGATAAAAACAACATGGATTATCACCACCGATGCCGATTGTGTAGTTCCCGAGAATTGGCTTTTAACCTTAGACAATTACATTCAAACACATAAAGTCGCTATGCTAGCCGGGGCGGTGACTTATGAATGTAACAATTCCTTTTTACATCATTTTCAGCAACTGGATCTGGCGAGCTTGCAAGGCGCAACCATTGGCAGTTTTGGAATTGGAAAAGCTTTTATGTGCAATGGTGCGAATTTAGCTTACACCAAATCACTTTTTGAAGAATTAAACGGTTTTGACGGGAATAACACCATTGCCAGTGGCGATGATGTTTTCCTGTTGCAAAAAGCCATCGCAAGATTTCCCAAAAAAGTACATTATTTAAAATCAGAAAATAGTATTGTCACCACAAAACCAGTTGACAACTGGAAATCCTTATTTTATCAAAGAGTCCGTTGGGCTTCGAAAACGAGTTCGTATCAAAGTAGTTTTGGAAAATTATTAGGATTAATAGTTTTTGCAGGAAACTTGATTTTGGTTTTGAGCCTAGGGTTTTGGATTATGGGGAGTATTCCGTTTCTCCAGCTACTTTTTTTATCTCTTTCAAAATTTATTATCGACAGTATTTTGATTTTTAAGACTAATCGATTTTTAACTCAAAACAAAATACGCTATTTAGTTTTAAGCAACTTATTTTATCCTTTTTTCAGTCTAAGTGTGGCTTTGTATGCTGTGTTTGGAAAGTATGAATGGAAGGGGAGAAAGTTTAAAACATAAAAAAGAGGGCTATAAAAGCCCTCTTCTGAACTAAAAAAACCTAAAAACTAATTTGGTGATTTTTCCTGTTGATCTACTTTTGGTGTTCCAAAAAAGAAAAAGATAGTACGTTCTTTAGCTTCATTTATTTTATTCAAATCACTCGATGACCCTAGTCCCTTAACGGCATTATTACTAACAGCTTCTTTAGAACCAATAGGAGGAATCGCATCCAGAAACGAAATATCTCCTGTAGGCAATACAGGTGTTTTTTTATTGGCATTGATTCCGTAAAAATCAAACAATCTTACAAACAAATCTTTATCTGGAGAAGCAATGGTAAATCGTCCCATTTGTGTACTGAATTCCATCCAGACAATATCAGAATAATAACCTTTAAACTCAGGATAAATCCATGGTGCACTTCCCGTTTCGGTATTATTATTCATGTTTTGATAAACACTTGTGGTAACTCCTTGCATACGATTTTTCCACACACGGCCAGGTCCCTGACCTAACCATTTTACGCTATTTACCAGTCCTTGTGGATAATTAAAACTAATTCCTGCAAAAGGATAACTACCATTAAGCGTGTATTTATAGTTCATTTCCAACCAACCATTAGCATGCATTTTCCAACGTACAAAAGAAAGATCTCCGCTATAACTGAATTCAACTACATAAGTATCTTGTTCTTTGAAATGTTTAACTGCGGTTACCGTTGCATTTCCACTCACCAAAACAGGACCATTATCAAAAGGCAAAGCAGGACTTTTATCATTGGCCAATTTAGAAATCATTCCGGTTTTGGTATCAAAACTCACCGCAATTTCTCCTCCTTTTACAGTAAGTATATTATTTTCTTCTTTTGCTGAAATACTTTCGATTTTAGATTCAGGAACAGTTAATAAGGATGCCGTTAAAGTTTTATTCGTCTTTATTTTCCAAACCCAATGGTAAATTTCATTATTATCCGGATCATAGGCTGTAACTGCCAGAGCATCATTATTCATCCAGTCTTTTGGCAAACTTAGCTGTAAATTACCTTTGGCAGTCGGATCAACATTAGGCGATTTAATAGTTCCTTGTTGATTTACATTATATCCCGACTGCATATCATTGACACTGTGAAAATTAATCAACTCATAACGGAAACTACAATCCTTAAGATTGGTAAAATGGTAACGGTTTTCTACAGGAATATTTCCATTAAAATTTATAGGCAATTCTTTTAAGGTGATATGAACAGGTGAATATATCTCTTTGATGGCATTATAACTGCCTTCTTTCTGACGATGTGGACCAACAACTCCGTCAGCTGCATTATTAGCATTTACATCAATCATATTGTTCATATCGGTGCGCATAATGCCTTCATCGGCAAAACTCCATATAAAACCTCCACCACCGTGTTTTCCATTCCATTGCAATTCCCAATAATCTGCTAAAGCAGCTGCAGCTCCTCCATCGTGCATAGCATGTAAAAATTCAGTTGGCATATGAATATTTTCACTCTTTTCGCTCACTAATGCTGCAGTACTCTCATAACCTTCATAATGGTTGCAATCAATTCCATTAATCGCATTACCTGGTTTATGGTGTGCATGAATTACGGTTCTATTTGATAAATCGTATTTTGCAAAATCATCATCAAAATCAAAATTATGTCCCCCCTCATTTCCATTACTCCAGAAAATAATAGACGGATGATTGGCATCGCGAATCACCATTTCTTTTACTAATGGTGTTCCTGCTGCAGTACTATACGCTTTTTGCCAACCGGCTAATTCATTAATAACATAAAGTCCTAGAGAATCGCAAACTCTAAGGAAATTTTTATCGGGTGGATAATGCGAACAGCGCACCGCATTCATGTTCATTCCCTTGATTAATTTTACATCCAATAAATCGGCTTCTGGATAAATAGCACGTCCATATTCAGGCCACATCACATGGCGGTTAATACCTTTCATTTTTACTTGTACGCCATTAATATAAATTCCATCCTGCTTTCTTACCTCAATTGTTCTAAAACCAAATTTATCATCGGTGGTATAAATTGTATTATTTCCTTTTTTAAGATGAACTCTAAGCTGATACAAATTTGGCGTTTCAGCATTCCATAACAATGGTTTTTGGACTTTTGTTTTTACAGAAACGACAGAATCATTTGCTGTTTTTGTAACAGTAGTTTCAATTGTTTTTCCTTTATTATCAATTATTTCGGTCACAATTTCGGCTCCATCGACAACTTTATTTAAGTGTACATTCATATTGAAAGTTCCATCGGCTTTTGCATCAATAGCAGTCCATGAAATATGCTCTTTGGGAACAGCTTCCAAATAAACAGGTCTGTAAATACCACCAAAAATCCAATAATCAGCAAAACGTTCAGCGCCATTTATCGATTTATCAGCAGACATTTTACTAACGGTTACTTCTAATAAATTACTGGCTCCATATTGCAATTTATCACTAATGTTATATTTAAAACGGTAAAATGCTCCCTGATGAACAGTTCCTGCTAATTTCCCATTAATCTTAACATCGGTATCGGTCATTGAACCTTCAAAAACGATATTAACCTCTTTATTTTTCCATTCAACGGGTACATTAAATTGCAATTTATACAAGCCTTTTTCATCAGCAAACTGAAAATTCTTTCCGTAGTTTACATTATCACGACCAAAGTTATAATTACCAAATCCCTGCTGTTCCCAGTTTGAAGGTACTTGGATTGTCGTCCATTTTTCACTATTACGTCCTGACGTACAAAAGAAATCCCAGGTTTTGGTATGGGTAGCATCAGTACCTGAAAGATATTGAATTTCTTTTTTTGTATTGGATTGGGCAAAACTATTCAAGGTAAAAAACAGCATTACAATAAGGCAAAGGCTGAAATAGTTTTTTTTAAATAATTGGTTCATTACAATTTATATTAAAGTAAGTTTTATTTTTTTGAGTTGTTATCGTACTTAAAAAGTTCTCCGTTTATAACTACGTTTTCTAATTGCATACTTTTTACATGGTCAATTTTTAAAGGGGTTTTAATGCCATTAAATTTACAGTTAACTACTTTAAGATTTTCTATTGGAGAATCTTTGTAGGCATTAACCCAAATAGCATAATCACCACCTTTTTCGACATTTAAGTTCTCTACCCAAATATTGCGAATAGTAGGCATGAAATCTCCCGGATTTTCATAAAACATATTGAAATGAATCGCCGATTCGCCATAACTTCCCACTATGATATCCTTTAAGAAAATGTTCTCGATAGTTCCTCCTCTTGATGATGAGGTTTTAACACGCAGTACTCTATCCAGATTTTTACTGTCCATTTTACAGTTAACAGCAAAAATATTTTTGGCGCCTCCGGCAATTTCACTACCAATTACAATTCCGCCGTGACCATCTTTCATTGTACAGCCTTCAATGATGTGATTTTCGGCTGGTTTTTTGTTTCCTCTTCCATCTTCATCTCGACCTGATTTTATAGCAATACAATCATCTCCTGTATCAAAATAACAATCTTTAATCAATACATTTTTGCAGGCATCAGGATCACAACCGTCAGTATTGGGACCATGAGATATGAATTGTACTTTTTCAAAAATCACATTTTCACACATTACCGGACTTGCAAACCACATAGGAGAATCAATCAGTTTTACGCCTGACATTAAAAAGTTTTTGCAGTTGTAAGGCTGAATCATATAAGGTCTTAAATAATGACCATCACCAAAAATTCGTTTTCTTGGATCTATCTTTTCTTTCATTAAGACATGCAGACTATCTCTGGCTATAAATTGATTGGGATCTCCTTTTTTCCAGCCATAAGAAGCTCGTCCTTTCCATGGCCACCAGTTATTCTTGTCAGCATTTCCATTGATTGTTCCGCTCCCTGTGATGGCTATATTTTTTTCATTGTAAGCATAAATCTGAGGAGAATAATTCATGCAATCCATACCTTCCCAACGCGTGAGTACGATAGGGTAATCTTTGGTGTCCTTAGAAAATGTTATTGTTGCTCCTTCACTTACAACTAAGTTTACATTGCTTTTTAGATAAATAGGACCTGTAAGGAAGTTACCTACCGGAATTACCACTTTTCCTCCTCCAGCTTTATTACAAGTTTCAATAGCTTTTTTAAAAGCTTCAGTATTTTTAGTTACTCCATCACCTTTAGCTCCAAAATCGGTTATTAGGTATTCTGTGTTTTTAAACTTTGGAGCCTTTATCAATTTCCTGATTTGCTCCATTTCTTTCAAAGCCTCCTTTGAAGACGACCAGAATTTAGACTGTTTGTTTTGGCTATAAGCCATAAAAACAAAAAGACAGCAAGAGAATAAAATGACATTTTTAAAACTGTTTTTAAGTTTCATTCTGTAGATTTTTTTATAATTTATCAATATCAATTTGACTTAAAGCCAAACCTGTATCCTGTAAATAGATGCGAATTGTAGTCTCACCTTCTTTTTCAACTTTAAAAGGAACTAATTTTTCAAAATATCCTCTTACTACACTCATCGTCCAGTTTTTATCCTTTTTAGAAGTATCCGCATCTACAAATTTAGGGGCTTGTTGATTGATAACCAATGCCAGGTTTAGATTTCTTTCTTTATTAATCGTTTTAGTTGGAAGACTTTTAAGTGACAATTGATATTCCCCTGCTTTTAAATTCACTTTATATTCCACATAAGGTGCTTGAGCATATTCTTCATTTTTAAATGATTTTCCGGTAAACGGATAGCGGGAAATACTTTTTCCGTTTAAACCTAGTCCATCAACTGTAATTATTTTATCGGAAGGAATATCTTGTTTGCTTTTAAAATCGGAAGCACTCAAAGAAATTACATTAGCCGACTTAGCCGCTTCAATTGTGGTAATTACTTTTTCTATATATCTTTTATCAAATGCTGCAGGATTTCGCAACGAATCACTTAAGATTTCCGGATTGGCAATCTTAGGCATCGCATAGGTTTCCAGATTTCTGGGAGCATGGGTAATGATACCATCCCATTTACCATTTTGAATTTCTTTATTGTAATGATGCGTCAGACTGATAATTTGTTCCAAAGCATTTTTTGCTTTTTGCGAATAGTCTAAAGCCAGTTTTTTATTGGTTTCAGCCACTTCCAAACTCATTTGGGCATAAAAGAATTTCTGATTCATTAACGCCGCTCCTTTTACAGGATATTCTATCAGTTCAAAATAAGCATCTTTAAGTAAATCTGGAATACGATTTTTCAACTTATCCACTTTTGTTACCAAATCAGCATAAGCTGCTAATCGCTTGTTTTTAGCATTTGTATCAAATTGCAGCATTCCCATGTGTTCCGGTTTTCCACTTTGAGCCAATTGATAATACTGGTTTTTGATAGCGGCAATTTCAACGGAAAATGCTGTACCAAAGGTTTCTGCTGCCCAACTTTGTACATATTGGGTTGCATTTTCAGGTGTCCATTTTTTTGCATCCCAAGCCATATCTAAAAAGAACTGTGTTTCTAATTCGGCAGGTTTGATATCTCCCACATTCACAACCCAAAATTTATCTGCCCCAAACTGATACGCTTTAGTCATTTCATAAGCTATTAGAGAAGGTGAATTAGTAGATAACCATGTATAATCATGTGGCCCCCCTAAATAGGAAAGGTGATAATAAATTCCGCTGGAACCGCTTCTTTTTTGTTCGGCTGTGTTTGATAATTGACGTATATAACCATAATTATCATCCGTCCAGACGAGAGTCACATCATCCGGCACTTTTAAACCGGCTGTATACAATCCCAATACTTCTTTATACGGACAGAAAATCTGAAGCGCATTAGTAGTCGAACCAAAATATTTTTTGAAAATGTTTCTTTGGTCTCCAATGACATTTTCTACCAAAGCTATTTTACCCTCTTTGGTTTCAGGTCCTGTAATTTCGCCATCACGTACTCCACGCATACCCACAGTATACATGGCTTCGTAATTTTTAGCTTCATTTACACGGTCTTCCCAGTATTTATAAACCTCGGCTTTGTTAGTGTCATAACGGTATTCCCCCGGTTTACGACCATATTCATTTTCGAAATTATGTTGCCATTCAAACGTATTGCTGCGTAACATCATATCGCAATGGGTGGAACCCATTACAATAGCATATTTATCAGCTACAACAGGATTTTGTTTGTAACACCAGAATGCTTTGGTACTATCATGCATGGCCGGCCAGATTAAATTAGCTTTCAATCGAAGTAATAATTCAAAAACTTTAGCATAGGTTTTAGGACCAATATCTTTAATATCGGTATCCATATTTTTAGCTGCCCATGGATTCAATCCCCAATCTTCATCGTTAATGAAGATTCCTCTGTATTTTACCGATGGTTCTTTTTGTACCAGTGTTCCTGGTACAACATACAATGATTTTCTTGGCGTTGGTTTAACATCAGCCCACCAAACCCAGGGAGAAACACCGGCCAGTTTTGAAATTTCAAACAAACCATAAGCCGTTCCTCTTCTGTCGCTTCCTGCCACAACAAGAGCTTGTTTTACACCTGCAACAGGAGTAGTAATCGTAGTAATAGTATACGATTCCCACTTGTTTTTAACAGCAGAAACATCCAATTTTCCGGATTTAATTAACTCATCAATAACAGCCGATTTTCCGATAGTCCCTGCTATTATCAGGTATTCCTCGTTGGTTCTGTCATTTACAACCTTCGGGGCAAGCCCACTGATTAATCCAAAATCTGAAGCAACAGCATTGGCAACAATAGAAACTACTTCAGCATCAGCTTTATCTGTAAGTATCGAAGGAACAATCCCTTTTTCGATTAATGGAAAGGATCCGGTTTTAGCTTGTGTATCTATCGTTAATTTATTTGTTACTCCTTGAGCCTGTATTTCAGAACATCCAATAACTATAAATAAAGCGATGATAATTTGTGACAATGATTTTCGATTCATAATATTCTTTTAAAACCTATTTATAAAACTTTTCAATATACTTTGCTGCAAATCTTTTGCCCATTTCTCTTTGGCTTTCACCATCAAAATGAACTTTATCTCCTTTGTCTTTCAAATCGGCAGTTTCAACTATGTCGGCATATTTGTCGTCTTGGATATATTTATAGTTAGCTTTATTTATTTCAGCCCACAATTCAGGTTCTTTTGAAAAAGAGCCTATTTCTCCAATTAATATTGGTAATTTTTCATTGCCAATGTCTTTTCTGAAAGAGGCGAACAGCATTTTTAGATTTTGGTCACGGTTTGAGATTCCATCTTTATTAGCATCTGATTCTCCCTGATGCCACAATACTGCTTTTATAGTCCCATATCGTTTTCCTAATTCCAATTTTTCTTTAAAGTTTGAATACAGGTTTATTTTTCTGTGAGGTAAATCTTTTATCCATTTCTCAATTGGACTACCTCCCACTGCGGTTGGCAGCAATAGTATAACTACATCCTTTGGAATACTTTTCAATAATTCATTTGCAAAAGACATTCCGCAGTCTAAACCTCTGTAAGCCGGAGTACTAAAATGGATTGGCTCTTTGGCAAGAACCAATTCATTATTACTATTTATAGTTAAAATTCTATTATTGGCAATGGTGTCCTGAGGTTCAACTAAACCACGTCCTTCCATATTCGATTGACCAGCCATCATAAAAACCCATACCTTCGATTTATTGGGAATAGTAACAACCTTTTCTTCTTTATGAGGAAAATATTTTGTTCTGTTCTCTTTTTCTTGAGCAAATGCAAAAAAACAATTTAGGGACAACAATAACAGACTGTATTTTTTAAAGCTTATTTTCATCATTTTTATTTTAAAAAATTAATTTCCATCAGGTTTTACCACTTCTTTCAGCGGACTTAAAGGCCAGTAAAAATCCTCGTATTTTCCAGGCTTAGCCGGATCTATTTCTGACACATTAGCTAAAATTGAATTAGCCAATTTCATATTATTATCTCTAATTCCCTTAACAACTAATTTAGCAATCTCATAAGCTCCATAAGGTCTAAAGTGCGTGTTATCAGCCAATGGTTTGTCTTTACCGGGAAACATATTAGCAGGAAAATGAACGAAAGCTTTAATAGATTCTTTTTCACCCAAGGCTTCATACATGATTTTAGACATGGCATTCAAATCAATCATGGGAACATTTTGTTCTTTGGCCGTTACTCTTACTGCTTCCGGATAATCGCCTAAAGTTTCAACAATCTTACCATTTTCATCAAATTTTCTTCGTTGTACAGAAGTAACTAAAACCGGAATTCCGCCTCTTTTCTTTATTTCCTCTATTACAGCTTCAAGCTGTTTCTTGTAGTTTTTAAATGCTCCATCATTTTCTCCTTTTTGCTTTTGATCATTGTGGCCAAATTCTACAAAAACATAATCTCCGGCTTTCAACAAACTATACACTTTATCAAATCGACGCTGAGCAATGAAACTACTCAAAGTTTCACCTGATTCAGCATAATTCGCTACAGCAACTTGGCCTGATTTAAAAAATGCAGGGATCATTTGTCCCCAGGAAGCCCATGGCTCATTAGACTGGTCTACCACTGTAGAATCCCCTGTTAGAAATACCGTAGTAACTTTGTTGTTTTCAGGATAAATTTCGATAGCATTTACTTTTGTACTTAAACCATTAAATTCTAAAGTAAGCTTATCATCCCATTGGTAATTGTCTTTTTCTCTTGGTTTCAAACTTACTTTTTTAAATTTTCCTCCCCGAATGATACTGTCACGAATATGTATTGTAAACTCAACAACCTTATGTTTTCCGTTATCTGTTTGCAATCTATTCACCATCATTCTACGGTTCTCGGCTCTAATCACCGTTTCTGAAGCTGCCAAATCATCGCCTAATATTACTTTAACATGATAGTTCCCTTCCGGAAGTTTTACTGAGAAATAAAAAGGCTTGTCTGATGTAAGATAACCATCTGTCAAAGATTGTTTCCCTGTTTTTTGATTAGCTGTTGCAGTTGTTCCAAAATCAATTCCATATCCCTTTTCAGGAGTATATATTGTTTCCGGCAGAACTTTAAGATAGCCCGCTTCAGAATTTCCAGTACCAAAATCAAACTTAAGTACATTTAATGGTTCTTTAGTCTGAGTTTTATTTTGTACCAAAGCAGTATTAGCATTTTGGATTAACTCAAAAGCAGTCGGTTTAGGTTGGTTTGTTTTTGTTCGTGACCATAGTTGAGTACCACCTATGATTAAAAAAAACAAGAGTATTTTTTTCGAATTTGAGGTAAACTTAATTGATGATTTTTTTAAAGTAATGGTTAAATGGTTAAAATTCATAGCAACATAAATTTGATTTTTTGGTTTAAAAAAACAGTTCTTTTTCTTTGAACTAATCAAATATAGAAAGCTTTGAATTTATGACATTATTTAGCATTAATCAAAGTACGTCCAAAATTATGTACGCACAAAAACACTGATTAACAACCAACTAAAAACATTTAAAAAGAATAATGAATTTCCCCTTCTAACGAACGCAATTCACATTTTTTGATAAATCCGTTGCGTTCAAACTCCAGGAAGAGTCCCCTTAACTCACCTAATGAAACATTATATGTAGTTTCATAAATTTTAGAATCGTTAACAAATAGTGTCAACTTTTTATTTTGATTGATGAGTCTGATGGTATTCCATTTTTCAAAATTAATTACAAACGGTGATAAATTTTGAGTAACACCATCAATAGTTTTATCACTAATAACGTTTTGGATTCTGGAACTACAACCTGAATTAACAAAATTGAAACGGATATAATTATCGGAACCCGAAATTTTAAAGACCAAACCGTTACAAACTATTCCATTGTCGTTAGTATCTTTTTTAAAAGTAGTTTCAAAAACAAAACTATCAGCACTATGTTTTATAGGGCTATAATTACACACACGGATAAAAAAAGGCTGAATGGTATCTATACCTTGTTTTTGTAATTCCTTATTGGGAACATAAAACAAACTATCCTGATTTTTAGTGGCTAAAAAGGCATAGTAATTCTTAGGGATTAAACGCTGTCTTTGAAAACCCAAAGCATACCATTTTTTATTAGTATCCACATAAACTTTGGCTTTGATACTTTTTTTAACCCTATTGGTGATACTCACATCAAAAACACCTGGTAAAAAATAAGTATGTGAGACTGATTTTTGATTAGGTCCCAAATGAACCAAAGAAGACCGGTCTCCAAAATCTATAAAAATACTATCCGGAATATTAGTACTATTTACATCAAAAAAACAGGTTTTAGGCAATTTACCCTCAAATGAAGTAAGCCTTAAATTAATTTCATTACCATTAAAACCCGAACTTTTATAAATCCAATAAGCTATAACCGAAATTGACAGTATAATTACAGCTAAAAAAGCAATGCATTTCCTTTTAGTACTTGATTTAAAAGCGAACTCCTTCTCTTCAACAACTGAAACTTCAGGATCTAATACCTCACTAATACTTTCATTTACGTCAAAATCAGAATACTCAATCAAGGCATCAACAGTAGCTTGTTGCGGAAGATAAAATTCATCTGTAGCTAACTTCCCAAAAATACGTTTCAACGTATTATGACTGATACTTGTCTTAGTTTTTTCGAAAATTAATTTACTAAAGTCAATATAATCGTTATGCTTCCAATTCTCTGAACTACCCCGTCCAAACTTTTGTTCACATTTTTTAATTATAATTTTAAGTTGTAATCTTTTATTCATTTCTAAAAAAACTCCAGTTAAATCATTCCCTAATTCAAAATTTAAATACCGAAAATATGAAAACAAATATAACCCGAAGTAATCAGGACATCCAAATACATTATTCCTATTCCAGAATTACTTTTACAAATTAGTTAGTCTTTATAATTACCGGTAAAATAAATTGGGTTTTTACCGGAATTCCCTGTTTGATTGCCGGATTTACTTTAGGAAATCCAACTAATCGGGCGTGCAGTATACTGTCTATTTTAATGGTATCATAAGCCACAGAATCTTTAGGGAATTGGGGTTCGAACTGCATTTTAGAATTTGGGAATACAGTCACTTTCACTTCTATCGTATCAAGTTCCGGATAAAGAGCCGAAAGTGTGTCTATCTCCAATTTTTCCTGTATGAGTTGGGTTAAACTATCAAAAAAACATTGTTGGCGTTGGACTTTTTCATCCAGTTTGTCGCAATCCACAAAGGAAGGATATTCATCTACCTCTTTCCAGTTTATTGCTTTCAACTCTTTTTGCAATAATTCTTTCTCTGACGGCACTTGCTTTTCGAAGTATTGACAGGAATTGAATATAGCGAAGAGTAAAAAAAAGTAATAATGCTTCAAAGTTTTGTTTTTGAATTCGACTAATATTTTATAAAAATACAATTATTTTTTTGAGATGCTTTATAAAGCCAATAATCTTGCTAACTTTCTATAATTTATTTTTCAAAATTAATAAAAAAGTTTATGGATATTGTACTTTTCATTCTTGGCTTAGTTTGCATGCTCATTGGGGTTCTGGGAAGTTTTTTACCCGTATTACCCGGAATTAGTGTTAGTTGGTTAGGTATTGTGCTATTGTATTTTACAACTGCCGTACCTGCTAATTATTGGATTCTAAGCAGTACTTTTCTGGTGCTTGTTCTTTTTTCTATTGCTAATTACATTTTGCCTTCCAAAGGAACAGAACGATTTGGCGGCAGTAAGGCGGGTATTTGGGGAACTAACATCGGACTTGTTGTTGGCTTATTAGCTCCCATACCTATGGGGTTTATCATTGGTCCGTTTCTGGGTGCTTTGATCGGCGAATTAGTGTTTGATGCTAAAAATGTACAATATGCGTTACGAGCGGCCACCGGATCAGTTTTAGGATTTTTAGCCTCCAATTTTATACAATTTATGCTTAGTATAATTTACTTTGGAATATTCATTTCTATTGTGTGGGAATACAGAACACTGCTTTTTAGCTAGAAAGAAACCTTTTTATTTTTTAATCCTAATTTAATACATTTGAGAGATGAAGATAGAATCACAAATAGGGAAAATTGCCAGTTTTCAGCATTTAGAATTACTTGCTAACCAAGTGGTCGAAGGTTTTATTTCAGGAATGCATAAAAGTCCGTTTCATGGATTTTCGGCCGAGTTTGCTGAACATAAAGTCTATAACACCGGCGAAAGCACCAAGCATATCGACTGGAAATTGTTTGCAAAAACAGATCGTTTGTACACCAAACAGTTTGAAGAGGAAACCAATTTGCGCTGTCATATCATTATCGACAATTCTTCGTCGATGCACTATCCCAAATTAAAATCCAATCAGAATTTTTACGAAAGCAAAATAGGCTTTTCTGTTTTGGCTTCGGCCGTGTTGATGAATCTCTTAAAAAAACAAAGGGATGCAGTAGGCTTAAGTGTGTTTTCGGATACTTATGAGTATTATGCGCCCGAAAAAGGCAGCGATCGTCATCATCGAATGGTGTTGAATGCACTGGAAAATTTACTGCAAGAACCCGTTATTAAAAAAAGCACCGATACAATTACTTTTTTACATCAAATAGCCGAGAAGATTCACCGTCGTTCTATGATTGTTTTGTTTACGGATATGTTTCAAACAGGAGAAGAAGAGCGTTTATTGAATGCTTTGCAACATTTAAAACACAACAAGCATAAGGTAGTTTTATTTCATGTAGTAGATGGAAAAACAGAACTCCGTTTTGATTTTGATAATGCGCCACGAAAATTTATTGATGTAGAAACTGGCGAAGAAATAGTTGTTTTTGCTGACAATGTAAAAGAAGAATACGAAAAACAGGCCACTTTGTACTTCAAAAAACTTACATTGAGCTGTGCGCAAAACAAAATCAAGTATGTTCCGGTAAGCGTGAGAGAAGATTTTGAAAAAATCATACTCACTTATTTAACTGAAAAACAAAAGTTTGGATAAACTACATAAAAATATATTATTATTTTTAGTAAAAAGACTTGTTTAAATAGAAATCTATTGTATCTTTGCCACCGCAATAAAGCAGAGGTTTGGTAGTTCAGTTGGTTAGAATACATGCCTGTCACGCATGGGGTCGCGGGTTCGAGTCCCGTCCAGACCGCTAATATTGGGAAAGCCTTTCGTAACAGAAAGGCTTTTTTTTCCACTATACGGTATCTAAAGCTAGTTGTGTTGTTAGGTCGGCCTAGTTAGCTGATCTCGGTTTAGTAGTTAAACCAATGAAAAGCTTTTCACTTAAATGTGAATGGCTTTTTTGATTTTAAGGAGGCACTAAAAAAAGAATTATTTTTTTTTAACAGAAGGCTTGTTTTTAAAAGAAATTATATTGTATATTTGCACTCGCAATAAAGCAGAGGTTTGGTAGTTCAGTTGGTTAGAATACATGCCTGTCACGCATGGGGTCGCGGGTTCGAGTCCCGTCCAGACCGCTAAAATTGTTAAAAGCGATTCAGAAATGAATCGCTTTTTTTATTTGTTTTTTTGATTCCGAATAATTAAAAACATCTATCATCTCGTCTTTTAAAAATCAATCTCAAAACTTAGGGAGAGAAAAAGAATCCACCGCAGAGAACACTAATTTTTTTAGCCTTAGCTTTTCTTTTAGAAACATTCAGAATTAATCCTCATTACTGCACAAAAAAAAGGCTTGACTCACGCCAAACCTTTTTCTCATATAAATCATAATCTTACGATTACAACAAAGCGTCTAAACTATCTGCATAAGTTTGCTTAGGAGCAACTCCTACTTGCTTTCCTACGACTTCTCCGTTATGAAAAACCAATACAGTAGGTATGTTTCTCACTCCGTATTTAGCAGCAAATTCCTGGTTTGCATCTACATCAACTTTCCCCACAACAACTTTCCCATCGTACTCATTGCTTAGTTCGTCAATGATTGGCCCAACCATTCTACAAGGCCCACACCATGCTGCCCAAAAATCTACCATAACTGGTTTGTCTGACTTCAATACTACTTCTTCAAAAGTAGCGTCTGTTATTGCTAATGCCATATTTCTTTATTTAAAGTTTATAAATATAAAGTCTTTAATTCCTTAAACACTATGCAAATTTAGAAATTAAAAACTAACTAAACACTATTCCAAAATTAGTTTTGGCTATTAATGTATTGTTAATAATTATCTGTAATTCCAAATCATCCTGAATAGCACCTTCAACAAAACAAGAAGGAAACAAAATTCATTTTGAAAAACAATAAAAAATCCCGCCGAAGCAGGATTAGTATTTATTCTTGAATTTTATTTAAAAACAAATTTTTACCTAAAAACCGGATAAGCAAAATAGCCAGTAAAGAACCTGCAGTATTAGCTACAACATCAATAACATCGCCACTTCTGCTAGTTGTCAAAAAAGTTTGAAACAATTCTATTGCGATTCCAAACACAAAAGCCATTAGAACAACAACAACAAAAAGCTTTTTACGACTTACTCTTTTAAAATAAAACTGAAGCGCATAAAACCACAACAGACTAAACACGAAATAAAAAAATGCGTGTATATATTTATCGATGTATGAAATCTTAATTTCAGGAAGCTCGCTTATTCTTATTAAACAGAGATACAAAATATTCACTGTCCAACACAGTGCAGCCCCGATACAAATTTTCTTAAGCACCAATCAATTCTTTGTAGCCTTCAGCAGTTAACAAAGTATCGTATTCAGCTAAATCTGAAACCTTAACTTTTATCATCCAGCCAGCTCCATAAGGATCTGAATTCACTAATTCCGGAGCATCTTCTAAACCTGTGTTGAATTCAATTATTTCTCCGGTTAAAGGTAGAAACAAGTCCGAAACAGTTTTTACCGCTTCAACAGTACCAAAAACTTCATCTTTTTCAAGTGTTTGATCTAAAGTTTCCACTTCAACATAAACAATATCACCCAACTCTTTTTGAGCAAAATGCGTAATTCCTATTGTTGCAACATCTCCTTCAAGACTTACCCATTCGTGATCTTTAGTGTACTTTAAATTTGCAGGTATATTCATAGTAATAGTAATTGAAATATGATAATTATTATTTTTTGGCAAATGTAACAATCTTCAAATTAAATCTTTTGCCATTTTAAAATTAATTCCCAAAATTATATCGAAGTGTAAATCCGGATCGAATATTAGTTATAGGGAAAGATGTTGAAATTACAGCCTTAGAAAACGAATGATCGTAATAGAAAATAGCTGTTAGATTTTTACTAAACGAATAATCAGCCGTTACTTTTAAAGACCATAAATTTTGCCCACCAGCCAATTGATTATTATCATAATCCAAATAACGCACAATAGTTTGGTTGTTTCTATATGACAAATCGGCTTTAAGATTAATATCTCCTTTAATAACCCCGGTAGGATTATCAGCCAGTCTTGAAGAAAAAACCACGTTTTTAAATCGATACCCTAATCCCACAATGTATTCCACCCCTTTTACTTCGGTCAATAAATTATTATCAAAACTCATCGATAAAGCACGGTCTTTTTTAATCTCTGTCAAGACTTTTAACGAATTTTTCAATTCAAAATCCATTCGAAGAAGAGGACTAAATTGTTCCACTAAATTCACATTAGACATAATGGTTTTATTATAAAAATTACCATTATCATCTGTTCCGTTTGGATCTTTATCATAATCAAAATTAGAACGGTATTGATTAATTGTATAAGAAGCCCTGTAACTATGCTGCAAAGAGAATCGTCTGAAGGTTTTTTTAAACATATCATAACGCATCAAACCATTGTATTTTACCGTCCAGTTAGGAATAGGAAAATTTCTAAAAATGCTTGTAGAAACATTTGAAGCATCGGCTCCGGAATAAGCAGCTACAAAAGCCGGCAACAATACCGCCTGATTACTTTTCCCAAAACCTATCGGAAATCCATCATTACTAATAATTCTTTTTCGTTCAGGATTATTAGGATTTGCTAAATCGGTTTCCGGAGCAGTTGTATTCTCCGCCGGAAGTGCTGCCGCATCGTACCTAGGTACAATACTACCATAACGTTCGGCTGCCAATTGATTTGCAACTAAAAGTCTATTGGATCTAAAATCGTCAAAAGCTGCCGAAATACTCTCATCACTTTGAGAAAAAGCAGTCTTAATCAAAATTGTAGATATAGAAAACATTCCGTAATTATAAGGTGAACGCGAATTATAAGTTCCATCAGCCGACACATCATATTGCTCTGAATAATTTTCAGAAAAAGATCGATCCATCGTCAAATCAATTTTAAAATCAGGAAACAAATCCACATTAGCCGTAGCACGCAAAACTTTGTTACTTACCTGAGTATAATTTTGATTAAACTCCTGATAATTGGTCAGCCAACCATTTTTAGCTGCTTCATAACGCACATCATCCTGACTACCAAAAATAAATCCTAATGATGGTCTTGAAGAACCTAAAAACCCTATACTTGGCATATAACCCGGCAACATAGTACCACTATTTTCAGTATAATTAATCTGAACGTTCTTAACGCTGGTCAAAACCCCCAACAATCCATCAACAAACGGACTAGACTGAGCCTGTTGCTTCACCGGAGTACTCGTAATTTTTTGACCCGGTCTAGGAGCAACAGTAGGTCTGGCTGCTACTTTTGGTTTTTTGGACAAACCTAAATACTTATACAACATATCCATATTAAAACTAGCATTCAAAGTATTAGTACGTGCGTTTTGAACTGTATTTCCTAAATTAAACCCCGTACCATCCACTACTATTTCAGATAAGGCATTAGCCGATTTTTGCCAACTATAATCCCCTGTATAAGTATAATTTGCTTTTACAAAACCAAACAATGGTATTTTATTAATAGGAATATCATAGTTCACAATAAGCTGCTGCGTATGACGGTTAGGATCACCTATATCCCAGTAACTATCCCAAATAGAAAAACTATCGATAGGCTGATCGTCCTGATCCAGATAATTTTTCACCAAATTATTAGTAGAAGCCGCATAACTAAATTTCAAAGATTTTGTCAAATTATAATTGAATCCATAGTTATAATTAAAACCGAAATTTCTACGATACAAAGGATTCAACTCAAGACCTGGCACATTATCTACCTGTCTAAACTGCTGACGATTGTATTGCCTGTTAATATTGGTATTAAAGGTGATATTTGATGGTAAAAAATTAAAATTAAAATCACTCAATAATTTCCAATACGAACTTTTCTTCATGAATTTCGTTTTCTTAAAAGGCTCCACCGCTTTATTATCAAATGTGTAAGCATAATCAACTGAAGTACTGGCCTGCTGATCCAGATAATCTTCAACCTCATAATCATGATGTTCTACTTTATTAAACGATTGAGAAAAAGTAAAATTCTCCGGATCATAAATATGTGGTTTTTGCTCTGCCGCTCTTTGTTTTCTCACTCCAATAAAATTAATACTGGTACGCTTAGTATAATCAATCGCACGATTTCTCAAATTAGCTCTTGTATCAGCATCAGCAGTATTCTTTAAAAGCTCCTTTAATTTAATATCCTGATTAAAAGGGTCGTATTCCGGCTTAATTGTTTCCTCACCTACACTGTAATTAAAAGGTAAATTAATACCCCATTTATTAGGCAATAGTTTCCCCAGATTCAGATTAGTCACAATATTATACTGCTGAATATCTTCTCGACTTCTTTCATTTGGACCTTGTTCAATAGTTCCAAAACCTACAGTACTCATTTTTCCGGTTGCAGAAATAGTTGCAAAATCAGCAAAGTTTGTATCCACATTCAGCACAGCAGCCATACCACCGCGATTGTCCATTTCGGCCAAACGAAGTTCGTTAAACCAAACTTCTCCTTTAATTTTCTGATGAGGCTCGTTACTCTTTATCCCAACCATCAAAGTACGCACCAAACCAAAATTAGGATTTCCTTTAATACCTAATCGCAGTTTATTGATTTTACTTGCCAAACTTCCGTCTAATTCGTCCTCATTTTTATAATAAATTCCATCCAATGGCAGCGTACTGGCGTCAACTGACATGGCTTCTACTTTTAATTGGGTCAACAATGCTAATGACAAATCGATTTCATTGGCCTCCGGCCAAACATCATCGGCAGTGTATTTACAAACACCATCTGTTGTTTCGGTAACCTTTAACGGAATCTCTATTTGATAAAAATTTTGTGTAAAATCATTTCCAAAACGTATAAAACCTACCATTTGATTATCTTGTAATAGCATTTCATTCTTCAACGATTCGGCATGTAAAAACATTTTCAGTTTTTTAAACTGACGCATATCCACGCTTACATTTTTAAATACAGCTCTTGAATCGTTCGGTTCCAAACCTTCTCCGGCAACTCTTAAAGATAATGATTGCTCATTTTGATTAATCAGGGTATTATTATTATACAACTGTTCTCTTTGAACCCCCGGAGGTGTAATATAATTTACAGGACATCTGGTGTCGTTTTCCTGAACATTAACCGCAATAACATCTAACTCCGTATTATCATCGCCAACATTAGTATCAGCAGGATCTAATGTTGTAGTATATCTTCTCCATTCTCCACGAACTAAATCCAAAGCTCCAAAACGCATCGTTACTTCATCCTCAAATCCTGTCATAAACATTCGCATAAAACGAATGGATCTAAAATCTTCAATACTACCTATTTTATTTTCAGGCTGTGAAACAGGAATTTTAAACTGAATCCATCGCGCTGCAGTTGTTGCTCCGTTAGGTAATGTCACATCAGCCTCTCTAACATCCGTAACATAATTCTCCCCAATTTGCATATTAGGTTTCATATCAATGCTGTACTCATAATACGCATTAATCGTATTCATCGTATTATCTCTGTTCACATCCTCAACATCAGGAAATGTTGTTGCCCCACGGTTAGGATCGTTTATATCAACCGCAGAGTTACCATCAACTCCGTTATAATTTTTATAACGCTCTTTTACGCCACCATTAGAGTTAAGGTAAAAAGTGTAATCATCGGCTGCCGGATCCGGTTCTGAGGCGAAATTATCATAAACAGCAGTCTCAGCATTATTAGACAAACCATCTAATCCAACATCTTGATTCCTTCTGTTTTGAGTATCAGCATCAAATGTATAAATCAAAGATTGCGATGCAGGAACATCTCCCCAAATTGGTCTTGGATTCACCAAAACCTGATCTGGACCTAATCCGTTTTCATATTGTTTTCGACCATCTTTTAATATATCCTCTGATATTTCTCCTAAGTTAAAATAGACCTTACCTGTATTAGTCGCTTCTGATTTTCCATTACCCACATAAGGATCTAAGACCCAAAACTGAATGTACTCGACATTTCCCTGCTCAAAATTAGTTGAGCTTATTGAACGCATAATTCCTCCAAAATTTTCTTTTGGATTCAAATTAAAACTCGAATTATTGTTATACGGCCCTCTCTCAGACGGGTAATATGTTAAGTCCAAAGTATTAATTACCTGAGTTTGTCCTTGAGCAATGTCTAATGTTGGATACAACTCTTTGCTATAAATTCTTCTGGTAGAGTTCAACGAAATATCGTCATTCGATATTCCCGATGGTCGCTGCACATAAAAAATCGGATCAATAGTGTACCAGGCCAATTTGGATCTTTTATGTCCATAAGACAAATCATTAGCTTTAGCATTAAAATTATAAGCACTATTTGTATTTTCTTCAGGCGTTGATGCTAAACTCCAGGCATAAGCCGAACGCATATCGATAGTAGATTGCGAACCTTCAAAATCATCTACATAAAGAGTGGATTCGCCATTAAATTGATCTGCTTTTGGAGTATCCGGTTTTAAGAATGCTATTTCTCCCCTTATGGACAAATTCGACGGAACATCAGTATCAACATTAGGAAGCATATTGGCTAATCTTGTAAAAAACGGAACCTCAGTTGAAAAATTAGTATTAAATCCAAAAATGGTATTATTAACCGATTCCTGTCCGTAATTTGATTTTTGTGTAAATGGTCTCTCAGTCATTTTCAAAAAAGTACCGCCTAAGGTAAATTTATCCGAAAATTTATGCTCTACATTCACTCCCATAAATCTTCGGGTTTGTTGACCAAAAATGGAATTATTTTCAAGCGAAACATTAATAGGCGTATTTGATGCCTGCAACGACGGATCTAAAATTTGAACCCTTCCTAATTGATAATTCACACTATAATCCACACCCTCGACTAAAATTCTACCACCGGCAGTAACCACAACTGAACCTTGCGGCACATTGAACGCTCCAATTGGAATTCCGTCACCAGCTGAGGATTTATATCTTCCTCTCAGCAAGAACTTATTCTTTTCGCTGTCCTGCAATGCTCCGGACTGTGTGTTTCGATACATACTTCTAAACACATATTTAGCCTGATTAGCATTGTAAGTAGTCGAATTATTATAATCTTCGCCTGAATTTGGATTGGCTAATTTTGAAAACAACAATTCTCCAAATGGTTCTTTAGTGGTAAAAATAATTCGTCCGTTTTGACTATCCATTGTTAAGCCCGGAACAAAATCAAAGAAACCATCCCCACCTAACTGACGATCGTTATTATAATTTAATTTATCCAAATTAAAAACATTCAACAATGGTGTTTCGGCCACTTTGTTTTCCAGCGATGGATTTGACGGAAAAGAACTTCCTGCCACCGGAGAAATATAATTTAATGGTGATGGATCCGTAAAAAGGATATTGAATCTAAAATCTTCCTGTTTGATTTGATAAGCCCCCGGAATTTGATAAATATTTTTCATCATCAAGTTCCAAACCGGATTCTTTACATTCGTCAAATTACTTTTCAGCATTTTCAAAATTAAACTTTGCGTAATAACTGCCTGAGTCGATTGTGGAGTTCCTGTAACCAATGTTGCATCAACACCATCGTTACCAAATTCCCCAACCTGATACACCTGATCTCCTATGGTATATTCATAAGCTACAGCCAAAATCTCATCATTAGACAATCTTTGCTGTAGTGAAATATAACCCAACTGCGGATGATAAGTAAATTCATTGGAGGTTAACTTTCGGGCATTTTCAAGTTTCGAATAATCCTGTCCTTCTATTACAGTAGCGTTAAATCCGGAACTGGAGGTTGCCATTTCACGGATATTAGAATTCAACAAGCCACCACCTGTTTGAATTTGGGCAGGATTGTATTTATTATTAGAGTTATCCGAAGGCGAATCGGCAGGATTATTAAACATTCCTGTAGAAGGATCTAAAACCACCAGTTCACTGTCTGCCAATCCAGTCAGTTGAGATTCTCCTAAATCCTGAAGCGCAATAACATTTCTAAGATTATTAGAAGTGGTATTCAAACGTGTTTGTTTATTAGTTACCCACACTTCAATTCGGGTTATTTGCACCCTACTGTCTATAAAAGGATAACTTTTTAATGCAGCATCATATTTGTTTCTAAAATATTGCGAAAGAAAAAAGTGCCTGTCATTGTCATAATCCAAAGCAAAAATATCAAAATCCTGAACGGTTCCTCCATTTTGAGAAACCACTGTTTTTGTTTGTGATTTTTGTTCAGAATACACCCCCGTAACCATGGTTTTACCAAATTGCAATTGGGCTTTGACCCCAAACAAACTCTGAGCACCTCTAATTAAAGAACTATTTAGCGGCATACTTACATTTCCAACTTCAATTTTCTGGATAATATCATCTTCAGTTGGAGCATATTCTAATTTCAATAAGTTTTGAAAAGCAAAAGTAGATTGGGTATCATAATTGGCATTTACATTCAGTCTGGTTCCTACTTTCCCCATCAAACTCATACTAATCCTCTGATCAAAATCAAAAGCTAAATTAGACCTGTTTCTGGGTGAAAACGAAGGATTATCCTGTCTGGTAAAACGCACTCCCATATCCATTTCTACAGAACCTGTAGGTTTTACATCGATGGTATTACTCCCAAAAATAGATTCAAACAATCCCGATTTCACATAATAGCGAGGTAATAAATCTTTTTTTGCCTCTTCACTTCCCTCTTTTTTCCCATCAATAGCATCCGATTTCTTTTTGAAATAATCCTTCATCGATTCTTTCAAAACTAAATTCTCGTATTCTTTAGGTGTTAAGATTAAAGGATATTTAATTGAAAATCCATTAACTGAGCTGGTATAAATATAACGATCGGTTTTAGGATCATAAGTATATGCCGAAAGGATACTCTTAGGGTCTTTAATTTCAATCTTACCCAAGGAATATCCTCTTTTTGTTGTATCCTGAACTGGTTCATTTACTTGAGCTAGTGATACAAAACCACACAATAAAACCGCCAAAAAAATACAGATTTTATACATACAATTGGTTTTTGCTGTGTCTTATAAGCTTTTTAATGCTTGTTTGATAATCGATTCTACAGATGCCTCCGGATTCTCCTTTATTATTTTATCGATAAGCTTTTCTGAAGATTTTCTAACAAATCCTAAAACCTCTAATGCAGATAACGCTTCATCTCTGCTTGTATTGCTTTGTACAACCGAAACTTCATCCAAATCATACAATTTCAACACCTTATCTTTTAAATCTAAGATTACCCTCTGTGCTGTTTTACTTCCAATTCCTTTTATAGACTGAACGGTACTAACATCACCGGATGCTATTGCATTGATAATTTGTTTTGGATCTAATGACGACAACATGGTTCTTGCAATACCTGCACCTATACCCGAGACCGAAATCAATAATTTAAAAATCTCTCTTTCTGATTTCTCTACAAAACCAAATATAGTATGCGCATCTTCTTTGATTTGAAGATGGGTAAACACTTTTATAAAATCAGAAACAGGAAGCAAGGAATAAGTATGTAATGATATATGAACCTCATAACCAACTCCTCCACAATCGATAACAATTTGTGTAGGCGATTTTTCTACTAACTTCCCCTGTAAATGTGCAATCATCCGGTATTTTTTGTAAAATATATTTTTAAATTTCGCTCACTAATTAACTGCTTTTCACCTTTAACAGTTATAGCAGTTTTATCTTATATACAAAGATAGAAGTCTTGACGTAAAAAGTTAACATTTTCATAATTCTTTTATAAAAAACTAAAGATTGATAACATAAAAAAAGCCACAAAATTGTGGCTAAAACATCTTTATTTGCAAAATTTAAAACTAAACCTGACCTCCATTAATATAAGAATCCAATAAGTGAATTGTTTCTTTTTGTTTTTCAATTATCACTTTTACAACATCCCCAATAGAAATCAGTCCTATAACTTTATTTTCATCCACCACAGGAAGATGTCGTATCTTATTAGAACTCATCAATTCCATACAATAATCTAAATCATCTGTAGGCTTAACAGTAATCACTTTACTTACCATTATTTCCTGAACCAAAGTACTCTTGGAAGATTTTCCTTTAAGAACAATCTTTCGCGCATAATCTCTCTCAGACAAAATACCTTTTAACAAATCATCTTCAATAACGAGTATTGCACCTATGTTTTTCTCACCCATTATCTTAACAGCATCATAAACGCTAATAGTCGAAACAATTGAATACACAGTATCCCCTTTCGTGCTTAATATTTGATTTACAGTCATATTGAAAATATTTTAGAATAATAAATTTAAAAAAAATCACCGAAAAACAGCTCATAAATAATTTAAAATTTAGGCACTAATTTTCTCATTTCTTCAAAAAATTAACATTTCTACTCAATCCCTGAAACTTAGTTCGCTTAACAGCCGATTCTTTAAAAACAATTTTAAAGGTTTCTTCGGTCATTTCTTCCCAATCTTTTTTGGTCATCGAAAGCAGAGCCGGATTGGAATTAAACAAAGGTTCGTTATGACTTTTAGAAAATCGGTTCCACGGACAAACATCCTGACAGGTATCACATCCAAATACCCAATCATCAAAATATCCTTTCATTTCCAAAGGAATATTTTCTTTTAATTCAATTGTAAAGTACGAAATACATTTGCTCCCATCAACAACATAAGGAGCAATAATAGCCTGCGTGGGGCAAGCATCAATACAGGCAGTACAACTTCCACAATGATCAGTTGTAGGATTATCATATTCCAAATCCAAATCTATAATTAATTCAGCTATAAAATAAAAAGAACCTACTTTTTGGGTCAATAGATTACTGTTTTTCCCTATCCATCCCAAACCACTTTTGGCAGCCCAAGCCTTGTCTAAAACTGGCGCAGAATCAACAAAAACACGACCTGAAACTTCTCCAATATTTTCTTGAATGGAGAAAAGTAATTCTTTTAATTTTTCCTTTATAACAAAATGGTAATCCTTTCCGTAAGCATATTTAGAAATCTTATACGAATCCTGAACTTGTTCTTTTTCGGGATAATAATTCAATAAAAGTGACACTACACTTTTAGCATCATCAACCAATAAAGTAGGATTGAGTCGCTTGTCAAAATTATTCTCCATATAGCTCATCTTCCCATTGAGGTTTTTATTCAACCAATTTTCTAATCGAGGCGCTTCTTCTTCCAGAAAACCCGCTTTAGATATTCCACAAGACAAAAATCCGAGGCGTTTGGCTTCGGATTTGATGAATGATGTATAGCGGGAAGCCTGAAGCTGGGAGTTGGAAGAAGCCATTATTATTTCAATTTCGTTTTAAAAGCAATAGTCATATTCATCAAATTAAACGAATCGTTATATAATTTATCAAAAACTTCATTGCTAATATAACCTCTTCTTTTTGCTTTATACAAACAAGTAACAACTTCAGCTAAGGATCGAACAGAATAACCTAAAAACCTACTAAATTCGGGATTCGACTGTTCAATAGCCCCTTCTGAAATATTTAAAGCTATAGAATCTGAAGCTCTTAACATTTGAGACGAAAGATTATACATTTCGTGCTTAGGGAAGTCTTTTATAACAAAATTAATCTCTTCTCCAAAATCCATAGACTTCTGCCAGATAATTAATTTTTCGAATTTAAAACTCATGATTTTATATTTTTTTGTTGGCAGTAGGGAGTTAGAAGTTTAAAAGAGGAGTTTCTTAATTGTGGATTACTTCCAACTCCCTACTTCCCTCTTCCCCCCTAAAATAATCCTCCCTGAATATTAGTTCTAACTTTTCCTAAATGTTTATAGGCTTTCTCGGTAACTTCACGTCCGCGTGGAGTACGCATAATAAAACCTTCCTGAATTAAAAAAGGCTCGTAAACTTCTTCGATAGTTTCACTACTTTCGGAAACAGCAGTTGCCAAAGTACTCAATCCTACAGGCCCACCTTTGAATTTATCAATTATGGTATTCAGTATTTTATTATCCATTTCGTCCAAACCATGAGCATCAACATGCAGTGCTTTTAAGGCATATTTTGAAATTTCAATATCAATAGTTCCGTTTCCTTTTATTTGAGCAAAATCACGAACTCTTCTCAACAAAGCATTTGCAATCCTTGGTGTTCCTCTGCTTCTTCCTGCAATTTCTATAGCGGCTTCCATAGAAATAGGCATTTTTAATATGGAAGCACTTCTTTGCACAATGGTAGTCAACAATTCAACTGTATAATATTGCAATCTGGAAGAAATACCAAAACGAGCTCGCATAGGCGCTGTTAAAAGTCCTGAACGGGTTGTAGCACCAATTAAGGTAAATGGATTTAAATTGATTTGAACTGTTCGGGCATTAGGCCCGGATTCTATCATAATATCAATCTTAAAATCCTCCATAGCCGAATACAAATATTCTTCAACTACAGGACTCAAACGATGGATTTCATCAATAAACAAAACATCTCTTTCTTCGAGATTAGTCAACAAACCAGCTAAATCGCCCGGTTTATCCAGCACAGGACCCGAAGTTATTTTGATTCCTACACCCAATTCATTAGCTAAAATATTTGCCAATGTTGTTTTCCCAAGTCCCGGAGGTCCATGGAACAAAGCATGATCTAAGGCTTCATTTCGTTGATTTGCAGCTGCAACAAAAACTTTAAGATTTTCCAAAACCTGATCTTGTCCTGCAAAATCATCAAAAGTAAGAGGTCTTAATCTTTTTTCAAGATCAAGTTCTTCTGAATTAAAGCGTTTGTTTGTTGGGTCTAAATTTTCATTCATGTAACAAAGATAGACAAAGTAATCAGTTTCTAAAACAGTTAAATTCCAAATTAAAAATCCCAAATCCCAATATAAGACTATACATCATTGGGATTTAAAATATTGGGAATTACTTTTTTTGATTAACAAAAAAAAGACCCTCTTTTCAGAAGGTCTTTATAATATTTAGTGGTGTAAAACTGATTCACCTGGTTTCATTGGAACCGTTTGAGGAACAAAATCTTCTTCGTGTTCAGGGTTACTGTAATCGTAAGCCCATCTATGAACTTCAGGAATTTCTCCTGGCCAGTTACCGTGAATGTGTTCTACCGGAGTAGTCCATTCTAATGTAGTAGATTTCCATGGATTTTGCTCTGCTTTTTTACCGTAGAAGATACTGCTAAAGAAGTTGTACAAGAATACTAATTGGAAAGCTCCACCAACTAATGCAAATGTTGTAATTAATACATTAACATTTTGCAAATCGTCAAATAACGGGAAGTTAGTGTTTGTATAGTAACGTCTTGGTAAACCTGCTAATCCAATAAAGTGCATTGGGAAGAAAACTCCATAAGCACATACTGCAGTAATCCAAAAGTGAACGTAACCTAAATTTTTATTTAACATTCTACCATACATTTTAGGGAACCAGTGGTAAATACCAGCAAACATTCCGTAAAGTGCAGAGATACCCATTACTAAGTGAAAGTGAGCAATTACAAAGTAAGTATCGTGAACGTTAATATCTAATGTACTATCTCCTAAAATGATTCCTGTTAAACCTCCTGTAATGAAAGTAGAAACCATCCCGATTGAGAACAACATAGCAGGGTTTAATTGTAAGTTACCTTTCCACAAAGTTGTAATCCAGTTGAACGCTTTTACAGCAGATGGAATTGCAATTAATAAAGTAGTAAATGTAAATACAGAACCTAAGAAAGGATTCATACCTGAGATAAACATGTGGTGACCCCATACAATTGTAGATAAAAATGCAATTGCAAGAACTGACATAATCATCGCTCTGTAACCAAAGATTGGTTTACGAGAATTGGTCGCCATAATTTCAGATACAAGACCCATTGCAGGCAAGATTACGATATAAACCTCAGGGTGACCTAAGAACCAGAATAAGTGTTCGAACAATACAGGAGAACCACCTTGGTAATGTAAAACTTCACCAGCAATATAAATATCAGATAAGAAGAATGAAGTACCAAAACTTCTATCGAAAATCAACAATAAAGCTGCAGACAATAATACCGGGAACGAAATAACACCAATAATTGCTGTCACGAAGAATGTCCAGATAGTAAGAGGAAGTCTTGTCATAGACATTCCTTTAGTTCTTAAGTTGATTACAGTTACGATGTAATTTAAAGATCCCATCAAAGAAGAAGCAATGAATAAAGCCATCGATACTAACCAAAGAGTCATACCAGCACCTGATCCAGGAATTGCCTGCGGTAAAGCACTTAAAGGCGGATAGATTGTCCAACCTGCTGATGCAGGACCAGCTTCTACAAATAATGAACTTAACATCACTACTGCTGACAAGAAGAACAACCAGTAAGAAATCATATTCATAAATCCGGATGCCATATCTCTTGCACCAATTTGAAGCGGAATAAGCAAGTTACTAAACGTACCACTCAATCCGGCTGTCAATACAAAGAATACCATGATGGTACCGTGTATTGTAACTAAGGCAAGATAAACATCATTAGCCATTACACCTTCAGGAGCAAATTTATCACCTAATAAAACATTGAAAATTTTAAAAGACTCTTCTGGCCATGCTAATTGCATTCTAAAAAGCAAAGACATACTAATACCAATAACTCCCATAATAATACCTGTAATAAGGTATTGCTTAGCAATCATTTTGTGATCAATACTAAAAATGTATTTAGTAATGAATGTCTCTTTATGGTGGTGTTCGTGTTCGTGATCGTGAGCGTGATCGTGACCTTCTGCTGACATATATTAAACTTTAAATTTTCTTAATAAATTATTTAACAGCAACTTCATTAGCAGCTGCTAGTGTATCATTGCTTTTAGTTTCTCCTGATGCGTCATCAGCAGGTTTTTCTAATGAAGCTTTCACCTCATTAACTAAAGTAGTTTTATCTGCTAACCATTTTTTGTAATCTTCAGGTGTATCAACCACAACCTTCATTTGCATATTGTAGTGAGAAGAACCACAAATTTTATTACAAAGCAACAAATAATCAAAAGTATAAGGATCTAAACCAGGCTGACCTTTAGCAATTAAATCAAGGCTTTGCTTAGCTCTTAACTCATTGATATGAGCTACTTTTTCAATCATATAAGGCAATTCTCTATACTCAGCAGTTGTGTAAGTAGGAGTAAAAGCAAATTCAGTAACCATACCAGGTACACAGTTCATTTGTGCTCTAAAATGAGGAAAATAAGCTGAGTGTAAAACATCCTGAGAACGGAATTTGAATTGTACTTTTTTACCTTTTGGAATGTGTAATTCAGTTACAACAATATCATCCTGTGCATTAGGATCAGCTAAATCAACTCCTAAAGTATTTACACCTTCAATATATCTAACATTAGCTTTCCCAAGAACGTTATCTTCTCCAGCTAATCTGGCAGTCCATTTAAATTGTTGAGCGTATAATTCGATTACAATAGTATCCTCATCTTCATCAACAAACATAATATTAGTCCAAGCATATAATCCGTAAAGAATTAAACCGGCTAATGTAACTGCAGGAATGATACTCCATAAAGCTTCTAACTTATTGTTATCAGCAAAATATAAAGCCTTTTGATCTTTTTTACCTTTGTATTTAAAAGCAAAGTAGTGTAATAATAACTGAGTAATTGCCTGAACAACAAAAATTAAAACCCAAGTAATATTCATTAATCTGTCAACTTCTGTTCCGTGCTCAGAAGCAGGAGTATGAAGAGGTAAATTACCCCAAGTAAGCAAACCATATATAGTAAATACATATAAGAATGCTAAAAAACCAAACATCAAATATCCTTGAATATTATTGTCTTTATCATTAGCTACCTGAGAACTATCTGAAGAAGAACCCACTTGAGTAAGGTCAAATATTTTAGTCAATTGCCATAAAGCAACAGCTAATAAAACTAAAACTATAATTACCAACAAACTTGTCATCTGTTTATCTCTTTAAAAATTAATAATGGAAATGTTTACTTTCTTCGATATAAGGATTTCTTTTTGCTAATAAAGGAGTTTTAGTTAATGCTGTAAATACAGTAAAAATAAACAACCCAAGGAAGAAAAGAACTGATGAGATTTCAGGAACACCAATAAACCATTGATCTCCTACAGTACCAGGCATAATCATATTAAAGAAATCAATATAGTGACCTGCTAAAATAACAATACCAGCCATAACAATTACCCAAGTAATTCTTTTGAAATCAGTATTGATAAGAATCAATATCGGGAAAACAAAGTTCATAACAACAGCTCCAAAGAATGGAAGATTGTATAAGTTAATTCTAGTTACAAAATAAGTAATCTCCTCAGGAATGTTAGCATACCAAATCAACATAAATTGAGAGAACCATAAGTAAGTCCAAAAGATACTGATACCAAACATGAACTTAGCTAAATCATGAATATGACTTGTGTTTACATATTCTAAGTAACCTCTTGATTTTAAGTAAACAGTCACCATAGCAATCATAGTAATTCCACTTACAAAGAAACTTGCAAATACATACCATCCAAACAATGTAGAAAACCAGTGTGGATCAAATGACATAATCCAATCCCAAGACATAATAGACTCAGAAACGATAAAAAACACTAAGAATCCTGCTGATAATTTAAAGTTCTTTTTGTAGAAAGAATTATCATTAGCCTCATCTTGAGCCAAACAGTTCTTTTGAGAATAATGACGGTATAAATTCCAACCCAACAAGAAAATTGCTGCTCTTACAATCCAGAAACCAAAGTTTAAATAACCTGATTTTCCAGCAATCAATTCGTCATAATTAGCGCTTTTAGGATCAGTTACACCATCAGCTAACCAAGTGAATAAATGATTGAAGTGAAGACCACATAAAACTAATATTATAAAAAATATTACAGAACCATAAGGAAGGTAAGCTGTAATACCTTGCATAACTCTGAACAAAACCGGAGACCATCCAGCCTGTGCTACTTGTTGAATTGCATAAAACACTAAAGTTCCCATAGCAACAAGCATAAAGAAAATACAAGCAACATATAAGGCTGCCCAAGGCTTATTTTGCAATTGGTGCAAAACATGAGTCAAATGTTCTTCGTGTTCTGATGCTTCTTTAGCTTCATCAGCTTTAGCATGTTGAGAAACAGCTGCGTTAGCTTCTTCTCCATGGGCTGCTGCGTGAGCACCTCCTGCTTTAGCTTCTTCATGATGTGCTTCTCCGTGACCACCGTGAGATTCAGCAGCGAGTATTTTCTCAACTTCATGAATATCTTTTGGTGCGTTTAAAAAACCATAAGCTATTCCTAATATACCAACGGCCATTAAGATGATAGAAAAAGTTTTTAATTTACTTGAAAATGTGTACATATCTATTACGATCAGTTTGTTCAACAATTATAATTGGCTTTTAAGTTTAAGAACATAGTCAGCAATTAACCAACGTTCATGAACACTTAATTGATTGGCATGAGAACCCATTGAATTTAAACCATAAGTCTGAACGTGAAATATACTTCCTTCAGTAATTTCTCTGTCAGCATAACTAGGTACTCCCAGGAATTTCTCTCTCTCAACTAATTTTCCTTTACCATTACCAGTTGCACCATGACAACTAATACAATAGATATCGAAAAGTTCTTTTCCTTTATCAGAATTTCTATCTAATGAATCCAATGGTGATTTTAAATTTGCTTTAGCTAATTCATAACCTTCCGTAGTATTTGGATACTCATAAGGTTCAAAACCTCTGTTAATACTTCCTTCAGCAGGAAGTAAACCTTCTTTACCATCAGGAAAAGCTTTAGATTCTGAATAAGTTTCATAGCCTACTGACTCATACATATTTGGAAAATACTGATAATTCGGCTCTTTATCATTATGACATGAAGCTACTAAAATAGTTATGCCTAACAATAGTGTTATTTTATATACCCTTTTCATATCTAAATTAATTCTTTTCTATTACTTTAACTTCTACAGCACCTGTACTTTTGAAAAAAGAAACTAATTCTTCCTCATTGTCTTTAATAGCTACTTCCATTAAGAAATGATCATCAGTAGTTCTTACATCAGGATTTTCAGCTTCTTTAAAAGGCCACAATCTACTTCTCATATAAAAAGTAATAACCATTAAGTGAGCTGCAAAAAATACAGTCATCTCAAACATAATTGGCACAAAAGATGGCATATTTTGGATAAAACTAAAACTAGGTTTTCCTCCAATGTCTTGTGGCCAGTCATGAATCATAATATAACTCATCATGAAAGTGGCAACAGAAATACCAACACATCCATATAAGAATGCACAAATTGCTAATCTAGTAGGTGCTATTCCCATAGCTTTATCCAAACCATGAACCGGGAATGGAGAAAAAACATCTTCAATATGATGATGAGCTGCTCTGGTTTTCTTAACCGCATTCATCAATACATCATCGTCATTATAAATGGCGTATATTACTTTACTACTACTCATGGTGTGAATCTTTATTTGCTTCTCTTTCTCTAATGTAATTATCTCCTGTTGCTTTAAGGATTGTTTTAACCTCTGCCTGTGCAATTACAGGGAAAGTTCTTGAATACAATAAAAACAACACAAAGAAGAAACCTATTGTTCCAATGAAAATTCCAATATCTACAAATGTTGGAGAGAACATTGTCCAAGAAGACGGTAAATAATCTCTATGTAAAGAAGTTACAATGATTACAAAACGCTCAAACCACATTCCTATGTTTACAACAATCGAAATTACAAATGAAAACATGATACTTGTTCTTAACTTTTTAAACCACATAAATTGTGGAGAGAAAACATTACAAGTCATCATCGCCCAATATGCCCACCAGTAAGGTCCGGTAGCTCTGTTCAAGAACGCATATTGCTCATACTCTACTCCTGAATACCAAGCAACAAATAACTCAGTAATATAAGCCACACCTACGATAGAACCGGTAATCATAATGATAATGTTCATCAACTCGATGTGTTGTAAAGTAATGTAAGCTTCTAAGTTAGAAACTTTTCTCATAATGATAAGCAAGGTGTTAACCATCGCAAATCCTGAGAATACCGCTCCTGCAACGAAGTAAGGAGGGAAAATTGTAGTATGCCATCCCGGAATTACCGAAGTAGCAAAGTCCATAGATACAATGGTATGTACAGAAAGTACAAGAGGAGTTGCTAAACCGGCAAGTACCAAAGATACTTCTTCAAAACGTTGCCAATCTTTTACTCTACCACTCCATCCGAAACTCAAGATTGAATATACTCTTTTATTAAATGGAGTAACAGCTCTATCTCTAAGCATTGCAAAGTCAGGCAATAAACCAGTCCACCAGAAAACTAATGATACTGACAAATAGGTAGAGATTGCAAATACGTCCCAAAGTAATGGCGAGTTAAAGTTAACCCATAAAGATCCAAATTGATTTGGTATAGGTAATACCCAGTAAGCTAACCAAGGACGTCCCATGTGAATAATCGGGAACAAACCTGCTTGTACAACCGAGAAAATTGTCATCGCCTCTGCCGAACGGTTAATTGCCATTCTCCATCTTTGACGGAACAACAATAATACTGCAGAGATAAGTGTACCAGCGTGTCCAATACCTACCCACCAAACGAAGTTAGTGATATCCCAAGCCCATCCAACTGTTTTATTTAATCCCCATGTTCCAATACCTGTAGATATCGTATAAACTATACATCCTATTCCCCAAAGAAAGGCTGCTAAAGCGATTGAAAATACAATCCACCAATGTTTATTAGCCAAACCTTCGACAGGCGCTGCCACATCTACTGTTACATCGTGATAAGATTTATCACCTATAACTAAAGGCTTTCTAATACTAGAGTCGTATATATGAGACATATTCCTTTATATTGATTTTAAATTTATTTCTTAAGTGTTTCTAACTTTTACGTGATAAACCACATTTGGTTTTGTTCCAACATGCTCTAACAAGTGGTATGATCTTTCATCAGCAGCTAATTTAGCAACCTTACTTGCTTTATCATTAACATCTCCAAATATCATTGCTCCGGAAGAACAAGCTGCAGAACAAGCCGTTTGGAATTCACCATCAACTACTTCTCTACCTTCTTTCTTAGCATTTAAGATAGTGGCTTGTGTCATTTGGATACACATAGAACATTTCTCCATAACACCACGAGAACGAACATTAACATCCGGATTCAATACCATACGTCCTAAATCATCATTCATGTGGTAATCAAACTCACTGTTTTTGTTGTACAAGAACCAGTTAAAACGACGTACTTTATAAGGACAGTTGTTAGCACAGTAACGAGTACCAACACATCTGTTATAAGCCATGTGGTTTTGACCTTGACGACCGTGAGAAGTTGCAGCAACAGGACAAACTGTTTCACAAGGTGCGTGGTTACAGTGTTGACACATTACCGGTTGGAAAGCAACCTGTGGATTATCTGAAGCTTTTTCCATTTCATTGAAAGTAGAAAGCGAACTAGATAAACCTGCAATTCCTTCTTTTCTTTCGTTATCTCCTACGAAAGTTTCTTCAGAAGAATAATATCTGTCAATACGCAACCAGTGCATATCGCGGCTTCTTCTTACCTCTGATTTACCTACAACAGGCACATTGTTTTCAGCATGACAAGCAATCACACAAGCTCCACAACCTGTACAAGCATTTAAATCGATAGATAGGTTAAAGTGATGACCTACAGAACGATCAAAAGATTCCCATAAATCAACAGAAGTAGCTTCTACTTCTTTGTGATCTAATGATACTTTTGGAGTTTTGTTCCAGATTTTAGAATCTTTAGTATTGAAAATCTCTAAAGAAGTCTCTTTAATGATATCTCCTCTACCCATTAAAGTTTTTTGACCTTGAACACAAGCAAACTCATGTTCTCCGGCAGCTTTAACTAATTCAACTGATTGAACATCATTAAAACCTTTATATAAAGCGTAAGCATTTAAACCTACCTGCATTTCTTCTTTCAAAGCCGCTTTACGACCATATCCTAAAGCTAAACCTACTGTTCCAACAGCCTGACCTGGTTGAACAATAACTGGTACATTTTCTAATTTAGCCCCATCAGCAGTTGTAATTGTAGCATAACTACCGTTCAATCCACCATTAGCAACTATCTCATTAGACAAACCTAATGTTTTTGCATCAGCATTAGAAACTGTAACATAGTTATCCCAAGATACTCTTGTAATTGGATCCGGGAACTCTTGTAACCATGGGTTGTTAGCCTGTTGACCATCACCCATACCCGTTTTAGTATATAAAACTAATTCTAATCCGTTAGCTGCTTTTGATTTTGCTAATTCAGCAGCAGCACCGGCATAATCAGCCGTACCACCTGACAAAGCAACAGGAGCTCCAACAAAAATTCCATCGTGCAAAACTTTATTCCAAGTTGAACCTGCAATAAATGATGCCGAATAAGCTTTTAAATAATCGTAGTAAGTTCCGCTAAGACCATTAATAGACATCAAAACATCCTGAAACTGTTTTGTTTTAAATAATGGACGGATAGTTGGCTGTGTTAAACTATAAGTTCCTTTAGTTAGAACTAAATCTCCCCAAGCCTCTAAGTAATGAGGAACCGGAGCAGCAATAGTTGCAATAGCAGCAGTTTCATCCTCTTTAATAGATAAAGCAACAGAAGTTTTTACTTTTTTAAGACCCTCAACAAAAGAAGCTGAATCAGCCAAAGTATAAACCGGGTTCACCCCACTCATAATCAAAGTATGAACACTTCCCGCTTTCATATCATTGATTAACTGAGCCACTTGTGCATCAGAACCTTTTCTTATTTGTCTTGCACCAACAGTAGAGAAAGCTTCACTAGCTAAAACCTGATTGATAGCCAAGACTAATAATTGTGCATTTTTATCCTGAATACCTGAAACTAAAAGCCCTTTAGAACCCGCAGCTTTTAATTGCTGAGCAGCCTTAGTAACTTCAGCTTTAATTTCCGGTGATAAGTTAACCGCTACAGATGATCCTGTAATGATATTATATATAAGTACTAATGCTTGCTTTTGATTAGCAACTGACATAGGCAAACGCTTATCAGCAGCAGCACCAGACAAAGTCATATTAGCTTCTAATTGGAAATGACGGGACATTTTTCCGTTTTTAGGAATTCTTCCCTGCGCATATCCTGCATCATATCCTCCACCTTGCCAATCTCCTAAGAAATCAGCTCCTACAGAAACAATAAGAGATGCTTTTGAGAAATCATAATCTACTAAAGCTCTTTCTCCATAAACAGCTTCAAAAGCATCTAAAGCTTCAGAAGAAGAAACAGCATCATAAATTACATGTTTTGCATTTGGATTTGAACCAATAAAATCAGCAATTAATTTTTCTGTCGAAGGACTCGCTAAAGTGTTTGTTAAGAAAACCACCTGACCACCTTTAGCTTTCGCTTCAGCAATGCTTGATTTAATTTTTGAATCTACTACAGACCAAGCTGAATCTTTACCTTCAACTTTTGGTTCTTTCAAACGCATATTATCATACAATGACAATATTGAGGCATGAATTCTGGCATTTGCAGCAAATTTAGCTCCCGAAATAGTATTATTATCTATTTTAATAGGACGCCCTTCACGTGTTTTAACAAGTAGATTTGCAAAATCAAAACCATCAAAAACAGAAGTTGCATAATAATCTGCTACTCCGGGAATGATTTGCTCCGGTTGTAATACATAAGGAATCGACTTGTTCACAGGGCCTTCGCATGCTGCAAGTGTAGCTGCTGCAGTACTGAACCCAACGTACTTTAGAAAATCACGTCTTGATGTTGAAGATGACGCCATTGCATCAGCATTCCCTAAAAATTCATCCGTAGGAATTTCTTCGACAAACTCGTTATTTCTAAGCGCCTCAACAATAGAACCATTTTCTAGTTCCTCAACACTTTTCCAGTATTTTTTGTTTGATGACATTGTATATATATATTAAAATCTTAATAATTTGATTAATAGTGGCATTTTCCACATTCTAAACCTCCCATTTGTGCTTCAGTCAATTTATCCACACCATATTTCTTAGAAAGTTCTTCATGTATCTTAGTATAATACCCATTTCCTTCCATTTTAACATCAGTTTTTCTATGGCAATCAATACACCAACCCATAGTTAATGGAGCAAATTGTTTTTGAATTTCATAAGTCTCAACAGGACCGTGACATGTTTGACATTCAATTCCACCAACAGTTACGTGTTGTGAGTGATTGAAATAAACAAAATCAGGTAAATTATGGATACGAACCCATTTAACTGGCTGTGTTTTTCCAGTATATGACTGAGTTGTTTTATCCCAACCCACTGCATCGTATAATTTTTGAATTTGAGCATCATAGAAAGCTTTGCTGTATTCCGGAGTAGCCGTAGTTTCAGCAACTTCTGAAATATTCTTATGACAGTTCATACAAACATTTAAAGAAGGGATACCAGCATTTTTACTTACTCTGGCAGCAGAGTGACAATATTTACAGTTAATCTCATTATCACCAGCGTGAATTTTATGAGAATAATGTATTGGCTGAATCGGAGCATAATCTTGATCAACACCTACCTGCATGAAATAACCATACACAAAATAACCACTAGCAAGTAACAAGAAAATACAAGAAACCAATACTAAAAATTGATTTTTAACAAAAGCCTTCCATATTGGAGTACTTTCAGCCTTAGCAGCTACTTCAATTCCATTTGCTTTAGCAACTTTTCTCAAGACATTGTTTACCATAAACAACATCACTACTAAAACCACTAAAACCAACGCAAGCACTCCTAATATCATATTATTAGAGTTACCTCCACTAACATCAGTTCCCGGAGGAGTTGCAGCGCCTGTAGCAGCACCCGCAGCAGGCTCAGCTTTTGGTTCAGAAGTATATGCTATAATATTATCAATATCCTCATTAGACAACTGAGGGAAAGATGTCATTACTGCCTTATTGTTTTCTTCAAACAACTTAACCGCAGCAGCATCACCTGACTTAATCATGTCAGAACTGTTATGAATCCACTTGTAAAGCCATTCTGCATCATGTTTATCAGCAACCCCTCTCAAAGCAGGCCCTGTTGACTTAGCATCAAGCTTATGACAAGCAGCACAATTAGAATTAAAAAGCGCCTTACCTTTTACCGGATCACCACCGGCAGTAGCAGCTGCAGGAGCAGCCTCGGTTGGAGCTGCAGGAGCAGCATCTTGCGCAAATGAAGAGAAGGAAAAAGCCAGCATCATCGCTAAACTTAAAAACATTTTCCTTGAGTTCGAATTATGGTTACCCACCTTTTTCATAAAGTATAATGATTATCTACTAAAAATTGGCACAATTTTTTATACAACAATTTCATATAAAAACGTCCCTTTATTTTAAACAGCCACAAAAATACGACTTAAGAACTATTCTCAAAACCCTAAAACAACCCAAACAACAATTTATATCAATTCTAAATAAGTTTTTTATTTCACATTAAGTATATAATTAGTAATTTTACTTAAAAATCTTCACGTTATGAGAATTTTAACTATTCAAAACAGCATTTTCTACATTGCCTATCTAAGTATTTTAAGCCTAAAAGTATCCGCTCAGGAAACAAAAATTAACATTCAGCAAAATCCTAAATTCGAACAACTGCTAAGCGAAAAAAGAAAAATCAACTCCTCAATAGCTGTAAATGAACGATATAAAATTCAGGTTTTTAGTGGCGTTAGCGAAAAAGCAAAAAAGACCTTAAGCGACTGCAAACAAAATTTCACCCATTTAGACGGAACTATCGTGTTCAACACACCTAATTACAAAGTTTGGATAGGGAATTTTAAAAGCCGCATTGAAGCTGAACGAAATTTAATCGAAATCAAAAAAAGCTATCCCAACGCTTTTTTAATTAAGCCTAAAAAATAAAATTTTAACACTATTTGTTACAAAAAAAGAGTCTAATAAAGCGTCATTTTGCTTTATTAGACTCTTTTTTTTATGTGTTAAATCAAATCAAAAGTCGAAAATTAAACTCGCTTAAACTTATTGATATTACTGTCAAATAAAACTCAAAAAGCTTACATTAAAATGTAGTGGCTTACTAAAAAAAAAAAAAAAACATTCATCATAAAGTAACTTGTTAATATAACTGCGTTGCAAACGCTACGATTTGTTTTCTAATTTAAAGTAGATACTCGCCACAGGCAAGCACCAGAGTTATTTACAAACGAGGACGAGTGGGAGTGTAGTTTCGGAACTTAGAAAACAAAAAGGAATATCCCAAACCGACTTAGCCAGTCAATTGGGTATTCATAAAAATGTATTAGGAAGATACGAGAGAAACGAAGTTTTTCCCTCTATTGATATTGCCCGTAAAATTGCCGATATACTCGATGTATCTTTAGATTACCTTACTGGTAAAGAAGATGTACAGATTGATAAAAACACCAGTTCCCGTATTTTAGAAGTATCTAAATTTGAACCCGAAGACCGCAATCATATTTTTTCAGTTATTGACGCTTTTATAGCCAAAAGAAAAATTCAAAGTATTCTATAAAACACAAAAGCCACTCCGTTATGAAGTGGCTTTGTTGTTTTAACCGCGTTACAAACGCTACGATGTTTCTTTTAATCTAAGTAGGCACTCGCCTATAAGCAAGCGGCAGAATTGTTGACAAACGAACGCCAGTGGGAAAATCCCACTACCACCATAAAATCAGCTTACTAGCATTTTCAAGTTTCAATTTTTCATCTTCAGTAATATCATTATTTTCTACAATAATTTCTTTTCTATAATCATAGCAATCTTCAAATCTAGCCAATATTGTATAATCACTATCTAATATTAAAGTCTCTTTTCTCGAATCAAAACCTCTCTCATCGTAATAAACTTTATATGCATCATTATATTTTTTAAATTTTACTTTTCCTTTACTACATAGATAAAAATTTTCTATCTTCCTGTTAACATGAAAACAAGTATCTTTTTTATCAGGAGAAAAATATAAAAATTTAGTATTATCATTTTTTATGTTTGAAAAAATAAAAACATCTCCTTCTTTTTTATAAAATATCCGTTTATAATCATATGTCTTTTTACCATTTAAGTCAATAGTTAAATATTTTTCCTTAATTGTATCTTGACTAAATACATATTTTCTTAAAGAAAATCCAATCAAACTATCCTTTTCAGAATATAATTTATAATAAATATTTTTCTCTTTAATTACTTCTGTATTATTACAGGAAGAAAAAACTAATATTAATAAAATACTGATTGTACTTAATACTTTTTTTTCATTTTACTTTCTTTTAGGAGTATCCTGAACACCCACTGAATAAGTTTTCTTAACATCCTTGTTTACTTGTTTTTGGACTTCAACTGGATTGAGAACAGTTTTTAACTGCGAAATATATTCATAATATTTTTTTGCTCTTCCCTGCATATCTTCTTTTACAGCACGATGATCCTTATATCCATTAGGATTTGATTCATATTCTCTTCTATCATAATCCATTGCGCCACTAATTCCTCCTTTTTTAAGTGCAGATATTAAACCATCTAATCCCTGTATCAAGTGTAGAAATACTTCATGACCTAAAGTTTCTACCACATTAACCCCTGGATTTTCCATATCTTTATTTAAATTTATTCCGAAAGTTATACTGCTAAAAATCATTGGTCGTTCTGTTTCTCCTTCATATCCAGTATCACCTTCTACTTCATTTAAATTCAAATCATGTTTAGAATATTTTCCATCCTTATCAAAACTCAAACTTCCAATTTTATCTCCCTTTTTTGCAAAGCTTGATAAAAAACTATATCCTGCTTTGGTTTTTCCAAAGTCTACTATTCCTTTTTGAATGTTTTTATCAAGTTCTTTAAATTTAACTTGTTCCCATTCTCCAGTTTTATCATTTTTCTTCCAAAACACAATATCTTTTCCAGTTGGGTCAACAAATGATATTGGATTGTTTGCAAATGATGTATATGACGATAATGAAAAATAATTTTCACTACTAGGGTCAATATTTATCCATCTTCCAAGTGCAGGGTCATAATTTCTCGCTCCATAGTCATACAAATTCAGCTGATTCCCTCCAATACTCTCGTCCAATGTCATTAAGTTAAGCCGAAATCAAATAGTATCCTTTTGATTCTTAGTTGTTTTAGGTTTTATTCTAGATCTGTATTTACCTGATTTTCTCTCAAATGACCGATTTGGTCTTATTGGAACGAGA